>JAJEIT010000021.1 GCA_022827945.1 Dehalococcoidia bacterium | reverse complement strand
CTCGCCGAGAGCGAGAAGCGCCACATCGACCTCTGGGAGGAGAAGCTGCGGGAAGCGGGGGCGGACGTACCCCGCTTCCGCCCCGGCATGCAGGTCCGGATTCTCGGCTGGCTCGCGCGCCGCTTCGGGACTGGATTCGTCACGCCCATCGTCGAGCGCATGGAACTCAACGCCGTCACGATGTACGACGAGCAGCCCGAGGCCCTTGAGGAGGGTCTCCCGGGCGCCGAGCGCTCCCACGCCCGCCTCTTCCAGGAGCTGGGCCGCCAGCCCGGCGAGGGCGTCGACGTCGCCCGCCTCGAAGGTCGCCATCGGGGCGCCTCCGGCAATGCCCTTCGCGCCGCCGTCCTCGGGGCCAACGACGGCCTGGTGTCCAACCTCAGTCTCGTCATGGGCGTTGCCGGCGCCGATCCGGGCCGCGAGTTCGTCGCCCTCGCCGGCATCGCCGGACTCCTCGCCGGCGCCATCAGCATGGCCCTCGGCGAGTGGATCAGCGTCCTCAGCGGCCGCGAGGCCTTCAACCGGCAGGTCGAGATTGAGCGCGACGAGCTCGAGGTAAACCCCGAGGAGGAGCGCGCTGAGCTCGTCCTCATCTATCAGGCGAAAGGCCTCTCCGAGGAGACTGCCCGCATCACCGCCGACCGCGTCTTCGAGAACCGCGAGACGGCCCTCGACACCCTCGTGCGCGAGGAGTTGGGCATGTCCGAGGAGAACGTCGCCAGCCCCACCGTGGCGGCGGTCACCTCCTTCCTGCTCTTCGCCGTGGCGGCGTTGCTGCCTGCCTTCCCCTGGTTCTTCGCCGATGGCGGCCTCGCAATCGGCCTCAGCCTCGGCCTCGGCGCCGCCGGCCTCTTCCTCCTCGGCGCGGCCGTCACCCTCTGGACCGGCCGCTCCGCTCTCTACTCGGGCGCGAGGCAGCTCGCCCTCGGCCTCGCCGCCGCCGGGATCACCTACGGCATCGGCGCCGCCCTCGGTGTCGCCATCGACATCTAGCGGCGGGCATCCAGCGCGTGCTTGCGCCTCCCCTGCTTCCCCTCGATACTGACTGCTCTGGTGGCTAGAGCGAGGTGGCCCCACCCGTTCCCATCCCGAACACGGAAGTGAAACGCCTCAGCGCCGACGATACTGCCCGGGTAACTGGGTGGGAAAATAGGCCGCCGCCGGGTTTTCCCATCCCCTGACCCCGTTCCCCCCGCCACGCTGTGGTAAGCGTCCTCATTTCGCACCAAGATCGAGGCGCTGCTACAATCGAGGCCACATCAGCGGCCGTCCTCTCGCCTCATCATCAGACGGGCAACGCGGTCAAACGGAGCCCACCAGTGTCCACCGACGAACAGGCCCCCGAGGCCACCACCGGCGACTCTCCCGCCCTCGCTGGCGTCGCCGATCCCCCAGCCACCCCTGAACCGATCCCCGAGCCTCCCGCAGCAGCCCCCGAACCGGCCCCGGCAACCCCGGAACCGGCCCCCTCCGCTCCAGCCGAGCCCAGCGCCGAGATGGACATGGCCGCCCTTCTCGAAACCGAGGCCGCCCAACCGAGCAGCCTCCGCCGCGGCGAGATCATTCAGGGCGTCGTCATGGGCGCCTCGCCCGACGGCGTCATCGTCGATGTCGGAACCAAGACCGAGGCCGTCATCCCCCAGAGCGAGATGCTCTCCATGGGCGTCGAGGGCCAGAGCCGCCTGAAGGCGGGTGACACCGTGCGCGTCATGGTCCTCCAGCCCATGAGCTCCGAGGGCCACGGCATCGTGTCCCTGGACCGCGCCCGCGGCGAGGAAGGCTGGGAGATCCTGGCCGGCCGTCTCGAGTCCGGCGAGATCTTCTCCGCCGAGATCGTCGGCCATAACCGCGGCGGCGTCCTCGCCAACGTCGAGGGCGTTAACGCCTTCATCCCCCTTTCCCAGATCGACAGCATCCGCCGGGACAACCCCGACGCCGCGAACGCTCTCGCCACGCTCGTTGGCAAGGAAGTCCGCCTCAAGGTCATCGAGCTGAACCGCCGCAAGAACCGCGCCATCCTCTCCGAGCGCGCCGCCATGACCGAATGGCGCCGCGAGCAGAAGGAGCGGATCATCCAGGAGCTGCAGGAAGGCGAGATCCGCGAAGGCCGAATCTCTTCCATCACCGACTTCGGCGTCTTCGTCGACCTCGGCGGCGCCGACGGCCTCGCCCACCTCACCGAGCTCACCTGGGAGCGCGGCAAGAAGGCGAAGGATCTTTTCAAGGTCGGCGACGAGGTCAAGGCCTACGTCCTCCGCGTCGACCGCGAGGCCCGCAAGATTTCGCTCTCGCTCAAGCGCGCCCACCCCGAGGAGTGGGACAGCGCCGTGGACCGCTTCGTCATCGGCCAGGTGCTGATCGGGCGTGTCACCAAGCTCATGCCTTTCGGCGCGTTCGTGCGCCTCGATGGTCCCATTGAGGGCCTCATCCACATCTCCGAAATCACGAACCGCCGCATCCAGCACCCGAGGGAGGTACTGGAGGAAGGCAATGTCGTGCCGGTCAAGCTCGTTCGCATCGAGAAGGACCGCCACCGGCTCGGCCTCAGCCTCCGCCAGGCGCGCAACGACGCCGAGGCGATGGGCTTCGGCTTCGACCGCAACGGCTCCGTCATCGATTGGCCCGATGACGTACGCGAGGAGTTCGGGCTGGACAAGCGCGATGCCTCCCAGACCCGCTCGCAGCCGCGCACCGCGCAGGAGACCGTCGAGCAGGCAGTTGCGAACGACCCCGAGCCCGTCTCGGCGTTCGCCCACGCCTTCGCCCAGGCGCTCGAAAACGCCGACTCCGGCAACGCCCTGAACCTCGCGGACGACGCGGAAGCCGCTCCTGCCGCCGAGGAAGCGACGGCCGAAGCCGGCGATGAGCCCGCCGCCGAAGCCGCAGACGAGCCCGCTGCCGAAGCCAGTGATGAGTCCACCGCCGAGGCCACCGATGAGCCCGTCGCGGAAGCCGCAGGCGAGCCCGTCGCCGAGGCCGGTGACGAGCCCGAGGCCGAAGCGAGTGAAGAAGCCCCCGCCGCGACGACCGAGGATGCCGCCCCCGCCGCAGGCGAGGAGCCGGCCGGGGAAGCGGCAACAGAGAACTCGGTGGAGGCCGAATCCGCCGCCGAGGAACCAGTAACCGCATCCGGCGAGGGTGGCTCCGCCACCCGGTCCGGGGACTAGCAGGAGGGAACGCGATGGCCGACCGATTCGACAAGTTCACGGAACGCGCCCGGCGTGTGCTGACCCTCGCCCAGGAAGAGGCTCACCGCTTCAACCACAACTACATCGGCACCGAGCACATCCTCCTCGGCCTCGTGCGCGAGGGGGACGGCGTCGCCGCCAAGGTTCTCTCCAACCTCGGCGTCGAGTTGAACAAGGTCCGCTCCGCGGTTGAGTTCATCATCGGTCGCGGCGATCGCACCGTCCTCGGCGAGATCGGGCTCACCCCCCGCGCCAAGAAGGTCATCGAGCTTGCCGTCGACGAGGCCCGCCGCCTCGGCCACAGCTACATCGGCACCGAGCACCTGCTTCTCGGCCTCGTGCGCGAGGGCGAGGGCATCGCCGCCGGCGTCCTCGAGAGCCTCGGCGTCAACATCGAGCGCGTCCGCGCCGAGACGACGCGCATCCTTAGCCAGTCCTCCCCGCAGGCCGCGGGAACGGCCGCGGGTGGCACCCGCCAGGCGAGCCGCACGCCGACCGTCGATCAGCTTGGCATCGAGCTAACCGCCGCCGCCGGCTCCGGCCAGCTCGATCCCGTCATCGGCCGCTCCACCGAGCTGGAGCGCGTCGTCCAGATCCTCTCCCGCCGCACCAAGAACAACCCCGTCCTCATCGGCGAGCCCGGCGTCGGCAAGACCGCCATCGCCGAGCTCCTCGCTCAGCGCATCAGCACCGGCGACGTCCCCGAGACCCTGGCCGAAAAGCGCCTCCTCACCCTCGACATCGGCTCGCTCGTCGCCGGCACCAAGTACCGTGGCGAGTTCGAGGAGCGCCTCAAGAAGGTCATCGAGGAGATCAAGACCGCGGGCAACTGCATCCTCTTCGTCGACGAGCTTCACATGCTCGTCGGCGCCGGCGCCGCTGAGGGTGCCGTCGATGCCGCCAACATCCTCAAGCCCGCCCTTGCCCGGGGCGAGCTCCAGTGCATCGGCGCCACCACCCTCGACGAGTACCGCAAGCACATCGAGCGCGACGCCGCCCTCGAGCGCCGCTTCCAGCCCATCGTCGTCGATGAGCCCACGGTCGAGGAGACGGTCGAGATCCTGCGCGGCATCCGCGGGCGCTACGAGGAGCACCACAACCTCAAGATCAGCGATGACGCCCTCTCCGCCGCCGCCCGCATGTCCGACCGCTACGTGACCGAGCGCTTCCTGCCCGACAAGGCCATCGACCTCATCGACGAGGCTTCCAGCCGCGTGCGCATCCGCCGCGCCGCCACCCCGCCCTCCATGCAGGAGGCGCTCAAGGGGCTCGAGAGTCTCCGTCGCGAGCGCGACCAGGCCACCGAGGCCCAGCAGCTCGAATACGCCTCCGAGCTCACCGATCGCGAGCAGAAGCTCCAGATCAAGATCGACGAGATGGGTGAGTGGAGCGAGGGGAGCGGCGGTGTCGCCACCCCCATTGTCAGCGAGGAGGACATCGCCGAGGTCGTCGCCATGTGGACCGGCATCCCCGCCGCCCAGATCGCGAGCGAGGAGAGCGCCCGCCTCCTGAAGATGGAGAGCGCCCTCCGCACCAAGGTCATCGGTCAGGACGAGGCCATCGAGTCCATCGCGCGCTCCGTGCGCCGCGCCCGCGCCGGACTGAAGGACCCGCGCCGCCCCATTGGCGTCTTCCTCTTCCTCGGGCCCACGGGCGTGGGCAAGACCTACCTCGCCCAGCAGCTCGCCGAGTTCATGTTCGACTCGCAGGACAACATGATCAGGCTCGACATGAGCGAGTTCAGCGAGCGCCACACCGTCGCTCGCCTGATCGGCGCCCCTCCCGGCTACGTCGGCTACGACGACGGCGGCCAGCTCACCGACACCGTCCGCCGCCGCCCCTACTGCCTCATCCTGCTGGACGAGATCGAGAAGGCGCACCCGGACGTCTTCAACCTGCTGCTCCAGATCTTCGACGAGGGCCGCCTCGCCGACGCCAAGGGCCGCAAGGTCGACTTCCGCAACACCATCCTCATCATGACCTCGAACGTCGGCTCCGACCTCATCAAGCGCGACTCCAATCTCGGGTTCGCCATCGCCCAGGATGAGGTGCAGACGCACGAGGACCGCTACAAGCGCATGAAGGACAAGGTGCTCAGCGAGCTGAAGAACGTCTTCAAGCCCGAGTTCCTCAACCGCGTCGACAGCACGGTCGTGTTCCACGCGCTGACGCCCGAGCACATCCGCCGCATCGTCGACCTCGAGCTGTCGCAGGTGGAGCGCCGCCTCGCGCTCCGCGCCGTCACCTTCGAGGTGACCGAGGCCGCAAAGGAGTGGCTCGGCGACAAGGGCTACGACCAGGTGTTCGGCGCCCGACCGCTGCGCCGCGTCATCCAGGACAACATCGAGGACAAGATCAGCGAGATGCTCCTGGGCGGTGAGTTCGGCACCGGCGATCGGCTCGTCATCGACCGCAATCCCGACGAGGACGGGCTCACGATCAAGCCCGTGAGCTCGCCCGCGCCCGTCGGCTAGCCCGGCTCCGCAGCCAGGGCCGGAAACACAGCGTTTCCGCGCCCGGATCTGTTGACATCGGGCGGCGCTTTGCGTACTCTCAATCTGGCGTGCTGTGCCATCGCGCAGAACCCCCGATTCGTGACCTTGCCGAACTGTGCCATTCAGAACCCAGGACCTGAAGGAGTCGCCTGTACATGACCGCGACACTTGATGGGACGCGGACGGGCGAGCGCGCCCCGCTCGCCGTCCAGTCGTTCAGCACCATTTCGAACGTCCTCGAGATCCCCAGCCTCATCAAGCTCCAGCTCGATTCCTTCGACTGGTTCAAGCGTGAAGGCCTCCGTGAGCTGCTCGACGAGCTCTCGCCGATCCAGGACTTCACCAGCACGAAGATGGACCTCATCTTCGGCGAGTACGAGTTCCGTGAGCCCAAGCACAGCCAGGAGGAGTGCCGCGAACGCGATATGACCTTCTCCGCGCCCCTCTTCGTCGATGTCGAGCTGCGCATCAAGGACTCCGGCGAGATCAAGGAACAGCGCCTCTTCTTCGGCGACTTCCCCCTCATGACCGATCGCGGCACGTTCATCATCAACGGCGCCGAGCGCGTGGTCGTGAGCCAGCTCGTGCGCTCCCCCGGCGTCTATTACACCGTCGAGACGGATGTGCAGAGCGGCCAGCGCCTCGCCAACGCCAAGCTCATCCCCAGCCGTGGCGCCTGGCTCGAGTTCGAGACCTCCGCCAAGCGCATCCTCAGCGTCAAGATCGACCGCAAGCGCAAGCTGCCCGTCTCCGTGCTCATCCGCACGATCGACGAGCCCGGACTCTTCCCCGAGGACGAGGACAACCCCGCCTTCGCCAAGTACTTCGCCGCCCAGAAGCGCCTCGATGAAGAGGGCACCGCTGCCGCTGAGAAGGCCCGCGACGCCGCCCGCCGCGAGTGCGAGAAGGTGCTCGGCACCGACGAGCGCGTCCTCGCCTTCTTCAAGGAGGTCGACGTCGAGGGCGACCTCTCCTACCTCACCGCCACACTCGGCCGCCGCGAGGGCGGTCGCAACAACGATCCCTGCGAGAACAAGCACGAGGCCCTCCTCGAGCTCTACCGCAAGATCCGCCCGGGCGACCCTCCCACCCACGAGAACGCCCGCTCCCTCGTCAACCAGCTCTTCTTCAACGACCGCCGCTACGACCTCGGACGGGTCGGGCGCTACAAGCTGAACGAACGGCTCGAACTGGAAGCCAAGGGCATCGAGACCGACCAGCGCCAGCTGCGGCCCATGGACCTGATCGAGCTCACCCGCGAGCTCATCAACGTCAACCTCGACCGCGGCGGAACCGACGACATCGACCACCTCGGCAACCGCCGCGTGCGCGCCGTCGGTGAGCTCATCCAGCAGCAGTTCCGCATCGGCCTTGTCCGCATGGAGCGCGTCGTGCGTGAGCGCATGACCATCACCGACCCCGCCGAGGCCACGCCCAGCGCGCTCATCAACATCCGGCCCGTGGTCGCCGCCATGAAGGAGTTCTTCGGCGGCAGCCAGCTCTCCCAGTTCATGGATGAGACCAACCCCCTGGCCGAGCTGACCCACAAGCGCCGCCTCAGCGCCCTCGGCCCCGGCGGCCTCTCCCGCGACCGCGCCGGCTTCGACGTGCGCGACGTGCACTACTCC
>JAJEIT010000067.1 GCA_022827945.1 Dehalococcoidia bacterium | reverse complement strand
GCCGCGCCCGCGGGCGCCGGGTCGTTCCCCGTGATCTCCTTGTAGAGAGCGCTCTCCGTGTCGTTCAGCGTCTGCAGGACTTCCGCAGGGACTTCCTCGCTCTTCTCGATGTGCTCGCGCGCGGCGCGCTCCGCCTTCATGCGGCGCGCGCGGACCTTGCGCGGCGAGTTCGGGTCGCCGACGTCGCCTGCGGGAGCGGCTTCCGCTGCCGGCGCGGCGGCGGCGGCGGCCGGTGGGGGCGTGCCGATGGGTGGCACCGGCTCGCCCGTGATCTCCGTGTACATCTCGCTGCCGTAGCGCCGCAGCGAGGCGATCGTCTCGGCGCTCACCTCGCCCGCTTCGCGCTCGGCGCGCGCCTCGCGCTCGGCCTTCATGCGGCGGGCGCGCAGCTTCCGCGGCGAGAGGGAGGCGACCTCGTCGTCCTCGGCGGTGGCGCCCGCCGCGGCCGTCGCCGCCTGCGCCTGCACCTCCGGCTCGCGCTCCTGGATGGCCGCGCCCAGCCCCTGCGCGATGCGCTCGGCCTGCGCGTCCTGCGCCTCCGGCCGCGCACCGGCGAAGCCGATGGCGGGCGGCTCCTCGCCCTCGGCCAGGGCCGCGTTCGTCTCGATGTTGTCCAGTGGGCGGAAGGGGTTGGGCAGCCTGCCGCTCTTGCTCGCTTCCAGCAGGTCCTCGATGTCCTTGTGCAGGTCGCGGCGGTCGTAGGCGGAGTGCTCGTGCCCCTCCCACGTGTTGTCCATCGCGATCGCCTCGAAGGGGCAGACCTCGATGCAGATGTTGCAGCGCATGCAGCGCGCGTAGTCGATCCAGAACTTCTCGATGATCTTGCGGCGGTCGCTCGTGCCCTCAGGATGCTTCGGGTTGTCGTGCATCACCGCCGTCATGCAGTCGACCGGGCAGTTCCGCACGCAGATGTTGCAGCCCGTGCAGAAGGGCTCGTCGTGGTCGAAGTCCCAGGTCAGCACGGGGAAGCTGCGCTGGCGCTCGGAGAGCTCGTGCTTCTCGTCCGGGTACTGGATGGTCACCGGACGCCGCGTGAACGTCGAGAAGGTGGTCGCGAGGCCTTTCAGGATGCCGATCATGGGTTGGGAACCTCAGCGTGCTTGTAGCTCCCCACGAGATTCTTCGTGGAGGGCTTGCGGGCGGCCCGCAGGTAGATGCCGCCCAGGAACAGGATCGCCCCCACCCAGTTGACCGCCGCCAGGATCGGCTCCGGCCAGTCGTAGTAGAGGAAGAGGCCGTTGATGAGCAGGAGGGCGAAGCTCACCTCGATGAGCGCCTTCCAGCAGAAGCTCATCAGCTGGTCCATGCGCAGCCGCGGCAGCGTGGCCCGCACCCAGAAGATGAGCACGATCATGATCAGGCTCTTGATCAGCGTCAGGACGAGCTGCCAGCCCCAGCCCCAGTCGTCGCCGAAGGGGAACTGCCAGCCGCCCAGGAAGATGGCCGACCCGAAGATGCTGAACGCCCACAGCGAGGCGTACTCGGCCAGCTGGAACATGCTCCAGCGGATGCCCGAGTACTCCACGAAGTAGCCGCCCACGATCTCCGACTCCGCCACGGGAATGTCGAAGGGCGCGCGGTGCAGCTCCGAGAGCATGGCCGTGAAGAAGATGACGAAGGCCAGCGGCTGGATGAGGATGAACGGCCGCGTGTCCTGCATCGCCACGATCGCGTTCAGGTCGAGCGTGCCCGCCACCATCGCGACCGCCAGCAGGGCCACCACCAGCGGGATCTCGTAGCTGATCATCTGCGCGGCGGCGCGCACGCCCCCGAGCAGCGCGTACTTGTTGCCCGAGCCCAGCCCGGCCATCAGCACGCCCACGATGTTCAGCCCCAGCACGGCGAACACGAAGAACATGCCCAGCGCTAGGTTGCGCACGCCCCAGTCGCGCGCGAAGGGCAGCGCCACCAGCACGAGGAAGACGGGGATGAAGGTCAGGTAGGGCGCGAATTCGAACACCCAGCGGTCGGCGTTGCGAGGCCGGATGTCTTCCTTGATGAGCAGCTTGATCGCGTCGGCGAAGCCCTGCAGCAGGCCGATCGGACCCGTCCGCGTCGGACCCAGCCGCATCTGGAAGCGCGCCACCACCTTGCGCTCGCCGTAGGTCAGGTAGACGACGACGAGCGTCATCACCAGCACGACGATGACGATGCGGATGATCGCATCGAGCCAGCTCAGCCCGAAGAACACCTCGCCGAACGGCAGATCGCTCACTTGTCCACCTCGCCCAGCACGATGTCCAGCGACCCGAGGATGATGATCGCGTCCGCCACGTAGCTGCCGACGACCAGCTCCCGCAGCGCCGAGAGGTTGCAGAAGGAGGGGGAGCGCAGCTTGGCGCGGTACGGATTCGTGCCGCCCCTCGCCATCAGGTAGACGCCGTACTCGCCCTTCGTCCCTTCCGTGGGCATGTACAGCTCGCCCTCGTTGATGCGCAGCGTCTTCGGCAGCTTCGGCGCGAGCACGCGGCCCTCGGGCATCTGCTCCAGGCACTGCTCGATGATGCGCACGCTCTGGTAGCACTCCGCCAGGCGCACGTGGAAGCGGTCGAACACGTCGCCCTGCAGGCCCACCGGGATCTCGAAGTCGATCTTCGGGTAGACGCTGTAGGGCTCCGCCTTGCGGATGTCCCAGGGCACGCCCGTGGCCCGCAGCATCGGCCCGGTGAAGCCCCACGCGATGGCCTGCTCGGGTGTCACCGGCGTGAGGTCCTTGCAGCGCTCGACGAACACCTCGTTGCCCGTCAGCAGCCCGTCGAAGTCCTCGAGCCCCTGCTTGATCGAGCCGAGCACCCAGCGGCAGCGCGACTCGAAGTTGTCGGGCAGGTCCATCGTCACCCCGCCGATGCGGAAGTAGGTGGGGAACATGCGGTCCCCCGCCACCTCCTCGAACAGGTCGTAGATGCGCTCCCGCTCGCGCCAGGCGTAGACGAAGCTCGTGCCGAACGAGCCCACGTCCGCCCCGAACGCGCCTAGGAACATGAAGTGCGAGTTGATGCGGGACAGCTCCATCATGATCACGCGGATGTACTCCGCGCGCTCCGGAACCTCGATGCCCGCCAGCCTCTCGACCGCCATCGTGTAGGCGCCCTCGCAGCACATTCCGGCGAGGTAGTCCGTGCGGTCCCACCAGCCCATCGCCTGGCGGTAGTCGGCGTTCTCGGAGAGCTTCTCCAGGCCCCGGTGCAGGTAGCCGATGTACGGCTCGCAGCCCACCACGAGCTCGCCGTCGACCGTCAGCACCATGCGGAACACGCCGTGCGTGGCTGGGTGCTGCGGCCCGACGTTCACGGTCATGTCGACCGTGTCGAGATCGCTGTCCGCGGTGGCGACGCGCTCCTCGGGCCAGATCGACATCTAGACCTCCACCCCGGGCGGGCCGTCTTCGATGCCCTGCAGGATCTCGGCCTTCTGCAGCGGGTGCGCCTTGCGCAGGGGATGGATGCGGAGGTCCTCCTCCAGGAGCAGGTTGCGCGGGTCGGGGTGCCCCGTGAACACGAGCCCCGCCATCTCCGCCGCCTCCCGCTCGTGCCAGTTCGCCGCCGGGTAGAGCCCGGTCAGCGTTGGCAGCTCGCAGCTCGGGATGGGCGCCGCCACCGTGATCTGGACGGCGTGGCCGTGGGGGAACGAGTAGAGCTGGTACTTCGCCTCGAGTCCCGCCTCCTCCATGTCGAGCGCGACGATGTTGCGCAGCAGGTCGAAGGAGAGCTCGGCGTCGTCGCGCAGGCCTGTCACGAGCGCGAGGAAGTGTTCGGGCGCGACCCGCAGGTCGGCGTAGGTCTTCGTCTCGGAGGCCTCGAAGGGGATGTCCGGCAGCCGTTCCCGTACGAGCGCCGCGATCTCCGGCTCGCCGATGATCGGTTCGGCGCTCACCCGACCATCCTCTTCTCTTCCATGATCTTCTCCTGCAGCCGCAGGAAGCCGTCGAGCAGCGACTCGGGACGGGGCGGGCAGCCCGGCACGTACACGTCCACCGGGATGATCTTGTCGACGCCCTGGAGCACGCGGTCGTACTCGGTGTAGGGACCGCCGTTCGTCGCGCAGGCGCCCATGGAGATGACGTACTTCGGGTTCGGCATCTGCTCGTAGAGCAGCTTGATCGCCGGCGCCATCTTCTTCGTGACCGTGCCCGAGACGACCATCACGTCGCTCTGGCGGGGGCTGGGCCAGGGGACGATGCCGAAACGGTCGAGGTCGTGGTTGGCCATGAAGGTGCCGATCATCTCGATCGCGCAGCAGGCCAGCCCGAACGTCATCGGCCAGAGCGAGCTCTTGCGGCTCATCGCCAGCACCGTATCGACGCCCGTCTGCAGGATGCCTGGCATCACGATGCGGTAGGCCGCCGTCTGCTCGGGCAGGTCGACGGGCGTCAGGCGCTCGGCCTCGTTCCCGTAGTCGGGCACGTAGGCGGGCATGGCCGGTCCCTCGGGCGCGGAGGCCGCTTCGTCGCTCATTTCCACTCCAGTACGCCGCGCCGCCAGGCGTACAGCAGCCCGGCGCTCAACACGACGATGAAGACGAACATGTACCAGAAGGCGTAGACGGGCAGATCGAAGAAGACGACCGCCCAGGGGAAGATGAAGATCGTCTCCACATCGAAGATGAGGAACATGATCGCGAAGATGTAGTAGCGGACGTGGACCTGCGCCCAGTTGCGCCCGATCGGGAGCATGCCGCACTCGTAGGAGACGCCCTTGCCGCGCTCGCGTGCGAAAGGTCCGAGCAGCCGCGCCCCGACGAGGGCGGTGAAGACGAGGATGAAGCCTGCGACCGTCGCGATAAAGACGGCGGACCATTCGTCGTAAAAGCTCATGGCCTCGCTTTCGCCGTCGAGCGCCGGGAGGGCGCTGCGGGCCGCGCAACAGCGACCGCCAAGGCCGCCCCCGAAGCCCTTGTGATTTGCGCCACAAAGATAAGCGGGAGGGGTGGGGGCAGCAAGCCGGAGGGGGCGTTGGTTGGCCTTAGAGAGGCCACTAGCGTACAAATGTTCGAATGCCGCGGCGCCGAGGGACCGACTACGAACGGTTGCGCGAGAGCATCCGCATGGAGCCGGACGGCCTGCCCATGCGCGAGGTCAACAACTGGACGCCTGACAAGCTGGCTCTGCTGGCCTATTACCTGGCGCCTTTCGCCAAGCTCTGCCACGAGAAGGCGGGCGGTTGGTACTTCTTGGACGGCTTTGCCGGAAACGGCGCGAATGACGCCCGTGAGGGAAACACCTACAAGGGCTCGGCCCTCATTGGGGTGACAATGGCACCGAGCGCCGAGAAGTCGGTTCTCATCGAGAAGAGCCCGCGTGATGCAGAAGTGCTGCGGAACCGCTGTGCGCGGCTTCGGAGTAACGCTTCCGTCCTGCAAGGGGACTGCAACGAGCTGGCGGGAAGCGCATTGGAGCAGTTCGAGGATCGGGGGCTGCCCGCGTTCTGTCTGTTCGATCCTGAAGGGCTCGAACTTGACTGGGAAGTCATTGAACTGTGCGCCGGCCGACGTACTCGGGGAACCCCATACGAACTGCTCATCTACTTCTCGACACCCGGGGTGATGCGCACGGCATCGGTCACCGATGAGCGCATGATTGAGGGAGATGAGCGTGCCATGCGCCGAGTGTTCGGGAACGACAGGTGGCGGCCAATCGCCGAAAGGCACCGGTCTGGAGAAATTGATGGGCGGCAGGCGTGGCGAGAGTACCTGAGCCTCTACGAGCAGCAGCTTCGGGAACTGGGCTACCGGTATGTGATGTCGCGCCCGTCGTTCATGGGTGACCGTAGGCTTGCCTACCACCTCGTCTTCGCCAGCTCCAGTGAGGCGGGTCAGAACATCATGGAAGACGGGTTCAAGCGGGCGTACGGACAGCCTCGACTGGGCCTTTAGGCACCTCCCCCCACAGCCGCCCCTCCAGCTCCCGCCCCGCCTTCCCCTTCCCCACGCGCCGCCCCTCCTCGTTGTGCGCGCCCCACTGCTTGAAGAAGAAGGGAACGCCCGCCGACACGCACTCGTCCCGGAGGGCGCAGGCCCATGCCGGCTTCATGCGACGCGCCCGCGGCCCCGACTCCCCGCCCGCGATCACCCACCCGATGCCCGCCAGGTCGATGCCGTGGAGGGGACCCAGAAGGGGCTCGCACGAGGCGAACCGCACAGCTGCGGGGATGTCCCGCAGCGTGTCGAGGCGGTGCAGGAAGCGCCGGTTCTCGACCGACGTCCCCATCCAGACGTTCGCCGGCCACTGGAGCTCCGGCTCCAGCTCGAGCGCCCGCTCCGGTCGCTTCGTCAGCACCTGGAAGGTGTGCCAGTCCGCCCTGGCCATGGTGTCGAACACGCGCGCCACGTACTCGTCCGGAACTCCCTCGTGAAACAGGTCGCTCATGCTGTTGACGAAGATCATCCGCGGCTTCCGCCACGTCAGCGGTAGCTCCAGCCGCTCGGGCCGGAGGGTCAGGTCGAAGCCTTGCTCGTAGGGGTGTCCAGGCACGCCCCGGAATCGCTCGGCGAATGTCTCGGCATAGCAGTGCGCGCATCCGGGGCTGACCTTCGTGCAGCCGGTGACCGGGTTCCAGGTCGCTTCGGTCCACTCGATCGACGATGTCGCACTCACCCTCGACCTCCCGGCTCCCGCCACCACCATTAGAACATACGTACCAAGGGTGGTCACGTCCTGTTTGGGGCGAACGATACCCCGCCCACTGCTACCCTGCCCCCGTGAGCGCCGCGACCCCCTATCTCGACGCCCTTGCCGAGATGGCCCCCCTCGTCGCCGCCGAGGCGGACCGCTCCGAGCGCGAGGCGCGCACGACCGCGCCCGTCGCCGAGCGCATCGTCGACGCAGGGCTGTACCGGCTCTACCTGCCGCGCTCGCTCGGCGCGCCCGAGCTCGACGTTCCGCCCGCCCTCGAGGTGTTCGAAGCCGCCTCCCGCATCGACGGCTCCTTCGGCTGGGCCGTGACCATCGGCTCGGGCGGCGGGCTCTTCGCCGGCGCCCTCGAACCCGCCACCGCCGCCGAGATATTCGGGCCGAAGGAGGCCCTCATCGCCGGCTCCGGGAAGCCCGGCGGGACGGCAAAGCCCGTCGACAGCGGCTACCTCGCGGGCGGGCGCTGGAACTTCGCCAGCGGCGCCCACCACGCCACCTTCTTCACCGCCAACTGCTTCCTCGAAGGCGAGCGGTCGGCGGACAACGGCGAGCCCCTCATCCGCGCCATGGCCTTCCCCGCCGGCGAGGTCGAGGTCGTCGAGACCTGGGACCCCGCCGGCATGCGCGGCACTGGCAGCCACGACTTCCGCGTCGAGAGCAGCCTCGTGCCCCTGCGCCGCACCTTCGATGTTTTCGGCGATTGGGCGTTCGAGCGCGGTCCCCTCTATCGGTACCCCTTCAACCACCACGCGGAGACGTCGTTCGCGGCGGTTGCGCTCGGCATCGGACGCCACGCCATCGACGAGTTCCTGGCGCTCGCGTCACGCCCCTCCCTCTACACAGGCGACCCGCTGGGCGACCGCCAGGGCGCGCGCGTCCGCCTGGGCGAGGCGGAGGCGCTGGTGAGCTCCGCCCGCGCCTGGTTCTTCGAGGTCGCCCGGTCGAGCTGGGCCACGGTCGCCGGGGGCGGCTCCCTCGAAGAGGAGGAAGCCGCGCGCGTCTCGCTGGCCTCCATCCACGCCGCCACCAGCGCCGCCCGCGCCGCGACCCTCCTCTTCGAGGCGGGCGGCTCGGCCTCGCTCGACGCAGGCTCGCCCCTCGCCCGCGCCTGGCGCGACGTGCACGCCCTCACGAAGCACGTGGCTGTGTCGCCGCTGGGCTACGAGGCCGCGGCCGCCGGGTTGCTCGGCACCGACGAGTAGCCGGCTTCCTGCCCGTCCTGCGGGCCGTGTCTCCGCGCCTCGCGCAGGATGAACGTGCCGCAGACGAACACCAGCGCCGCCGTCGTGGGCCAGCCGAACAGCCGCCCGTAGACGAGGTACTCGCCGATGGAGAGGTTCAGCAGCATCCACGTCAGGACGAGCGCCTTGACCGCCTCGTACCCTGCCCAGACCAGCGTCACCTTCACGAAGATGGGCGCGTTCACGGGCAGGTTCCCCACCATGCTCGGCGAGATCTCACGCCCGATCGCCCCGATCAGCGGCCACCCCCGCCAGAGCGTCCAGGCGTACAGCGGCAGGATGAGCGCATCGCCGATCGGACCCGCGGCCAGGTACGCCTTCTCGCTCGTCAGCAGGATGCCCGCCAGCGCCGACCCCGCCGTGACGAGGTAGCCATAGATCGCGATCAGCCGCAGCAGCGGCGTCTCCCGCGTGAACAGGAACACGACCGTGACCGCCGCGAACCCGCCCCCGACGGCGACCTCCGCGGGCGCCACCTTCGTGAGCCCGTAGAAGAGCAGGACCGGGAGCATCGTCAGGAAGACGCGGGGGTTCGGTTGCCACTCGACCGGGAGCCGCCGCAAGAGGGGCACGCCGGCGTACCAGCCAGACCCCACGCTTACCCCAGCGACGCCGTCCGCTCTCATGGCGCACTCATTCTCGCGTCGTCGCGGGTAATTTCGCGTAATCCCGCAAGGTGTTCCGCGGCGAGTCTCGCGTACCGCCCCGGATTGTTCTCCACCCACTCCTGCGAAGGCGTCCCTTTAATGGAACGCTTCACCTCGGCGGGTGTCCCTGCCGCCAGCATCCCCGCCGGGATCTCCGTCTCCGGCAACACCACCGACCCCGCCGCCACCAGCGCCCCCTCCCCGACCACCGCCCCGTCGAGCACCTGCGCTCCGTTCGCGATGAGCGCCCGCGCCCCGATCGTCGCCCCGTGGATGACGGCGTTGTGCGCGATCGACGCCTCCTCCCCGATGAGCGCCGGCGCGGTCGCCCGCCCGTGCACCACCGCCCCGTCCTGGATGTTCGCCCCCGCCCCGATGACCGCGTAGGACGTATCCCCCCGCACCACCGCCCCGTACCAGACGGACGCCCCCTCCTCGATGCGCACGTCCCCCACCACCGTCGCCGTGGGCGCGATGAAGGCGCTCTCGTGTATCACGGGTACCTTCTCCCCCACGGCGTACACCGGCATCCGTTCCCTCCAACAGGCGAGCGCGTATCCTAGCCCCTCGCGCCCGCCGGAGCGGTGCGCCGGAGGTAGCCAACCAATGGAAGTCGATTCCTTCGCGGACATCGCCGAGCAGTTCAACGACCGCGTCAACCGCCTCGTCTGGTGCACCGTCACCACCATCGACCGCAAGGGACGCCCCCGCTCCCGCATCCTCCACCCCGTCTGGGAAGGCTCGACCGGCTGGATCGCCACCGGCCGCACCTCCCTCAAGTCGAAGCACATCGCGGACAACCCCTACGTCTCCGTCACCTACTTCGACCTGCCCGCCGGCAACCCCCTCGGCCAGCAGCAGATCTACGCCGAGTGCAAGGCCGAGTGGGACGACGACCCCGCCGAGAAGCAGCGCGTCTGGGACCTCATCAAGAACGCGCCGCCGCCCGTCGGCTACGACCCCGCCATGTTCTTCCAGTCCGTCGAGAACCCCGAGTTCGGCGCCCTCAAGCTCACCCCCTGGCGGGTCGAGCTCTCGGCCCTGAGCGACCTGATGACCGGCGCGGAACCGCAGATCTGGCGGCAGGACGCCTAACCCTCTTAAGGAGGGGACGCGTTGCGCGCCCATCGTGCCCCGCGTCCCGGAGGTCTGACGGTCGCATGGACGAGATCGTTCCCGCCGCACTCGAGGACTACGCCGCCGCCAGCACGACGCCCGAGCCGGCGCTCCTCCAGCAGGTCGCCCGCGAGACCGAGGCGCTCGGCGACCGCGCGCGCATGCTCACGGGCCGGCTCGAGGGGCGGCTGCTGAACTTCCTCGTCGGCCTCCTCCAGCCCGCCCAGATCCTCGAGATCGGCTGCTTCACCGGCTACTCCGCCCTCTCAATGGCCGAGGCGCTGCCCGAGGGCGGTCGCCTCTACACCTGCGAGATCAGCCGCGAGCACGCCGATATCGCCCAGCGCAACTTCGACGCCAGCCCCTTCGGCGACCGCATCCAGCTCTGCTTCGGCCCCGCCCTCGACACCATCGCCGACCTCGACGGCCCCTTCGGCTTCGTCTTCGTCGATGCCGACAAGGCCAACTACCCCGCCTACTACGAGGCCGTCCTGCCGAAGCTCGCCGAGGGCGGCCTCATCGCCTTCGATAACGTCCTCTGGTCCGGCCGCGTCCTCGACGACGCCGACCAGACCGCCGACACGAAGGCCATCCGCGCCCTCAACGCGCAGCTCGCCCGCGACGAGCGCGTCGAGGTGGTCATGCTCACCGTCCGCGACGGCCTCACGCTCGTCCGCCGCCGCGCCAGCCACTGACGCGAAAACGGCCTAAGCTAGCAAGCACGAGATATGAGACAGCCGCCGGGGAGGCGGGGGAGAACGTCATGAGCGAGCGCGAAGCAGTCGAGCGTCTTGAAAACATAGGCGAGAACGGAGCGAGCGAGCGCGGAACCTGGACGGTCAAGGCCGGCCTGGCGCAGATGCTCAAGGGCGGCGTCATCATGGACGTCGTCTCGCCCGAGCACGCCCGCATCGCCGAGGAAGCCGGCGCCTGCGCCGTCATGGCCCTTGAGCGCGTCCCCGCCGACATCCGCAAGGACGGCGGCGTCGCCCGCATGAGCGACCCCGAGATCATCGTGCGCATCACCGAGGCCGTCAGCATCCCCGTCATGGCCAAGGCCCGCATCGGCCACTTCGTCGAGGCCGGCGTCCTCCAGGCCCTCGGCGTCGACTACATCGACGAGTCCGAGGTCCTCACCCCCGCCGACGAGGCCCACCACATCAACAAGCACGACTTCACCGTGCCCTTCGTCTGCGGCTGCCGCGACCTGGGCGAAGCCCTCCGCCGCATCGCCGAGGGCGCCGCCATGATCCGCACCAAGGGCGAGGCCGGCACCGGCGACATCGTCGAGGCCGTGCGCCACATGCGCGCCGTGCAGGACGAGATCCGCCGCCTCCGCAACCTCTCCGAGGACGAGGTCTACACGTCCGCGAAGGACCTCGGCGCGCCCGTCGAGCTCGTCCAGCGCGTCCGCGACGAGGGCCGCCTGCCCGTCGTCAACTTCGCCGCCGGCGGCGTCGCCACGCCCGCCGACGCCGCCCTGATGATGCGGCTCGGCGCCGACGGCGTGTTCGTCGGCTCCGGCATCTTCAAGTCGGAGAACCCGCCCGCCGTCGCCAACGCCATCGTCCAGGCCGTCACCCACTACGAAGACGACGAGCTGCTCGCGCAGGTATCGCGCGGCCTCGGCGCCGCCATGCGTGGCCTTTCCGTCGCGTCCCTCCCCGAGGAGGAGGTCCTCGCCAAGCGCGGCTGGTAGCGCTGGCTACGCCGGTCAGATGGGAACGCTGACGAGTTGCCCGCTCTTCTCGATGCGATAGATGAACGGCGGCGGGGCTGTGGCAGTCATCGCTTCGATCCGACTCCACGCCTTGGCGAGTACTCGCAGTTGCTCCCACTGTGAGGCATTTGCACCCCAAAGGTAGAAGACCCCTACGCGGTGCGTGCGGATGGCCTCTCGCTCAACGTCCATGAGGTGGTGCCGATAGTCCTGCCCGATCGCAAACCAGCCCCTTTGGCCCACCTCCGCCAACCACTGGTCGTCTGGAGTGTTCTGGGCGAAATGCTGGTCATGCAGTTCGACTGTGGCTGGGAATCCTCGAACCCGCCTGAGCGTGCGGCCAAGTCCCTTCCCCAGGCTTCGGTCGAAGAAGAGGATCAAGCGGCTACGCCCTCGAACTCCAAAGCGGCAACAACCTCTTCCACCTTCAGGTCGAAGTCGTCGACGATATCGTCCAGGGTCTCGCCCGCTTCCCTCCGGCCCTTGATGGCCCATGTGGGAATCCCGTTGACTGCTGGCGCTCCGAATGCGATTCGCGGGTCGATCAGGATGGGGGAGTCTTTTCCCCGGACGTGCCACTGCACGACGACATCGCCCTCCCCGTACTCGAACTCGGGAAGGAATTCATCCCATGCGCGCTGGCCCCACTTGCTGGCGACGATTGCTCCCTCTTCATCCCCCGGGTGGACGTCTTCCAGGTTGAGGAGCAGTTCCCGCCCTGCTCGGGCGAATTCCAATTGCGCAAAGGGGTACTCGCACTCGAACTGCTGGGCCGCGTAGTCCCGCGCAGTCCGCACTGCCTTCAGCGACACTCCCTTGCGTCGAAAGGCTGCAACGACGGCCACCTCTATTAGCTGGAAGTACGACAGCGCCTCGCGAGGCTCGCGCTCTGGCATGCCCGCCGCGCCCGCTTCTGTTCCGTGGTGCCAGCGGGTTACCGTCTGTCGGGTTGTCTGTGCGTATCGGGCAGCAGTGCCAACCCGATAGGCCGGCAGGTAGAGTCGCCGCCGCCAGGGCTCGACAGTACGCGCAAGCTGACCGTTCCCCGCCATGATGCTGCTCCGTGGGATGTCCTTCCTATGGTAAATCACTGATGACCTATGCCTGACCGAGATGCCCCTACGCCGGCCGGCCCCGGAGCCGGTCCTTCCGTCCCGGCGTCGCCAGGAGGAAGGCGATGATCTCGCGCCAGTGGTGGCTCACGTAGTACTGGCCCGCCAGCGCCGCCGCCGTCCCCACGCCCACGATCGCCCATTCGCCCGCGTTGATCGGGGTGAAGTCGAAGAAGTCGCGCAGCCACGGCGTGTACACCGTGAGCACCAGCGCGAGGCCCAGCAGCCCGCCCAGGAATAAGGTCATGACCGGGCGCGTCAGGCTGCGGAACGACGCGCCCTCGAAGCCGAGCACCTCGATCATGAACCCGATGCTGGTGAACCCGATCACCAGCGACACCAGCGTGCGCGATTCCTCCACGCCCTGGTTGAACGCCCACTCCACGAAGACCTGCACGATCATCGCCACGATGGCCAGCGAGATGCCCGCCGGCAGGGCGAAGCGCAGCACGTTCGTGAGGAAGTCCTTGCCGGCCTTCGGCGGCGGGATGCTGATCGAGATGAAGACCGCGGGGATGCCCAGCGCCAGCGTCGCCGTCAGCGACCCGTGCCGCGGCAGGAAGGGGAAGTCGAGGCCCAGCAGGCTCGTCGCGAAGATGAGCAGGTAGGCGTACACGCTCTTCGCCATGAAGAGCTTGCTCAGCCGGGCCGAGTTCCCCAGCACGAACGTCGCCTCCTGCGCCCCCCGGATGAGCGCCGAGAACGAGTCCCGCACCAGCACGATCCCCGCCACCCCCCGCGCCGTCGACGTGCCCGACTCCATCGCCACGGCGATGTCGGCCGCCCGCAGCGCGTGCACGTCGTTGGCCCCGTCGCCCACCATCGCCACGAAGCGCCCCTGCTCCCGCAGGGCCTCCACGATGCGGCTCTTCTGCTGCGGCGAGATCCGCCCGAACACGCTGTGCGACTCCACCGCCTCGGCGAACGCTTCCTCCGAGAGCTTGTCCAGGTCTGGGCCCGCGATTGCCCCGCCCGCGGTCACGATGCGGAGCTGCTGCAGCAGCGCCGCCACCGTCTGCGGGTTGTCCCCGCTGATGATCTTCGGCTCGATGTCCAGCTGCTCCATCAGCCGGAACGCTTCCTTCACCTCCGGACGCAGCACGTCACCGATGGTGATCAGTGCGAGCGGGCGCACCCCCACGAGCGGCGCGTCCGGGTCCGGTAGCGCCGTCACCTCCGCGAACGCCACCCCCCGCAAACCCCGCGCGCTCGCCGACTCGTACGCCGACAGCAGCTCGTCCGCCTGTCCGATGGAGATGAGCGCCTCCGGCGCCCCCAGCACGAACGTCCTTCGCTCCGGGCCCGCCGACAGCTGCACCGCGCTCCAGCGCCGCGCCGAACTGAACGGCACCTGCGCGTCCGGGACCGCCGCGTTCTTCCCCCCCGCGAAGCGGTCCGCCAGGGCCGACGCCGTCTTGCTCTCGTCCGCCGTGGCCGCCGCGAAGGCCCCCAGCCACCCCTCCACCCCCGAGACCCCGGACGCCCACGTGACCCCCTGCACCGTGAGCCGGTTCGCCGTCAGCGTGCCCGTTTTGTCCAGGCACACGACGTCCGCGTAGTTGAGCGCCTCCACGGCCTGGATGTCCTGCACGATCGCCCCCGCCCGCGACACCCGCACCGCCCCCACCGCGAACGCCACCGTCATCCCCAGCAGCAGCCCCACCGGCACCACCGTCGTGACCGTCGCCGTCGTCGCCTTCAGCGACTCCGCCAGGCCCCGGTCGTCGACGCTGTACGAGATCAGCAGCGCCAGCGTCAGCACGATCGTCGCGCCCACCAGCACCCGCAGCAGGCGCCGCATGTGGATCTGCAGCGGCGTCATGCGACGCACGAGCTGGCGCGCGTCCGCCGTCAGCTTGAGCGCGTACGCCTCGTTTCCGACCCGTTCCGCCGTGTAGTAGAGGTCCCCCGCCACGCAGAACGACCCCGACAGCAGCTCGTCCCCTGGAGCCTTCCGGATCGAATCCGCCTCCCCCGTCAGGAGTGACTCGTCGACCTCCCCCGACCGCCCCGTTACCGGCCCGTCCGCCACCACCTGGTCCCCCGGCAGGAGGTGCACGACGTCCCCCCGCACGACCTCCTCCGCCGCGATCTCGCGCTCCTCGCCGCCCCGCACCACCCGCGCCCGTGGCGCCGTCAGCGCCACCAGCGACCGCAGCGTCCGTACCGCATGCAGCTCCTGGTACGTCGAGACGACCACGTTCGCGAACACCACCGCCCCCACGAACAGCCCGTCCCGGAACTCCCCCACCGCCAGCAGCGCCACGATCATCGCCAGCAGGACCACGTTGAAGAACGTCAGCGCGTTCGACCGCACCACGTCCCAGTCCGTGCGCTGGCGCGACGTATCGACGTTCCCCTCCCCCGCCTCCAGCCGCCGCGCCGCCTCCGCCTCCGTCAGCCCCACGCCCGGACCCAGCTCCTCGCTCACACCGACCGCCGCGCTCGCCATACCTTTAAGGGTAAGCGTTCAGCGCTGTTGGCTCTTGGTGGCCGCCTCTAGTTGAACAGCAGCGCCGCAGCCGCCAGCGAAACCCCCGCCGTCCCGATCACCAGGCCCGCCAGGCTCAACCCCAGCACCATGAGCGTGTGGTGGATCTCCGCCCGCTGCCTTTCGAATCCCGCCTCCAGCCTGACGTCGAGGTATTCCCGCGTGACCAGCGGGCTGGTCGCCTCCGCCACCACCTCCACCATCCCCTCCGCCGCAGCCTCCTCCACCCCCCGCTCCCGGAGCCGCTGGACCGCCTGCAACGTGTCGAACGTGAATGACATCCCCGTGCTACCCGCCAAACAGTGTACCGATTGTTGCCATCGACTTACAAGTGTGCCATCCTGCGATGGCGATGGCCCTCACCTTCAACTCCCGCGAAGCCGTCCAGAAGCTCCTCGGCCGCGGACTCCCCGAGCCCGCCGCCGACGGCATCGTCGAAGTCGTCGAAGAGGCCACCAACTCCGTCGTGACCAGCGACATCCTTCGCGCCGAACTCAACGTCGTCCGCGCCGAGATGGCCGCCTTTCGTTCTGACTTCCGCGCCGACCTCCGGGAACTCCGCGCTGAGTTCTATCGCGCGTCCCTCATACAAGGGGGCGTCATCATCGGCGCCGTCGTCGCCCTCGTGAAGCTCCTCTAATCACTATTCACTAGCCACTACCCACTATTCACTAC
>JAJEIT010000081.1 GCA_022827945.1 Dehalococcoidia bacterium | reverse complement strand
TCGGGATCACCAACGGCGTCACGTTCGCCGAGGACGCCACCATCAACCTCGCGGTCGGCGGCAGCGCCGCCGCCACCGACTTCACGCTGGCATCGGGCGGCTCGACGCTCTCCTCGCCCTACTCGGTCGTCTTGCCGGCCGGAGAGTCCTCGACCAGCTTCACGATCAGCGCGACGGACGACGCCGTCGTCGAGAACGTCGATGAGACGGTCACGATCAGCGCCACGCTGGCCCTCACAAGTGCCTCCCTCGGCACCCGCACGGTCACGATCCAGCCGAGCGATGTACTAAACGTGCCGGATGTGACCATCAGCGCGGGGAGTGACGTCACCGAAGGCGAGGCGGCGTCGTTCACGCTGGAGCGCACCGGCGCGACCACCTCGGAGCTCACGGTCTCCGTCCGCGTGCTCCCGGACCGAAGCACCGCCACTTCGATTCCGCCGGTCCCCATCCACTCGTTTCCTTTCACCGTCACGTTCGCCGCCGGCAGCTCCACCGCCACCCTGAGCCTGCCGACGCGCGACGACACGGTCGTGAGACCGGGGGGCAGGCAGATTGCGGTGTACCTGCTGGGTAGCTCGGGCAACCCGCCCACCTACCTGACCACTACGGCGAACCAGGCGTCGGTCACCGTCGACGACAACGACGAGGCCAGCTTCACCGTCACCGCATCCGCCGAGGAGCTGACGGAGGGGCAGTCGCTCGTGCTGACGGTGGACACCGGCGGCGTGACGTTCCTCGACGCCCAGCAGATCGAGTTGCGGCTCGGCGGCTCGGCAACACCCGCGAGCGACTACACGCTCCCCGGCGGATGCACGGCCTCGCCGTGTGTCGTCACGCTGCAGCGCGGCGCCCGTACGGTGCGGGCGGCCTTCCGCACCCGCTACGACGGCGTCACGGAGGGCAACGAGAGCATCTTCATCGACGCCTACCACGACGACACCTACATCGACTCCGTGTCCGCCACGCTTGCCGACGGCGTCGCGCCCCCGCCGGTCGTACTTCCGCCGGGCGGCTTCGGCGGTGGCGGTGGCGGCGGCGGGCCGTCCGGTCCCACGCCGAGCGAGGCGGACTTCGAGTGGAACGTGGAGCGCGACATCGAGGCGCTCGAGGAAGAGCACGACCGGCCGACCGGTGCGTGGTCGGACGGGACGACGCTCTGGCTCGCGAACAACCCCGACGGCGCGGGCGACGCCGTCTACGCCTACGACCTCGCGAGCGGCGAGCGCGTCGAGGAGCGCGAGTTCGACCTCGACGCGCGCAACGGCGCGCCCCGCGGCGTGGCCGGCGCCGGCGGCGTCCTCTGGGTTGTCGACTCGGGCCGCGACCGGCTCTTCGCCTACGACCTGGCCACCGGCGAGCGCCTCGAGGAACGCGACATCGAGCTCGACCGCGGCAACCGCGACCCGCGCGGCGTCTGGACCGACGGCGAGACGATCTTCGTGCTCAACCGCAACCCGTCGCTCTACGCGTACGACCCGGGCAGCGGCGACCTGCTCGGCGTCTACACCCTCGACGCCGCCAACGGCGACCCTCGCGGGCTCTGGTCGGACGGCGTCACCGCCTGGGTCTCGGACCACGGCGCCAAGCGCCTCTTCGCCTACCGCCTGCCTGCCCGGGACGTGGATCACCCTGCCGGAGAGCCACGGCCGCTCGAGCGCGTGCGCGACGAGGAGTTCACCGAGCTCACGCCGGCGAGCAACCTCAGCCCGCGCGGCATCTGGTCCGACGGCGCGGTGATGTACGTGGCCGACGCCAACGACGGCCGCGTCTACAGCTACAACATGCCCGACGCCACCGACGCGCGCCTCGCCTCGCTCACGCTCGCCGGTATCGAGTTCGGCGAGTTCTCGCCGCTGCGGACGGAGTACGAGGGCGGCGCGGAGACGGGCGTGGAGGTGGCGACGGTCGAGGCCGTGCCCGCGCAGGCTGAGGCCACGGTCAGCATCGAGCCCCCCGACGCCGACGGCGACAGCAGCGAGGGCTACCAGGTCGCCCTCGCGGGGATCAGCGAGATCACGGTCACCGTGACCTCGCCCGACGGCAGGCGCAGGCGAGTCTACCGCGTGGCCCTCGCGGGCGCGGACGAGCCCACCGCGCATGCGCGCCTCGATGAGGCGGAGTGCCTGCGCGGCCCCGTCGTGGCCGAGGGCTTCAGCCTCGCGCTCGCGGGCGGAGGCGGCGTCGACGACCTCGCGGGCTGCGCCGCGCGACGCGGCGTCGCCGCGCTCTACGCGCTGCACGAGGGCGAGTGGGTGTCGTACATCCTCGCCGCGCCCGAGTTCGTGAACGGCTCCTTCCGCGAGCTCTTCACCGAGGGCCTGCCGCCGGGCACGCCGCTGGTGGCGAGGGGCGTCGAGGGGACCACGGCGGGGACGGACGCCCGCCTCGCGTCGCTCGCGCTGGACGGCGTCTCCTTCGGGACGTTCTCCCCGGGCCGCACCGAGTACGCGGGCGTGGCGGACGAGGGCGCGGAGCGCGCGACGGTCGAGGCCGTGCCGACACAGGACGGGGCCACGGTCGCCATCGCGCCCGCCGACGCCGACGGCGACGCGGCCAACGGCCACCAGGCGGCGCTGGAACCGGGCGCGCCGGTGAATGTCACGGTCACCTCGGCGGACGGCACGCGGACTGTGGTCTACCGCGTGTGGATCGCCGGGGCGGGGGAGGACGCCGAGCCCGCGGCGGAGTGCCTGCGCGGCGTGACCGGCCCCGGCTTCAGCCTCGTCGTCCACGAGGGCGGGAGCGTCGACGCGCTGGACGCCTGCGCGCGTAGCCTCGGCGTCACGGCCCTCTACGCGCTCGCCGACGGCGCGTACGTCTCGTACCTGCTCGGTGCGCCGGACTTCGTCAACGAGCCCTTCCGCGAGCTCTTCCCCCACGGCATCCCATCCGGCACGCCGCTCGTCGCCGCGGGCGGCGGCAACTGAGCGGCCGCCGGGTGTCCACGCTCCCGAGGTGACCGTTTTCGATAAGTCACAAACGGTGATGGCAATCGAGGTGAGAGGTCACGTTGCAGTTACATCGTGTCAGGTAGAGTTCAAACTGCAGTACGTCCGGGAGACGGAGCGTGTCGTTGGCCCTCGCACGAAGCACGCCTGAGCAGGCTCCGACGTCGACAGCCGCCACGGCTGCGATCTCGCTGCGGCGCCGCCTGGCGCTGCTCCTCGTCGCCCTCGCCGCTCTCCTCGCCCTGACCCCCGCACCCGGGTTCGCCACGAACGAGGGCGCCCCCACGGTGGCACTCGTCACCGTCTCCTCCGTCCCCGGCGGCGACAGCACGTACGGCCTCGGCGAGACCATCCGCGTCACGCTGAGCTTCAGCGAGGCGGTAGCCGTGACGGGCACGCCGCGACTCGCCATCGATATGGACCCGGCGGACTGGGGCCGGAAGTGGGCCGCCTACGAGAGCGGCAGCGGCACGAGCAGCATTAGTTTCGCCCACACGGTGGTGGAGCCGAACCTCTCCAGCCAGGGCATCGCGGTGTTGGCCAACTCGCTCGAGCTCAACGGCGGGACGATCAAGTCGGCTGCCTCGCAGGTCGACGCGGACCTGTCGCACGTCGGCAAGGGGCACGATCCAGCCCACAAGGTGAACTGGGGGCTCCCGCCGGCGGCGCCGAACCAGGCTCCGGTGGTCAACACCGGGGCGCGGAACTACGAGCGGTTCGTCGGCGAACAGAACGCCCCGCGCGGCGTGCTCGTCAGCAAGATCTTCGCCGGCCTGTTCTCCGACCCCGACGGCGACCAGCTCACCTACGCCGTCTCCATCACCGGAGGCCGCGCCGAGCTGGTCGACGACCTGGTCATCGGCTCGTGGGGGCGCAGCGATCTGCTGGCCGCGCAGAGTCCAGGACCGCGCCAGGCGAGCCAGCGGGTGTTCATCGAGGTCGACGACGACGACGACTGGGACGCGCTGGAGCCGGCGCTGCAGGCGAATCCGGTGATCACGGTCACGCTGACCGCCACCGACCCGGCGGGCCTCTCGGCCTCGGTACAGGGCGACTTCCTGATCACTTGGGAACCCAAGGAGGAACCCAGTGCGGCGCTGACGCAGTTGAATCTGGACGACGATCCGGCCAACTCCATAGCCCCCCAGAACTCAGGGGCGGATTCGTCAACCGGTCCGACCGTGACCGACGTGGAGGTCACGTCGGACCCCGGCTCCGACGACATCTACGCGCTGGGCGACACGATTCAGGTGTCGCTGACGTTCAGCGAGGCGGTCGACGTGACCGGCGCGCCGCAGTTGAACATTGACATGGATCCGGCCGACTGGGGCACGAAGGACGTCCCCTATCAGAGCGGCAGCGGCACGGACACCCTGACCTTCGCGCACGTCGTCGTCGAACCGAACTACTCGACCCAGGGCATCGCGGTGCTGATCAACTCGCTGGTGCTGAACGGCGGGACGATTCGATCCAGCTCAACGCAACTGGACGCGGACCTGGCGCACGTCCGGCTCGAGCATGACGGCGAACACCGGGTCGACTGGCAGTACGTGGAGCAGCAGCCGGCATCGCCGACGGTGATGGAGGTGAGGATCACTTCGGATGCGGGCAGCGACCGTTCCTATGCGAAGGGCGAGGTGATCCGCGTCACGCTCAGGCTGAGTGAAGCGGTGACTGTGACCGGTACGCCACGCATCAAGCTCGACTTCAGGACCGGAGCCGGCGATGAACAGTGGGCGAACTTCGAGAGCGGGAGCGGATCGACGACGCTCGTGTTCGCGTACACGCTGGCCGAGGGCGACGACTCCCAGGAAGGCGTTGCCGTGGCGGCGAACTCGCTCGACCTGAATGGCGGCGCCATCGTCTCCGCGTCGGACTCCACGAACAATGCGCTGCTCACACATACCGGTCTCGTGCGCGACGCCGAGCATCGGGTCGACTGCAGCCCGCCGACGCTGCTGACCGCAGTTGCGGACGGGACCACGCTGACGCTCACCTTCGACGAAGCACTGGGCGCGGCCGCGTCCCTGTCGAACGCTCAGTTCTCGGTTGTGCGAACGCCGCAAGGCGGCAGCGAGGAGTCGATCGGCCTGAGCGGGACGCCCTCCATCAGCAGCGTCTCGGTGACGCTGACGCTGGCGAGCGCCGTGCTCGACACCGATACCGACGTGAAGGTGAGCTACACGAAGCCGACGACGGGCTCGAACAACAGACTGGTCGACATCGCCGGCAACGAGGTGGACAGCTTCTCGGACGTCTCGGCGATGAAAGATACGACGCCGCCCAGGCTGGTGCGCGGACAACTCGACGGCGACAAGTTGATCTTCTATTTCAGCGAAGCGCTGGACGAGACATCGTTCGGCGGCTGGTTCCGCGCCACAATCAGATACCCCGGCGGGATCAGGAACTCGTCCACTATGTCGGGCCCTGTCGAGATCAAGGGCAACACAGTGACAGTTGGGTTGGGTCTTGGTCGCGTCGCCCTGGCGGGAGTGACGAACAATGCCGCCTACTACATCAAGGACGAGAGTCCTGGGGCTGAGGTGCTGCGCGACCTGGCCGGCAACGAGGTGGAACTGCGGCCCGGGACCGACCACACACGCATCATCACACTGGAGAACATCACGGTCGGGCCGCCGCGAGTGACCAGAGTGGAGTTCTCGACGAATCCCGGTGCCGACGCCACGTACGGGCTCGGCGACACGATCAGCGTCCGCGTGGCGTTCGACCAACCCGTCCTGGTGATCGGCGAGCCGCGCCTGAAGATCGCATACAACACCGGTATCGGCGCGCGACTCGGCGACGAGCGGTGGGCGACCTACTCGGGCCACAGCGGGACGTCGGCGTTGGTGTTCAGCTACACCGTGGCCGAGGCGGAGAACTCGCTGAACGTCTCGACCAGGGGCGTCGCTGTCATCGGCAACTCGCTGACGGGCGGCACGATCCGATCGGTCGAGAGCAGCAAGAATGCGGACCGGACTCTGAGGGGCCTGGGTCACCACGCCAACCAGCGGGTGGACATACCGCTGCGCCTGAAGAGCGCGGAGCTGAGCGGGACCACGCTCACGATCCACTTCAACAAGCCGCTCGGCGCGGCGCCATCCCTCGCGAACACCGCGTTCGTCGTGAAGAAGACCGTGGCGGGGGGCAACGTACAAACCGTAGGCCTGAGCGGCGCTCCGCTGATCAGTGGACACACGCTTACGCTGCAGCTCTCGAATGCGCCGTCGTCCACCGACACCGGCGTCACCGTCAGCTACAACAAGCCGGGCTCGGGCTCAGGTAACAGGATCGTCGACACGGCGGGAGTCGAGTTTGCAGGCTTCAGCGATCAGTCCGTCGGCCCCGACGTGACTCCTCCAACCCTCGTGCGTGGCGAGATCAATGGTGACATGATGACGCTCGTCTTCAACGAGCCGCTCGACGCTACCTACAACGAGGATCATCATTTCCGCGTGAGGTTGAACTCCAGGCCCTACTTCCACATTGAGTTCTCGATCCACAGTGATGTCGAGATCAACGGCCACCGGGTGACCGTCAGGACGGCCTCCGGATCGCAGGTCTTCGCAGCGCAGGCGGGGTTGTATGGCGACAACCGGGCCTACTACTACAAGCGCAATGACGACACCGGAGCCGGGCTACGGGATCTGGCCGGGAATGAGGTCAGCATTCCGCACCTGAATCAGGGGTCCTGGGCGTCGTTCGGGGCGACCAGGTGGGTGCGGTTGGAGAACCTCACGCGCTAGCGCTCGCGCCATCCTGGACGGGGGCGGGGCAACCCTGGTGGGGCCAGCAGCGCCTCACGCGGCGATGGCCCACGCTCTCCAAGTGTCCGTCCCGGGAAGTCACAGAACATCATGGATAGAGACGCCGATAGTCACGGATTGGTTACGCTCGGTTCGGTAGAGTGCAGGCCATAGTACGTCCGGGAGACGGAGCGTGTCGTTGGCCCTCGCACGAAGCACGCCTGAACAGGCCGCGACGCTGGCAGCAGCGGTGGCGGCGA
Source organism: Dehalococcoidia bacterium (assembly GCA_022827945.1). Taxonomy (GTDB): domain Bacteria; phylum Chloroflexota; class Dehalococcoidia; order Tepidiformales; family Tepidiformaceae; genus UBA2991. The sequence goes on along the minus strand of JAJEIT010000081.1, from coordinate 27,225 downwards.
TGTCGCTGCGACGCCGCCTGGCGCTGCTCCTCGTCGCCCTCGCCGCTCTCCTGGCGCTGACCCCCGCACCCGGCTTCGCCACGAACGAGGGCGCGCCATCGGTGGCACTCGTCACCGTCTCCTCCGTCCCCGGCGGCGACGGCGGCTACGGCCTCGGCGAGACCATCCGCGTCACGCTGAGCTTCAGCGAGGCGGTGGCCGTGACGGGCACGCCGCGACTCGCCATCGACATGGACCCGGCCGACTGGGGCCGGAAGTGGGCGTCCTACGAGAGCGGCAGCGGCACCAGCGGCCTGACCTTCGCCTACACCGTCGTCGAACCGAACTACTCCAGCCAGGGCATCGCGGTGCTAGCCAACACCCTGGAGCTCAACGGCGGCTCGATCACCTCGACCGCCTCGCAGGCCGCCGCGGACCTATCGCACGTCGGCAAGGGGCACGATCCAGCCCACAAGGTGGACTGGCAGCTCTCGCCGCCCGCGCCGAACCAGGCCCCGCTGGTCAACACGGGGACGCAGAACCACCAACGGTTCGTCGCAGAGCACAACGCGCCGCGCGGCGTGCTGGTGAGCAAGATCTTCGCCGGCCTGTTCTCCGATCCGGACGGCGATCAGCTCACGTACACGGTGTCGATCACCGGCGGCCGCGCGGAGCTGGTGGACGACCTGGTGATCGGCTCGTGGGGGCGCAGCGACCTGCTGGCCGCGCAAAGTCCAGGACCGCGCGAGGCGTCGCAACGGGTGTTCATCGAGGTCGACGACGAGGACGACTGGGACGCGCTCGAGCCGGCGCTGCAGGCGAACCCGGTGATCACGGTCACGCTGACCGCCACCGACCCCTCGGGCCTCTCGGCCTCGGTACAGGGCGACTTCGTCATTGCCTGGGAACCCAAGGAGGAACCCGGTGCGGCGCTGACGCAGCTGAACCTCGACGACGATCCGGCCAACTCCATCGCCCCCCAGAACTCCGGGTCTGACCAGGCGACCGGCCCGGCCGTGACCGATGTGGAGGTCACGTCGGACGCGGGTTCGGACGACTTCTACGAGCTGGGCGAGACGGTCCACGTATCGCTGACCTTCAGCGAAACCGTCGACGTCACGGGTTCGCCCTACCTCAACATCGACATGGACCCCGCCTACTGGGGCACGAAGGTCGTGCCCTACGTGAGCGGGAGCGGCACGGACACGCTGACCTTCGTTCACACCGTCATCGAGCCGAACTACTCGATGCAGGGCATCGCGGTTCTGGCCAACTCGCTTCGGCTGAACGGCGGCACGATCAGGTCCACCTCGACGCAGGCCAACGCGGCGCTGGCGCACGACGGCCTGGACCACCAGAGCGCGCACCGGGTCAACTGGCTGTACCCGGCGCAGCGGCCGGCGGCGCCGGCGGTGACCTACATCGCGATCAGTTCGGACGCGGGCGACGATCGTTCGTACGCCAAGGGCGAGGTGATCCGCGTGACGCTCAGGCTGAGCGAGGCGGTGACCGTGACCGGCGCACCGCGGCTCAAGCTGGACCTGCAGGAGGGCGACGGGGACGAGCGCTGGGCGAGCTACGAGAGCGGCAGCGGCTCAACGACGCTGGTCTTCGCGTACACGGTGGCCGAGGGCGACGACTCGCAGGAAGGCGTCGCCGTGCCGGCCAACTCGCTGGCGCTGAACGGCGGCGCGATCGTCTCGGCCTCGGATGGCGACAATGCGCTGCTCGCGCACACCGGACTCAGGCGCAACGCCAATCACCGCTTGGACTGCACTCCGCCGACGCTGCTGACCGCAGTTGCGGACGGGACCACGCTGACGCTCACGTTCGACGAGGAACTGGGAGCGGCGGCGTCGCTGTCGAATGAACAGTTCGCCGTCGTCAGAACGCCTGAGGGTGGGACGGAGGAATCGATCGGCCTGACCGGCGCGCCCGTCATCAGCAGCGTCACGGTGACGCTGTCCCTGGCGAGCGCGGTGCTGGAGAGCGATACCGACGTGAAGGTGAGCTATGAGAAGCCGACGACGGGCCAGAGCAACAAGTTGATCGACGTCGTAGGCAACGAAGTGGACAGCTTCTCCGATGTCTCGGTGATGGAGGACACCACGCCGCCCCGACTGGTGAGGGGGCAAGTCGACGGCGACACGCTGTACGTCTACTTCAGTGAAGCGATGGACCCGACGTCCTTTGGCGGCTGGTTCCGGGTCACGCTCACCCTGCGCAACGGCCATAAGCACTCCTTCTCTGCCAACGGCGGCGTGGAGATCGAGGGCAACAAGGTGATCGTTCGTATGGGCCAGAGTTGGAATGGGATCCCGTACATTGCGAAGCCGGGAGTGCAGCACAACCACGCCTTCTACCTCTGGGAAGACCGGCCGGGCGCGCCCGTGCTGCGCGACCTGGCGGGCAACCCGGTGGAGGCTCACTCCCTCTGGGGCGGTTACTACGACACCCGCAGCATCCTCCTGGAGAACATCACCCCCGAATAGCCGTGAGTGACCTGGTGGACATCGTCATCGGATCCCGGCGAAGACGGGGCGGACGCTCAGAGCGTGCGAGAAGGCGCTGTAGCGACCCTTCGGCACGTTCACCGCGCGCCATACGACGGAGAGCACCGGGCAGTTCTCATGCCGGAGCTGAAAGGATGGGAAGCCGGCTCGCCGGCCGCTTCGCGGCGCTGCTATTTCTCGCACTCACGATCTTCCTGTTCCCGCTGCACAGGGTCGACGCCCTGTCGCCGAGCGCGCCGGCCGGTTTCACGGCTGCGCCCGGCGAGGGCAGGGCGGTCACGTTGACCTGGGACAGTCCGAACGATCCCACGATCACCGCGTACCAGTTGCGCCGAACGGCAGCCGGCGTAACGAGCGAGTGGCTTCAATTCGGTACCCACGCCACCACACACGTCTCGGCGAACATCGAATACGGTGTCCAGTACACCTTCGAGTTGCGCGCGATCCGGGGGACGAGCGCCGGAGCGATCGCGACGGTGACGATCCCGCCCAGGCCAGCGCCGTCACCGCCGGGCGGCAGTGGTGGTGGCCCTGTCGGCGGTGGTGGCAGCAGCGCCCCCCGGCCAAGCAAGGCCGACTTCGAATGGACGGTGACGCGCGACCTCGAGGCGCTGGCCGCGGGGAACGAGCGGCCCACGGGCGCCTGGTCGGACGGGAGAACGTTGTGGCTGGCCAACAACGCCGACGGTCCCGGCGACGCCGTCTACGCATACGACCTCGCGAGCGGCGAACGCATCGAGGACCGCGAGTTCGCGCTCGACGAGCGCAACCGCGCGCCCCGCGGCGTCTGGGCCGGCGGTGGGACCGCCTGGGTCTCCGACAGCGGCCGCGACCGGCTCTTCGCGTACGACCTGGCGAGCGCCGAGCGCCTGCCCGAGCGCGACATCCAGCTCGTCACCCGCAACGCCCACGCGCGCGGCCTCTGGGGCGGCGGGGGCCGAATCTGGGTGCTCGACGGCAACCGGAACAGCGTCTTCGCCTACGGCGAGGCGAGCGGCGACCTGCTCGGCGAGTACGGTCTCGACGCCGCCAACGGCGAGCCGCACGGGCTCTGGTCCTCAACCTTGGCAGCGATCTCAGCGATTCGAGCTTCCTCAGTAGGCGGCATCTTTGGACTCCTCGGTGGCGCTCCAGGCCGTGACTCGATGATAGCCGACAGCTCGCCGAGCCGGCGCCGCTCCGGAGCGCGCACTGCGCTAACGCTGGTCGCGCTTGTACTCCCAAGCGTTGATCACCCGCAAAGCCGGCTTGCCTCAACGGGTCGAAGATGCGGTCGCGTTCTTGATTCAACTGTATGTGACGCGCCAATAGTGGCTATCGGTGTACGGCTCGCGAGCCCTTCGTCGAACTCGTGGCCGCTCCAGAGGTGGCCACGCACTCGCGCGACAGTGCGCCGGGGACAGCAGGGGCTCGCATAGGCGGCGCGGCGGGAGCACGTCGGGCTGCGCCAGACCTGCCGACGAGGACCGGCGCGTGCCTCGAGGTTTCAAGTCTAGTGCTTGAGCGCTTGCGCATCCATTACCGCTCGGGCCACAATCAGCGGGAGCGGAGGCTTGGGGATGCCGAGATTCGCGGAGTTCTTCGCGGGCATTGGACTTGTCCGCGAAGCGATCGAACCTCTCGGGTGGGAATGCGTATTCGCTAACGACATCGCGCCCACCAAGGCCGAAATGTACACAGCGCGCTTTGGTTCCGATCACCTGCTCGTCCGCGACATCCATGATCTCTCCGTCTCCGACATTCCGGCCGATGTCGATCTAGTGACAGCGTCGTTCCCCTGCATCGACCTGTCGCTCGCGGGCAACCGCAGTGGACTCGCGGGAAGGCATTCGGGCACGATCTGGCCCTTCCTCGACCTTGTCGGGGGCCTGCACCACCGAGGCGCGCTCCCGTCGGCGCTGCTATTGGAGAACGTGACCGGTCTGCTGTCGTCGGAGGGCGGGCGGGATCTCCGCGCCATCTGCGAGCGCATCGGCAAACTCGGGTACCTCATGGACGTCGTGGTGCTGGACGCCAAGTGGTTCGCTCCACAGAGCCGTCCGCGCCTCTTCGTCGTCGCGCTTCGGAGCGATCTTGCCGTCGGCGTGTCATCCCGAAGCGGAGACGGAGACCTCTCAGTGCTCCGGCCTCGCAACGTTCAGCGCTTCCAGCGCGCCAATCGCGACCTGCCGTTCATAGAGCTCTCGCTTCCCGAGCCCCCGCGCGGAAGCCCGCTCCGGCTTGCAGCGGTCTTAGACCAAGTGCCGGGAGACGACGCGTCGTGGTGGCCGGATGAGCGGGTGGATGCGCTCATCGATGCGATGGCGCCGCGCCATCGCGAGCGTGTCGAGGAGCTATCCGCGGGCGTGCGGGACGGCGTAGCAACGATGTTCCGCCGTGTCCGGGCCGGGCGGACGGTAGGTGAGGTGCGAGCAGACCAGCTCGCTGGCTGCCTGAGGACGCCGCACGGGGGCAGCAGCGTGCAATTCCTCGTCGACTGTCGTACAGGAACAGCCAGGATACGCCCGCTGAGCGGGCGCGAGTACGCCCGCCTCCAGGGCGCTTGGGACTTCCCGATCGATGTCTCAGACCGGCGGGCCTGGCTCGGGTTCGGAGACGCGGTGTGCGTTCCCGCGGTGCGCTGGTTGGTCGCGCACGCGCTGGGCTTCCTGTGCGAGGGCGAGCGGTCGGACCCGGAATCCCAGCTTCGGCTGCTCGACCAGAGCGCAGCCTATGCCGCCGTCGCGTAACCCTCCAGCCGCTCGTCGCGATCCGCTTACGCCCGAGCAACGCTCGTTTGCTATGCGCCGCGTTCGCCGGAAGGACACAGCTCCAGAACTCGCGTTGCGCCGCGAACTCACCCGCCGGGGCATGCGCTATCGAGTCGATTACGCACGCGCGCCTGGCCGACCCGATGTCGCCCTGGTAGGCCGTCGCGTCGCCGTCTTCGTTGATGGCGAGTTCTGGCATGGCAAGAAGCTGAGTGCGGAGAGACTCGCGCAAATGCCGCAGTACTGGCAGCGCAAGATCGAGCGCAACGTCGAGCGAGACGCTCGAGTCGACAACGAATTGTGTGCGCTCGGTTGGACCGTCATTCGCATCACAGACCGCGCGATTGGGCGCGACCTTCAGGGGGCCGCCGACGTAGTAGAGCAGGCCGCCCTGCACCACCCAATCAGCACGAAGCCAGACGGCGTCGACATCAGCGAGCCATCGGCATGACGCTCCCCGACGACCTCGACATCGAGAAGGCGCTGATCTTCTTCCACGCCTACATGTACGGGCCGCTGCGCGGAAAGGTCCGCCTCTACACGGCACGCGGAGTAGCGCCAAGGGTCGCGATGTCGGAGGACTGGGAACTGTTCGCGTCGATCCTGGTCCGCGACCGTGGCCTACCGACGCAGAGTGGGCTCGATCTCGAGCGATACGAGGTCAAGTCGGCCACCTACGGAAGCTCGTTCGAGTACCAGTACCATCGCAACTCGTGGCGGGAGAAGCTCGCCGCTGACCGCGCCGCTGGGCACCTCTTCATCTCGCATCAAGACTGGCTTCGGCTCGTTGAGGTCCGCTACTGTGCCGGCGCCGACCTGCTTGAGTTCTTCGACGCTTGGGAGGCCGACCGTCCGTACGCAGATCCGGGCCAGCAGCGTTTTCGGCGATCCGTCCCGTTCGGCTGGGTTCGCGAGAACGCAGGGCTGCTGCTGCGCATTTCGGACGGGGAGGTCGCGGATGATCAGCCGGAGTGATGGTCACACAGCCCGCCGGGCGGCGTGGCCAGAGTGCGTGGCCTTACCCCTCCCGCCAGAGGCCGGCACCGGTCGTACCCCCCGGATGGATAGGACAGTCTAGTCTGCGGGAGCCCTGTACGAGCGGATTGCCTCGACGGTCTCGCGCAACTCACCGACCGGTGCCTGAGCTTCGACAAACTTCGCGTAGGCCGAGTGAGCGCGGTTAATCAGCTCGTCGTACGTCATCACTCTGATTCCGTACCCGCGGAGCGATTCTTCGTCTCGTTGGCGAGTCTCGGGGTTATCCCAGCCGATGGGAAGCTGCCCCAACAGGCTGATTGCTTCGATGGGAAAACGCCTTTCATCCGGATCTTTCTCAATGTCCTGCTTCACAGCGGCGATGTAATCGTTCACCTGATCCTCAATCGCCGTTTTGCGCGTCCTTACCGATGCTCTCTTTAGCTCGATGATCACATGTGCGCCCGAGATCCGGCGATACCGCACGTCAGTGCGAACCTCTTCCTTGTTACGGATCGGGACTCGCGCCACCGCATTCTGAATCCGCTCTTCCATGTTCCGATACTCTGTCGCGCGCTCCCAGGCTGGGTCAAGGAGCCACAGGTGATCGAAGATGTACTGCTGCAGGACCTTCTCGTATTCGTCACGATCCACCTTCCCCTGCAGCTCGTCGATGATGGCTAGGCGCTCACGCACGATCTCGTGATAGCGCGACGCCTCTATGGCGTCCATGTCCGCAAGCCACTCTAGGAAGCGCTCAACGTTCTCGGCATCAATCAGCTCGAGTTGCTCCAAGGCGTGGTCGAGCTTCAACCTCTCGAACGCTAGTACAGCCGTTGCGTAGAACTCGTGCCGGTGGTCCTCATCCATATTGGCTAGATCAATGCCGTGGAACACGTTCCGCGCTCGCATCTGCAGTGATCGCGGGCGCAAGCCCTCATACCACTCCTTGACGTGGGGGTTGGAATCCAGGGCCGTCTTTAGCGCGCGCTGTTTCTTGAGAGTGTTCGTTCTTGTCCAAATGTGGCGAAGTTCAGCCTCGATGAACGCTTTGAGAGCCACATATCGCGGGTGGTCCTCGGCAAGACGCTGCCGACTTGTCGTCGCAACATCATCGTCCTCGTCCACATCAAGGAAATCAGCGTGAATCTCGCCGAAGATGAACTTGGTGATCATCCCGCCCAAGCGATACTCCTGCAGGATATCCTCCTGCGCCACCTTGCCGCGCATCAGAATCGTAATCTTGTTTAGGTTGTCGTCGCGATCGCCAGAACTGTCATCCAGGTCATTCGAGTGTCGGGCTATCGCGATCCATCCCCTTACCTCATGTTCACCAGGCTCGCTGGCAACGCCGTTCGCGTCGAATCGCGACCCTCGGGGAAACGCCAGCGGCGTATCGTGGTCTTCATGGCGATCTAGGTTCGAGCAGTGCTGGGCATAGTCGTAGTCGCCGTACTGGAAGAGGAACCTCGCCTTGTGGAAGTAGTCACGGTCGGAGAACCTGACGGGTTCGCCATTGACAATAATCTCAAAGTCATCAGCGATGAGTCCAAAGCGTCGCGCAATCCGCTTTCGCAGGCCGGTGACTGATCCTGTGGTGAGTCGCACCTTCTTCAAATCGGCGATCTTGACCTTCGTCCCACTACCACCGGCGAGGCCGGCATCATCGAAGTCCACTCTCTCGGGGCGGTATCGCGGACGCCTGGGTTCCCCGTCTCCGCTCCCCGCCTGTTCCTGTTCTTCAACCGTGCGCCGGATTTCATGAGCATCCAGCAGGAAGGCCTCGGGCTCGCTCCCGGCCTTCAAGGTATGCACGAAGATCTGGTTGGCGATCGAGAACAGTGACAGTTTCCCGATACCCTTTCTCCCCATGGGCTTCCTGCCGCGGGAGGTCACTGGCCCCTGCTCGTCCCTGCGGCGGTAACCCACGCGGAGGTACCGCTTGTTGATGTCGTCGACGTCCATGCCGTGACCGTTGTCGGTGACCGTGATCGTCTCCGCGTCGGTGTCGATCATGACCTCGACTCGCGTCGCGTCGGCATCCCAAGCGTTGGCGATCACTTCGGAGATGACGGCCGGCGTGTTGCTGTACAGATTCAGACCGAGATGATCCAGAACGCTGAGGCTAATGCTCATTTCATAGCGGCCGTTCGCGTTATCGGGCATCGACGGCCTCCACGATGGTTTCTCCGATAGCCTCGGCGAGCTTGACGGGCACAGCGTTCCCAATGTGGCGTGCCACGTCGCGTACGACCGGCGGCTGGCTCTTCTCGGAGAGCTCATAGTCGATTGGGAATGTCTGGAGCAGCGCCGCCTCCCGCACGGAGATCGCTCGATCCTGCTCTGGGTGACCGAATCGTCCGGTGCTGTAGTAGCAGAACTGCGTCGTGATGGTGGGTGCCACGTCGTCCCACTGCATCCTGCCATAGGGTGCCGGGTAATACGATTTTCGGTGACAGGCGCTCAAGAGGGCGTCGTCCCAGTCCTTCCAGGTACCGCCGGGTTTCGACTGCTTGATGCGCCTCTTGTTGATGTCCGATAAGGGCATCGTGACGTGTGCCGGATCATCGGGATGCGTCTCACCGTCCGCGATAGGAGGCAGTTTCGCGATGAACTCGCGTACGGTGCGTGTGCCAACGCCGTGTCGAGGGATACGGATTGACCCAAGTCGCGAAGCGAGCAAGACGAGCCGCCTCCGCTTCTGTGGAATGCCGTAGTCCGAGCACCAGACCACGGCAGCATCGTGGTCGTACTCGAGTCGCTCAAGCACTTCCAGGAAATCAGCGAACGCTTCGTGCTTGGCTAGACCAGGGACGTTCTCCATCGATACCACGTCGGGCTGCGTCTCTTCGACGAGGCGCGCGAACTCGTAAACCAGCGAGCAGTCGGCTTCCTTCTTCAGCTTGCGATTGTGCGCTGAGAAGGGCTGACAAGGCGCGCAGCCAACTAGGACAGAGGCTTCCGCACCGACGAAGTAGGGTTCGAGGTCTTCGCCACCGAGATCGCGGATGTCGGCGGGCACAAACTCCGATCCGGAGTTGTTCGCCTCATAGGCGTAGCGACACGACTCGTCGTTGTCGAATCCGGCTTTTACCGCGATCCCCGATCGGGCGAGACCATGCGTTAGGCCCCCGATGCCGCAAAAGAGGTCGACGGCGTGGATCACTGGCGGCGTCTTCGCTTTCTCCAACGCGCGTGCTCCTGTGCAGTCCCGTTCAGTCCTCGGACCGGCATGTGGGCGATCGTGCCGCGCACGGCCATTTGCCCGCATGATCGCGCCAGTGAGCGGGTCCGATCGCCCTTTTTCCTCTCAGCACTGGCCAAGGGGCCGCATTATTGCATGGGGTCCAGCGCAGCGTCCTTGGCTGCCCGGTCAGCACTCTCCTGTAATCCGAGGACGGGGGAGCGTTCGCCCCGGCGGCGGGCCTCGCCGCGCAGGCTGGAGCCGGACTGGCGGGTCACTGGCGCGAGCCCGGCGTAGCTGGCGAGCCGGGAGCCGTTCGCGAAGCGCGAGCCGTCGCCGATCTCAGCGAGGATCCTCGACCCCGTCCGCGGGCCGATGCCCGGAAGCGTCCCGAGGATGCGTCCGAAAGGGTGGGCCTCGAAGAGGTCCTCGCTCTCGGCCTTGAGGCGCTTGCGGCGCTCCAGCGTCCAGTTGAGCTCGACGCCTGCCGCAGCGCGCTGTCTTGATGATGGCCGCGTCGAGTTGTTCCTTCATGCGGAGCACGTCGTCCTTGGTTGGTTCGAGGACCGCGTCGAGGCGGCGGATGACCGTCATGGGCAGGATGACGTCCCGGTACTTGCCCCGGACGTAGACATCCCGCAGCACATCGTCCGCGATGCCCCAGATGAAGCTGCTGATGTTCAGAGCGCTCACGCGGCTCACGCCGTCCCTTCAGGACTCCTCGGGCTACGATAGGCCGCGCTGCCGACCTCGTCCAAGGGTGCGAGTGGCATGGCGGACGGGGGTTGCCAGTGACGAGTCTGCTGCGGCTTCTCGATCCCAACGAGCCTGACTCGGCAGCGCGGGCTGCCGGAGTTGTCGCCGCCGTGCTCGACCGGCTGCCATCGCCGCGCTCAACCGCCGAACTCGGTCTCGGGCCGGAGGACGTTGAGTGGCTGCGCGTGTGGGCGGGCGGGCTGTCCGCTGCAGCGGCGAGGTGGAGCGCCGACCGGCGACTCTTGCGCGATTTGCAGGCCACGCGCCAACAGGCGTTCGGGCTGGTCTTCCTGGTACTCGCGGCGGAGACAGCGCGGCGCGATGCGGCCGAGGGGCATGTGTGGGGCCCCGTCAGGCGACGGCTATCCAGCCCTGCTGCGTCGGCGCTCTTCAGTCAGGGGCAACCGAAACAGGCACTCAAGGACGCGCTGGAGTCTGCGTGCAGGCGCTGGAAGTTGCGGCACGTCTTTGGGCAGGAGGGCCTGCAAGCCTGGTACGCCTCGGTCTACCTTCAGTTCGGGTTCACGGAACGGACCATCGAGTCGCGGCTGCCGGCTCGACTCGCGAATACCGAAGCGCTGCCCACGGCGGTTCACCACCTGCTCCACGACCGGAGACTGAGTTCCGATACCTTCGCTTCCCTGTGGAACACCCTCATGGGTGTGCGCCGTCGCAACGTCTCCGACCTACGAGCCCGCCAGGTACTCGCGGGAAGCCCATGGATTCTGCCGGACTGGACCGACGCGCTACTCGATGCAGCCGTGGCGCGCATGGAGCTGACCCCATCTGGATTCTCGGGTGAAGATGTCGCCCCTTCGCTCTTCACCGTTCCACGCTTGGAGTGGGATGGGCAGCAACCGCGTTTCATCGCCGAACTGGTCAACCTTGCCGACGTCGCTGGCGAGTTGCAGCCGGGCGCCTACCGGTTGCGGACCGGCGCCGCCAGCGTGGAGTTCACGATCGACGACCTCGGTACGCCTCATGGCCTGCGCCCCATCGCGCTCCCGCTTTGGCCAGCCAGGCTTACCGCCACGGTCGAACAGCACCACGGTGAGGACTCCTGGGAACCCGTCGCCAGCGAAGAGGTGGTCCTGTGGGAACCCTCCGACGAGGTTGCCGCCTTTCGCGAGGACGGCTTCCCGCTGGACGCGTGGAGCACTGCGCTGCACCCGAATCAGCCGTACACGCTCGTGCTCGCTCCCGGGCTTGATGTCAAGCCACCGCAGGACCGATGGGCGCGTGCGGACGGGTGTCTAGTGGTCCGGTTGCCGGCGGGCTGGACCGAGGACACGAGCGTGTACCTCGAGGGCGAGAGAATCTGGGATCCGCTCGTAGCCACCAGAGACCAGAAGGCGCTCGCCGGGCTGTCCATTCCACCCGCCGGCACGAGGCTGGGCGACGCACCGAGGATTCAGTTGTTCGGCCTGCCGGAGCGGGTCACTGAGGTGAAGGCCGACCGGCTCGCAGTGCCCTTCGATCAGAACGGCCGAAGTGTCGACGCGCTTCTCTCTCCAAGAGCACATGTCGCCCGCCCCTCGGTGCTCGTACGCACTCGAGATGCAAACCGCGAGGTCAGGTCAGGGCGCATTCCGCTTACTTGGTTCGGCGCTCAGCATCTTCGCCCGAGCGGCTGGGATTCGTTTCCGGTCGGTGTGATCGATGAGCGAGACCTCGGTCACCGCATCCGCGCGTTCGCGCCGAACTGGCGTGAGCCGATGTTGCTGGTCGGCAACCGTCCGATCGGACGGATCGGCAGCCGCGGTCGCGCCCGGGGTTCGGTGGGAGCTTGGGGCGCCCCGCTCCTCATCGCCGACGGACAGTTCAATCGCGAGCCCGACCGTCAACTGCTGCTGGCCGATGCCGTCACGTCTCGTGGCGTCATCCTCGACCTGAACGATGACGACTTCGAAGGCGCGGCTCTGGTCACTCTCCGGCAGCCAGTCGACCTCACCGAGGTCGAAGTGTGGGGGATCGATCGGGACGGCGCTGTTGAAAACACCCGGCCGACCCCGACGGGGGAGCGGTCGTGGGCGCTCGATGCGTCTCCAGAGAACGCACTGGTGACCGTATACGGCGAGGAGTGGATCGGAGCGTGGTGGCAGCGCCCTCCTGCCCTGCCTCAGTCCGCCGACGACACCGTTCGCCTGATGGGGCTGGTGCGAGATGCGCGGGCCCCGTTGCTCTCGCCTGGCTATGTCGGTTGGGCACGCGGCGCGCTGCACGCGCACCCCGCCGGCGCACTCGCCTGGCTGTTCAACCTCAGAGAGGCGCGAGCGCTCTCTGTAGTGTCGCCGGAGCCAGACGATTTCGCTCCTGTCGTTCGCGAACTGCTCAACGGATGGGAACCGGACAGCACGTGCGTCGCTCACCTTGCCCAAGCTCTGCGCGACACGAGCGAGGAGTCCATCGAGAGACTCGCGGACGCTGCTCTCCGCGCGCCGGTGCCAACAGCGCGCTTGCTCACGTCCGTCTTCGAGAACTTCGGCCTCCGGCAGCGCGTCCGGGGAGCGCTACTTGAGACGCTCGGATGGGGAGACGCATCGAGCGCCGGGGTGCTCAGCGAGATCGGATGGCAGTTTGATGTGGACAGCGGCTTCCTTGAACATCTTGGCCGGATAGCGAACGATCGGTTGAGCGGGCAACCGATTCCAGCCATGCAGCGACAGAATCTGCTCGTGGCCATGAACCTGAGCGGCGACTTTCGGCGGTGGCTCGCCGGCCGGCTAATCTCGGAGGACTGACGTGCCGGGCAAGCTGGACTCACTCGGGCTGGCGGAGTCGCTGCGGCGACGTATGGCCGACTTCGCATCGGCGGACCTCTACGTGACGGACGCCGATGTGCAGCGCGCGGCGCGGGCCGTTTGGGAAGACGAAGCTGCAGGGCTGGTAGGCGAGCTATGGGTCGAGGGCATCATGCCGCCGATGCCCGGTCAGCGACTGCAGGCGATCGCGGAAGCGGGCGGGTTCGAACAGGACTTGCTCGGACACCTGACCGAGTCGGGCGCCTGGGGCGACTGGCGGCTTCACGAGCACCAGGAGCGTGCCCTGCGGGCCGCCTCGGACGATCCAGGTGGTGCCGTGATGGTGTCTGCAGGAACGGGAGCGGGGAAGACCGAGAGCTTCCTGCTGCCGCTCGTCGAGCGGCTCTGGAGCGCGCCGCGTCGCGGTTCTGGCATGCGCGCCCTCATCCTCTACCCAATGAACGCGCTGGTCCGCGACCAGATGGATCGCCTTGATGCGTGGCTCGGCAGCCAGTCGCGGCTTACGTACTTCCACTTCACGAGCGAGACGCCGGAGACCGAGTCCGAGGCAGACCGGCGCGGCATCGCGAAGCAGTTCGCGAGTCGCGTTCGATCCCGGGAAGAAGCGCGACACGCTCCTCCCGACATTTGCGTGACGAACTACTCGATGCTGGAGTACATGCTCGCCAGGCCGCAGGACGCACCGTTCTTCGGCGAGGGGCTCGAGGTCGTCGTCCTCGATGAGGCGCACCTCTACACGGGGACGCTCGCGAGCGAGATCATGTTCCTGCTGCGCCGGGTGCTTCTCCGCTGCGGACGGACCGCGACGGACGTGCTACATCTAGCGACGTCGGCCACGCTCGGGGGCGACGACGACGAACTGCGGGCGTTCCTCTCCCAGCTCACGGCCACGCCGGCGGATCGCGCTCGCGTCATCCGCGGGCGGCCCCAGCCATCCGTGCCGTTCCCTGCATCAGGTAGCGAGCAACCCGCCGCCGCACTCGTGGAGCTCGAGAACGGACTCCTTCCCGACGCAGGCGCAACTGATGTGTTGTCGATGCTGGGCACGGAGACCGACGACGACTCCGCGGCGCCGGTCGTGCTTGGTGGAGTGTTGGCGGACTGGCCCGCTGCGGAGCGCCTGCGATCCGCCCTGCTCGCCGAGCCCAGAGGGCCACATCTCTTGAGCGAACTGGCCGAGAAGGTGTGGCCTCACCATGGTCAACCCAACGTCGCCGCTACGGCTGCGCTGCTGCGCTGGACCTCGATGGCTCAGTCGGGGCCAGATGCGCCGCTGCTCGCTCACCGGCTGCATCTGCCGCTGCGTGGCCCCGGCGGGTTGGCCCTCTGTCTGAACGGCGACTGCTCGGGCCCAGAGGAACAGCGGAGGCCCGGATGCGGCGCTGTCCAGGATGCCCGCGGCGACCGATGTCACTGGTGCTCCGCCGTCGTCCTGCCGATCGCGCGCTGCGAGGGTTGCGGCCTTGCGGTGCTCACTGCCCGCCAGCAAGACGGGAGACTCGTGCCTGAACCCGTTCCCGGCCGCGGTACGAGGCGACCTGCGCTGGAAGCACGGGGCCTGCTGCTGGGATTCACCGACCTTGCGGCCGGGGCGGTAGAGGTGCTCCCGGACGGGTCGCTGGGAGAGGGTGGTTTGCGGCTGCGCCCGCTGCCGCCTGTCGACACGGACGCGCCCTACGAGACAGGCTGTGCTCACGAGTCATTCGAGCCGCTCGCGCGCGGCGCAGGGCTGCTGCTCAGCGTGATCGCCGAGACATCACTTGCAGCCATGCCGCCGGACGGCGATTCCGATCGCGCCCGCACCCGGCCCGCCGAGGGGAGGCGGCTGCTGGTGTTCAGCGACAGTCGTCGGGAGGCGGCCCGGCTCGGGCCCGCGCTCACTTGGGGCCATGAGGTCCAGTTGGTTCGGGCGGCGATCCTGCGGCTGATGGACGCTTCATCCGCCGACAATGCGGCTGCGACTCGCGCCTACATCGAGTCTGAGATCGCTCGCCTTCAGGATCTGCTGGCTAAGGACCCACCAGCAGCGACGCGCCCACTCATCGAGCGGGATCTGGCCGAACGGGTGGCGACTCTGCGGGCGCACGTCCTGGGCGGGCCCATCCACGAGTGGGAGCGGGCCTTGGCTGCTTCGGACGCGCTTGCTGAGGTCCTGTCGTGGGACGAGGCAAGCAGGCATAGGCGCTCCGAGTGGAGCGACCAGTCGTGGAGCGAGAATCACCGCGCGAACCGCAGGCGCGTCCGCGCGTTGCTGGCACGCGAGTTCGTCTCGCCGCCTGGCCGCAGTGCAGGCGCGTCACTAGAGGCGCTGGGGCTGGCCCTCGTGGATTATCCGGGACTGCGTGAGCTGCCACCGCCGACTCTCGGCCAGTTGCCCGCCACGATCCGCCAGGGCGTCGCCGGGCGGTGGCCGGAACTCGTCGCGACCCTGCTCGACTCGCTTCGTGTTGACGGCGCGATCACGACGGGCGAACAGGAACTGGACGACGACTACTCCGAGGATCATGCGCCGATCGGAAAGTGGGTCAGCTTCGAAGGCCAAGACCGGCGCGACCGCGCCCGGTTCCGCGGCGCCACGTCGCGCCACAGGAGAAACGCTTTCCTTCGTCGGTTGCTGCTCGACTTCGGCGCGACGGGCGAGCAGGTGGACCAGTTCGAGCCGCTGCTGGCTCGCGCCGCCTTCGATTGGGTGCGAACCGCCGAGCCGCAGCCTCAATGGCTGGAGCCCCACCAGACAGAGCCCTGGTTCCGATTGCGGTTCCCCGAGCTCTCGCTGCGTCGACCGGACGAGGTCTGGCTGGACGAGAGCGGCCTCGTCGTCGGATCAGTGGTGAATGGCCGCCATCCGCAGGGAACCGGCCGCTGCGTGCCACGGACACAGTCCGACCTCGACGCGGATCCCCGCCTCCAGCGCCTGCGGTCGGAGCTCAGCGAGGAGCCGTCGCTCCGCATGGGTCTCTGGGCGGAGGAGCATTCGGCGCAGCTCTCGGCAGAGGAAGCGCGGCGCATCCAGGATCTCTTCGAGAGCGGCGTCCGCAACGTCCTAAGCTCGAGCACGACGATGGAGCTTGGCGTCGACATTGGCGGCCTGAGCGGCGTTCTCATGACCAACACGCCGCCCAGCCGCGCCCGCTACCTCCAGCGGGCCGGGCGCGCGGGCCGGCGCGGCGAGGGGGCCTCGGTCACCCTGCTGTTCGCGCGCAACCAACCGTTCGACCAGGAGGTCTTCCGGAACCTCGGACAGTATCTCAGCGCCTCCATGCGAGCCCCATCAGTCCTGCTGGAACGCGACCGCTTGGCGCTGCGGCACGCCTACTCGCACGTTCTCGGCAGCTTCTTCCGCACGCTATGGGAACCTGGCCAGCGTACGAGCACCATGGGAGCGTTCCGTCAGATGGGCGACTTCACGGGGAGCCCGGCGACCGCGCGGTGGCGTTCCGGTCCCAAGCCCGGGATCAGCGATCAACCGAACCCGGCCGATCCTGCGTCGCCGCCTGACTGGTGGGTCGCCGATGGGAGTCCGCTCGCGACGCAATTCCGGCGGTACGTCGAACATCTGGCGAGGCACCCGGGCGACATCGCCGCCGACGTTCGGATCATCCTGTCCAACGCTAGGGCCGAGGGGCGGCTCGACGACTGGCAGGGGCTATGCAACGACCTCCTCACCCGCTTCGACGAGTCCATCGCCGCATGGAGCGGCGAGTTCGACGAGTTCCGTACCGCTTGGGACTTAGCCGAGACAAGGCCGCTTGCCAACTTTCTCCACTTCCAGATCGCCGAGCTACGCGAGCGACCAGTGATCGCGCATCTCGCCGAGCACCAGTTCCTGCCTCGCTTCGGCTTCCCGCTGGGAGTCCTGCAGCTTCGCATCGACGTCGACCGGACTGACGGTGACTCCTGGGCGCTTGATCGTTCAGGGGCGCTGGCGCTCCGGGAGTACGCGCCGGGCGCGAAGGTACTGGCTGGCGGACGGCAGATCACCTCCCGCGGGCTCGTCAAGCACTGGGTCGGCGAAGACGAACAATCGCTCGGCGCTCAGCGTCGCATGCTGACATGTTCGGAGGGACACTCGTATCTCTCGACCGGCGTGGCATTGCATGACGAGTGTCCGTACTGCGGGGCAGCGCCGTCCGGGTCGGGAAACCACGTCATCAGGGTCGCGCGCGGCTTCAAGACCGCAGCTTGGGACCCTCCGCGCCGCGCACGAGGAACGGAGCTCGTCGGCACAATCGAAGTCGTGCCACCCGCCATCGGGCACACGATGTCCGGCGAGAGCCGAGATATCGAGATCGAGTCCGTGCCCGGTCTTCGCGCGGTTCAACTCGAAGGTGCTCAGCTGATCACCCTCAACGCCGGGGAGCACGGCTTCGGGTTCCACATCTGCTACCGGTGCGGCTACGCAGGCTCAGAGCGCACGCGAGCAGCCACCGGGGCTCAGAACCTGCCGCCAGCTGCCCGGGACCACTCGCCCCTTTGGATGCGCCGCCGCGGCCGCGCGTGTTGGACCGAGGGCCAACTGTCTTCGTTCGCACGGAACCGCGTCCTGATGCACGAGGAGACGACCGACGCGCTTGTACTGGACTTCCGGGGCTGGGGTGTGGACCTTCGGGCAGAACGGGGCGCCCTGCTCGCCTGGGCTGCCGGGTTGCCGCATGCGATCGGGCAGACGCTCGACCTCGACGCTGGGGATGTCGCCGCATCTCCGTACCCATTCAGCGATGGGGTAGGCATCATCCTCCGCGACACGGCCGCAGGCGGCGCCGGGCATGTTTCTGAACTGCTCCGTGGCTCTGTGGCGCGCGATGTTCTCGAAGCCCTCGCCGCCCGCCTGTATGTCGATGAGGCGCACAACTCCCACTGCATACAGGGCTGCCTCTCGTGCGTGCTGAGCTACGAGGTGCAGTACTTGGTCGACGGCGGCCTCGACCGGCCGCGCGGGCTCGCGCTCGTCAAGGCGCTCCTCGCGGGAGACTCCGTCACCACGCCGGAGCCCAGCGTCGCGACGGCTGTCGGAACCGCGACGCCACAGGGCAATGCGGACGAACGGTTGGCTCGCGCTATGGCGCGCAGACGCGGGCGATCCTCTCGGCGGGGTGCGAGGTGATGATCACTCCGGCAGACTGGCTTCCCACGAGTAGCGCAGTGTTTGGTGTGGATTAGAAAACCGATAACTCCGTCTCGTACCAGCAGATGGTGGGGAACTCCACCAGGTCGAGCCCCGTCTGCACGAGCCGGGGGTGGCAGACGAGCACGTCGACGCCCTCCTCGACGCGCTGCGCGACCCACGCCTCGCGGCGCTCCGGCGGCACCGCGTCCGCCTTCATCACCGCGGCCCTGAAGCCG
This sequence comes from Dehalococcoidia bacterium, assembly GCA_022827945.1. Classification (GTDB taxonomy): domain Bacteria; phylum Chloroflexota; class Dehalococcoidia; order Tepidiformales; family Tepidiformaceae; genus UBA2991. The sequence goes on along the minus strand of JAJEIT010000081.1, from coordinate 8,963 downwards.
TGGCGTTCAAGGATGGACTCCATCCGTTCCGTGATGTCGCGCGTTCCCGTGTGGGTGGCGTAGACGAGGACCCGGCGTCCCGCCAGCCGCTCGGCGGCGACGAGGTCGACGAGCGCGCGCTCCTTCGGGTAGAGCCGCTCCTCCGAGAGGGGCGGCACCTGCACGAGCAACTCCTCGCTCTCCGGGTCGAAGACCGTCTCGCCGCGCGTGCAGCCGTCCGGGTAGGCCAGGAGCGTCTGCAGGTAGGTGGCGAGGAGCCGCTTCGAGCCCTTCGCCAGCAGCTCCGAGAGGGCTGCCCGCAGCGTCCCGAAGAGTTCGTTGTAGGCGCTCCGCTGGGAGAAGCCTGTGCCGTCCTCCTCGGTCTCCATGTCCGCGAGGAGCACCCGCTCCTCATAGGGTGGGAGCCCCGCGGCGACGTCCGAGAGCCGGAGGAAGATGCTATTCCCGATGAGGTGGAAGAGGGCGGCGGGGGCGAGCCCCGGACGCTCCCGCACCACCTTGCGGAACTTCTTGCGGCGGCTCGTGCGGCCGTCCTCCTCGGCGATGCCATCGTCGCGCCCGATGGTGTGCTCGACGAAGCCGTAGCGCTCGATCCAGCGGGTCTCCTCCCCCCGCCGGAACTCCTCCCGGATCTCCGGCGAGAACCGGTAGAGGAGATGAAAGAGGGTCGAGGAGTACCCACCCATCAAGGTCCCGCTGAGAGAAAGCGACTTGCCGCAGGCGTCGGCGAGGACGCCGGCGGCGATGCCCTGGGCGGAGCCCCGTCCCTTGTACTCGTGACACTCGTCGCCGACGAGCAGGTCGAAGAAGCCCCGCAGGTGGTGCTTCACGTAGTCGGCAAGGGGGTAGCGCTTCGGCCCCGAGGGGTCCGCCTGCCAGAGGGCCGTGCCGCACTCGTCGCAGGTGCGCTTCCTGCGGGCGAGATCCCGCTGCGTGAGCGGCACCCCGTCCTTGTCGACGATCTGCGCGTGGCAGTCCGGGCAGCAGGGCACGCGGAAGGGCTCGAAGGTCTCCTCGTCCCGGACCAGCCTGCCGTCGGCCGTCGCCCAGCGCTCGACGACGGCGGGCAGCCAGCGGTAGGAGAGCTTCGCGCGCTCGCGCGACATGATCGCGAAGAGCGGTCCCGGCCCGTGGGAGAGGCGCAGCCGCTCGAGGTCGGTGATGGAGGCGACGATGACGGCGCGAGCCTCCGGCACCGTCTCCTCCACCTCGCGCTTCCACTTGCGCGTGAGGTGGGGCGGGCAGAGGACGAGGACGCGGCGGAAGCCGGCCAGGTGGGCCGCCGACGCGCCGAGTAGGGTAGGCCGCCGGCGAGTTACCCTGATTGCTCAGGGCACTTTTCCGTCGGCCCCCCTCCGAACCGGACGTGCGGCTTTCACCGCATCCGGCTCTCCAGTGTCATGTATCGATAGTGTTGACGTATTCCGGTTAGGGAATCACTACCGGGGCGTATCACAACCTAGGGGGTTTCGGGCTTCAAGGCGGTAGCAGCCCCTTTTCTCAACGCGCTTTCGCGCTCCATCCGGGGCGACCGTTCCACTGTGTGCACCGTTCTACGAGACCCTGCTCTTCCATGTGGTCAAGTAGGGCCGTCATGACGAAACCCCACCGCGAGCCGTGGCCTAGTCCCTTTTCGATACCGGCTTGTCGCCCTATCTCCGTGGGACCGAGGCACTTACCTCTGGTGAGTACATCGAGCATGGCTAGACGTAGGTGGTGTAGGCCCTGTTCGGCATGGTCAGATGCCATCTGTTGTGACTCCTCCTTGCGTCTGGACGGTCATCGTACAGATACCGAGGAAGCCTACCCGCTGTCAATCGTTCCTAGGTTGTTGACGCGTGTTGCGTCGGCGGTCGCCCAGCGTGGATGCTCCTGTGGCACGTCCGGCAGACCACGAGGGTCTTGCGTTTCCGCGCCGCCATGAGCTGTACCCACCTGGGCTTTTCCCGTTGGCCTTTCACGTTCAGGTCGCGAAGCGCGCGGATGTGGTGGACTTCTACGTCCACCGTTGAGCCGCACATCTCGCACTCGTCCGCTTCGAGCCGTTTGACGAGCTCGTTGCGGTCACTCCTGTACCGTTGGGGCTGTTGGTCTACTAGGACGGCCTGCCGTTGCCGTTTCAGGGGTATGCCACCGAATTGCGCCACGAGAGGGCGCTTGCCGTTATCCCGCTGCTTGATGACCCGAAGGCAGACGCGTGGTCCGTGCTCGGTTTCCACGACGCTTTTGTACCGGCGTCGTATCTTCCGTGCGGTGGACTTGTGCTTTGCCGCAAGGGTTCTTGTCAGCGACCGCTCCATGACCGCTCGCAGTTTCCCGAGATGGGAGACGTTGTGGGCCAGAAGGTAGTAGTTGACGACGCCCCGGAACTCCGACTGGTACTGTCCCACGATGGAGTAGTCCTCGTCGTGGATCAGATGGTTGCGGTGTGCCGGTTTGCCTTTGCGCATGTAGGCTCGGCAATGTTGTTCGATGACTTCGGCGGGGACTCGCAATCCAATTTGGCCGTTGACCCTGCGCCGACCGTTGCGGTCGATTTGGTCGTTGGCCTGCTGGTTCACGAGTTCGTAGCCGAGGAACCGCGCCGCCTGGCTGGTGGCGTGGGTGATGAGAGTTTTCTCCCTGGATAGCTCCAGCTTGAGCGAATCGCGCAGGAACGTTTCCAGGGACTCCCTTACCTGTTGGGCTTCGGCCTTTGGCCCGATGAAACCCAGCACGAAGTCGTCCGCGTAGCGCACGTATCGTAACCGGCGGTAGCCGGGGTCGTAGGGGTCACGCGACGGCAGTTGTCGCATCTGCTTGCGCAGTTGCAGTGCCTCGGCGTGGTTCCCCTGCTTCCTCCGGCGGGCCGCCTGGTTCATCAAACGTGTGTACTCGCGGTTGTCCCTCCGGTCTGAGCCACGGGTGTGGGCTGGTATCAGCACGTTCTCGACAAACTTGTCCAACCGGTCTAGGTAGATGTTGGCGAGGATGGGGCTGACGATGCCGCCTTGCGGTGTCCCGCTCAGCGTGCGGCCATAGCTCCAGTCCTCCACGTAGCCTGCTTTCAGTAGGTACCTCAGCAGGCGTAGGAATCGGTTGTCGTGGAGCTTCTCGCCGAGCACCGACAACAGGACTTCGTGGTCGATGTTGTCAAAGCACCCTTTGATGTCGCCCTCGACGAACCAGCGGACACCGGTCCAGTGGGTGGTCACGTTGCTCAAGGCGGTGTGGCACCCCCGGTCGGGCCGAAAGCCGTGGGAGCGGTCGGAAAACTGCGGCTCGTAGTAGGCTTCCAGAATCATCCGGATGACCTCTTGCAGCAGCTTGTCCGTCCACGTCGGTATGCCCAGGGCGCGGGTCTTGCCGTTAGGCTTGGGAATGTTGACCCGTCGCACCGGCGTCCATCTGAACCGCTCGTAGCGCAAGGCTTCGATGATGCGGTCGATCTTCGCCAGTGACATACCGTCCACGGTCTCTGCGGTGGTTCCTTTGGTCGTAGCTCCCTGGTTTGAGTAGATACGCCCGTAGGCCCGCAGGTACAGTTTCCGGTTGTAGAGCAGCCGATAGATGTTCTCCAGCGGCAGTCCGCGTTTTCCGCGTTCGCGTATGACGTTCAGTACAGTTTCGGCGTTTTGCATTCTGCATACCTCTCTGTGTTTGTTCGTCGTTGACACCTGTCCTCCTTCGCCATGTGCCGGGCTTTCCCCGGCTCGGACTACTACGAGGACTCCGTGACCATGGGGGTCTCCCCCCGTAGGCCATCCCGCGTTCCGTTGACATAGGACGTTCTAGCGCGACTTAGGTGCCCCGTTCGTTCCCTTGGATGACCACACTGGTCATCGTCCGCTCATCGGAGTTGCGCTGGTCCCTTCATCAGACCAGTGCAATGGGCGGCGCCGGGTTGCAAGCGTTCTACCGGCGGGTGGCAATAACACCACGTGGGAACTGGGGTTCAGGCAATCAAGCTTTCACCGTATCGCGCGGGCCTTGCGGAACCAGTCCTACAACGCTTTCGGGCTGTAGCCGCTCTTACCGACATGCTGTTGTCCCCCTCGGCTTTCGCTTCGGGGTGGGTTGGTTGGCCCAAGAACTTACTCCGAGTTCTTCCCGACTGAGCCGGGTATCCTATGCCGCGTTACGCGGCGCACTGAAGGTCTTGCCGGTCCCCATCTCGCCCACGACGGTGGTGCCGCGGTGGGTCTCGAGGGAGAGGGCGGCGCCGCGGATGGCGTCCGCCTGCGCCCCCAGGGGAGTCCTGAGGAGAGCCGGAAGCGCGCGTCCGTTCTCGGAGGGCCGGTAGCGGGGCGGGTAGGACTCGACGACGCGCTGGGCGATGGCGTCCCGGTAGGTGTCGATGAACTCGCTGAGGTCCATGGTGTGTCTCCTTCTCCGTGTGAGTGGGACGACACCAGGACCTGGACGCACTGCGCCCACCACCATTGAGGAGGCGGGGGGGCGCTTCAGTGCGCAGGTTCTGGAAGCGCCCCCGGTCGTGTAACGTTTCGGGGCGGCCACCCGTGCGGCCGTTCCTATACAGCGAGGCCCCGCTAGCCAAGGGTGGCAGGCGGGGCCTCGTGCTATGCGGATCGGCGTCGATCCGTCGGGAGCCGCCCGATGGAGGCGGCTTGAAACTAAGCGGCGATGTCGGTGACCTGGCCGGAGTCCAGGTCGAGGGCGACGACGGTGGTGGAGAGCCGTTCGCGGAAGGTCTCCTTCGTGGGCGTGCGCTCCGCCAGCACCATTTCTTTCGAGGTGCGCCCCTTGACGAGGATGCGGCTGCCCTCGGCCTCCAATTGGAGGTTGTCGAGGAAGCCCGCCGCCACGAGCATGGCTAGGTGGCCGCGCCGGAGCGGCATGAGCGGCCTGGTGCGCTGGTCCTTCGCGGGCCAGAGCAGGTCGGTGACGGCGGTGCTGGCCCAGAGCCCCGAGTCGCGCGCCTCGGAGGCGGCCGCGACGGGGTCGATGGAGCGCCTGGCGAAGAGCACGTCCCCCGCCGGCGTCGCTTTCGCGACGTAGAGGGGGTAGCGGCGAGGGGTGAGCGTCGCCACGTCCCCCGCGACCCACTGCTGGATGCGCTCCTCCGCATGGGCCTCGTGGAACACGTCGGCCTTGCGTGTGCCGAGGACGACGACCTGGTCGTAGGCCTCGCGCTCCGGGTCGGGGAAGGCCCACCCCTCCAGCCGCGCGTAGTGCGAGGCCAGGTAGCGGGCCGAGACCGCGAGGCGGTGGCGGGGCACGACGAGGACGAGCAGTCCGTCCTCCGCCAGGTAGCGCGTGCAATGGGTGAGGAAGCTGTGCTCGACGCGCTTCTCCTCCCCCGAGTCGAAATCGTAGGGCGGGTTGAGGTAGAGGAGCCCGAAGGCGCCGTTGGCGATCGAGGTCTGGAAGAGGTCCGTCCCGAGCACGTGGTCGAGGCGAGCCTTCGCCTCCTCCGCGCGCTCGCTGTGAAGCTCCACCCCGAACGTCTCCACGTCCGCGGCGTGCGGCTTCCTCAGGGCGTCCGCCAACCCGGCCAGGGCCGTCCCTTCACCGCAGCAGGGGTCGAGGATGCGGAGCGTCTCGTCGTCGCGGGCGTAGCCGGCGGGGGGCTGGATGAGCTCCGCGATCAGGTCGGTGACTCGTGGCGGCGTCGGGTAAAACCCTCCCTTCGCCTGTGCGGCCAGTCTCATGACGTGTCTCCTTTCCGGTAGGTGGTCGGTGAGAATGGCTCCTCCCGTGGGAGGGTGAGCAGCCCCGAGGCGACAGCCACCGAGAGGTCTTCCCTCAGTGACTCCGCGTCAGGGTCGCAGCGGTAGGCGACGACGCCCTCCGACTGGAGGGGAACGGTCTCCCCCTTCGCCAGCGACCGCCGCCAGAGCCAGTCCGCCCAGGAGCGGTGCAACGGCAGGGGGCTGCGCTTGTCGAGGAAGCGGTGATGGAGAGCAGGCGCCTCCTCCTCGCTCGGTGCGAGCAGCAGGAAGGCGTCACGCTCGAAGGCGTACTCCGCCAGCTTCGTGTAGACGAGCCCATGCCAGCCGCCGCAGACGGGCAGGCGGGCGATCTTGGTCGTCCATGTGCCGACCGTCTCGCGGGGGACGTGGCAGCGCTGGTAGCCGCCGGAGAGGGCCATGCCGTCCGCTCCCCGGATGAGGTGGGCGGGTCCGGGCGGCTGCTTGAGGAGGGAAGCCCAGATCGCCTTGAGGGCGGTCTGGGAGCCCACCATGGAGAGGAACCACAGTCCCCCCGACTCGGGGTCCCGGGCGAAGGCGTCGGCCGTGGCGGAGAAGCCCCCGGCGCTGATGGTGTGCAGGTCGTCGGCGTTCACGAGGCGGCCTCCAGGTAGTGCGCCCCGAAGGCGGCGCCCAGCTCGCACCAGTCGCCCGTCTCCAGGGACCAGCCGCCGCAGCCGCAGCGCCCCGCGTAGAAGCGGGGAGCGGCCTGGAGCGACACGGTCAGGTCGTGGGGAAGCCACCACGAGGGCAGCTTCGCGAGCGCCTCCAGCTCCGTGGCGAGGTGCTGGCCGCAGTAGCAACCCCAGCAGTCGCCGGAGGGGTCGTCGACGATCTCGGTGGTCGCGGGCTGCGGACAGTCGTCGCAGAGCGTCCCCTCGACCGCGGGCTGTGTGACGAAGGTTCGCCGCCGGTCGTCCAGGACGGCGCGGATGGTGGTCATGGCTCGTTCTCCTCTCGGTGAGTGGGCTGGGTGGACGCGCAGGGGTCTCGCCCCCGCGTGGTGCCGGGCCGCGGAGGGACTCCGGTCGTGGTGAGGTGGGCTAGAGGACTCCGTGGTCCTTGAGGCTGACGGCCTCGTCCCCGCCGATGACGACGTGGTCGAGGAGCTTCAGGCCCAGCAGCTCCGCCGCCTGCACCAGTTCCTTCGTGACCTGTATGTCCTGGGGGCTGGGCGAGGGGTCGGCGGAGGGGTGGTTGTGGGCGACGATGAGGTGGGGGACGCCCTCCACCACCGCCGGGCGCAGCACCTCGGCCGGCCTGACGATCGCGGAGAAGGCGTTGCCCTGGTAGATCGTTCTCTGCCCGACGACGCGGTTGCGGCGGTCGAGCAGGAGCACGCGCACCTGCTCCTGGCAGAGCGCGCCCATCTCCTCCCCGAGGAGGCGGCGCACGTCCTCCAGGCAGGTGATGGAGGGACCGCCGTCCGCGCGACCGGGGTCGGTTTCGACCTCGTAGCGCACGGCCAGCTCGTTGAGGACGTGCAGGTTGGCGCGCAGCGCCTCGAGGAGGGCGTCGGCCTGCGGCGGGGCGGTCACGATCCCGCCTCCACGCAGATGCAGTCCTCGTGGTCGGGGGAGTCGGGCTCCTCGCAGGTGCGGCAGTTGCCGCAGTCCGGGCAGGGGTCGGTCTGGTGGGCTTCGTCGCGGGCGACGCGCCGGGCGACGGTCTCCTCCCAGCAGCAGTTGCGCTCGCAGTTGTCGCCGCACTCGTCGTCGGTGGCGTCCTCGCAGGTGCGGCACCAGGTCCGCCCCTTGACGACGGGCGTGCCGCAGCCGCGGCAGTCGCCGCCGTAGTTGTCGATGGCCTCGAGCTCCGCCCGGACGGTCTTGCGGACGAGGGAGTCGTCCGTGGGGCCTTCGGACGCGGCGATGTAGTGCCAGGCCCACTTCATCCCGAGGTCGGCCCAGTCGTCCGTCCGGTAGGACCAGCGGTCGCAGGTGCAGTGGCCGTTGTAGTGGTCGGGGCCCTCGAGCAGGGTCATGACCAGGGTGTGCCTGCTCACGCAGGGGAGTTCTCGGTTGGTCGGTGACACGTGGGGTTCTCCTTCTCGTGTTGGGTGGTCGGAAACGAAAGCGGGGCCGCCCCCGAAGGGACGGCCCCGTGATGCGCCCGCCTGTCGGGCGGCAGTGGTCGGTTGGGCTAGAAGGGCGTGGGGCCCGCCGCCTCCGTGACGGCCTCGCCGGTCGCCTCTTCCCGATCGCCGGAGCGGCCGTTGCCGTTCCCGTTGGAGTCGAGGAAGACGACCTCGCGGGCGTGGACCTCGGTGCGGTGGATGCGCTGCCCTTCCTCGCTCTCGAAGCTGTTCTGGGCGAGCGAGCCGGAGACGTAGAGGCGGTTGCCCTTCCTCACGTACTCGGCCACGGCCTCGGCCTGCCTGCCCCAGCAGACGACGGAGTGCCAGTCGGCCTCCGTCTCGCCGTTCTGGCGGCGGCGGTCGGTGGCCATGCGGAACTGGGTGACGGGGGTGCCGCCCTGGCTCTGCCGCATCTCGGGATCGGTCCCGACGCGGCCCAGCAGTTCGACTCGATTGATCGTGCGTGACATTTCTGGAATCTCCTCTTGGTGGTGGTGGTTGGCGTCAGTGGTGGGGGTAGCGGTGAGACCGCGACCCGGGCGGAAACGAAGGCGGGGCCGCCCCTCGCGTGAGAGGAAGCCCCGTGATGGCGCTCCGGTAGGAGCGGCTGGCTCAGGTGATGCGGACCGATTCGGAGGTCTGCTCGGTGACGATCTCCTTGCGCGTCTCCGCGTCGAGGAGGGCGTTGAGGCGCTTGTGGTCGACCGCGTAGCGCGTGCTGCGCACGAGGCTGACCGTGTGGCCCTTGAGTTCGGCCTTGGCCGAGCCCTTGTGGCGCATCCACGCCTTGAGGGTGTCGAGGGCCTGCCGCTTCGCCTGCTCGGGCTCGCGCAGGGCCTCCCTGGCGGCGACGTAGGCGGAGACCGCTTCGCGGGCCTCCCCGTCGCTCACCTCGGGCGTTTCCTCCTCCTCGCCCGTCTCCTCTCCGGCCTGCGGCTGGCAGGTGGCGAGGAAGGGGCAGGAGGAGCAGCGCCAGGTGCCCGCCTCGAAGTCCCGCTCGGGCAGGACATCAGGGTCGGGTCCGTGAGCGGCGTAGTGGTCCCCGAGCGGGGCGAGCCACTCGCGCGTCCGCTCGAAAGCGTCTTCAACCCGCTCTGCGGGGACGGTCTCGAAATCCCAGGCACGGTCGCCCGTGTCCAGGACGGCGATGACGGCGTCGCGCGCCTCCCCGAAGCGCCCGTAGGTGTAGAGCGCCG
>JAJEIT010000068.1 GCA_022827945.1 Dehalococcoidia bacterium | reverse complement strand
CGCCCCGGAGGGCGTCCGAAGAGGCGCCCGAGGGGCGGGAAGGGGGCACCCGAAGCGCCAACATCCCTCGCCCAGACACGTCCGCAGCTCCGTCTGCCACTTACCCCTACGTCCGAGGACCGTTCTTCAGCAGCCTGCTAGCAGATCATGCTCGGCGCCCAGTCGCCAGAAAGCGGCGGGCACGGGGGAGTCTGGGCCCATCCGCCGGAGTGCGGCCAGATCGCCACGTGGGAAGTCCGCACGGGCTAGATGGCAAGACAACCCAGTGGCCGTGTCACCCCAGCTACGCCTCGTGCTCACCAGCTCCTCGGCGCTGGGTACTTGTGCAGCTGTCACTTCTCCTCCGCATAGAGGCTCGGTAACCCCTTCGGACCACGGAGCCGCCCCTCAAACAAGTCCTGTGCCCGAACGAGCGCCCGGTAGCGATGAATCGCCGGACACGGCAGTGTATCCGCAGCGTCCTGGAGTAGCACGCGAGCTTGCTCTACCACCGCACTCCGTAGCCAGTTGCTGCGGATGCCTGAGCGCTCGCCTTCGTCAGCTTCAAGTTCGTCCTGAAGGGCCTCAAAGAAGCCCGCATCCACGGTTGCGTCGAGGCGACTCAGCCAAGGCTGTGCACGCTCACGATCCTCCGCACCGCCGACGTTCTGCTCGCCATGCGCAAGGAAGACCTGGATCGCGTGGCTCAGGATACGTTGAACAATCCCGACCTGCGTAATCCGCTCGTTCGCGATCTCGCCGAGGCTCTGCAGCTGTTCAGCCGCGCCGATGGCTCGCAGGGCGCGAGGACGGAGGGTAACGACGCGCTCGTAGAAACCCTCCGTCTTCCCCTGGCCGCGCACGGTCGCGCGAGCCACGAGGTTCATGCTCTGTCCTGAACCTTGCTCAGTTGGCGTGGGCCTGAGCAGCACAGGTCGCTGCCAGTCCGGGGAGGTGAGGTAGTCGGCCATACGCCTGTAGGTGAAGCCACCCTTGGCGAGAGTGAGCGACTTGCTGAGCTTCTGGTTGACAGGAGTCCATGGGTCACCCGTCCTGCCACTCATGGCACCGGCAGCTATGCGTGATGCCTGAGACGTGGCCCTGGCGCCGCGCAGGTGTCCGCTTGGCATGGCGGATAGCCGAACACGCCGGCAGACCTCGATGTAGAACGGAGCAAGGCGGTTGACCAGCAGCGATTCACCCTTTCCCCCATCCCAGGGAAGGATCCACAGCAGCGACTCGCCGGAATCGTTCAGCGAGAAGTCGGCCAGCATGTCTGACCGATGAGCGAGTAGCGCGACGATGTCGCGCCTCACATGCTCTCCAGGGCCACCCGACGGTGCAAGAGAGAACGCAGGACGGTTTCCCAATCCACCATTCATACGGGAAATGCCATAGTTCTTCTGGCCGTCAAAGCCGGCCATCGTCTGAAGGGTCACCAAGGCGAACAGCCAGTCATCGGGAGCACCGTCTCGTGCCACCGCCGCCTTCAAGTCGTGGTTCTTCGAAGTAACGAGCATGTCCAACTGGTCCGGCGTCTCAACCACGTGCTTGTAGTCCCAGATGGACTCGGCGGAGTGGCCGGGCGGCTGCAGTAGCGCCGGGCTGGTGATGTCATCCACGACAAGCCGCCAGGGCTCGTCTGCCTCGTAGTCTGGTGTGAGGCCGCGGATGAGGGCAGCCCAATCCGCTGGGTCGGCCGGTGGCGCTTCCGCTCCCGACTGATGCAGTGCCGTCGCTCCGAGTTGCACGAGGAACGCGTGCCAGGCGTGACGCTGGTGTGGGCGCAGCCCGGGGAAGGCCACGACGTCATCAGCCATCAAGGCTGCATACAGAGTGGGGAGCGATGCTTCCGAGTGAGAGCCCGTGGCCGTGTCGAAGCGGATAACGGGCTCGGTCAGGACGTTGAACAACTCAAGCGGCTCCGAACAGTGGCGGTTAGCCTAACAGGTCCACGCGCTGCGAGACGCACGAGCGCCGTGCACCTCACCGATCCGCTGCGCGACGCAGCCCCAGGCGGTCGTACCGGAACGCCCGCCCGGCAAATTGGATCGTGAACTCCTCTCTAGCATGCACCGTGGAACCTGTCGCGTCCTCCCAGTCCTCCGGCAACCAGCGCCGAGGAATCGTGACGGAGGGAATGGGTGCTCCCCCGAACGGGCTGCGCCCTGCCGGATCAAGTTCAATCTCGATGCTTTCGTCACCCAGGCGGGTGCGGATGCGCTCTTCAAGGGATCCGAAGAGTACGTCCTCGTTGTCGACATAGAACGACTTGTCCCGCCGCACGATTGCTCCCCGCGCTGTGAGGCCCTCGGCCAGTTCGGCTCCAATCACGCGATTAGCGTGCTCGTGCCACGCCCCGCCCAGCTCGTTGGTAATCGCGTCGAGCGCGTCCGGGTGGGTCGCCATCTCCACCAGTTCGCGATTCATGCGGGGGAGGACCCAGACGCCACCGTCGCCGACTTGACGCCGCGTGGCTTCGAGGATTCGGAGGTCCTCATAAACGAACTGGTTCAGGCCGTTGGCGCCACGAGCCAGCAAGGGGGACAAGTCGCCGTCGCCGGGCGTAAGCACGAGGCAGGCCGGATTCTCGAATCCATCGGGGCGGCCGCGCCTGTGGCGATGGAGCCTGCCAATCCGCTGGAGCAGTACATCCACCGGGCAGAGATCGGTGATGAGAAAGTCCGCGTCAATGTCAAGCGACTGCTCGAGCGTCTGCGTGCCCACGGTGATCAGTCCTCCCTGCAGGCGTGCCTTGCCGAGACACCTCTCTACCGCCTCGTCCAGCAACGTGCGGTCGTCACGCACGAACCTTCCGTGATGCAGGGTGGGCACCCCTCCGCAAGCAAAGAGCAGCCCACGCTCGCTCGATCCGGCCGCATGCTCAATCACCTGCTGCGTGCGCACGGCGTAGTCCACGGTGTTGCGGATGACCAGCACCTTCGCGCCAGAACGCGCGGCCCGTAGGGCATGAGCTGCAACGTTCTCGAAGTCATCCATCAGGGCGACGCCGTCGACCTGGACGTCCTTCTCGTGCCCATTCTCGCCGGTAGGGGTGGTGACCTCCCCCGAGTCGCCCGGCGTGCTAACAGCCGGATAGGGCGACTGAGCAGCATCCTCCAGGGGAAGGTGGGGCATCGTGCCCACGTCCCCCGAGGAGAGCCACTCCCGTCGCGCCACCGAGCCAAGTGTGGCTGACATGAGCAGGGCGTGTCCGCCAGCCCCGAGGTGCGCATCGAGGAGCGCGCGCACGATGACGCCCATGTAGCGGTCGGAGGCGTGCACCTCGTCAATGACCAGCAGGTTGCGGGCCAGGCAGGCGGCGCGCATGTGGGAGTGCTTCACCTTTAGCGCCGCCATCATCGCCTGATCGACGGTCCCTACCGCGATCTGGGCGGCGAGGTAGCGCTTGGAGTGCTCCGCGGCCCAGCGACCGCTGTGCGCACCATCATCCAGGTGGCCATCCCACCAGACATCGTACTGCTGGAGGAGATGAGTGGAATCGCCCGCACCGTTCAGGTACCCGGGCACGGCAAAGACGACCGAGGGGACGTGACCAGCGGGGAACGCCGCGCCGGCGAACCGTTCGATCCTGTTGTGTATCTGGGTAGCTGCTGCGCGTGTCGGCAGCGCGAAGTAAACGCCGTCCACAAGGCCGGCCTCGTACATGCGCGCGAAGCGCCACAGTGCAGCCTCGGTCTTTCCGGAGCCGGTTTCGGACTCGACTACCGCCAGCCGCTCGGTAAGAGGAGTAGCCATGGCAGTCTGTCGCTGGATCGCATTCGGCACGGCCCCTTCGAGGCCGACCAGCTCTGCAAACCCGGGCAGAGCACCCCTGCTGGCGAAGGCATGCCTTTGCTCGACGATATCGAGGCCGCTCTCGCGGACGGCTCGCCGGGCCTGGTCGCGGGCTTTCGCGATGTAGCGATCGTCCGGGTCGTCGCGGAAGGGGAACCACCTCTCATTCGATCCGATCCAGTCGGCCAGCGTGCAGAGCCCCAGAAACATGTGCTGGAACGCGGGTGTCGACGGAAGCGGAGGAACATCCTGGTTCCAGGCGGCCGGAAACCATGCTCGGATCAACTCAGCGATACGGCGGACGCAGCGTGCGGGTTCCAACCCCTCGAACGAACGCCAGATGGCAGGATTGGCCTGCCGCGATCCTTCGAGCTGGAGTGGCAGTCCATGGTGCGACAGAGTTGCAACCATGAGGTCGCTGGCGATTTCACCACCGCGAGCGTCCCACGCGGTGAACTCGTTCCAGCCCAGCGCGTCGAAGAACCACCCTGCGGTCTCGCGATCGGCGCCGGTCAGCACCGGCGCGATGTCGAGCGTATGCCCTGCACGCTGCTGTGGCCTGCCTCGCGTCCCCGAGTCAGGAAACTCCCAGACCTGTGTCTGGAAACCTGTGTTGACCTTCCCGATGTCGTGCAGCGCGGCGAATACGCAGAGCCGCGCCAGCGTTGAGTCATCGATTTCGTCCCGTTCCGCTGACCGCGCCAGCCTGTGGCGGATGGTGGGTTGCGCGAGCAGGGCCTCGAGACTTGCACCTACGTCCGCGAGGTGGTGCTCCAGCAGGTGGATGCGCTCCGGGCCGCGTTGGCGATAGGGCTGAGCCTTCGCCCAGAACCGCTCCCGATACCGAGGGGTATCAGGACGTGGGTCGATGTCCTCGCTCAAGCATTAGCCTCCCCAGGCTCTGTGAATATCGTCGAACGGCAGTCAGAATAGCGCCCCGTACGACCATGGTTGGCAACGGAGCCTAGGGAGGTCGACCACATTGGTACTCGCGACCTTCAACGCCATAGACGTAGAGACGGCCAATGCTGACCCGTCAAGCATCTGCGAGATCGGAATCGTGCACGTTCGTGGTGGCGTCATCCGTAGCCAGTGGTCCACACTGGTCAACCCCGGCATGGCGTTCAATGCGACGAACACGGGGCTCCACGGGATAACCGCAGCGACTGTGCAGCAGAGCCCCAGGATTCCGCAGTTGCACGACGAACTGTCCCGCCGACTGTCCGGCACGGTACTCGTCAGCCACACGGAGTTCGATCGGGTGGCTCTGGAAGGGGCAATGCGCAGATACGGACTGGAGCCCATCCGGGCAACGTGGCTCGACAGCGCAGCGATGGCCCAGCGCGCGTGGCCTCGTCGGCACGGTGTGCGCCGCGGCTGGTCGCTGGCGGCGATCACAGCCCATCTCGGCATCGAGTTTCGGCACCATGTCGCCGTCGACGACGCTCAAGCGGCTGCCGAAGTCGTCCTGCGTGCATGCCAACACACGGGCCGCACCCTTGAAGAGTGGCTCGGAGAAGAGTATCACCTGCACCCATAAGGCATGGGCTTCACCTCGGAACCCCGAGGTCCACAGGGCATGTGGCCTCCCAGCACCAGCATAGATGGCTAGCGGAGACAGCTCGCAGCGCTCTTGGCGAGTGGTGCCGTTCGAGTGCTCTTGGGAGCCATCCCGTGGCATGATGGCTCAGCGAGAGAGGGCTGATGACTCAGGCTGGCTTGCTCTCGACTGTACATGCGGAGTCAGAGTCCATCCCGGTCTCGCCCATTCCGGCGGTGAATGTCGCCTCCGTTCCCCAGCGCAGCCCACTCCGCTATCCGGGCGGCCAAGACGTAGCTAATCCCCCACATTCGGGCTTGGCTGGGAACTTTGCCGGCCCCACAGCGTCTGTTGATTGAACCGTTCTGCGGCGGTTGCTGTCACGAACGGGGTTCCTCCGCCGCCTGCGGGCCGAAAAGAGCGCCCACAGCACACGCGAAACCCGGGACCACGTCCAGCCCGTCGAGGCTGTCCTGCTCGCCCAGCGTCGCAGTGTCGCCATCGGGCCGGTACACATCCACCGTGCGCGTCTCGGGGTGCACGACCCACACGAGACGCACGCCGTGGCTCAGCCACATCAGTGCCTTGTCGTGGACCTCGCGGCGGCTGTCGCTGGGGGACGCCACCTCGACCACCAAATCGGGAACCACGTCGGCGTAGCCCGTGATCCGGGCGTCCATGGGGATCTTCTCAGCCGATGTGAACGCGACATCGGGCTCGCGAACAGTGTCGGGCTCGTGCTCAAGCCACACGCCCGAGTCCGAGGCCACTAGGGTTCCCAACTCTCGATGCTCCACGAAGTTCCCAAGCCTGATGACCAGCTTCGTCACGATCTTGCCGTGCTCGTGTCCTGTCGGCATGGTCTCGCAGAGTACTCCCCGGATCAGTTCACCGCGCACGCCCTCGCCGTAGAGCCGCAGCAGATCATCGGCGGTTAGCAGCATCGCTTCGGTCGTGGTCGTCATGTCCGCTCTCGCTTCCGCGCTTCTTATCGTACAGGAGCGAGAGGAGGCCCGACGGGGCAGTCGGGGAGTATCCGGTGCTCACCCTTGTAGACGTAGTCCTGAAGGGATGATGAGAATCAGGTCCGTGGTGTGGTGCCGGTGCCGTGCCACTCCGTATGCTTGTCGCCTTGCACGAGCGTTGGTCAGACCGGACCAAAACGTCGGGCGAGGGTGGGCCAAGGTCGTTCGCCTTGCCTGCCGAGCATCAGTCAAGCCACCCTTCCAGTAAGGCGGGCTCGTGCTCCACTGGGACATGAGTGCCATGACCATTCGGAAAGGCGCCTCCTCAATCACAGGCTGGGAAGAACTCGACCCGCTGAGGATTCCCCCACCGCCGCACTCGGCGATCGCGGTGAACCCTCCGCCAGTACCGGTCATCGACAAGGCCAAGTAGCTCAAAGCCCCCGTTTTGCTGCAGCCGTCGCCACAGTGACGCTCGGTGTGACCAATACCCTCATGATTGGAGGCCATCGAGTCGGGCTCGAATTGCACGAGTGCTGTTCTACGCCGACACGCCTTGGCTCCCATCCCTAGGTCACTCCCAGATTGGGATGCGCGGGCCTTCCACCATCCGCAGCTGATCCCTGGGGGCTGCCTCTTCCAGTCGCTCGATCAAGGATGGACCACCTCGAGCAGCGCATCACGCGCACCGCTGGAGAGCCGAACACAACGATGCCGAAGTGCTCCGCTGGCGGGTATGTTCGTATGTCGGAGAAGTCGAGGTCCTGCGTGAGCAGCACTCGCTCCTCACTGAGGCAGCTTGTCGCCACAGCCGTGTCCGACGCGCCGCCCAGCCCTTCGTCGACGACCGTGGCCGCATCGTGGCCAGCTTCCGTGAACAGGTCCTTGAGCTGTACCGGCAGGTTCTCGTCGAGCTTGACCCGCATGGAGCATCTCTATGCGCCCAGCGGCACAGTCCGCTCCTTGGCCAACTCCGTCGCGTAGTGGAGGGCCGCCGTGACCGCATCGACGGAAACGGACGGATAGCTCTCCGCAATCTCCTCGGCCGTTAGGCCTGCGGCGAAGGGCTGCTCGCACTCCGTGCAGCGCCCCTCAAGGCGCAACTGCCAGTTGCGCGCCGCCGTGCGGCTCTGCCCGCTGAGACGGCCCTGCCCATGTGCGCGAACGAACCGGCGGAATCGTAGCACCACCACCAGCCTCCGGGCTGGGAGCCAGGCCGCTCCGCTCCTCTATGGGCCAGGGGACGCGGCGATCACGAGCACGCCCACCATCGTGTCGGGGTGAACGTCGCACCAGAAGCTATACTCCCCCGGCTGCGATGGCGTGATGAATGTGAACGCCTGCCGCGCCGGCCCCTCCATCAGCGCCAGGCGCAGCTCGCGGCCGCCGCCCGCGCAGCCGCTCAGGCAGCCGCCTACGACGCCTCCGTGCTCCACCGCCGAACCGAAGTCGAAGAAGACGATGTTGTGAGCCACGCCCGCGTCCTGGTTGTCCAGCGTGATCGTGGTGACGATGCCCGCCGGGAGCGTGATCCGGTCGTGGTCGTAGCGCTCGCCTCGAATCGTGAGCGTGCCGGGAAAGGCGCTGGGCGCAACGGCCAGGTCCTCTTGCTCGCCGCCGGTCAGCCAGGCCCATCCCCCTGCCAGCCCGAGCCCAGCGGTCACGGCGAGGACGGCCGCGAGGGAGGCAAGTGCAACCGGCAGCCGCGCACGCTTCATCTCGGACGCGGGTAGCCTACGCGTCGGACGAGCGGCTGTTTACCCGCTGTAGGATGCGGCGGCACCGGTTTCCTGCACGTCCTCCTCGTGACACGCTCCCGCAAAGCACAAAGTGCGCGTCCGGGACGGGCTCTCATGTCAGCGGGCTGTACAGGAGATCGAGGTTTATCGAAGTGTGGCACCCGTCCCCACATTCCCTGTGCGGTCGAAGGGAAACAGCGCCCTTTCGGGTGTGGCACAGACACCACTTCCTCAGAGGGCTCCGTTCCACCGGCAATTGGGCGTTTGGGGCAAATCGGGCAGCCGCCACATCCTCGCGTGCGGCCCTTCTCGACCACCAACACGGGGTCTGGCGGCGGTCTGCACGGCCTGTCCCGCATCTGGGCAAGTGGCCGTGCCTCAATCGCGCCAGGGCTTCGTGCTCAACGGCTCGCGCTACGCCTTCGACTCGCAGCGTGCTTATCGGAGCTGGGTTCGTCGGCGACATCGTCTCGGGGTGGGCTGCGCGCCGGTCGTGACCGGTGGCCCCGACGACATTGCCCGCCTCATAGCGGAGGAGAAGCCCCATTTCGTGCTGCCGGACCTGGTGCCGCCAGGAGCGACGGCTCGCTATTCGGCAGCGGGTGGAAGCGCAGCGAGTTCACCGAGCACTGCCTCCACGCGGGTCGTGAGCGTCTCGATGTGCCTCGCAGCGTCTCCTTGCGCCACCTCCCATACCGTCTCCCTGGAGGAATTAGGGCGTGCCCAGGAGTCGGCCTCGAACTCCTCCGAGTAGGCAGTGAGCACCTTGTGGAGCGGTGACGTGGGCGGTGTCTCCGCCCCGTCGAGGATGGCTGAGCCAAACGCGAAG
>JAJEIT010000091.1 GCA_022827945.1 Dehalococcoidia bacterium | reverse complement strand
CTCGCCGACGTAGCCGGCCTCGGTGAGGGCGGTGGCGTCGGCGATGGAGAAGGGCACATCGAGGTAGCGGGCGAGCGTGCGCGCGAGGAACGTCTTGCCCACGCCGGTCGGCCCGCAGAGGAGGATGTTCGACTTCTCGAGCTCAACATCCGGGTCGACGTCTTCGCCGGAGTTGATGCGCTTGTAGTGGTTGTAGACGGCGACGGAGAGAACCTTCTTGGCGGCATCCTGGCCGATGACGTAGCCATCGAGGTGCTCGTGGATCTCGCGGGGCGAGGGGACCGCCTCGGCAACGGAGGGCTTGACGGCGGGCTGAGCGGCGGTCCCGCCAGACTCCTCCTCGATGATCTCGCGACAGAGCTCGATGCACTCGTCGCAGATGTAGACGGAGCCCGGTCCGGCAATCAGCCGCCGCACCTGGTCCCGGCTCTTTCCACAGAAGGAGCAGTGGTACTGGGTGCGCTTCGAGCGGCTACCGGCCACGTCAGCTCTCCCCGCTCTGTCCCGCGACACCGGCCTGCTGCTCCAGCACCTCGTCGACGAAGCCGTAGGCCCTGGCGCCCTCGGCGTCGAGATAGAAGTCCCGGTCGAAGTCCTCCTGGACCTTGTCGACGGGTTGGCCGGTGCGGCTGGAGATGATGTCGCGAATGATCTCGTTGTTGCGCAGGATCTCGCGGGCCGCGATCTCGATGTCGCGGGCCTGACCGCGAGCGCCGCCGAGGGCCTGGTGCATGTGCACGGTGGCGTTAGGGAGGGCGTAGCGCTTGCCCTTCGCGCCGGCGGCAAGCAGCACTGTCGCCATCGACGCGGTCTGTCCGACCGCGATGGTGGAGACGTCGGGCTCGATGAGCTGCATGGTGTCGTAAATGGCGAGCCCGGCGGGGATGATGCCGCCGGGCGAGTGGATGTAGAGGCTGATGTCGCGCTCCGGGTCTTCCCGCTGGAGGAAGAGGAGCTGGGCGACGATGAGGTTGGCAATCTGGTCGTCGATGGGGGTACCGAGGAAGATGATCCGCTCCTTGAGGAGCAGGGAGAAGATGTCCAACGCACGCTCGGAGCGGGGTCCCGTTTCGATCACCATGGGGACCACGGCTTGCGGGGCGGCGGCGCGGGATTCGGTCACTCGGCTTCCTCCTCCTCGGGCTCCGGGGACTCCGCAGTCGCGATCTCCTGGAGCCGGGCGAGCGTCTTGTCGGTCAGCAGCGTGTTACGAATGCTGGCCGAACCGCGATCGCTCTCAAACATGGTACGCATACTTTCGGCCTGTTCGCCCAGGGGCTCGAGCATTTTCTCAAGCTGCTCGTCGACTTCCGCGTCGGTGACCTCGATGCCCTCGGCGCTCGTGAGCTCACCCAGGACGAGGGAGCGGAAGAGCCGCTCCTGGGCGGGTTCGCGGTACATCTCGCGGAACTCGTCGGTGGTCTTGCCGATCTGGGCGAGGTGGGCCTGGTAGGCGCGCACGTCGCTCCCATGGGCCTCACGGATGAGCTCGTCGATCTCGCGATCGAGGAGGACCTGCGGGTACTCGATCTCGGAGAGGCCGACGAGCTCGTCGACGACCTTGAGGCGGTAGGCCTCGTCGGCCTGGCGCTGGAGCGTTTCCTGGAGATCGTTGCGGACGCGCTCATGGAGGTCGTCGATGGTCTCGAACTCTTCGGCGTTGACCTGCTGGGCGAGGTCATCGTCCTCGTCCGGCAGCTCTTCCTCCTTCACAGCCTTCACGGTGAGGGTGATGGAGGCGGTCTTGTTGGCGACGTGCTCGGGGAAGTCGTCCGGGACGGGAAGCTCGACGGTCTTCTCGGACTCGGCTTCCATGCCGAGGAACTCCTCGGCGAGGTCGGGGAGGAGAAGGCGCTGGCCTTCGCGCAGGGGGAACTCGACATCCTCGTCCTGGACGAAGGGAGCGCCGTCGACGGTGCCCTGGATGTCGGCCGTGAGGATGTCGTCCCACTCGGCGCCACGCTCGACAGGGCCGATGGTGGCGAAGCGGCGCCGGATCATCTCCATCTGCTCGTCGAACATCTCGTCGGTAACCTCGACGGGCTCGGGAGCGATGCGAATGGACTCGTAATCGCCGAGGGTGACGGTGGGGCGCACGGGCACGGTCGCCTTGAAGCGGACGGGCTCGGTCTCGAGGATTTCGAGCTCGGGCTGGTCGACGGCGTCGACCTCCTCGCTCTCAAGGGCCTCGGTGTAGACAGCGGGCACGAGCGCATCCAGGGCTTCGTGGATCAGCCGGTCGCGCCCGACCATCTGCTCGACGATGCGGCGGGGGGCCTTGCCGGGGCGGAAACCGGGGATGCGCAGGGTTGGGACGAGGCGCTTGTAGGCGGCATCGAGGGACCGCTCAAGGCGGTCCGGTTCGACTTCGATCTCTAGCTGGACACGACTCTCTGGGAGCCGTTCGAGAGTGACCTTCACCGGGCCGCCGTGCCTCCGCGATTCGAGTATACGGGATTCACTCTTTACGTCTCAGCGCCGGTAGGTGCGTGGTTCGACGATGTCGACAAGGGCGTCGCCGAGCAGGTTCCAGGAGAAGAAGAAGAGGATGATCGGGATGCCCGAGACAAGCAGCATGTGCGGATATTCCTGGAAGGTGCGTACGCCGCCTGCGTTGCCAAGCAGGGTCCCGAAGCTGGGCGTGGACGGATCGACTCCGAGACCGAGGTAGCTGAGCGCGATCTCGCCGCCCGCGATCCCAGCCATCGAGGCGGAGATGCCAACGAGGAAGATAGGCAGAACCCCGGGAAAGACGTGGCGAACAAGAAGGCGCGTGGTCGATGCCCCAATTGTTTCGGCAGCGAGCACGTACTCCTGTTCGCGGATGGCCAGCACCTGGCTGCGCACGATGCGTGCGGACCCGATCCAGGCGAAAGGAAGAGCCGCCCCAACGATGATGAGGAAGGGAACGATGGCGCGGGCGTCGTCGCCGAGGAAGGTGTTGTCCTTGAGCCAGAAGGCGACGTCGTTGAGGCGTGTCCGGAACGCAGCGGAGATGGCCAGCATGAGGAGAAGCGTCGGTACACCGCTCAACACCTCTCCGACGCGCATGATGGCGGCATCTACGTAGCCGCCGCGATACCCCGCAAGCAGGCCCAGACTGAGCCCCAGCACCAACGAACCTGTGAGGATCACGACGAGCGTAAAGATGAGAGTGGTTCGGGCGGAGTACACGACACGCGAGTACAGATCGCGACCAGCTCCATCCGTACCGAACCAGTGCACGCTCGAAGGTGTATCCAGCCGTTCCTCGATCGTGAGCCGCTGGTAGTTGGGGTCGCTGGTGGAGACCCAGGGAGCAAGAATGCCGGCGAGATAGAAGATGGTGATGAGGAAAATCGCCACCATGGCGATCTTCTTGCGGACCAACTCCCGCAGGAAGCGATACCGGGGCGCGGGGCGCGTCCCGAGGTCTCCAGTCTCCAGGGGAGCTACCACGGTGCTCATCGCTAAGCACCCCTCGCTGCGGTGATGCGGATCCGCGGGTCAATGAAGCCGTAGGCAATATCGATCAGGATGTTGGCGAGGACGAAGAGGACCGAGCCGAAGAGCACCAACCCGAGAACAACATCGAAGTCGAACCCGAGGACGGCCTGGAGCGACTCTCGCGCGATGCCGGGGATGCCAAAGAGCAACTCGACAAAGAGGGAGCCGGTGAACAGCCCCGGCAGAGAAAGCCCGATCGCCGTGACCATGGGGAGGAGGGCGTTACGCACGACGTGAGACACCACGACGGTGCGTTCCCGCAGGCCCTTGGCACGGGCCGTACGAACGTACTCCTCGTTACTGACCTGGATGACGGAAGCTCGCATAAGCCGTGCAACTCCCGCCACGCCCGGCAAGGACATGACAAAGACGGGCAGGATGATGTTGGGGTGGAGAACACCCTCGTAGGTGAG
This sequence comes from Dehalococcoidia bacterium, assembly GCA_022827945.1. Lineage (GTDB taxonomy): Bacteria > Chloroflexota > Dehalococcoidia > Tepidiformales > Tepidiformaceae > UBA2991. Next base: position 40,033 of record JAJEIT010000091.1, on the reverse strand, counting down.
GTCGACCCAGCCCAACTGGAGCGCGAAGAGCCAGGGCGCCACGACCGCCGAGACGAAGACGGGGATCGAGTCGATCAGGAGCCAGAACCCGATGATGAGGGGGTCGAGAAAGGACCCGCGTACGAGGGCGGCGTACACGCCGACGGGGATACCCAGGCCGAAGACGAGGATCATCGCCATGACGTTCATGCCCGCCGAGACGCGAATCTTCGGCACGATGACTTCAGCGACAGAGAAGTCGCCGTGCCTCGTGGAGACGCCGAGATCACCCTGGAAGAGGTTCTGGACGTACTTGAGGTACTGGATGTGGAGGGGGCGGTCGTAGCCGTACTTCGCCCGCAGCCTCTGGGCGATCTCTTCGTCGTAGCGCTGGCCGAGGAGTGAGTCGATGGGGTCCTGGGGAGCGAGCCGGAGCAGCAGGAAGACGAGGATCGAGATAGCGACGATCACCGGGACGGTCCAGAGGAGCCGCCGGATGACGTAGCCCGCGAGCCCCTGGCTCACCCTGTCCTACTCTCCCGAGGTATCGATCTCGATGTAGCGGTACTTGGGCACGATGGTACCGGGATCGACCCAGTTCTGGACGCACTCACGCACGAGATAGTGACTGATCGTCCAGAAGGTGGGAATGATGGGGGCGTCGTCGATGATGAGCTGCTCGGCCTGATGGTAGAGCCGGTAGCGGGCCTCCTGGTCGCCCAGCGTGGCGGCCTCGTCGAGGAGGGCGTCGACGCGCTCGCTCGCGTAGCCGGTGTGGTTGAGGCGGCTCTCGCCGGAGAAGAGCTTGCCAAGGAAGTTCTCGGGATCGGGGTAGTCGGCGATCCAGCCGGCCGAGTACATCTGGAAGGTGCCGCGGCGCAGCTCGCGCAGGTAGGCGGACCACTCGATGGCCTCGATCTCGACCTCGACGCCGAGGGCTTCGCGCCACTGCTGTTGGTAGGCCTGGAGGTTGTCGGGCGGGTCGCCACCACCGCCGCTGAAAGTGAGGACGATGCGGGGCATGTCGTCGGCGTAGCGGGACTGCGCGAGCAGTTCAGCGGCCCTCTCGGGGTCGTACGGGTAGGTCGAGATGGCCTCGCTGTACCCGGGGAGGGTGGGGGGAAGGATGCCGTCGGCCACGAGGGCGGCATCGAAGAAGAGGACCTCATTGATGGCCTCGCGGTTGATAGCGTGGGCGAAGGCCTGGCGCACCAGCGGGTCGTCGAAGGGAGGCTCGTTCACGTTGAAGCCGAGGTAGAAGAACGAGAGCTGGGGAACGGGCCGGTAGAACTCGCTCAGCTCGCTTTCACCGCTGAGGACGCCGGCGAGCTCGACGGCGGGAACGAGGGCCACGTGGATCTCGTCGTTCTGGAAGCGAGTCGAGAGTGAGCCGCCGCTGAGGCTGAACACGACCTCGTCGACCCTGGGCGGGCCAAGGTGGTAGCGGTCGTTGGGGATAAGGACGATCTCCTCGAGGGGGCGGAACGTCTTGACGCGGAAGGGACCGGTGCCGTTGGGCCTGCGCGTCCAGTTGTTCGGATCGTCCTCGATCTGCTCCTGGTCGACCACGTAGGCGACCGTGTAGGTGAGCTGCTGGAGGAAGTAGCTGATCGGCTCGGTGAGCTCGATGCGAAGGGTGTACTCGTCGACAACCTGAACGCCGCTGATGTCGTCGGCCCGGCCGTTGAACTTGTCCCGAACGCCGACGATGTCGCCGAGGTAGTCGAGGACGGTGGGGGAGAAGTTGGCGGGGTCGGCGGCCCGCTCGAGGCTGTACTTGACGTCATCGGCGGTGACGCGGCGGCCATTGTGGAAGACGACGTCGTCGCGGAGGAAGAAGGTGTAGACGCGACCGCCGTCGGTGATCTCCCAGCGCTCGGCGATATCGGGTACGACCTCCAGGTCGAGGTTGAGGGTGACGAGGCCACCGAAGATCTCGGCGGTGTACTCAGCCGTGCTGGCATCGCCGACCTGGATGGGGTCGAAGACGGTGGCGGGGTCGTCGCCGAAGGTGACGAGGCGGTTCTCGCCGCAGATGCCGCCGGTTGCGCGGTCGCCGTCATCGCGGTCATCGGCTTCCTGATCGCTGCGGTCATCGCCGACATCGTCGCGGTCTGCCGATTCGGTGGCGGGGCGAGCGGGGGTGTCGTCGCCGTCATCGCCATCGCCGCCGGAAAGCACAAGCACGAACACAACGGCGACCGCCACGATCAAGAGGGCGACGGCCCCCATCATCAGTCCGAGGGTGCGATTCGACATACGGTTTCTCCCGGGTCGTGGTAGTGAAGCTGATTAACTCGTGGAGCGGGCTGTGGTCCGCGCTGCTATGAGGATAGCGTACCGAATCGCCGGCTCCACAGTGCTGCCGCTCACGCGTCTTTACCTTGGTCAGCGACGCGCAGGCCGAGCTCGTCGAGCTGGTCCTGGCCGACGGGCTGGGGCGAGCCCATGAGGGGGTCGCTGCCGGAGGAGGCCTTGGGGAAGGCGATGACATCGCGGATGTTGGGGGTCCCGACGAGCTCCATGAGGACCCGGTCGATGCCGGCGGCGATGCCGCCCATCGGGGGGGCGCCGTACTCGAGGGCATCGAGGAGGACGCCGAAGCGGTCCTGCATGTCCTCGTCGGTGTAGTTCATGAGGCGCAGAACCTGCTCCTGCTCATCGCGACGGTGGATACGGACAGAGCCGCCGGCGATCTCGGTACCGTTGAGGGTGAGGTCGTACTGCTTGGCGCGGACGGCGCCGGGGTCGGTCTCGAGCAGGGGCGCGTCCGCTGCGTCGAAGCCGCTGAAGGGGTTGTGGAGGGCGTCCCAGCGCTCTTCCTCGGCGCTCCACTCGAGGAGGGGGAAGCCGGTGACCCAGGCGAACGAGAGCACATCGGGGTCGATCAGGTCGAGGCGTTGGGCGAGCTCCTCGCGCACGAGCGCCATGGAGGCGGCAACGACCGCGGGCTGGTCGGCGACGAGGAAGAGCATGTCGCCGTCTTCGGCCCCGGTGAGCGTGCGAAGCTGGGCGATCTCTTCCTCCGAGAGGAAACGGGCGATGGGGGAGCGCAGCTCGCCGCCGGCGAGGTAGCCGATGTTGGCCAGCCCCTTCGCGCCGCCGCCGCGGGCGACCTCGACGAGGGAATCGATGCCGCGGCGCGCCATCTCGGCCTGGCCGGGCACGCGCATGGCGCGCACCTCGCCGCCACCGGCCAGCGCGCCGGCGAACACCTGGAACTCCGACTCGCGCACGGCGTCGCTGACATCGACGAACTCGAGGCCGAAGCGCAGGTCGGGACGGTCGATGCCGTAGCGGGCCATGGCGTCGGCGTAGTCGATGCGGGGGAAGGGGGTCTGGGCGAGGCGCCTGCCTCCGCCGAAGCGGCGGGCGACCTCGGTAAACAGCTCCTCGACGAGGGAGATGACGTCCTCCTCGTCGACGAAGGCCATCTCGAGATCGAGCTGCGTCAGCTCGACGATACGGTTGGCGCGTGTGTCCTCGTCGCGGTAGCAGCGAGCCATCTGGAAGTAGCGCTCGAAGCCACCGACCATGAGCAGCTCTTTCATGATCTGGGGCGACTGGGGCAGGGCGAAGAAGTGGCCGTGCTGGAGGCGGGAGGGGACGAGAAAGTCGCGGGCGCCCTCGGGGGTGGACTTGATGAGCGTGGGCGTCTCGATCTCGTAGAAGCCACGCTCGGAGAGGAACTCGCGCATGAAAAGCACGACCTCGTGGCGCAGCCGGATGACGTCGGCGACGCCGGGGCGGCGAAGGTCGACGTAGCGGTGGCGGAGGCGGACGAGCTCGTCGACCTCGCTCTCGTCATTGACGGCAAAGGGGGGCGTGAGGGCTTCGTTCAGGACCTCGACGGACGTCGGGAAGACCTCGATCTCGCCCGTGGGCATGTCGGCGTTGACCGTCTCCGGGGAACGGCGGCGGACCGTGCCCTCTACCCCCAGCACCCACTCGGAGCGGGCGCGGTGGGCGGCCTCGTGGGCCTCGGCGTTCTCGGGGTCGATGACGACCTGGACGATGCCGTGCGAGTCGCGGAGGTCGGTGAAGTTGAGGCCGCCGTGGTCGCGGCGGCGGTGGACCCAGCCGGCGAGGCGAACGGTGCGGCCCTCGTCGCCGGCTGTGAGGTCACCTGCGAAGGCGTCTTTGAGCATAGGTCAGCCTACCGCGAGCCCCTTCAAGGACCAACGCGACCGGGGGCCGGCGTCAGGGGGAGGCGAGGAGGTCGCGAAGCTCCTCGGCGTAGGCGCCTTCGACGTCCTGCTCGACGCGCTCCTGGAAGCGGCGGTAGGCAGCCACGAGCTCCTCGGCCGCGGGGGTGAGAGCGGTCCGGCCGCCGCCGGCGCCGCCCACCTCGGACTGGACGAGCGGGCGGCCGAGGTTGCTCTCGATCTCCTTCACCTTCCCCCAGGCGCGGCGATAGCTGAGACCGAGCGCCGAGGCGGCCTCGGCCAGCGAACCGGTCTCGGCGACAAGCTCCAGCAAGCGGACGCGGTAGTCGGACATGACGAGCTGGCCGTCGGTCTCGATCCACAGCTTCTGGCGGGGCTCCGAGGAGGCCATCGCGGGGCGAGCCTAGCACGCCCGCGGGCGCGTCTCAGCCGTTCAGGTCGTTCCGGGAGGTCTGCACCGCATGGACGTGCGCGAAGTCGTTGACGGAGAGGACGGCCACGCGGTCGCCGTCGACGCGCACCGTCGTGATCGACGTGTGGTGGAGCGGGAACACCTGGTCCACGCTGGAGGCAAGGGCGTGGGCAAGGTAGTGATTGATGACGCCGGCGTGGCAGGCGACGACGACACGGCGCCCCCGGTTGGCCTCGGCGATCCCGGCAATGGCGCCGGTCACACGTTCCCGGAAGGCCACCATGTCCTCGCCATCCGGCCAGGTGGAATCGAGGCGCGTCCGGTTTTGCTCGCGCATCAGCTCGACGAAGCGTTCGGCGCCGTAATGGTCGATGACGCCGAGGTGTTGGGGCGCGCCGCAGAACTGCTCCAGCTCGCGAAGATCCTCGTGGACCACGGGCTCGAGACCGTGGTGGCGGGCGATTTCCCCACCGGTGACGCGGGCGCGACTCAGGGGACTGCAGTAGACGGCATCGACGGCCACGGCGGCCAGCCGCTCGCCCACGACGCGCGCCTGCTCAAGCCCGAGGGGCGAGAGCGGGGCATCGACGATGTCGCCCATGGGCATGTTGGCCTGCAGCTGCTGCTCGCCGTGGCGAATCAGCAGCAGCTCGGTCATCCCCTCGAGCGACTCGACGAACGGGTTCTCAAGATCGACCCAGCGGACGCGGCGCGGCTTCGTGGCATCAGGCATCGCGCCGACTCTATCGCCCCGGCCTGGAACAGGACAGCGCCGCGCCAGCGGGGGAGAATCCCCACATGGCGCTCGACCTGGACCCGGGGCTGGGGGCGGTGGGGAACCCCGCGCTCGTGAAGGCGATCATCGAGGAGATGGACGGCGGGGCCATCCCGTTCGAGCGGTTCATGGAGCTCGCGCTGTACCACCCGGAGCACGGCTACTACCGCAAGCCGGGGCGTATCGGCACGGGCGGGGACTTCCTCACGAGCCCGGCCATCCACCCGATGTTCGGTTGGGCGGCAGGGGCCTGGTGCGAGTGGGTCTGGGAGGGACTGGGGCGCCCGTCGCCGTTCACGATCATCGAGCCGGGGGCGGGGGAGGGAGCGCTGGCGACATCGCTGCTGGACTGGGCCGAGGGGCGGGGCGGCGACTTCGGGGAGGCGCTGCGCTACGTGGCCATCGAGCCGAACGCACGAGGTTCGGACACGCGCATCGAGTGGCGCGACGAGGCGCCACCGGTCGCGGAGGCGGGGATCGTGCTGTCCAACGAGCTGTTCGACGCGCTCCCCGTACGACTGTTCGAGGTGGAGGGGCGAGGTCCGGTCGAGGTCTGGGTGCGCTGGGACGGGGAGGCGTTCGTCGAGGCGCGGGGCAGCATCGCGACGATCGACGGCGCGCCTGCCGCCGGGCGGTTCGAGGTGAATGGTCGCGCCCACGCGACGATGCTGGCGATGTGCGACCTGATCGAGCGCGGGGCCGTGCTGACCTTCGACTACGGGTATCCGGAAGAGGAGTTGTGGGCGGACTGGCGGACACAGGGAACGCTGCTCTGCTTCCACCGGCACACGGCGCACGAGGATCCGTACCGGCACGTGGGCGAGCAGGACCTGACCGCGCACGTGAACCTCTCCGAGCTGGAGCTGGCGATGGAGCTGGCGGGGTTCACCGCGTTCGCGCCGGTCACGCAGGCGGCGTTCCTGACGGAGGCGGGCCTGAGCAGCCTGGTCGAGAGCGTGCGCGACGACCTGCCCGAGTACTTCGCTCGACGGCGGGCATTCCAGCAGCTCACCGACGCGGCGGGGCTGGGCCGCATCCGCGTGCTCGCGGGGACGCGCGGCGTCGAGGGCGTCCCGCCCGGCTTCAAGGGGACGGCATGAGCGCCGAGGAACGCGAGCCGGCCACGAGCTCACCCCCTCGTCAGGGGCCAATTACGCCGGGCGAGCGGGCGCCCCTCTTCCACCTGCCGGCCGTGACGACAGAGGCGGAGCAGATCGAGGTGTCGTTCGAGGACGTGCTCGCGGAAGGGGACGTGCTGCTGGTCTTCTACCAGGACGACGGCATGCCCATCTGCACGAGCGAGCTGAAGGCGTTCGCGCAGGAGCACGACACCCTGCGCAGGGCGGGCGTGCAGGTGTTCGGGATGAACACGAACGGGCTGGGGTCGCACGCACGCTTCCAGGAGCGGGACCGCTTCCCGTTCCCGCTCTTCAGCGACTTCTTCGGCGATGTCGTGAAGGCGTACGGGCTGTGGGACGAGGACGAGCGGAAGTCGCGGCGGGCGCTGGTGCTGGTGGAAGGCGACGGCGTAGTGCGGTACGTGGAGCCGCACTTCAATCCGGGAAACCTGGCGGCGTTCGAGGCCGTGTTCGCGGCGCTGGGGCTGGCGTAGGCGCTCGACCCTAGGGGCGGTGCCGGCCTACGGTGTCGGGAAGCCGCACCGGGGGCAAGTGCGGGCGGCTCGACGGGAGATGTGCATGACGCGCAAGCGACTACTGGTCGGGGGAGGTGTGGCCGCGGTGGCGGTCATCGCCGTCGCAGTCTTCCTGGTCTACTGGCTGGTGATCCGGGACGACTCGCCGCCCGCCGTGGACCTCCAGCAGGCGGTCTCCACGGTGGAGGAAGAAGCGACGCCGGACGCGACGCCAACCCCCCGGGCCACCGCAGCGGCGACCGAGGCCGCGACGGCAACGGCTGCTGCCACGACCGCGGCGAGCCAGCAGGGGGCCCAGGCGGCAAGCGTTGACGGCACGTGGACGCTCGCGGACCAGGGGGAGAGCTTTGTCGGCTACCGGGTCGAGGAGGAACTCGCGACTATCGGCTACAAGGAGGCGGTCGGGCGGAGCCCCACGATCGAGGCGACGATCACGATCGCGGGCGGCCAGCTCACGGCCGTGACGGTGACCGCCGACCTGCGGGACCTGAAGAGCGACGACTCCCGGCGAGACGGGGCGATTCGCAACCAGGCGCTGGAGTCGAACGCATTCCCGGAAGCCACCTTCGAACTGACGGAGCCTCTCGTGGTGCCCGACGGTCTCGCGGCAGGGGACCCGATCAGCGTCGAGGCGCAGGGCACGCTCACGCTCCATGGCGTTACGCGGGAGGTGACGATCCCGCTCGAGGCGGAGCTGGCAAATGGGGTGATGGTGATTGTCGGTTCGCTGCCGATCGTGTTCGCGGACTACGACATCGACCAGCCGCGGTCGCCGATCCTGGTCTCGATCGAGGACAACGGCGTGATGGAGTTGCAGCTGTTCCTCGTGCGGGCGCCCTAGCGGTGGCCGCTCGTTGACGCGGCAATCCCGGCGTTCCTAGCATGGGGGAACGCATGGCCGCCTACTCCGACACCGTGATCGACCACTTCGAGAACCCCCGGAACGCGGGCGAGATGGACACGCCCGACGGCGAGGCGACCGTACGCAATCCGGTCTGCGGCGACCGTATGCAGGTGATGCTTCGCATCGACGGCGAGCGCATCGCGAAGATGCAGTGGCTGACGCGCGGCTGCCCGCCCGCGATCGCCACGAGCTCCTGGACAAGCGAGCACGTGGAGGGGTGGACGCTGGCGGAGGCGGAGGCGCTTACGCGGGAGGCGATCGCCGAGGGAATCGGGGGCCTGCCGAAGGATAAGGTGCACTGCAGCGTGCTCGCGGCGGACGCGCTGAGGCGGGCGATCGCGGACTACCGTACGCGAACAGGCTGATGCGGCTCCGTCTGTGCATTTGGTCACAAGCGGTCGTATGATGCGGCTACTGGCACCGGAGGCGCCCTCGCAATGATCGATTCCCTGCTCGCCCTCTACAGCCCGACCGCGCTCGGAGTGATCTTCGTGCTGATCTGGGCGGCGACGTCGGTGGTCGTGACGATTCCGGCCTTCGCGACGCGGGGCACGCCACAGCTCGTGTGGTTCGGAGCGGCGGGATTCATCCTCACGGTCGAGGCAGCCGTGCTTGTCACCCTGGCCGTGCTCAACAGCCAGGGCAAGATTTTCTAGGGCCCCGTTCCAGTTACAGGAAGCGCTACAACAGGCGGCGAATCGGCTTGCGGCCCGGTCGCGGGTCGTAGTTGCTCTTGAACATCTCGAGCTTGTCACGCTCGATGAGGTACTTACCGGCGAAGAGCGTCGCGGGAATCTTCTTCTGCTTGATCAGGCGGCGCAGGCTCTGGGGGTGGATCGAGAGCTCGCGGGCCGATTCGACGAGGTCAAGGTAGTCGTCAAAAGGGGTCGTCATAGCCGTCATCTCCGCTTACCCGGATCGCGGGGTGTGAAACGATAATCCGAGTAGGCAATAAAAATCTACCATCGCCTCGTCCTTATGTCGAAACCTTAACGGGGAGTGGCCCCTGAGCGGGGTTCGGCTATCCTGCCGCGGATGGCGTCGGTGCTGTGGCTGGACTTCGAAGGGGTCGTGGTGGAGGCGGGCCTGACCGAGGCCATCATCGCGGAGTTCGGCGCGCCTCAGTCCACGGCGGGCGGCGACGCTTCCGAGCGGTCGCTGGCGGCGGCGATGGCGGCGTTCGAGGCGCCCCGCGAGGAGGTGGAGTCACGCGTGCGCGAGCTGGCGCGGCTTCGCCCCGGCTTCGAGGAACTGGTGGGCTGGGCGCAGTGGCACGGCTGGCTCCCGATCGTAATCAGCACCGCTCCCGACGTGTGCGTCGAGACCGTGCTCGAGGATCCGGGCTTCGATCGCGTGACTCGCCACTGCGGGCGGACCCGGCAGGTCTACCGCTGGCGGTTGACCTACGCGAGCCCGCGGGGGGTGGAGCTGGAGGAGGGCTTCCTGCTGTCGTATGCAGCCGCCCTGCGCGATGCGGGGGACCTGGTGGTGTACGTGGGCGAGCAGCCGGGAGGGCAGCAGGCGGCCGGGATGGCGTTCGCGAGCTGTACGGGAGGGCCGCTGCGGGAGGCGCTGGGCGCGGGCGAGCGAGCGCACGGGTTCGCGGCACTAGGCGAGGTGCAGGAAGTGCTGGAACGGGAGGGCGAGGCGTGGAAGGCGGCCTTCGCCTCCGGGAGGGGCTAGGCCGGCGCTGCTCCGCTAGAGATCACAGGACATGATCACGAGGTCGCGGGCGTTGCCGTCGCGGTCGATGACCCAGCCTTCCAGGGTGGCCTGGTAGCGGAAGCCGAGGCGCTCGAACACCACCCGGGCGCCTTCCTGGTCGACCGTCATCTGGGCGCTCAGCTTGGTGACCCCGAGCGCGGGCGCGATCTGGCGAATCTCGGCCGCGAGCAGCCCGCCCATGCCGGTCCCGCGGTAGTTGGAGTCCACGTTGATGCGGATCTCGCCGATGTGACGGGTCCAGCGGGCGGGGCGGGTCCAGCGGGCCGGCTCGGTGTGCAGGCTGCAGTAGCCCACGATGTGCCCCTCGACGCGGGCGATGATGGTGAACGTGTCTCCGGTCGTCACCTCGGCCAGCCAGGCATCGACGGTGGCGGGAGAGGTGATGTCTTCCCTCAGGAAGAGGAGGACGTCCTCATCGAGTCCCCTGGTGAACTCGAGCATGTCCTCGCGGTCGTCGTCTTCAAACGTCTGGAAGGTCGCGGGTGTCCCATCACGCAGCTCGACTTCCTTGGGGTAGCGGGCGGTGATGTTGCGGATAGAGGAGGTCATGACCCGCACAGTATAGGTTCCCTGGCCACTATCTGAGACTGGCCGAACGGGGCAGCGCTAGATTTCGCGGGCCATGATGAGCAGGTCGAGGTCGCGGCCGTCGCGATCCATGACCCAGCCGGGGAGGATGGCCTGGTAGCGGAACCCGAGGCGCTCGAACACAGTCCTGGCGGTGAGCTGGTCGACGGGCATCTGCGCGCTCAGGGTGCGGATGCCGAAGGCGGGGGCAACGGCGCGAATCTCGCCGGCGAGGAGGCCCCCGAGGCCCGTGCCGCGGTAGTCGGGGTGCACGTTGATACGGATCTCACCGACGTGCCGCGTCCAGCGTGCGGGCTCGGTGTGCAAGCTCCCATAGCCGACGATGCGATCGCCGACCTCGGCGATGACGGTGAAGGTTTCGCCCTTTTCCACGTCGTCCAGCCAGCCATCGACGACAGCCGGGGAGGTGATGTCCTCCCGCAGGAAGAGGAGATCCTCCTCCTCGAGCGCGCGGGCGAAGCCGATGAGGTGATCGCGGTCGGCGGGCACAACCGGCCGGAACACCACGGCGGTGCTGTCGCGGAGCAGGTCGTTGGTGGGGTAGCGAAACGCAAGATCCTCGCGGGTGAGCGTCATGGCTGGGGCATTCTAGCCAGTCCCCATCCCTTCACAAGGGGGGCCGCTTACGCCGCGGACGAAGGCGTGGCAAGCGGTGCGCGGAAGGGCGGGGTACTTTCGCAGGGAGGCGTCTGCGGCGGCCTGCCCGCAGAGCCAGAAGGTCGCCCCACGGCCGCTACGCACGACGCGCGCGTGCTCGCACAGGCTGCAGAGGCCGACAGCGGGATCGAGAGGGGAGGACTCGCTCACACGCGGAGGGTGGCGCCGAGGTCCTGCTCGAGGCGTCGAAGCAGACCCTGCTCGACCCGCACGACATCCTTCTCGCTGAGGGTGCGGTCGTCGGCACGGAAGCGGACGGCGAGGGCAAGCGACTTCTGGCCCGCGGGGACGCCCTCGCCGCGGTACTCGTCGAACACGTCGGCGGTAATGCGGACGCCGCGGGCGCGGTGTGTGCGGATGACGTCGAGAAGGGCGGAGGCGGGGGTGTCGGCGGGCACGAGGAGGGCGAGGTCGCGGCGCGCCTCCGGGTAGCGGCTCGGCGGGGCGTAGTCGGGCCGCTCGGGGATGGCGCGGGTCAGGGGCTCGAACCAGAGCTCGATCAGGAACACCGGCTCCTCGATGTCGAATGACGCGGCCACGTCGGGGTGGACCTGGGCGACGACGCCAACGGCCTCGTCGCCGACGGAGACGGTGGCGCTGTGGCCCGGGAGCATGGCGTGGTGCCCCTCGGCAGCGAAGGCGCCCTCGACGCCAAGGTCGGAGAGCAGCGACTCGACGGCGCCCTTGGCATCGAAGAAGTCGAGGCGCTCGGGGCCGGGACGCTCCCACCGTTCGAGCCGCTGACCACCAAGCACGGCGCAGAGGACGGGACGCTCGTGAGGCAGGTCAGCCTCGGTCGGGAGGTACTCCACGCCAACCTCGAAGAAGCGCATGGCGGCGTCTTCGTGGTGGCGGTTGGCGGCGTAGGCGCTGAGCAGGGAGCCGCGCAGGGACGTGCGCAGGTAGGTGTGCTGCGAGGCGACGGGATTCGTCGCCGCCAGCGGCGCGGCGCGGTCCGCGTCGTCGGAGGCGACGACGCGCGACAGGATCTCGCCGGAGGTGAGCGTATAGCTCACGACCTCCTGGAAGCCGAGACCGGCGGCGAGCGAGCGGGCATGCTCGCGGACTCGCTCCAGCGGCCGCGGCTGCGCCTCGGGGAGGGCGCCGCGGAGAACGGTGGTTGGGAGGTTCTCGTAGCCGTGGATGCGGATCAGCTCCTCGACGACATCGTCGGGAAGGGCGACGTCGGGGCGCCAGAACGGGGGCGTGACCTCGAAGGCGCCGGCGGTCTCGGTTACGTCGAACCCGAGGGCAATGAGGATGCGCCGCACCTCCGAGGCCTCGATGGGGATGCCGAGGACCTGCTCGATGCGGGCGGCGGGAAGGGTGATGCGGGGGCTGGGGAGGGGCGTGGGGAAGGCGTCGACGAGGCCGGCCGCGGGGCGGCCGCCAGCGACCTGCTCCAGCAGGTGCAGGGCGCGGTCCTGGGCGTAGCGGGCGAGGTCGGGGCCGATACCCTTCTCGAATCGCAGGGAGGCTTCGCTGCGCAGCCTGAGCTGCGTGGAGGTGCGGCGGATGGAGCCGGGATGGAAGTTGGCGACCTCGAGGAGGACCGTCTTCGTGGATTCGGAGACCTCGCTATTGCCACCACCCATGATGCCGGCCACGGCCACGGGGCCTTCGCCGTCGCAGATCATGAGCATGTCGGGGTCGAGGTCGCGCTCGATGCCGTCCAGCGTGGTCAGCTTTTCCCCGGGGCGGGCGCGACGAGGGCGGATCTCGGCGCCGCGGACGAGGTCGTAGTCGAAGGCGTGGAGGGGTTGGCCGGTCTCGAGCATGACGTAGTTGGTTACGTCGACGACGTTGTTGATGGGACGCATGCCCGCGCGGATGAGGCGCTGCTGCATCCAGGGCGGTGAGGGGCCCATCTCGATGCCCTCGATGATGCTGGCGGTGAAACGGCGGCAGAGGTCGGGCGCCTCGATGGTGACAGAGACGAAGTCGCCGGCCGACCGCTCCGATTCGGACCAGGAGCGGTCGGGTTCACGCAGAGGCTGGTCGGTTACGGCCGCGACCTCGCGGGCGAATCCGTGGATGCCGAGCAGGTCGGCGCGGTTCGCCCAGGTCGAGACATCGAAGACGACATCGCCGATGGCCTCGACGAGGGGCGCGCCGATGGCGCAATCGCCGGGCAGCTCGATGATGCCCTCGTGGTCATCGCTGAGGCCCAACTCCTTCTCGCTGAGCACCATGCCCGCCGAGTCGACGCCGCGGATGGCGCGCAGCTTCAGCTTCGAGAGCTTGCCGCTGTGGCCGTCGATGAGCATCGCGCCCTCGGTGGCGAAGGCGACCTTCTGCCCGGCGGCGACGTTGGGCGCCCCGCAGACAACCGTCTTCGGTCCGTCGCCGACGTTGACGGTCGCGAGCACGAGGCGGTCGGCGTTGGGGTGGGGATCGACGGCGAGCACCTCGGCGACGCGCACGAGCTCGGGATCCCACTGCTCCCCGATGACCTCCCAGCCCTCGACCTCGGCGATGGCGTCTGTGACACGCTTCGCGAACTCCGCAGGTGGGAGCTCAACGTCGACGTAGTCGCGCAGCCACGAAAGCGGCAGTTTCACGAGGCGGCCCCCTCAACATCGGACCAACAGCCAACAGCCAACAGCCAACAGCCTCTCTAGAACTGCCTCAGGAAGCGGAGGTCGTTCTGATAGAAGTGGCGGATGTCCTCGATGCCCCAGCGGAGCATGGCGACCCGCTCGATGCCGACGCCGAAGGCGAAGCCGGTGTAGCGAGAGGAGTCGTAGCCGGCGTTCTCGATGATCTCGGGGTGGACCATGCCGGCGCCGAGGATCTCGATCCAGCCTGTGCCGTGGCAGGTCCGGCAGTCGCTGCCGTCGGCGCGACAGAGGAAACAGTCGATGGCCATCTCAACGCCGGGCTCGACGAAGGGGAAGTAGCTGTGATGGAAGATGATCCGGCGGTCCTCGCCAAAGAGACGCCGGGCGAAAGCGTAGAGCGTCCCTTTCAGGTCGCTCATGCGGACGCCCTCGTCGACGGCGAGCCCTTCGATCTGGGTCAGCATCCATTCGTGGGTGGCGTCGGTGGCCTCCTGGCGGTAGCACTTGCCGGGGACGATGACGCGCACGGGTGGTTCAGTCTGCTCCATCACGCGAATTTGGTTCGGGGAGGTGTGCGTTCGGAGCAGAATCTGGCGTTCGCCTTCGATGAGCGTGTCGATCCAGATGGTGTCCCACATGTCGCGGGCGGGGTGGTCGTCGGGGATGCGGACGGCGTCGAAGTTGTAGCGGGACCACTCGACCTCGGGACCCTCGAAGACGCGGAACCCCATCTCGGCGAAGGCGTCGATGCAGTCATTCATGGTCTGGGTGACGGGGTGGAGACGGCCGAGCGATTGCGGGCGTCCGGGGAGGGTGACATCGAGGGCGGCATCGGCAGAGAGGGACGCGAGGGCGTCGGCGCGAGCGGATTCGCGACGCGCCTCCAGCTCGCTTTCCAGGGTCGCCTTCAACTCGTTCAGGGACTTGCCGAGGGCGGCGCGGCTCTCGGGCGGGGCATCCTTGAGGGCGCGCAGGCGGAGGGTCAGGCGACCGTCCTTGCGGCCCAGCCAGTCGGCGCGCCAGGCCTCGCGCCCAGCCTCGCCATCGGCCTGCGTAAGCGCTTCCAGCGCCTCCGTACGGAGCGCGTCGACCTCTGCCTCGATCGTGGACATGGGCTGAGTGAAATTATAGGTAGGGCTCCGTGACAGGCGAGCGGAGGGGAGCGGTTCGCCGAAGGCAAAGGCGCGGTGAAGGGCCGGCGACGTCTTTACCTTGCCGGTCTGGTGCTCACAGGGGGCCACCCTAGACTGCGGCTCAAGGGGATTCGATGGCGTGTCCGGCTTCCGGTCGCTATCTACCAGCGGGGAGACGAGAATAGGGGAGAGCATGGTGCGACGACTGGTGCATCAATCGCAGGCCTTCTGGCCGGGAGCCCTGGCGGGGCTCGTCGCGATCGCGCTGGGTCTGGCGGTTGCCGAGCTGGCCGCCCGCCTTGTCGACGGCGCCTCCCTGATCGTGGCGATCGGCAACATCGTCATCGACAACTCGCCGTCACAGGTCACCAAGTGGGCGATCGACACCTTCGGCACGAAGGACAAGCCGCTGCTCATCGCCGGCATCACGGTGGTCACGCTGCTGGTGGGAACGGGGGCAGGCGTGCTCTCGATGCGCCTGCGCGCAGCCGGCCCTGCCGTGTTTGCGGTCCTTTCCGTCGTGGGAGGGCTGGCAGCGGCGGACGATCCTCTGACCTCGGCCGCAGACGCCGCCATCACGGCCGCCGCGGCGGCGATTGTCGCGGCGGGGACGCTCCTGGGGCTGCTGCTGACAGCGCCGGGGGCTCGCGGTACGGCGGACGACGCATCCGGCGACGGAGCTGCGCCATCCCCCGCACGGAGGCGGTTCCTGTACCTGGCCACGGGAGGCCTGGCGGCAGCCGCGGTCTCGGTGCCCCTGGTGCGACGGTTCATTGACACCGGGGTTGACGTCGATTCCCAGCGCGCATCGATCGCGGAGCGGCTGCGCAGCTCTTCGAGGGCGAGGCAGGCCGCCAGCACCGCGACCGAGACCGCCACCCCGGCAGCCACCGCGACTCCCGCCACCACCTCCGAAGCAACGGCGACCGGCACGGCAACGCCGACCGCGGAGGCGACCGCGGAAACGACCGCGACCGCGACGGAGACACCGGCGGCTGCCGAGACCCAGGCTGCCGAGTCGACGGCGACGGAGACGGCTTCCGAGGCGACTCCGGAGACCACGGCCGAGGCGACTCCCGAGTCCACTCCCGAACCGACACCAGAGCCCACACCCGAACCCACACCGGAGCCGACGCAGGTGGTGCGAGCGGGACCGTCCACCGTGCCGGGCATCTCGCCCCTGATTACGCCGAATAACAAGTTCTACAAGATCGACACGGAGCTCTCCGTACCTCGCATCGACAGCTCCAAGTGGAGCCTGACCATCAAGGGAATGGTGGACCGAGAGCTGGAGCTTTCGTTCGACGACCTCCTCGACAGGAGCATCCAGGAGGAGTCAGTGACGCTGGCCTGCGTCTCGAACCACGTCGGCGGAAACCTGGTGGGGAATGCGTACTGGCTGGGCGTCCCGCTCCCCGACCTGCTGCAGGAAGCTGGCATCAAGGCCGACGCCACCCAGATCGTGGGACGGGCGCTCGGAGGGTTCACGGTCGGGATTCCGACCGACGTCGCGATGGACGGGCGCAAGTCGATGGTCGTGATCGGGATGAACGGTGAGCCGCTGCCGGCGAAGCACGGCTTCCCGGCCCGCCTGATCATCCCCGGACTCTTCGGCTACGTCTCCGCGACAAAGTGGCTGGAGGAGATCGAGCTGGCCGAGTGGGACAGCTTCGACGCGTACTGGGTGGGCCGCCGGGGATGGTCGAAAACGGGGCCGATCAGGCTGCAGTCACGGATCGACATCCCGTTCAACGAGCAGGAAGTGCCGGCCGGCAATGTGCGGGTCGCGGGAGTCGCCTGGGGCGGGCTGAGGGGGGTCAGCGGCGTCCAGGTTCGGGCGGTCAGGCGGAACGGGGCAGCGCAGGCGGGCGACGGCGAGTGGATGGACGGCCTTCTGGGGGAGGAGCTGTCGGACAGCAGCTGGCGCCAGTGGGTCGTCGACTGGCCGGCCACCGAGGGCAGCTTCGA
The DNA here is from genome assembly GCA_022827945.1 of Dehalococcoidia bacterium. Lineage (GTDB taxonomy): Bacteria > Chloroflexota > Dehalococcoidia > Tepidiformales > Tepidiformaceae > UBA2991. The sequence continues at coordinate 23,511 of JAJEIT010000091.1, read as the reverse complement.
CGTGCAGGTGCGGGCCATCGATCGCAGCGGCATGGTCCAGACGGACGAGAAGCGGCCACCGAAACCCAGCGGAGCGACGGGACACCACACCATCCGCGTGAACGTTGAAGCGTAGGCTCGCGATCATCGCTCCCATCGTAGGGGCGGCGCTTGTCATCGCTGGCTGCGGGGATGGAGGCGGAGAGGCGCCGGGGACACCGCGACCGGAGCGCCCGGAGGCGACGGCCACGCAGACCGGGGCAGCGACGCCAGTCGCGGCAGCTGCACCCACAGAACCTGCACCCGTCGAGAACCCCGCGCCCGAGTTCCCGCCCGGGCTGACGTGGTTCAACGTGAGCGAGCCGCTCAGCTTCGCCAAGCTGCGGGGCAAGATGGTGATCCTCGACTTCTGGACGCAGGGCTGCATCAACTGCCAGCACATCATTCCGGACCTCGAGCAGCTGGAGCGCGAGTTTCCGGACAGCCTCGTCGTGATCGGCGTGCACACGGGCAAGTACTCGGAGGAGCAGGAGGACGCGGCCGTGGCCGAGGCGATCGCCCGCTACGGGCGCAAGCATCCGGTCGTGAACGATCCCGACTACGTGGTCTGGCGGCAGTGGGGGGTGCGGGCGTGGCCGACGGTGGTGCTGATCGACCCGCGCGGGAGCGTCGTCGGCGGGCGGGCTGGAGAAGGCGTCTACGAGACCTTCCAGCCGGTCGTGCAGCGGGTGTACGACGAGTTCAGCGCACGCGGGCTGATCGACACGACCCCGATCCCGCTCGCGCTGGAGGCGACGGTTGCCTCGACCTTCCTCTCGTTCCCGAGCGAGGTGCTGGTGGACGAGGCGGGCGGGCGCATCTTCATCGCCGACGCGGGGCACCACCGCATCGTCGTCACGGACCTCGACGGCGGCGTGGTCACGGCCTTCGGGTCGGGGGAACCGGGTTTCAGGGACGGCGGCGCGAGCGAGGCGCGTTTCCGCGACCCGCAGGGGCTGGAGCTGTCGCCCGACGGCAGGACGCTGTGGGTGGCCGACACGCGCAACCACGCCGTTCGCGCGATCGACCTGGAGACCGGGGAAACCGCGACTGTCGCGGGGACGGGAAGGCGGGCCTACGCATTGCCGGGAGGCGACCCGCTGAACTCCGACCTCGCCTCGCCCTGGGACATCCACCACCACGAGGGGCTGCTGTACATCGCGAACGCCGGGACGCACCAGATCTGGGTGCTCGACCTCGTGAACGACCACCTTGGCGTCTTCGCGGGGACGGGGCGGGAGAACGTCGACGACGGGCACCGGCTGAACACGGCAACGCTCGCGCAGCCGAGCGGCCTGGCGGGAGACGCGACCCACCTCTACTGGGTGGATGCGGAGTCCAGCTCGGTGCGGCGCGTGCCGTTCGCCGGGGAAGGTGATGTCGAGACGCTCATCGGCACGCACCTGTTCGAGTGGGGCGACGCCGACGGGCCGGCGGGCACGGCCCAGATCCAGCACGCGCAGGGTCTCGCGGTCGGCGGTGGTTTCGTCTACCTGGCCGACACGTACAACCACAAGGTGCGGGCCCTGTCGCTGGCGGACTTCTCGGTGACGACGGTGGCGGGGAGCGGGGAGCGCAAGTGGAGCGACGCAACGGGCGCAGAGGCGGCGTTCGAGGAGCCGAACGGGCTCAGTTTCGCGGGCGGGAAGCTCTACCTGGCCGACACGGGCAACCACGCCCTGCGGGTCATCGACCCGGCAACGGGAGAGGTGCGGACCCTGGCGTTCACGAACCTGGCGGCAGCCAACCCCCGGCTCCCGGAGGACGGCATCGTGCGCGTCCAACTGCCGACGCAGGTCGTGGCGCCGGGCGTCACGACCCTTCGGATCACGATCTCGTCGCCGGAGAACTTCCACCTGAACGCAGCGGCGCCGTCGCGGATCGAGCTCGCGTCGAGCAGCGACCGGGTAGTGCAGCTGAGCGAGACGGAGCTGTCGTGGAGCACCGACGACGAGTCTTTCACGATCCCGATCCCCATAGAGTTGCGCGAGGGCGAGGCGGAGATCACAGGAACGGGCGTCGTCTACTTCTGCCGGACGGGCAAGGAGGCGATCTGCCTGATCCAGCAGGTCCAGCTGGTGGTGCCGGTACGGGTAAGCGCCACAGCGACGGCGGGCGAGGTGGTGGTCGAGTACCTGCTGCCGGACGTGAGGTCCACGTACGGCGGTTCTTGACAGTTCCCCGACCCGCGCCGAATCATGGCGGCACCTTTCCGACCGAGGAGGAGCGCGTGGTTCGAGGGTACGTCCTAATCGAGACCGACGTCGGGAGCGCCAAGGCAGTTGGCGCGGCCGCCGCGACACTGAGCTACCCGGGCGCGACCGTGCTCGCCGTCGACACGGTGACGGGGCCGTACGACGTCATCGTGCAGCTCGAGGCCAACGACCTCGACGCGCTCGGGACGGCCATCACCGATGCGATCCAGACCGTCACGGGCGTGCAGCGCACGACCACCTGCCTGGCGGTGCGCCTCGGCTAGGCCTGCGGGAACCCTGCGACGGTGACGATTCCGACCTCCGAGATGATCAGCGTGGAGGATGCGCGGGCGCGCATCCTCGCGTTCTTCGAGCGCCTTGAACCGGAGCAGGCGCCGGTGATCGAGGCGCTGGGGCAGGTGCTGGCCGAGAGCGTGGTGGCCGGGTTCGACATCCCGCCGCTCGACAACACGGCCATGGACGGCTACGCCGTTCGTGCGGCCGACACCGACGGGGCGAGCGAGGGTGATCCGCGCACCCTGACCGTGATCGCGGACCTGGCGGCGGGATACGTGCTCGACACGGCCGTGGGCGAGGGTGAGGCGGTGCGGATCATGACGGGCGCGCCCATCCCGCCCGGCGCCGACGCAATCGTGCCCTTCGAGGAGACAGACGAGCCGCTGCGCGAGCCGGGACAGGCTCCGACACGGGGCGACTCCGTGGGCGTGTTCAAGGCAGCGCGGCTGGGGGCGAACATCCGCCGGCGGGGCGAGGACATCGAGACGGGGCAGGCGGTGCTGGAGGCGGGGCGGGTGATGCGCGCCTCCGAGATCGGCGTGCTGTCGAGCATCGGACGCACGGAGGTCTCCGTGTACCGGAGGCCGGAAGTGGCGATCCTCTCGACGGGCGATGAGATCGTGACGCCCGGCGAGGAGCGCCGCGCGGGGCAGATCTACGACGCGAACGCGCACAGCGTGGCGGCGCTGGTGCGGGCCTTCGGCGGGCGCCCGCGCCTGCTCGGCATCGCCCGCGACACCGTCGAGGACCTCACGGCGAAGATTCACTCCGGGCTCGACGCGGACATGATCGTGACGAGCGCGGGCGTTTCGCGGGGGGACTTCGACGTGGTCAAGGACGTGCTCGCGCGCGAGGGCGCGATCGACTTCTGGACGGTGCGGATGAAGCCGGGGAAGCCGCTCGCGTTCGGCGCGTTCGAGGCGCCCGACGGGCGTCGCGTGCCGCACCTGGGGCTGCCGGGGAACCCGGTCAGCTCGATGGTCGCGTTCGAGCTGTTCGGGCGTCCGGCCATCTTCAAGATGCTGGGACGTTCGGGCTGGGAGCGGCCGATCGTGCGGGCGATCACGCGCGATCGCGTGGTGAACACGGACGGGCGCCGCTTCTACGCGCGCTGCATCGTGACGAAGGGCGAGGGTGGTCGGTACTACGCCGACCTGACGGGTCCGCAGGGGAGCGGCATCCTGACGAGCATGAGCGCCGCCAACGGGCTCACGGTCATCCCCGAGGACCTTCCCCATGCCGAGCCCGGCGACGAGATCGACGTGATGATGATCGACTGGGAGCACCCGGGGTAGCGTCGCGCCGAATGTGGAGCGCCGCGGACATCGTTAACGCATCCCTCGCGGGAGTGGGACTGCTTGCCGCAGGTGGTGGGCTCTGGTTTGCCTACAAGGCCTTTGGGGCAGCACAGACCGCCTCAAAGGCAGCAAGGGAAGCACGAGATAAGATTGCGCAGCGCGTGACCGCCGCGGATCTCGGGAGCATCCGAACGGCCCTCCGCGCCACCCTGGAGAGACTTCGAGACGGAGACACAGCAACGGCTTGGAGCGACTGCCAGAATTCGCGCGAGTACCTGATGGAGTTACGAGCTCGACCGGGCCTTGAGGACCAGCAGCCCGTCCTGACGGGAGCGATCACCGGCTTGGCCCGCGTCCAAGAGCGTCTTGTCTCCGAGGAGCCGACAAACTCCGAGACCGATACGATCGAAGTCCTTCAAGCCGTCCTCGAAACGGTGGTCGGCCTTCAGCAGCATGCGCTATTCTTCGAGGGGGAGGCGAACAGCCATGAGCAAAGTTCCGACTGAACTTCTGGACATTGTGCAGAGGCTCCGGGAGCTTACTGAGGCAGGTCGAATTCACTGGAGCGAGTCGGGCGCAACTCGAATGTTCGGAGGACGCACCGTCGAAGTCTCCCTCGCCTCGGGCCAGTGGACGATGGAGTGGAGCCGCCTCCACGACAAGTTGGGCGTGCTGGTAAGGGATGACACTGGAGAGCGTATCTACAACTTTACCGTGACGAACGACGATCCTCACTTCAAGGATATCAAGGCTGCCTACGACGCAGCCGCGGGCCAAAAGCTGGAAAAGGCAAGGACCACAGCTCTGAGCAAGATGCGCGAGGAACTGGCCACCCGCTAGCGTTGGAGCACCCGGGATAGCACACTCGAAGGCGGGATGACGGACGAGACCCGCCCCTGGTACGAGACCCTCTTCGAGCGCGACTGGTACGACTACTTCGCGAAGGGCGGACCGGGCTACCCCGACACGGATGGGTCGTACGCCCGCCAAACCGACGCGGAAGTGGCGTTCCTTGAGCGCGCGCTCGAACTGAGGGAGCCGTGTGACCTGCTCGACCTGTGCTGCGGGCCGGGCCGGCACAGCGTGCGGCTCGCGAAGCGGGGGCACCGCGTTACCGGGGTCGACATCTCCGCCTACAACCTTGAGAAGGCAGCCGAAGGCGCGGAGGAGTTCGGCGTCGAGGTGACGTGGCGCGAGGCCGACATGCGGGACACGGGCCTCGTCGACTCCAGCCAGGATGTGGTCATCAACATGTTCACGGCCTTCGGGTACTTCGAAGACGCGGGGAACCAGCGGGTTCTGGAGGAGGTCGCCCGCGTGCTGCGGCCCGGTGGACGCTTCGTCATCGAGCTGACCAACCGCGACTCGCTCATGCGCCGCTTCGAGCCCCGCGAGAGCGGCCTGCGTCGAGACGGCCGCGAGGGGATCCAGGAGCGCGAATTCGACTCGGCGACGGGCACAATCAAGACCACATGGACGGTGATCGAGGCCGACGGTGAACGCATCATCCAGCGGTTCGCCATCAGGATGTACACGCTGCAGGAGCTGGAAGTGCGCATGGCGCAGGCAGGCCTGACGGTGGAGGAGGCGTGGGGCGGGCTTGACGGCTCGGAGCTGACCATGGACAGCCACCGGCTGGTGGTCCTGGCGCGGAAGGCGTAGCGGCTAGCCGTCGTCCTCGAGGAGGTCGGGGCGGCGCCGGCGGGTGCGCTCGAGGCGCTGCTCCTGCTTCCACTTCTCGATCTCGGCGTGGTGGCCGCTGAGGAGCACCTCGGGCACGGTCCAGCCGCGGTACTCGGCGGGGCGGGTGTACTGGGGGTGCTCGAGGAGGCCGTCGGCGAACGACTCCTCGCGGGGGGAGGCGTCGTCGCCGAGGGCGCCGGGGAGGTGGCGCGCGACCGCCTCGATGAGCACCATCGCGGGGAGCTCGCCGCCGGTGAGGATGTAGTCGCCGATCGAGACCTCGCGGTCGACGCAGTGCTCGACGAAGCGCTCGTCGACACCTTCGTAGCGGCCGGAGACGAGGACGAGGCGGGGGTGGGCGGCGAGCTCACGCACGAGGGCATCGTTCAGGCGTTCGCCCTGGGGCGAGAGATAGACGACGTGGCCGGGGGGCTCGGCGACGGCCCGCGCAGCCTGGAGGGCGGCGTCGAGGACGTCGACCTTCATGACCATGCCGTGGCCACCGCCGAAGGGCTGGTCGTCGACGGTGCGGTGGCGGTCGGTGGCGTGCTCGCGGATGTCGTGCAGGTGGAGATCGAGGAGGCCGTTGTCGCGGGCGCGCCTGATGATGGAAACGTCGAGCGGTCCGGCGAACGCCTCCGGAAAGAGGGTTAGGACGTCGACCCTCATCCGTCGTGCTCGACGGGACCGGCGAGCAGCTCGGCGATGTGGGGCACGAGCGGGAAGAGGACGGCGAGACCGTCGGCGACGCCCCTGGGGCTGCCGGGCAGGTTCACGATGAGCGTCTTGCCGCGGGTGACGGCGAGGCCGCGCGAGAGGATGGCGTACGAGGTGTGCTTGAGCCCCTCCTGGGCGATGGCGAGGGGGATGCCGGGGACGTCGCGCTCGGCGATGTCGCGGGTCGCCTCGGGGGTGAGGTCGCGAGGGGTGAGGCCGGTGCCGCCGGTGGTCAGGACCACGTCCGCGACGTTGCCGTCGCACCAGGACGCGAGCTTCGAGGCGATGGCTTCGCGGTCGTCGGGCAGGACGGCGCGGACGGCCACCTCGTAGCCCTCCTCGCGGCAGCGGCGCTCGATGAGGGCGCCGCCTTCGTCGACGCGGGTTCCGGCGGCGGCGCCGTCGGACACGGTGAGGATCGCAATTCGCGCCATCGGGACAGTCTAGCGCGACGCCTCGGCGGAGGCGGGGGAGGGACGAGACACGGCTCGCGACTGCGGGACCGATTTCTATTGACACCCTGTGGGGGGGCTGCCTATAGTCCGTGTGGGGAGAAGTGGGGAGAGATGGGAATCTTCCCCAGTTTTCTTCCGATCCTGGTGGGGACATCCCTGCCCGAGGGGCCAACATGGCGTTCCGTGGGAACTTTGAGTACCAGTTGGACGACCGCAACCGGGTCGCGCTGCCTCCGAAGTTCCGCGAGGAGTTCGGCAACGGCGCCGTCCTCGTGCCCGGCCTCGACGGCTGTATCGAGGTGTACACCCCGGAAGGGTTCGAGGCCGAAGCCCGCGTCGTCGAGCGGGTGCCCGCCTACTCCGAAGAGGGCCGCCAGCTGAGGCGCGCGTTCTTCGCCTCGTCGTTCGACGTGCAGCGAGACGGCCAGGGCCGGCTGCTCATCCCCGCCAAGCTCCTCACGCACGCCGCCATCGAGCGCGACGTGGTCGTGCTCGGAAACGACCAGCGCCTCGAGATCTGGGACCGGGCGAAGTGGGAGGAGCAGGAATCGATGCTGCCGAGCGCCCGCGCCAATGCCCTCCAGCGGCTTGCCGACGGGTCCGCCGCCGGCGGGGGAGGCTAGCGTGACGACCATGACCACGCCGAGCGCTCCACACACGCCGGTCCTCCTCGATGAGGCGATGCGCTACCTCGCCGTGCGCGAGGGGGGCGTCTACATCGACTGCACGGCGGGGGCGGGGGGACACAGCGCGGCCATCGCCGAGGCGATGGGGCGGGAAGGGCGGCTGCTCTGCATCGACCAGGACGGCGAGGCGCTGGAGTTCGCGCGAACGAGACTGGCTCCGTTTGGGAGGCGGGTCAGCTTCATTCGCGGGAACTTCCGCGATCTCGATGTCATCGCCGAGGACGAGGGGTTCGAGGCGGTCGACGGGATCCTGATGGACCTGGGGGTTTCTTCAATCCAGCTGGACACCGCGGAGCGAGGGTTCGCCTTCGCGCACGAGGGGCCGCTGGACATGCGTATGGACCAGTCGTCGGACGGCTTGACGGCTGCGGACATCGTGAATACATGGGACGAGCGATCGCTCGCGACCCTCTTCCGGGAACAGGGAGAGGTGCGCGGGGCACGCCGCATCGCGAAGGCGGTGCAACGGGCGCGGCCGCTTCGCTCGACCTGGGATCTAGCCAAAGCCGTCGAGCAGGCTGCGGGGGGCGCGAGAGACCGCACCCAACAACACCCCGCCACCAAGGTCTTTCTCGCGCTTCGGATTCGTGTAAATGGCGAACTCGACTCGCTTGGCACGGCCTTGCCGCTAGCCCGCAGCCTGCTCGGCTTTGGATCTTCCCGCGAAGGCGGGAGGCTCGTCACCATCGCCTTCCACTCGCTGGAAGACCGGATCGTGAAACAGTTTCTCGGGCGCGAGTCGCGTGACTGCGTCTGCCCGCCGGTGCTTCCGGAGTGCCGCTGCAACCACCGCGCGACCCTTACGCAACTGACGCGGCGCGCGGTGCGCCCCGGCGACGACGAGGTCGCCCGCAACCCGCGCGCGCGGAGCGCCGTTCTGCGCGCCGCGCAGCGCAAGGCCGAGGAGCAGCCATGACGGCCCTCGACCAACCAGCGCCGCGAACCCACCGGGGCCTCTCGCTTCCGAAACTGGGAGTGAGCGGCTGGGTGGTCGCGGGGGCGCTCATCGTCTCGGCCAGCGCGATGGCGCCAGTCGTGCAGAACAGCCTCATGACCACCCAGGGGCGCAACCTCGAAGCGCTGGCGGGCGAGCAGAACGCCCTCCAGGTCGAGATGCGCCAGCTGGAGGCCGAGATCGCCCGCTTGATCTCCGTGGACCGCATTGCGCGGCGGGCCCTGGAGATCGGCCTCGTGCCGGGGGCGAACGCCATCTTCGTGAGCATCGGGGAAGCCGGACCGGAGCCCCCGAAGATTCCTGCGGAGCATCTCCCCGAGGCCTCGGAGCCTGGCTCCGGGCTCGCTCCGTAGCCGCGGACCACCTATGGAGGCGATGCCGCTGCTGAACTGAGATCGCACCGGTCACGGGAGGAGGCCGGCGGGAGGGCGCCCCATGGCGCAGCAGCAAGCGAGGCGCACGGGCCGGGTATGGCTTCCGGCGATCGCGTTCGCGGTGTTCGCGGCAGTGGTGCTGGCGCGCCTCGTCCAGGTGCAGATTCTCGAGCACGACCGGTACGCCGAAGAGGCGCGCAGCGAGCTCTACGCCAGCGACACGGTCTTCGCCCGGCGGGGCGCGATCCTCGACCGCAACGGGTTCCTGCTCGCGATGAGCACCGACACGTGGGACCTGTACGTCGCATCCCGAGTCTGGAACGACGACGCGACCGCGCGGCGGGCCTCGGAAGCGATCGCCGAGGCGACCGGGCACGACGCCACCTATCTGCGCACGCTCGTCCTGGAAAGCGGCCTCGTCGACGTGCTCGTGGCCCGCGACGTTCCCTACGACGCGGGCCGGGCGCTGCTGGATGCGAACGTGCCGGGGCTCATCGGTCTTCCCAACACCGTGCGCGTCCACCCGGCCGGCGACCTCGCGTCGTCGGTCATCGGGATCATCGGCGCCGACAACACGGGCCTCACCGGGATCGAGGCGTGGTACGACGCCGAACTGCTGGGGACGCCGGGCCGGGTCATCTTCGAGCGGGACACGACCGGTTCCCCGATCCCGTACGGGGAGACCTTCACGACCGAGGCCGTGCCCGGCCCGGACATCATCCTGACGATCGACCGGCGCATGCAGGTGGCCGCCGAGCGGGCCCTGAAGCAGGCGATCGAGGAGCACGAGGCGGTCAGCGGATCGATCGTGATGATGGACCCCCGTACCGGAGAGATCCTGGCGCTGGCGACGCAGCCCCGGCTCTCGTTCGCCGGGCTCGACCTGTCCGACCCGGTGCAGGTGAGACTGCTGCGCAACAGCGTGGTGAGCGACCTCTACGAGCCCGGTTCGGTGATGAAGGTGATCACCGCGGCGGCGGCGATCGACGCCGGGTTCGTGACCCCCGAGACGACCTACGAGGACACCGGCATCGCCTTCGTCTACGGGACGCCGATCTTCAACTGGAACAACGGCGTCTACGGCGAGCAGACGATGACAGGGGTGCTCCAGCAGAGCATCAACACCGGGGCCGTGTTCATGATGGAGGAGCTGGGCGTCGCGCTCTTCCACGAGTACCTGGAGGCGTTCGGGTTCGGGAAGCCCACGTACATCGACCTGAGCGGCGAGGCCACCGGGCTCGTGAGGCGCCCGACGGACGTTGGCTGGTCACCGGTCGACGCGGCGGCGCAGTCGTTCGGACAGGCGATCAGCGTCACGCCGATCCAGCTGGTGACCGCGCTCGCGGCGACCATCAACGGCGGGCGCCTGCTCGAACCGCGATTGGTGAAAGCGATGATCGCCCACGACGGCACGCGCTACGACCTGTCCACGAAGGTAATCGGGCAGCCGATCTCTCCGGAGACGAGCGCGACGATGCGGCAGATGCTCGGGGCGGTGATCGACCCGGGCTGGTACCACCCGGGGAAGCCGCGCTACTACACCGCCGGCGGCAAGTCGGGCACGGCGAACGTTCCCATCGACGCGAGCTATGACGACACGCAGATCGTGTCGTTCGCGGGTTTCGCACCGGTGGAGGAGCCGCGAATTCTCATCCTGGTGAAGCTCGACGAGAACGCCAACCTCGAGACGGGGACGGAGGCGGCGGGACCCGTCTTCGCCTCGCTTGTCGACGAGGTGCTGGGCTACCTCGGCGTTCCCCCCGACGCCGGGCAGGTGGCGACGAGGTGACGGGTATGACGACGGCCTTCCTGGCAGAGTCCATGCGCGCCCGCGGCTACCGCGTGATCGAAGGCCCGACCGCGCCGATCTCGGGCGGGGCGGCCGACTCGCGCCTGACGGAGCCCGGCGACCTGTTCGCCGCCTTCCGGGGCGAGCGGCTCGACGGCAACGACTTCGTCGACGAGGCGCTGGAGCACGGTGCTCCGGCGGCCGTCTGCGAGCGCCCTCCGGGAGGCGACTGGCGCGACCGCACGGTCGCGGTCGTCGGCGACACGCGCACGGCGATGGCCGAGCTCGCACGCGACTGGCTGCGGACCTGCGACGTTCGCGTAGCCGGCATCACGGGCACGGTCGGGAAGACGACGGCGAAGGAGCTGACGGCGGCAGCCCTGGGGGCGCGCTTCGCCACGCACCACAGCCCCGGGAACCTGAATTCGCGCGAGGGGCTGCCCCTCGCCCTGATGAGCCTGCGCCGCGACCACGAGGTCTCGGTGCTGGAGATGGCGATGGACAGCGAGGGCGAGATCGCCGAGCTGTGCGCCATCGCGGAGCCTTCGGTCGGCGCCGTCCTCAACATCGGCGCGACGCACCTGGAGAAGCTCGGCAGCATGGCGGCGATCGAGCGCGAGAAGCTCTCGCTGGCGCGTTCGCTGCCACGCGACGGCACGGCGGTCGTGAATGTCGACGACGAGCGCATCACACCGGTCGTGGACGAGCTGCCGTGCGAGGTCATCGGGTTCGGCGCGAGGGAAGCGGCGCGCCTCCGGCGCGGCGACGTGCGCGACCTGGGGCTGAAAGGCTCGGAGTTCCGCATCTCCTTCGAGGGCGAGGAGGCGGACGTGCGGCTGCACGTGCCCGGGGCGCACATCGCGCAGGGGGCGCTGGCGGCGATCGGCATCCAGCTCGCGCTTGGCGTGGAACTCGCTGAGGCGGCGGAGGCGGTCAGCGGGGCCGAGATCGACGGGCGGCTGCGGGTGCGGCACAGCGCCGGCGGCGCGCGCATCCTCGACGACACCTACAACGCCAGCCCAGCCTCGGTCGCGGGAGCGCTGGAACTGCTGCGTGGCCTGGGCGGGCAGCGCATCGCCCTGCTCGGCGAGATGGCGGAACTCGGCGATCGGTCCGAGCCGGAGCACCGTCGCATCGGCGCCATCGCGGCCCGGTGCTGCGACGTGCTCGTGGCGGCCGGGGAACCCTGCCACCTGGCCGTCGAGGCGGCGCGGGCGAACGGCCTCGCCGACAGCCACTGGTTCGAGACGAAGGACGAGGCGGGGACGTTCACAGCGGCCCTGCTGAACGAGGGCGACCACGTGCTCGTGAAGGCCTCGCGGGGGCAGGCGTTCGAAGAGCTGCTCCCCGTGCTGGAGGGCCGGACATGATTCGCGCCCTGCTCTCCGGCGGCATCAGCTTCGCGCTCACGGTTGGGCTGGGTTGGCCGATCGTCCAGTACCTGCGCGCCCAGCGGGCGGGGAAGGCGATCAGCGAGGACCAGCCCGCCTCCCACCAGTCGAAGGCGGGCACGCCCACCTTCGGCGGTTTCATCATCTGGGTGCCGACGCTGATCGTGACGGCCATCGCCATCGACTGGCTCGACCACCGCTCGATCCTGCTCCCTCTCGGGATGATCGCAGCGACGGGCGCCATCGGCTTCATCGACGACCTGGGGACGCTGCAGGACCGCGTAGGGTTCCGCGCGGGGCTGCCCTGGCGGCTGAAGATTACGGTGCTCACGCTGCTCGCCGTCGGCGCGGCCTGGGTGCTCTACGGAGAGCTCGACGTCGAGTCGGTGAACGTGCCGTGGGCGGGAAGCTACGCCCTCGGCCCGGCCTACATGATCATCGCGGTCGTCACCATCGTGGCGACGACCAGCTCCGTCGCCGTGACGGACGGGCTCGACACGCTGGCGGGCGGCACGACGCTGTTCGCGTTCATCGCCTACGGGGTGATCGCGTTCGTCCAGGGCCAGGACTTTGTCGCCACGTTCTCCTTCATCATCGCGGGCGCCAACCTCGGGTTCCTCTGGTACAACGCGCACCCCGCGCGGGTGTTCATGGGCGACACGGGCGCGCTCGCGCTGGGCTCCAGCCTCGCAATCGTCGCACTGATGACCGGCCACTGGCTGCTGCTGCCACTAATCGGCCTCGTGTTCGTGGCAAACGCGGTCAGCAACCTCCTCCAGATCGGCTACTACCGGCTGAGCGGGGGCAAGCGCATCTTCCGGCGCGCGCCGCTGCACCACCACTTCGAGGAGCTGGGCTGGCCCGAGACACAGATCGTGACCCGCTTCTGGGTCGTCGGCATCGTGGCCGCGATGGTCGGCGTCGCGCTCGCACTGGCGGTACCGGAGTGACGATGATGGTTGAACGCCAGACCGCTGCAGAACTCCCGGAGACCGCGGGCGCTCGCGCGCTCGTCTACTCGCTCGGGATCGAAGGGCGCGACCTCGCCCGCTGGCTGCTGGCGCGCGGCGCCACCGTGACGATGGCGGACACCCGCAACGCCGAGCAGCTCGAAGCGGCGGGGGCGGAACCGCCCGAGGGCGTGGAGCGCACGATTCGCGGCGAACTGCTCGACCCGCAAGGCTTCGACCTGCTAGCGGTCTCGCAGTCGGTGCTGCGCAGCGACCCCAACGTGGTCCGCGCACGGGAACTCGGTACCCCGGTCGTCTCGCAGATGGCTCTCGCGTTGCGGCTCTGTCGGGGACGGGTCATCGGCATCACAGGGTCGAGCGGCAAGTCGACGACGACCGCGCTCGTCGGCGAGATGGCCGAGTGCGCCGATATCGAGCACCTCGTTGGGGGAAACCTCGGGGGCTCGCTGCTCGACCGCATCGAAGAGGTACCCGAAACGGCGAGCGTCATCCTCGAGATGAGCCACACGCAGCTGCAGTACACGGATCGCTCCCCGGAGATCGCGGCGGTGACGAATGTCACGCCGAACCACCTCGACCAGTTCAGCTGGCCGGAGTACGTGGACCTGAAACGCAACATCCTCCGCTACCAGGATGCGGACGGACTCGCGATCCTGAACGCGGACGACGAGACGAGCCGCGAGCTTCGCAGCGACGTACGGGGCCGGCTCGCCGAAGTCTCGCTCGCTGGCCCCGTCGCGGGCGACGGGACGTGGCTGGACGGCGACGCGATCGTGTCACGCCAGGGCGGCGCGACCGATACGGTCGCCAGCACAGCCGACCTGCGCATGCGCGGCCGCCACAACGTGGCGAACGCGGTCATGGCGACCGCTATCGCCGGGGCGATGGGCCTCGCAAGCGAGGCCATCGCGGACGCGCTCGGGAGCTTCCCGGGTCTGCCGCACCGCCTGCAGGTGGTGGGACGAGCGCACGGGGCGGTCTGGATCAACGACAGCATCGCGACATCGCCGGAACGCACGGTCGCAGCGCTGGAGGCCGTCTCCGAGCCGGCGATCCTGCTGCTGGGCGGGCGCGAGAAGGCACTGCCGCTCGACAAGCTGCGCGCCGTCGCCGGCGAGCGCTGCCGGGCCGCCATCTGCTTCGGGGAGGCGGCCACGCCGTTCGCCCGGGCGATGGCGGGCGCGGTCGACCCGGTCGTGCGTGTGGAAACGCTCGATGAGGCGGTGGCCGCCGCCGCCGCCATCGCGCGCGAGGGCGACGCCGTCCTGCTGTCGCCGGCGGGCACGAGCTTCGACGCCTACCCGCGCTTCGAGGCGCGGGGCGCGGCGTTCGCGGCGTTCGTGGCCGCACTCGATGGATTCGAGGAGGCGCTGTCATAGCCATCACGTCGAGCCGCCGCTGGGCCGCACGGGGCCCCGACTACACGCTGCTGGCGCTGATCGCGGTGCTCACGATCACGGGCCTCGTGGCGGTCTACAGCGCGAGCTTCGTGATCGGACTCGCGCAGTTCTCCAACTCGGACCACTTCATCATCCGGCAGGCCATGTGGGCCGTGCTGGGGGGAGCGCTGCTGGTAGTCGCGATGCGCTTCGACTACCACGTGCTGCGGCGGCTGGCGGTGCCAATCATGGCGCTCACGCTGATGCTCCTGACGTTCACGCTCATCGTGGGGACGGAGGCAGGGGGCGCGCAGCGGTGGCTCACGTTCGGCGGCTTCAGCCTGCAGCCGGCGGAGTTCACGAAGCTCAGCGTCATCATTTACCTGGCGGCGTGGCTGAACTCGCGGGGCGACAACCTGCGCAGCTTCGAGCACGGCCTGCTGCCCTTCATCGTCATCATCAGTGCAATCGGGTTGCTGCTCATGCTGCAGCCCGACCTGGGTACGACCAGCATCATCCTCGCCATCACCGTGACGATGTTCTGGGCGGCGGGGGCAACCTTCCTGCAGATGAGCGCCCTGCTGCTCTCGGGCGGTATCGCGGTGGTGGCGCTGGCGCTCATCGAGGGCTACCGGCTCGACCGCTTCTCCGCGTTCGTGAGCGCCGAGTCCGACCCCCTGGGGAGCGGCTTCCAGACGCTGCAATCGCTGATCGCGCTCGGCAACGGCGGCCCGACCGGGCTGGGCCTGGGCGCGAGCCGGGGCAAGTTCTTCTATGTGCCCGAGAGCCACACCGACGGCATCTTCGCCATCCTCGGCGAGGAGCTGGGGCTGGTGGCGACAAGCGCGGTCGTGATCCTGTTCGTGACACTGATGCTGAAGGGCTACCAGATCGCGCGGCGGGCCCCGGACCAGTTCGGGTTCCTGCTGGCGACCGGCATCACGACGTGGATCGTCGTGCAGGCGTTCGTGAACATCGGCGGCATCACGCGGGTGATCCCGCTCACGGGCGTGCCCCTGCCCTTCCTCAGCTACGGCGGCAGCGCGCTGGCGGCGGTGCTCCTTGCAGCGGGCGTACTCGCGAGCATCTCGCGCTTCACGGGAGAACGCGAAGCCGCCCGCGAACGCGCCGGAACCGGCACCGAGCCCTCCGAAGGGAGGGACGAGTCATGAGAGTCGCGCTGGCGGCCGGCGGCACGGCGGGTCACATCTTCCCGGCCCTGGCAACGCTGGGGGCGCTGCGGGCCACGGGCGACCCCGTGGAGGCGCGCTTCTTCGGGCCGGACAACCGGGGCGAGCGTGCCCTCGTGCAGGGCCACGACGTGCCCTTCGAGAC
This sequence comes from Dehalococcoidia bacterium, assembly GCA_022827945.1. Classification (GTDB taxonomy): domain Bacteria; phylum Chloroflexota; class Dehalococcoidia; order Tepidiformales; family Tepidiformaceae; genus UBA2991. The sequence goes on along the minus strand of JAJEIT010000091.1, from coordinate 7,968 downwards.
GGTTCCAGCGGCGCCCCTGCGCGGGCGCTCGCCATTGGCACTGGCGCGCGGGCTCTGGCGGACGGCGCTCGGCGTGGCGACCGCGCTCCGGTCGCTGCGGCGCTTCCGTCCGAACGTGATGCTGAGCACCGGTGGCTACGGCAGCTTCCCGCCGAGCGTGGCCGCACGAATGCTGCGGCTGCCGCTGGTCGTGTTCCTCCCGGACGTGGAACCGGGGCTGGCCGTGCGGGCGGAGAGCCGCCTCGCCACGCTGATCGCGGCCGCCACGGAGGCAGCCCTTCCCCGCCTGCCCGCAGAGAAGACGGTCGTGAGCGGCTATCCCGTGCGCGATGCCTTCGCTGTCGTACGCGAGGACGCACGCGACGCGCTCGGATGGAGCGCGCAGGAGCGCGTGCTGCTCGTCGCAGGGGCGACGCAGGGGGCACAGGCGATCAACCGCGCGGTCTGGCGGGCGCTGCCGCGGCTCTGTGAGGCCGCCCGGGTCGTGCACATCACCGGGCCCGCCGCCTCCGCCGAGGCCGAGTCCGAGCGAAGGGCCCTGGCGGAGTCGCTGCGCGAGCGGTACGAGCCGGCGCCGTTCCGGGAGGACCTGCCGGCGCTGATGGTGGCCGCCGACCTGGCGGTCATGCGCGCGGGCGCGAGCACGCTCGGCGAGCTGCCCGCCGCAGGGCTGCCGGCGATCCTCGTGCCGGGCACGTTCGCGGGCGGACACCAGCGCGAAAACGCGCGCTGGCTGGCCGGCCACGGGGCGGCGGTCGTGCTGGAGGAAGCGGATCTCGGGAAGCTCGAAGGGCGCGTTCTCGACCTGCTGCACGACGACAAAAGTCGCGGCGCGATGGCGGAGGCGGCGCGGTCGGCGGGGCAAGCCGACGGGGCGGAGCGGCTGGCGGCCATCCTGCGGGAGGTGGCGACGCGATGACCGAGATTCGCGGACCCGTCCACATCGTGGGAATCGGCGGGATGCACATGTCGGCCATCGCGCTGCTGCTGCACGAGCGCGGCGAGCGCGTGCAGGGCAGCGACCTCGAGGCTTCGGACCTCACCAGGAACCTTGAGGCGATGGGCGTGACGGTCTATCCGGAGCACGCAGCCGGGAACCTGGGCGAGGCACAGTGCGTCGTCGCGACGGCGGCGGTCGGGGAGGACAACCCGGAGATCGCGGAAGCGCGGCGGCGCGGCCTGCCGGTGCTGGGACGGCCCGAGGTGGTGGCCGGGCTGATGGAGGGGAAGCGGGTGGTGGCGGTGGCCGGATCGCACGGGAAGACGACGACGAGCAGCCTGATCGCGTTCATCCTGAGCCGGGCGGGGCGGCAGCCGATGTACCTGATCGGGGGCGAGAGCCGCGATCTCGGCGGGAACGCGTCCTGGGGCGGCGGCGACATCTGCGTGGTGGAGGCGGACGAGTACCAGCGCGCCTTCCACGCCTACGACCCCGACGTGGCCGTCATCACGAACGTCGACGCCGACCACCTCGACCTGTACGGGACGCCTGAAGCCTACGAGGAGGCGTTCCTCACGTTTGCGCGGCGGCTGCGCAAGGACGGGCGGCTGGTGGCCGGGGGCGGAAACGCCGCATCGAGGCGTGTGGCGGACGCGGTCGCGGCGGAGGCCGCCGTCGCAACCTACGGGTTCGGCGACGACTGCACGTGGCAGGCCACGAACGTCTCGCTCGGCGAGACGGGCGCGACCTTCACCGTGAAGCGGCGGGGCGCAACCCTCGGCGAGCTGGCAATCGCCGTCCCGGGGGAGTACGCGGTCGAGAACACGCTGGCAGCGGCGGCGGTCTGCCTCGGGGAGGGCACACCGTTCGCCGCCGTCCGCGACGCGGCCGCGTGCTTCCAGGGCGCGAAGCGGCGCTTCGAGCGCGTCGGCGAGGCCGGCGGCGTGCTCGTCATCGACGAGTACGCCCACCATCCGAGCGAAGTGCGCGCCGTGCTCGGCGCCGCGCGCACGCGCTTCCCGGGGCGTCGACTGATCGGCATCCACCAGCCTCACACGTACAGCCGCATCGCCTACCTGTGGGAGGCATGGCTGGAGTGCTGGGAAGGGCTGGACGAGCTCGTCATCCTGGAGACCTACGCCGCCCGCGAGACGCCCCTGGAGGGGCGCTCGGCGGCGGACCTGGCGCGGAACATCGCACGGCCGGCCGCTTCGTACGCAACCGACTTCGCGATGGCGGTCGAGCAGGCCGCGGCGCTGGCGCGGTCCGGGGACGTGGTCATGACGATCGGCGCGGGGAGCGTGACCGAGGTCGGGCCGATGCTGCTGGAGGCGCTGTCATGACAGCGCTCGACCAGCTGGCGACGAGGCTCGAGACGGTGGGCGAGGTGCGCCGCGACGAGGCAATGTCGCGCCACACGACCTTCGGGGTAGGAGGGCCGGCGGACATTTACGTGACCGTGCGCAGCGCCGACGCGCTCGCGCAGGCGGCGCGCATGGCGGCGGATGCCGGCGCGGGGCCGTTCGTACTCGGCAGCGGGAGCAACATCGTGGTCGCCGACGGAGGCATCCGCGGCGTCGTGATCGACAACCGGGCGCGCGAGGAAGAGCACGACGGCCTGCGCGTGCGCGTCGGAAGCGGGGCGAGCTTCGCGGGCTTCGCGCGGAAGATGTGCCGCGCGGGAGTGGCGGGGCTGGCGTGGGCCGTGGGCATCCCCGGGACATTGGGCGGGGCCGTCGTCTACAACGCCGGGGCGTACGGCGGCTGCCTCGCCGACGTGCTCACGCGCGTGCGGCTGCTCGACCCCTCCGGGGACGACGCCTGGTGGACGGCGGAAGAGTTGCACCTGACCTACCGGGGCAGCGCCTTCACACGGGGCACGCTCGCAGGGCGCGCGGTGCTCGAAGCGGAACTCTCGCTGAGCGCGGGCGACGCCGACGCGCTGCTGGCGGAGGCAGGCGGTTATGACCAGCGCCGGCTGACGGGACAGCCGCGAGGCCGGAACGCCGGTTCGATGTTCACGAATCCTCCCGAGAGTCCCGCCTGGAAGCTGATCGACTCGGTGGGGCTGCGCGGGGAGCGGCGGGGCGACGCCGCCATCAGCGAGCAGCACACCAACTTCTTCGTGAACCTCGGGCAGGCGAGGGCGAGCGATGTGCTCTGGCTCGTCGAAGAGGCGGAACGACGCGTGCTCGAAACGCACGGCATCCAGCTCCGACGCGAAGTCGGCTTCGTGGGGGCGTGGTGATGGCGAGGCAGCGCGTGGCAGTCATCTTCGGCGGGCGCTCGGCGGAGCACGAGGTGAGCCTGCGCAGCGCCCGCAGCGTTATCGACGCCCTCGACGGCGACCGCTGGGACGTGGCGCCGGTCGGCGTCACGCGTGCGGGCGCATGGCTCTCGGTCGCGGAGACGGAGGCGGCGCTGACAGGCGGCGCCGAGGCGCTGACCGACGGGGGAACGTCGCTGACGGAGGGCGGCGCGCTGGCGGAACTGGGCCGGTGCGACGTGGCCTTCCCCTTGGTTCACGGCACCTACGGCGAGGATGGATGCCTGCAGGGCCTGCTCGAGATGGCCGACATCCCCTATGCAGGCGCGGGGGTGGCGGCGAGCGGGGTGGGGATGGACAAGGCGCTGCAGAAGGCGCTGTTCGCGGAGGCGGGGATTCCCGTCGCGCGTTATGTCGTGCTTCGCCGCTGGGAGATCGAGGGCGATCCCGAGGAAGCGCGGCGGTTCGTCGAGGACGAAATCGGGTACCCCTGCTTCGCCAAGCCGGCGAACGGAGGGTCGAGCATCGGGATCACGCGCGTGGCCTCGCGCGAGGACCTCGCGCAGGGGTTCGCGGCAGCCCTTCCCCACGACGAGAAGGTGGTGGTGGAGCGGGCGATGGCGGGACGTGAGATCGAGTGCTCGGTGCTCGGCAACGCAGCGCCCGAGGCGGCGGCGGTGGTGGGCGAGATCGAGCCGGACCGCGAGTTCTACGACTACGACAGCAAGTACGCCTCCGACTCCGGGACAGCCCTGCACGTGCCCGCGCGCATCGACGCCGAAGCGGCGGAGCGGGTGCGGGAACTGGCCCGGCGGATGTACCTGGCGATGGGCTGCGAGGGATACGCGCGCGTCGACTTCTTCGTGGACGAGGACGGCGAGGTGACCGGGAGCGAGGTGAACACCGTGCCGGGGTTCACCAGCATCAGCATGTTCCCGAGGCTGTGGGAGGCGAGCGGACTCGCCTATCCCGATCTGCTCACGCGCATCCTAGACCTCGCCATCGAGCGGGCGGAACGGGGGTCGACGCGGTGATCAGGCGACACGAGCAGCGCAAGCCCCGGCGGCAGCCGAACCGGATCGTGCGCCGGAAGCGGCCGGCGAAGGCGGACGTCCCCCTGCAGAAGCCGGCGCATGCCGAGGTGGGCAGGAAGGACCATGCCGTCGGGCGGCGGAGGCGGCGGCTGGGTACGCAGACCGTGGCCTACGGCCGGCGCGGGCTCTCGTGGCTGCGAGCGCGCCGGCTGTCGATCGCGGCCGCACTGCTTCTTCTCAGCGTCGTCGGGGCAGGGGTCTGGGCGTGGCACTCGCCGGCGCTGCGGGTGCGGGAGGTCGAGGTCGAGGGGGCGGTGGCGACGCGCGAACGCGACATCCTCGAACGCGTCGACCTCTGGGGCGAGCGCATGTTGACCGCCAACCTCGGCAGCGTCGCGGACGCGATCGCCGAGCTGCCGCTGGTCGCCTCGGTCGAGATCACGCGGGAGTGGCCGGGAACGGTCCACATCACGGTGCGCGAACGGGAGCCGTGGGGCTCCTGGGAGCAGGCCGGGCTGCGTTACACGATCGATCGCGAAGGCTACGTGCTGGGACACCGGGATCCGCCCGCGGGTTCGACGACAATCGTGAGCAACGAGTCGTACTCGCTGCGACCGGGCGACCGCGTGGACTACCACGCGGTCGACGCCGCCGCGGAGATCAACCAGCAGATCGAAGAGGCGCTGGGAACACGCGCCGTCGAACTCACGTACTCGCCGGGCGAGGGCATTCGCGTTCGCACGGCGGACGGACAAACGGCGCTGCTCGGGGATTCGAGCGGCATCGCCTACAAGCTCGCCGTGTGGGCCCGCGTGGCCGAGGAAGCGCTGGCGAGAGACATCACCTACTCAACCATCGACCTGCGGTTCGGGGACAGACCCGTCCTGCGGTGAAAGACGTCAACGAGGGGAACCATGAAGAAGAGTAACGCCATAGCAGCCATCGACATCGGCTCGACGAAGGTCTCGGCGCTCGTCGCCGACGTGAACGAGTACGGGCAGGCGCGCGTGCTCGGCGTCGGCGTGGCGCCGGCGGCCGGCCTCTCCCGCGGGGTGATCGACAACATTCAGTCGGCCCGCGACGCCGTCGCAACGGCGGTGGAGAAGGCGGAGCAGTCGTGCGGGATGCGGATCCTGAGCGGCGTGGTCGGGATCGCGGGCGGGCACCTGAGCTCGCAGAACAACCGCGGGATCGTGGCCATCGCCGACCGGACGGAGCCGATCACCGCCGACGATCGCGCGCGGGCGATCGAGGTGGCGGGGCAGATCAGCATCCCCACCAACCGCCAGATCCTGCACGTGATCCCGCGCGGGTACTGGATCGAGGGCACGGACCCCGTCTCCGACCCGGTGGGGATGTACGGGGCGCGCCTCGACGCGGAGACGCACATCGTGACGGGGGCCGTTTCGGCGGTGCAGAACCTGACGAAGTGCGTCGAGGACGCGGGCATCCAGGTCGACGAGATCGTGCTTGGCTCGCTCGCGGCGGCGACGGGCTCGCTGACAACGGAGGAACGCGCGCAGGGCGTGGCAGCCGTCGACATCGGCGGCAGCACGACCTCGATCTGCGTGTACGACGAGGGCTCGGTAGCGCACACGGCGACGCTGTCGCTGGGAGGCGCGCACCTGACGCAGGACCTCGCGCGCCTGCTGCGGTGCCCCTGGGAAAGCGCGGAACGGCTGAAGTGCGAGCACGGTTCGGCGCTGACCATGGAAGGGGTCGGGAATGTCGACGTCGAGGTTCGCTCCTTCGGCACGAACTCGCGGAAGCGCGTCTCGGCCGGGCACGTGGCCGAGATCCTGCAAGCGCGCACGGAAGAGATCCTGGAAATGGTGGCCATCGAGCTGAAGCGCGCGGGCTACCTGGACCGGCTCGCGGCCGGCCTCGTGCTCACTGGAGGCACGAGCCTGCTGCGGGGCATCGACGAGCTCGCGGAACACCGCCTGGACCTGCCCGCACGCGTGGGCGGTCCGCGCGGCTGCACGGGGCTTACGGACCTCATCGCGACTCCCGCCTACACCACCGTGGTGGGGCTCGCGAAGCACGCCCTGCGCGGGACCGCTCCAACGGCGCGTCCCGCCGGAGCCCGAAAAGACGACCCGGAGAGCGGCTTCTTCAGGCGCATCGCTGCGTTTGGACGAGCCTTCATCCCCCAGTAACCGAGAACACCCGCAACCGAGGAGGCCGACCCGAGAAGCTAACCACCAGGACGACCACCAATCCGCTCACACCCCACAGACGGAGGAAGAACGTTGAGTTACACAGTGGACAGGGAACTGCTGCCAGACATCAAGGTCATCGGAGTCGGCGGTGGCGGCGGGAACGCCGTCAACCGCATGGTTCACGCCAACATCCCGGGCGTGACCTTCGTAGCCGTGAACACCGACGCGCAGGCGCTCGCCAGCTCCGACGCGGAGATGCGCATGCGTATCGGGGAGAAGCTGACGAAGGGCCTGGGCGTCGGGGGCGACCCGACGCGCGGCGAGCGCGCCGCCGAGGAGAGCCGGGCCGAGCTCGAGCAGCTGCTGAACGGGGCCGAGATGGTGTTCGTGGCGGCCGGCATGGGAGGCGGCACCGGCACCGGCGCCGCGCCGGTCGTGGCCGAGGTGGCGCGCGAAGTCGGCGCGCTCACGATCGGCACGGTCACGACGCCGTTCGCCTGGGAGGGCGCCGGCCGCAGCCAGGCGGCCCGCGGCGGCATCGAGAAGCTGCGGGAGAAGGTCGACACGCTGATCTCGATCCCGAACTCGCGGCTGCTCGAGAGCTGCCCCGAGGACTACACGGTCGACGAGGCGTTCGAGATGGCGGACGACGTGCTTCGGCAGGCGATCCAGGCGATCTCGAACATCATCAGCCAGAACGGCGCGATCAACCTCGACTTCAACGACGTTCGCACCGTGATGAGCGAGGCGGGTCCGGCTCTCCTCGCCATCGGGGCGGCGTCGGGCGAGAACCGCGCCGCGGAAGCGGCGAAGAAGGCCACGTCCAGCCCAATGCTCGATCAGACGATCAACGGGGCGACGAACGTGCTCTTCAACGTCACGCACGACGGCAACCTGAAGCTGCGCGAGCTCGACATCGCCGCCCGCGTCATTGCGGAGGTGGTCGACAGCACGGCGAACATCATCTTCGGCACCGTCATCGACCCATCGGTCGGGGATTCGGTGCACATGACGGTCATCGCGACGGGGTTCTCGGAAACGCAGTCCCCGACGGTTGGCCTGACCCGGGAGAGCGCGCCGCGAGCGGTGCCGCTGGAGCTTCCGGGCATTTCCAACGAGGAGGACGCCGAATTGCCGGCGTTTCTTCGGCGCAACATCCGCTCAATGGGCGAGATCGGCGCCAACGGCGATCGAGAAGCGAGGATGGCTGAAAGGAGGTAGCCGCCAAAACCGAGCGCACGGTTGAGTCCGGCAGGACTGCTTCTCGACCAGACGGGCGGGACCTGGAGCCTTGGGAGATGGCGACAGGTCCCGTCCTATTTCTGTGAGCTATGCGCCGGCCACCCCGCCGGCGGCACCTCTCCTTTCAGCCAGATCATCACGGTATCACGGGGGGTCAACTACTTACCACCGGCCTCCGAGTCGGCGAGCCACTCGACGGTACGGCCGCTCTCCATCGGCTCACCGAGCAGGCGCGCCTCGATCCAGGGCGCCAGCAGGTCGTCGAGGGCCTCGGCTACGGTCCCGAGGGAGTGGCCGGCGTCGCCGTAGATGACCAGGCGTTTG
>JAJEIT010000046.1 GCA_022827945.1 Dehalococcoidia bacterium | reverse complement strand
GCCGCTCATGGCCCAGTCCACGAGGGCGGACGAGCGCCGTTCCACATACGGCCCGGTCAGTCCGAAGGGGCCGCAGACGACCGCGACCAGGCGCGGATTCAGCGCCCGGAAGCGTGCGATGCGGACGGCGACCGCTTCGGGCGTCTTGCCGGCTTCGACGTCGACCTCATCGATGACGATGTCGGCCCTGGCGACCAGACGCTCCACATCGTCGTCCGCAAGGACGGCGGAGCGCTTGTACATTCCGAGATACTCGAAGAGAGCCGAGCGCCCGTCGGGAAGCAGGGGATGGGCGGAGCGGAGGGGGCTTCCCGCGTCTGGCTCGCAGGTCACGACATCCGCCCCAGCGCCCGCGAGGAGCCGCCCGCAGTACGCGGAGGCGACACCGCCTCCGAGCTCGACTACGGTGACACCGTCCGCCATGCGTTCAGGGGCGAACGGGGCCCTTGGGCCCGAGGTTGCGCCGCAGGGTCTCCTGGGCGCTCTCGATGAAGCGGCAGATGATGGGGCGCGTCTCGCGCGGATCGATGATGTCGAGGACCTCGAACGCCTCGGCCACCTTGAAGGGGGAGCGGCCCTGCAACAGTCGCTCCTCGATCTCGGCGCGCCGGGCCTCCGGGTCGTCGGCGTTCTCGATCTCGCGACGGTAGGCAGCGGCGACACCGCCCTCGATGGGAATCGAGCCCCACTCGCCAGAGGGCCAGCCGAAACGCATCTTGAGGGCGTCGGGGCCGCCGAGGCAGGCGGCGGCATCGCCGGCCATGCCGTACGACTTGCGCACCTGGATCGCGATCGAGGGGATGGTCGCGCTGGACCCTGCTACGACCGCGCGCATCCCGGCCCGCATGACGCCCTCACGCTCGGAACGGGAGCCGATCATGAAGCCGGGCACATCGACAAAGAGGACAACGGGAATGCTGAAGGTGTTGCAGAGATCGACGAAGTGGGTCTGCTTGTCGGCGGAATCGGCGGTCATGGCGCCGGCGTAGACCTTGGGGTCGTTGGCGATGACGCCGACGGGGTAGCCGTCGAAGCGGGCGAAGCCGGTGATAAGGCTTCGACCAAAGGAGCGGCGCATCTCGAAGAACTCGCCGTTGTCGACGACGAGCTCGATGAGCCGGCGCATGTCGTACCAGCGCGTGCGGTCGCGGGGGACGATGGAGAGGAGGGCTTCCTCGCGACGGTCGGCGGGGTCGCCAGTCGGGGTGCGCGGCGGCACCTCCCAGACGTTCCTGGGCATGTAGCTGAGAAACGCGCGGATCTGGCGGAAGGCGTCCTCCTCATCCTCCGCTTCGTTGTCGACGACGCCGCTGGTGCGGACGTGCACGCCGACGCCGCCAAGCTCCTCCTTCGTCAGGTCCTCGCCGATGGCGCGCTTCACGACGGGCGGCCCGGCGGCGAACACCTGTCCCTGCCCGCGCACCATGACGCTGAAGTGCGAGAGCACGGCGCGTCCGGCGACGTGGCCGGCGGATGGGCCGACGATCGCGGAGCAGACCGGCACCTTCGAGAGGAGCTCCGCGTCGCGCGCCCACTGGTTCCCGTCGGGGAGGTGCATGCGGCCGGCGTCGTCGTAGCTGCGAGCGGAGGCGCCGGCGCCGTCGGCGAACTGGATGAGGGGGATGCGGCGCTGGAGGGCGGCGGGCTGCAGCCAGCGCCCGGGCCCCTTGCCGCCCCCGCCAGAGCCGCCGCGTACGGTGAAGTCTTCGCCGCCGACGCAGACCTCGCGGCCATCGACGGTGCCAAGGCCGAGCACGTAGCCGGCAGGGATGAAGTCGGTGAGGCGGCCGTCGGCGTCGTACTCGCCCGTTCCGGCCATGCCCCCGACCTCGAAGAAGGAACCGGGGTCGAGAAAGCCGTCGATGCGTTCGCGGATGGTGAGCTTGCCCTGGGCTCGCTGGCGGGCGACGCGTTCCTCGCCGCCCATTCGGCCCGCCAGTTCGCGGCGCCGCTCAATCTCGTCGACGGAGTCGGACCAGGACGCGGATGCTTCCTTGCGGGACTCGGCGTCGGTGGCCATCGTCACCTCCCCGAACGCTCTTTCAGGGCGTTCGACCCTCGCGCAGTGTACGCCGCACGCCGCCCCCGGAATCGCCCCGCGACGGCGTACGTGGTAGAACGCATCCGGCACTACCACGGCTGCGGAGAGCTGACATGGACATCAACGGATTGAGCGCGATCGTGACGGGCGGCGGTTCGGGACTGGGCGAGGCGACGGCGCGCGAGCTACACGCGCGGGGCGCGAAGGTCGCGATCCTCGACCTGGGGAGTTCGAACGGCGCGGAGGTGGCGGCAAGCCTGAGCGGCATCTTCACCGAGGCGGACGTGACCAGCGACGAGCAGGTCACGCAGGCGGTGGCGGCCGCCGCAGCCGCGCACGGCGGCGTCCACATCCTCATCAACTGCGCCGGCATCGCGACCGCCGATCGCACGGTCGGGCGGGAAGGGCCGGCCAACCTTGAGCTCTTCACGCGGACGGTGAACATCAACCTGATCGGGACGTTCAACGCGATCCGGGTGGCCGCGGCGGAGATGGTCAAGAACGAGCCAACTGAAGACGGCGAGCGCGGGGTCATGATCAACACCGCATCGGTGGCGGCGTTCGAGGGGCAGGTTGGGCAAGCTGCCTACTCGGCTTCGAAGGGCGGCGTCGTGGGGATGACCCTGCCGATCGCGCGGGACCTCGCGCGCGACGGCGTTCGCAACAACACGATCGCGCCGGGGCTCTTCCTGACGCCGATGCTGCTCGGCCTCCCCGACGCCGCGAGGGAGGCGCTCGCGAGCGTGACCCCCTTCCCGACGCGCCTGGGCAAGCCGGAGGAGTACGCGCAACTGGCCTGCTCGATCATCGAGAACCCGATGATCAACGGCGAGACGATCCGGCTGGACGGAGCGCTGCGGCTGGCCCCGCGGTAGGTCCCTACCGCCTCCGGAGGCGGACCACCGGGATCTGGCGGGGGGTGGCGCGCTCCTGGTACTCGATGTAGGGCGGGTAGGCGGCGGCAGCGATCGCCCAGAGGCGGTCGCGGTCCTCGCCTTCGACGACCTCGGCGGTGACGGGGATGCGGCGGGTGTTCACGCGCAGCCACGCCTGCGGGTTGGCGACGAGGTTGGGGAACCACGCGGGGTGTGCGGGCGCGCCTCCCTTCGAGCCGATGAGCACGAAGTCGCGACCGTCGCGGAAGTAGAAGAGGGGCACGGAGCGAAGGTCGCCACTGGTGCGGCCGATGGTGGTGAGCATGGCCGTGGGCACGTAGGGAACGCCGCTCTGGCGGCTGATGTGCCAGCTCACGACCGACAAGCCGAGGAATCGCACGAGGAAACTCTCGACCGGGCGCAGGATGTTGAGGCGGGTGAGGATATTGAAGAGCACGAGTCAGCCTCCCGGGAACGGAGCAGGCGGCCCGAAAGCCGCCCGCTTGTGCTGGTTGCCGTACGGCTGGGTCAGTTGGCCGCAGAGGCTTCCCTGCGGGCGCCGCCGCCGGGCCTCGGGGCCGCGCCCTCGCCCTGGTAGATGCCGGCGCCGCTGACCTCGCGCCAGTGGGTGTGGGCGAGCGTGTGCATGATGAACACGGCCTGCTGAGCCGTCCACAGACCCTGCGCATCCTGCGTCTGGTTCACCGCTTCCTTCGTAATCTTCAGACCGAAGGACGGCTTCTCCGCGATCTTGCGCGCAAGGTTCTCGACGTACTCGCTCAGCTCCTCGCGGGGCACGACCTCGTTCACCATGCCCGCCTCGTAGGCGCGCTGCGCGCTCACCCAGTCGCCGGTGTAGAGCATCTGGCGGGCGAGCCGGTGGCCGAACTCCCACGGGTGCGCGAAGTACTCGACGCCGGGGATGCCCCAGCCCACGACGAGGTCGCGGAACTCGGCGTCTTCGGAGGCGATGATGATGTCGCAGACCCAGGCGAGCATGAGGCCGCCGGCGATGGTCTTGCCGTGCACTTCGGCGATCATCGGCTTGGGCAGGTTGCGCCAGCGGCGGCACATCTGGAGGTAGATCTCCTCCTCCTTGGCCATCGCGCCCTCAGCGCCTTCCAGGTCGAAGTTGGCCCACGTGCCGACGGGGCGGACATCGTTGAAGCCGAGCCCGGTGCCGCCGCGCATGTCGTGGCCGGAGTTGAAGTGGGGACCCTCGCCGCTGAGGATGATGACCTTCACCTGGTCGTCCTGGTTGGCGTGGTCGAAGGCGTCGTTCAGGTCGCGCGTGAGCCGCAGGTCCTGGGCATTGCGGGCCTCGGGGCGGTTCATGCGGACGCGCACGATCTCGGGCGTCAGGTTCTCGTAGAGGACGGTCTGGTATTCAGGCATGGGGGGCTACCCTCCGTGGAAGTGGGGTGAGTATACGCGCCTCGAATACGCACCGGAGCGACGACAGCTCAGATCGTCTCCTCCGACTCTCCGACATCGGCGGTATCGCCGCCGCCGATCTCCTCGCCCACGGCGCGGATGGCGCCGAACTCCTGGCGGAAGGCGTTGTGCACGGCGCGCGTCTCGGTGCAGTGCAGCACGAAGCGGGCGCCCTCGCGGAGCCACTTGGCCGACAGGTCCGGCGTCTGGTGGTGGATCAGCACCGGCACATTCGCCGCCCGGCAGGTGGCGATGATGGTGCGCAGGGCGGCCTCGTAGTCGGGGTGGTCGTACTGGTCGGGAACGCCGAGCGAGATACTGAGGTCATTCGGGCCGACGAAGATCGCGTCGACGCCATCGATCGCGACGATGTCGGCGAGGGCCTCCATGGCGGGCACGCTCTCGATACCGACGATGCAGACGCTGTTGCGGTTGCGCCGCTCGAGGTACTCGCGGGAGGCATCGCTGGGGAACTCACCCTGCTCGACGACGCGGCGGACGAGCTCGCCCTTGAGGGGCCGCCACTTGGTGGCGCCCACGACCTCGTGGACCTCGTCGAGGGTCTCGCAGTAGGGGGCGAGGATGCCCTGGGCGCCTGCGTCCAGGGCCATGGTTATGTAGTGCGAACTGGGGATGGGGACACGCACGATGGGGACGACGTCGACGCTCGTGAGTCCGGCGAGGAGGTCGGCGATCTCGCTGCGGCCGCGGGGGGCGTGCTCGCTGTCGATGATGACGTAGTCGAGCCCGAGGCCGGCGATGGTCGTGGCCCAGCGGGGGTTGCGCGCGACGGAGAGCATCGTGCCATAGACGATGCCTCCGGCGCGGGTCTTCTCCTTCAGCTCTGCGCCGTTCATCCGCAGCCTCCCGGTTGGTGGTCGCATAGGGATACGAGGTCCGCGGAGGGAAGGCAAGGCGTGGCCCGCAAGGTGGGGGCGTCCTAGCATGCCGGGCTGGAGGGGACCCGATGACCGATCTGCCAATTCCGATGACCGCCGAGGACTTCACGCCGGACTGGCTGACCGATGCCCTGCGCTCCAGCGGGACGCTCCAGGACGAGCGCGTGACGGCCATCGAGACGACCCCGGTGGGCGAGGGAGCGGGATTCCTCGGGTCGCTGGCGCGGCTTGCGGTCACTTACGACCGGCCACGCGCGGGGGCGCCCGCCACGGTTGTGGCGAAGTTTCCCGCGCTCGTGGAGATGAACCGGGAGCTCGCGCTCCAGTACCAGGTGTACGAACGGGAAGCTCGCTTCTTCAACGAGATCAAACGGACCATCACGGCCATGCCGACGCCCGAGGCCTACTACGTCGACATCAAGCCGGACACGGGCAACGGCGTGATCCTGCTCGAGGACCTCGACGGGAAGCTCCGGGTGGGCGACCAGCTTGCCGGCGCCTCGCTGAAGGAGGCGGAGCAGCTCATGACCCAGATCGCCGACCTGCACGCGACCTGGTGGGACCGGGCGGACGAGGAGACCATCGCGTGGGTGCCCGCTTTCGACGGGCCGGTCTGGGCGATGACGGCGCAGACGCTCCCCAGCCTCTGGCCCACCTACCAGGAGCTGTCCTCCCACCTCCTGCTCCCGGGCATGGCGGAGATCATCGAGCGGACCTGGGATGGGCTCATCTGGCTGGGTCAGCAGCTCAGCCGGGGACCGATGACGCTCGTCCACGGCGACTACCGGCTGGACAACATGTTCTTCCCGGAGCGCGAGGGCGACCCCATCACGATCATCGACTGGCAGCTGATGTCGCGCGGACGCGGCCCCTACGACGTTGCCTATTTCATGAGCCAGAGCATCGACGTGGAGCTGCGGCGCGAGGCCGAGCAGTCGCTGGTGCGCCGCTACCACGACGGCCTAGTGGCCGGGGGCGTGCGTGACTACTCCTTCGACGACTGCTTCGAGGACTACCGCACGGCTGCGCTCTGGTGCGTGATGTATCCAGTCGCCATGGGCGGCGGCATGGCCAACAACGAGCGCGCCGTGGAGATCGCGGCCGAGGTCTCGAAGCGCTCGTTCAACACGATCCTGGACCTGGACGCGGCTTCACTGCTCCCGAGCTAAGGGCCCCAAGCCGGACGCCACAACCCACCCACCTGTATCGGAGCGTTCCCCATGAGTGACCTGCCCATCCCCCTCTCGGCGGAGGACTTCACCCCGGACTGGCTGACTGCCGCCCTGCGTTCAACCGGAGCGATCCAGGACGAGCGGATCGTCGCGGTCGAGGCGAACCCGATGGGCGAGGAGTTCGGCTTCCTCGGGTCGCTTGTGCGGCTGTCGCTGACCTACGACCAGCCGCGGGAAGGCGCTCCGGCGACGCTGATCGCGAAGTTCGCGGCGGGCGCGGAGATGAACCGCGCGTTCGCGCGCCAGTACGGCATCTATGTGACCGAGGCGCGCTTCTTTCAGGACCTGCAACCCTCGCTGACCGCGATGCCAACCGTCCGCGCGTTCTATACCGCCCATGACTCCGCGGCGGGGGACGGCGTGACGATGCTCGAGGACCTGCAGGGGAAGCTCCGGATCGGGGACCAGATGGTTTCGCCCCCGCACGCTGAGGCCCTGAAGATCGTCGAGCAGTCGGCAGGACTGCACGCGACCTGGTGGGGCAAGGCGGACACGGACGATCTGGCCTGGATTCCGAAGACGGACGGCCCCGTGTGGGCGATGGCGCCGGCGACGCTGCAGGGCTTCTGGCCGGTGTACCGGCAGAACTTCGGGCATATGCTCACGCCCGACCTGATCTCGGCGGTGGAGCGGACGTGGGCGCAGATGGACTGGGTCTTCAAGCGCTTCGCGACGCCCCCGATCACCGTCATCCATGGCGACTACCGGCTCGACAACATGTTCTTTCCCGATCGCGAGGGTGACCCCATCACCGTCATCGACTTCCAGCTGATGGCGCGCGGGCGCGGTCCGTACGACATCGCCTACTTCGCCAGCCAGAGCCTCGACGTGGAGCAGCGCCGGGCGACCGAGCGCGAGCTCGTGCGTCACTACCACGACACGCTCGTGGCAGCGGGCGTCGGGGACTACTCGTTTGACGACTGCTTCGAGGACTACCGGCTGGCGACCCTCTGGTGCGCGGTCTACCCGATCGGGATGGGCGGGGGGCTGGCCGGGGACAGCGAGCGCCACCTCGAGCTGGCCACCGAGGTCTCGCGGCGCTGCTTCACGGCGATCGCGGACCTGGACGCCGTCTCGACCCTGCCGAACTGAGTCAGGCGCCGGCTGCTTCGAGCGCTCCCTCGATCTCGCCGAGGTGGGCCTCGACGTGCATGGTCATCGACATCAGAACGAGGTCCGACATCTGGATCTCGTTGGGCATGACGGGGAGCTTGACGGGCCGCGCCAGCGTCTCGTCGTCGAGGCGGTCGATGCCGGTGACCGCCTCTTCGTAGGCGGCGTGCATCTCGTCGAGGATTTCGGCAGCGGACATGCCGGCGCGTTCGGCGATCTGCTGGGCGTTCATCGCCTCGCCCTCGTCGGCGGGCGGCGGCTCGGCGCCGGACTCCGCCATGGCGGTCACCATCTCGATGAGGGGGAGGGGATTGGCGCGGGCGGCGAGGTGGCTGAGGGTATCGCGGACGTTCCAGTCGCCCTCGGCGAGAGGGGCCTCGGGGCTCGCGATGATACGGCCGCGCAGGGCCTCGCCGCGGGCGTCGGCGTTCCGGATTGCCTGGACAATTGCTTCACGAGTCGCCATCTACGAATCCCCTGACACGAGACTATTAGACGTTCGATTAATTCTGGGGGCTGGACGCAGCGGACGCCAGCATACGGAGTTGACGGTCCCGCCGGTGATTCTGAGAATCGCCCGATGCCTCACCCCAACCGAATCGCCATCGTGGGCGCCTCCCTGGGCGGCCTTCGCACCGCGCAGGCGCTGCGCGGGCGGGGCAAGTTCGAGGGGACGATCACCCTCATCGGCGCCGAGCCCCACTACCCCTACGACCGCCCACCCCTTTCGAAGCAGGTGCTGGCAGGCGAGTGGGGTCCCGAACGCACCCTCCTGGACCCGCCCGACAAGGTCGACGAGCTTGGGCTTGACCTGCGGCTCGGTGCGCGCGCCGAGGGACTCGACCCGGAGGCGCGCGAGGTCGCGCTGAGCGACGGCGAGCGCGTCGGATTCGATTCGCTCATCATCGCGACGGGCGCAACGCCGCGAACACTCCCGAACACGCCCAACCTGGCCGGCATCCACACGCTCCGCACGATCGACGACTCGATGCGAATCCGCGCCGAGCTCGCGAACGGGCCGAGGGTGGCGGTGGTGGGAGCGGGGTTCATCGGGGCGGAGGTAGCGGCCGTGGCCCGCGGCGCCGGGCTGGAGGTCACGCTCATCGAGGCGCTGCCGGCGCCGCTGGCGCAGGCGGCAGGGGTGGAGGTTGGGGAGGCCTGCGCGGCGATGCACCGGAGCCACGGCGTCGACGTGCGCTGCGACACGCTCGTGTCCGGTTTCGAGGGCGGCGAGCGCGTCGAGCGGCTCTTGCTCGCCGACGGCTCGACGGTCGAGGCGGACCTGGTCGTGGTCGGCATCGGGGTCGTGCCGGAAACGGGCTGGCTGGAGGGGTCGGGGCTGGAGCTGCGCGACGGCGTCGTCTGCGACGCCACCCTGGCGGCGGCGCCCGGCGTTTACGCCATCGGGGATGTGTGCCGCTGGTACAACCCCGTCTTCGAGGAGGAGATGCGGGTCGAGCACTGGACGAACGTGATCCACCAGAGCCGCCAGGTGGCGCGCAACCTGCTCGCCGAGCCGGGCGAGGCGCGACCGTTCGCCTCGGTGCCGTACGTCTGGTCGGACCAGTACGACGCGAGTATCCAGTCGCTGGGCCACCCCAGGGCCGACGACAAGGTCGAGGTGCTGCACGGCTCGCTGGAGAGCCTTGAGTTCGTGGCCGGCTATCAGCGGAACGGGATCATCGTGGGCGGCCTGACGTTCAACATGCCGCAGCAGCTCTCCTCGTACCGCCCCCTCATCGAGCAGCGCACGCCCTGGGAGGCCGTGCTGGAGCACGCCCAGGCGATGGGGTAGGAAGGGTCGCGACGGCGCGAGTATCATCGCGACGCCACCGGGAGGCCGGGCATGGACCTCGCTGAGCTCTCCGAACGCCTCATGCCGTTCTGCCACGAGCACCTCGGCGACCCCGACGTGGTCGTCTCCGATGTCGAGACGATGGCGGGACACGCCGGCTTCTCCTTCGGGTTCACGGCCACGTCGAAGGGCGAGTCGAAGTCGTACGTGCTGCGCGTGCCGCCCCCCAACGTGCGGCGGGTCGGCACCGCCGACGTGATCCGGCAGGCGCGCGTGGTCGACGCGATCCGGGACACGGACGTACCGGTGGCGAGCGTAATCTGGTCGGGCGAGGACGAGCGCTGGTTCGGGTCGCCCTACTTCATCGTGAACAAGTTCGAGGGCGACGTGCTGCGGAACGAGTGGGGGCAGTCGCTGTCGTACGAGCAGATGCGTCCCGTCGCGGCCCAGGCGATGCGCGCGCTGGCGTCGCTGCACTTGCTCGACTGGCGGGAGTACGTGCCCGACGACGGCCCGCCGCTCGAGCTGGAACCGGACGTGACGCGCTGGGACCGCTTCTACGAACGCTCGGGCGACATGGATCTGGTGGCGCTGGGGCCGGCGGTCCGGGAGAAGCTGCTGGAACGGCTGCCGCAGACGCCGCGGGCGGGCATCTTCCACGGGGACTTCCAGTGGTCGAACGTCCTCTACAGCTTCGACGGGACGCTGCAGGCGGTCATCGACTGGGAGCTGTGGGGCGTGGGGGCGACGCTCAACGACATCGGCTGGGTAATCACGTTCGCGGACGCGGCAGCGTGGAAGCACGGGCTGCGGCTGAAGCTGCCCAGCCCCGACGATCTCATCGCCGAATACGTGGACACCTACGGGAGCGACCCGGGCGACATCGCCTGGTACCGCGCCCTCGGCGCCTACAAGTTCGCCATCATCAGCGGCTTCAACCTGTACCTTCACCGGACGGGGAAGCGCCCGGACGAGTCGTGGGAGGACACCGCCCTCTCGGCGCCGTTCCTGATGCGGCGCGCCCTCGAACTGCTCGACGGGGGGTAGGCGCCATGCCAGGCCCGCTCGAAGGCATCCGCGTGCTCGACTTCACGCGCCACCTGGCGGGGGCGGGGTCGACCCGCATCCTCGCGACGCTGGGCGCGGAGATCCTGCGCATCGAGTGGCCGCACCCGCCGGCCCTCGACTTTCTGCGGCTCTCGGGGCCACACGCCGGCGGCAGACCGGGGATGAACCGGGGCGGGTTCTTCGCGCAGGTCAACGTGGGCAAGAAGAGCGTCGCCATCGACATGTCAACGGACGCGGGGAAGGACATCGCGCGGGAGCTGATCCCGCACTGCGACGTGCTCGCCGAGAGCTTCTCGCCAGGCGTCATGAAGCGCTGGGGGCTGGACTACGAGGCCGTGCGCGCGATCCGGCCCGACATCATCTACCTCTCGGCCTCGGGATTCGGGCAGACGGGTCCGTACGCGGGCTACCGATCAGTGGGTCCGACGGCGCAGGCGTACAGCGGCCTGACCGCAACCTCGGGCCTGCCCGACCGCGAGCCAGCCGGCTGGGGCTTCTCCTACATGGACCACATGGGCGCGGTGATGAACGCAGCCGCCATCCTGATGGGCCTCGAACGGCGGCGGGCGACGGGCGAAGGCGAGTTCTTCGACGCAGGGCAGAGCCAGCACGGCTGCGCGCTCCTCGGGCCGATGCTGCTGGACGTCTCCCTGAACGGCGCGCAGGTGCGCCCGAAGGGGAACCGCGACCTGTACGGCAACTTCTGCCCGAATAACGCCTACCGCTGCCGGGGCGAGGACTCGTGGCTCGCGATCTCGGTGCGGGAGCCGAGCGAGTGGGCGGCCCTGTGCCAGGTCATCGGCGCGGACGACCTTGCGGCGCGGCCGGACCTTGCGACGCTGGAGGGAAGGGTCGCGCACGAGGACGAGATCGACGCGCGTATCGGGGCGTGGACGCGGGAGCGGGACGCGCGCGAGACGATGGTGGCCCTGCAGGAGGCAGGCGTGCCGGCCGGGGTCGCGCAGACGGTCGAGGACAAGGTGCATCGCGACCCGCAGCTCGCCTTCCGCGGGCTCTACACGACGCTCGACGACCCGGTGCTCGGGGAGAAGCGATACGAGGACGTCCCCGTGACGATGAGCGGCTTCGACGTGGGGGTCAGCAGCCCCTCGCCGTGGCTGGGAGCGGACACGCGCGATGTGCTGCGCGACCTGCTGGGTTACCCGGAAGAGCGCCTTGAGCAACTGAAGGCCGACGCAGTCATCGACGACGCAATCACGCTGGAGGAGGCCGAGGCGGTATGAGCCGGACGCTCGAGCACCTGACGGTGGTGGAACTGGCGGGGCCGCGCACGGAGTGGTGCGGCAAGCTGTTCGCGCAGGCGGGGGCACGGGTGGTGCTGGTCGAGCCGCCGGGCGGGGCGGAGACGCGGGGCTACGCGCCGTGGTTTCGGGAGCGTCGGGACGGCGAGTCGAGCCTGCACTTCTGGCACTACAACACGGACAAGGAGAGCACGGTCCTCGACCTGCACACCGAAGAGGGCCGCGAGGCGTTCCTGCGGCTGCTGGCGGCGGCGGACGTACTGCTCGACGGCGGCGAACCGGGCGGCCTGGAGGGGCTGGGGGTGACACGCGAGGCCATCGAGGAGGCGAACGACCGGCTTGTCCACGTCGCGCTGACGCCGTTCGGGCAGGAAGGGCCGATGGCCTCATGGCTCGGCAGCGACCTCGTCCACCAGGCGCTCGGCGGGCAGCTGATGATGAACGGGTACGACGACATGCCCGCGAGCCCGCCGGTCAACGGGCAGGGGAACCAGGCCGGACACATGGCAGGGAGCTGGGCCTTCATCGCGGCGCTGACGGCGCTGCAGGCGGGGAAGGGCACGTTCATCGACCTCTCCGTCCACGACGCCTGCGCGGGCATGACGGAGAACGCCCTGCCCCAGTTCGACTACACCGGGAAAGTGGTGACGCGACGGACGGGGCGCCACGCGAGCATCGCGCCGACACCCGCGTGGCAGCACCGGGCGGCGGACGGCCGCTACATCAACGCGCAACTCGTGAACGTCAGTCCGCGCGCCTGGGAAGGGCTGGTCTCGTGGCTCGACGAGCACGGAATGGCCGAGGATCTGACCGACCCGAAGTACTTCGTGCCGGAGATCTTCCGCGAGGAGGCGGACCACATCTCGGAGGTGATCGGCAGGTTCGTGGCGACGAAGACGGCGGACGAGATCTTCCATGGGGCGCAGGCGCGGGCGCTCATCTTCAGCTCCATCCTCTATCCCAAAGACCTGCTCGACGACCCCCACCTGGCGGCGCGCGACTTCTGGATCGAGCTGGACCACGGCGAGCCGGACGGCGCCTTGCGCTACGCGGGGAGCGCCTTCGTGGCGCAGAACTCGGAGGTGCGACCGCGGCGGCGGGCGCCCCACCTCGACGAGCACGGTGATGCCGTCCGCCAGCAGGAGGACCAGGCATGAGCGCAAACGAGGCGGCGGTCACGAAGCCCATACCGGTCCCGGACGAGCTGACGGCGCCGTTCTGGGAAGCGGCGAACCGGGGCGTGCTCGCGATCCAGCACTGCGCAGCCTGCGAGCGCTACATCCACCCCCCGGAGGCCGTCTGCCCCTACTGTCAGGCGCAGGAACTGTCGTTTCGCCAGGTGAGCGGCCGGGCGCGCGTCTACACGCACACGGTCGTGCGGGACAACATCACGCGCGGCTTCGCCGAGGGCGAGCCGTACGTGATCGGCATCATCGAACTGGTCGAGCAGGAGCGGCTGGTGCTGGTCGCGAACGTCGTAGGCGTGACGCCGGAGGAGGTCGAAATCGGGATGCCGCTGCGGGTCACGTTCGAGCGGCTGACGGACGACATCGCACTGCCCCAGTTCGAGCCCGAGGAGGCCTGAGCATGGACGAATTCTCTGGACGGTCGGCGATCGTGGGGCTCGGGTACTCGAAGCTGGAGCGGCGCTCGCCGCGACCACTGGCGCACTTCGCCCGCGAGGCGGCGGAGGCCGCAGTCGCGGACGCGGGGCTCAAAGTGGAGGACATCGACGGGCTGGGCACGATCCCCAACATCGCCGCCTACGGCAACACCGGTGACCTCGAGGGCATCGACATTGTGACGGTCCCCAACATGGTGCAGATGCTGGGGCTGGAGCACGACATTCGCTGGCACGTCCAGACGCCGGGCCTCTGTCCCGACACGATCATGGCGGCGGGGGCGGCGGTCGCCTCGGGCGCGTGCACGTACGCTCTGGTGTGGCGAGCCGTGAACGTGCCGAAGGGCCGCTACAGCGACTTCTCGCGGGAGAAGGCGTACGGCGGCAACCAGTTTCGCGCGCCCTACGGGTTCAACATGCCGGCCGCCTGGCAGTCGGTCGCCCTGCGGAAGTACATGCACGACCACGGCTCGACGCGCGAGGACATGGCGGCGTTCGTGGTGCAGAACCGCGAAAACACGCAGCTCAACCCGAAGGCGTACTGGCACGGCACGCCCCTGACCGTTGAGGACTACCTGGAGGCGCCCATGGTGGCGGACCCGTTCTGCCTCTACGACTGCGACATTCCCGTGGACGGGTGCGTGGCGGTCGTGCTGGCGAGCGCCGAGCGGGCGCGTGACCTCCGGCAGCCGCCCGCCTACATCACGGGCCACGCGCAGACGACCTGGCCAACGCGGGGCGGCTTCACCGACTCGGAGAACATGTGGGAGGGCGGGGCGGCGATGGGCGAGAAGCTCTGGGCTTCGGCGGGCCTGGGGCCGGACGACATCGACGTGGCAATGCTGTACGACGGCTTCAGCATCTTCCTGTACGTGTGGCTGGAGGCGCTCGGGTTCGTGGGGCGGGGGGAGGCGGCGAGCTACATCGCCTCCGGAGCGACGGCGCTCGACGGCGAGCTGCCACTGAACACGTCGGGCTGCTCGCTGGGCGAGGGGCGCCTGCACGGGATGGCGCAGATCAGCGAGGCGGTCCTGCAGGTCACCGGGCGGGCGGGCGCGCGCCAGATCGAGGGCGCGGCCCACACCATCGCCACGGTGGGCGCGGGGACGCTCGCCAGCGGTGGGCTCATCTTCAGCAGGGAGGCGCGGGCATGAAGTTCGGCACGGTCATCCACGGCATCCGGGGCGAGGCGCTGATCGCGGCGGCGCAGAAGGCGGAGGAGCTCGGTTTCGAGTCCCTCTGGCGGCCCGACCACCTCATCTTCCCGACGGACATGCCTTCGACCTACCCCTACGCGGAGGACGGGCAGGCGCCGCTCGACCCGCACTGGCCGTTCATGGACGGGCTCACGGTCTTCACGTACATCGCCTCGCACACGACGACGATCCGCTTCGGCACGGCGGTCTACATCCTGCCCCTGCGCGACCCGGTGTCGACGGCGAAGACCGTCGCCGACATCGACTATCTGACCCGGGGGCGCATCCTCTTCGGGGTGGGCGCGGGCTGGCTGGAGGAGGAGTTCGACATGGTCGGGCTCGATTTCCACACGCGAGGGGCGCGCATGGACGAGTGCATCGGCGTGCTGCGGGCGCTCTGGACGGAAGAGGAGCCCGAGTTCCACGGCGAGCACTACGATCTCGGCCCCGCCGCGTTCGAGCCGAAGCCCTTCCAGAAGCCGCACCCGCCCATCCTCGTGGGGGGCGAGACGCCCGCGGCCCTGCGCCGCGCCGCCCGCCTGGGGGACGGCTGGTACGCCCTTCGCCACACCCCCGAGAGCGCCCGCGAGCACGTCGCGAAGCTGACGGAACTGCGCGAGCAGTACGGCCGCGCGGACGAGCCGTTCGACGTGACGGTAAACGGTTCGCCTTCGATGACGCGGGAGGAAGTCGAGGCGCTGGAGGAAGCGGGGGTGAACCGCATCGTCGTGACGCTGTGGCGTTCCTCCCGCGACGCCATCCCGGCCCTCGAGGAATTCGCAGAGAGGTTGCTGTAGAACGGTCCAAACGGAGCCAGGGGGGCCTCGTGCTACACTCTGGCAAGCGCCACCCCGCGGCCCCACGATGAAGATCTTCGACGTTCACATCCACTTCCCGCGCAACTGGGAGAAGCCGGACGAAGACCCGGCTCCGATGATCGAGCGCCTCGCTGAGGTTGCGACGGCTGCAGGGATCACGAAGGGCTGCGTCCTCACGGGCGGGCGCTTCGGGCCGGGTTACGAACGCGGCATCGAGATCCTGCAGGGGTATCCCGACCTGTTCGTGCCGGTGGCGATGATCGACCCGGAGGTGATCGGCCGCGACGAGGTCGAGGAGCTCCACGCGATGGGCTACCGCGGCCTAAAGCTGATCGGCGTGGCGCGCCGCTACGACGAGCCCGACTACCTGCCTACCTACGCGGCGGCCGAGCGGCTGGGGATGCCGATCCTGTACCACATGGGCGTCATCGGGGGCGGGATTGACTATTCGATCACGCATCCCCGGAGGGACCCACAGGCGGCGGCGATGTACCGCCGTATGCAGGAGATGCGAGGCCGCTGGCCGACGCGCGACGTCTCCGCGGATCGCATGTCGCCGGTGCACCTGGACACGATCGCGCAGCGCTTCCCCGACCTGCGCATCATCGGCGCGCATCTGGGGAACCAGGGCAACTACGAGTACGCCACGTCCGTGGCGCGCTGGCGCCCGAACGTCGCCTTCGACATGAGCGGCGGGGAGACGATCGAGCGGCACGCGGTCGAGCTGAATCTGATCGGCGGCGAGATCGGCATCGAGAAGCTGGTGTTCGGGTCGGATTGCGGCATGGACGACATTCGCGAGCACATCGATCGCTTCGAGGCGATCTACGACGAGTTGAAGCTGTCGGAATCGGACCGCGAGCGCCTTTGGTGGCGAAACGCGGCGGAGATCTACGGTTTCGAGGAGCCCACACTCGCGGAGGAGTAGGCGCTGGAAGCGGAAGCCCGGGCCGAGCCACGAATCGCCCCTCTGAGCGCTACGGGCCGCGCCGTGGTGCTGGGGGCACTGGCCATGGCGGGTCTCGCCGCCTACCTCAACTTCCGGCCGGAACAGCACTGGATCCTGGCCCTCACGGCGCTTATCGCGGCGGCGGGCGTCGAGAGCGCGGTCCGCTCCCACCCCGACTGGCGCGGAAGCGCCTTCGGCTCCCTGAGCTACGCGCTGCTGCCCCTGCTGGGAGTGCTGGGCGCGGGTCTCTTCATCGACGAAGCGGTCAGTGGGTACGCGCGGCTAGCGGCGGGGCTGGCGGCAGGCGCCGGGACGGGCTTGCTGCTGTACGCGGAGTACCACGCGGTCTCCCCCACCCGGCCGCTCTTCGGACCGATGCGGCTCGTGCTGGCGGTGGTCACGTACCTGGTCGCGCTGGCCCTCTTCACCGTGTTCTTCACGCACGACCTGAACCTGCCCGCATCGGCCGCGGCCGTCGGGGTCCTCAGTTTCGCGCTGGCGCTCGATCTGCTGCGGGAGAGCCGGGGGCGGGGCGCATCGTCGCTGCTGGCGGCGCTGGCGATCGGCATCTCGCTGGCGGAGCTGCGCATCGCGCTCTACTACTTCCCGCTCGACGACCTGCTGACGGGCGCGCTCATGATCGTCGGGTTCTACGTCGCGACCGGGCTGGTCCACCACCTGCTCGACGACGACCTGACGCCGTCGACGATAGTCGAGTACCTCGTCGTGGCCGGGGTGAGCACCGCGGTCGTCGTGATTGCACGGCAGTACCTGTAAGCGGTGGCGACGCTGCGCATCTGCTCCTGGAACGTAAACGGCCTCCGCGCGGGGCTGCGTTCGGGGGCCTTCCCGGCATGGCTCGAGGAGACCGCGCCGGACATCGCCGGGCTACAGGAGGTGAAGGCGCGCCCCGAGCAGGTCAAGGAACAGCCCTGGCTCGAGGCGGGCTACGAGGCCACCTGGCATCCGGCCGAGGAACCGGGCTATAGCGGCGCCCTGCTCCTGACGAAGCAAGCTCCTGCCGACCTGCGCCTCGGGCTGGAGACGCCGGAGTTCGAACGCGAGGGCCGCGTCATCGAGGCGGACTACGGGGACTTCGTGCTGCTGACGTCGTACTTCCCCAACGCGGGGCGGAAGCTCGCGCGGCTCGACTTCAAGCTGGCTTACTACGAGGCCTTCCTGGAGCGCGTCGTCGCGCTCCGGGACGAGGGCCGGAGCGTCGTCTTCATGGGGGACCTGAACGTTGCCCACGGCGAGATCGACGTCGCCCGCCCGAACGAGAAGGAGACCGGCTTCCTGCCGGTCGAGCGCGAGTGGGTCGACCGCGTGATCGAGAGCGGTTTCGTCGACACGTTCCGGGCGCTGCACCCGGACCAGGTGGACGCGTACAGCTACTGGGACCCGTGGCGGGAACGCCGCAAGCGGAACATCGGCTGGCGCATCGACTACGTGTTCGTGAGCGAGGACCTGCTGCCGTCGGTGCGGAACGCATTCATCGAGCACGAGCAACTGGGGTCCGACCACTGCCCCGTGGGGATCGAGCTGGAGCTCTAGCCGGGGGAGGCGCGGGTCTCGTCCCGGGACCGGCTCAGCGTCTCGCGCACCAGCAGGAGCATGATGACGCCGCCGGCGAGCCCGATGGAGCCGGTCACCGCGGCTGCGGCGTCGAGCGTGAAAAGGTCTTCGAGGCCGCCGATCGCGGGCGGCGCGGCGACCGCTCCCACGTCCCCAACTAAGCGCCAGAGCCCGAGGAACTCCCCCGCGGCATCGGGCGGGGCAAGGTCGGCGCCGAGGGTCATGACGGCGCCGCTCCCAAGGCCGTTGCCGAAGCCGGAAAGCAGTCCCACCAGCAGGAACGACACGAAGCCGGCGGTGAGCGGCATCAAGAGCAGGCTGGCGGAGAGCACGAGCAGGCTCGGCACGATGACCCACTTCCGTCCCCAGCGGTCCATGACCATGCCCACGGGATAGAACATGACCATGTCGATGGCTGAGGCGAGCCCGAAGATCAGGCCGATCTCGAAGGGATCGAGGTCGAGGGCTTCCCGGCCCCAGACGGGAATGAGGAACTGGCGTCCGTGGCGGATGAGGACAAGGGTGATGGCGACGGACCCCGCGACGATGAGGCTGCGGCGTTCGGCCAGGGCCACGCTGCGGAGGCTCACGTGAGCGCGCTCCGGGGTTCCGGCATCGCCGACGCGAACCTCGGGGAGGCGGGTCGCGACGAGCAGGGCGGCGACGCCGACAACCACTGCCTGCGCGAAGAAGACGGTCTCCAACCCGCCGAACTGGGCGATCGCGCCGCCGACGATGGGGCCCGCGAAGAAGCCGACACGCGTCACGCCGCCGACGAGCGAGAGGGCGCGTCCGCGGTACTCGACGGGCACGGTCTCGGTCATGTAGGCGAGGCGGGAGACGTGCCAGAGCGCGAAGGCGACGCCGTTCAGCAACGTGAAGAGGCCGAGGGTGGCAGGACCAGTACTGAACCCCATGGCCGCCGCCGTAACCGCCGTCAGCACGACACCGGTGGTCATGGTGAGGCGGCCGCCGAGCCGGCTGGTGAGGAGCCCCGAAGGGACATCGCCGATCATCGAGCCGGCGCCGCGGGCGGCGAAGATGATGCCGCTGAGGAAGACGCTCGCCCCGAGCTCGTCGGCGAACTGGGGGATGGCCGGGATGATCATCCACTGGCCGATTCCGAAGAAGAGGGCGGGCAGGTAGATGCCGCCGATCAGCGAACGCAGGTCGAACGACTGCGCCTGACCGGGGATGACGCGCATTGGGGAAGCCTACGCGGGCGGGGCGAGGGTAGGAGGGGGATCGTGTACGCTTCGAAGGCCTTGTCGGGGCGTGGCGCAGCCTGGTAGCGCACTTGACTGGGGGTCAAGAGGTCATCGGTTCAAATCCGGTCGCCCCGACCAGCAAAACCCCATACGCCGTATAGCGAATTTCGCCGCCCAGCCTTTCCGGGCCAGGCGAGAAACAGTCGATTACGAGCCACTAAACGTCACGCTCCCATAGGTAAACCGGGAGCGCTCCTCTATCAGGGAATAGAGCTCCTCGGTGAGATACCTCCTATTGGTTGTGCTGGTCGCCGTCGTGGTCGTGGGCGGCTCTGCCGCGTGTGAGGCAGAGGAAGGGGCGCGTCTCTCGGCAGAGACCCCGACCGCCAACACGCCCCCGGAGACCGAGGCTTCCGAGCCAGCGACTCGCACCCCGACATCCGCCGCAACCCCTGCTCCCGCCTCAACCCCAACGTCACGGGCAACGCGGGCTGCAGCTGTGGCGACGACCTACATCGTGCGGGCGGGGGACGTGTGCTGGCGCATCGCGCAGGACTTCGGCATCTCCACGTCGCGGCTGCTGGAAGCGAACCCCCGGATCGACCAGAACTGCAGCAACCTCAGGGTGGGATGGGAGCTCGTCATTCCCGGAACCGGCGGGGCGGGCTCCGCTCAGGAGGAGGCCGCCACCACGTCTACAGCGACGGCGCGGGCAACCGCGACGCGCGTCACGCGGGAGTCGTCGGAGGAGCCGGAGTGGTGCGACGACCGCCCTTCGTGGTCGGGGGAGGCGCGCGACCTGCTGGACGGGGCGAGGGGGTTCTACAGCCTCGATTCGCTGAACGGCGACGGGCATCGAGACCACGTCCTCCCCTGGTCGGTGCTCTGCGAACTGGTGGACAGCGAGGCCGAGGCGAGGGCGGCCTACAGCGACCTTCGCAACCTCGTCCCGACGGTCGCGAGCGTCAACATCGCCAAGTCGGACGACCTCGCGCACGAGTGGCTGCCGCGATGGCGGTCGCTCGACGCGGAGGGCCACGACGCAAACGCATGCGAGTACGCGACGCGCTACTGGGACACGGCCAGCCGCTACGGCCACGTCCTCAGCTCGGCCGAGACGCGCTCCCTCAGCGAGGCTTGCTCGTCGACCGACACCTCGAGCTCGAGTTCGGACCCCAATCCCACGCAGGACTCCAGCACGCAGACGCAGCGCACCTACCCATCGTGTGACGCAGCAGAAGCGGCTGGGGAGCGCAGGCAGCAGGGCTGCAGTCGGGGAACCTGTCCCGGCGGGGGCAGGGGATTCCCGGCGGAAATGGTGCCCAGCGCTCGGGACGGGGACAGCGACGGAGTCGTCTGCGAGGAGTGACCCGCCCTCTCGCGAACCTGTGCTCGGCAGCGGGTGCGCTCAGGCGGTCGCAGGCTCGTAGCGCTCGACCTTGATGGCATCCTCATGCAAGCGAGCCTGCGCGAGGTCGTAGGCCGTCTGGCGGCGGAGCCAGAACTCGGCGTTCGACCAGCCAACCTTCTCGAGACGAATGGCCATCTCCGGGGAGATGGCGGCATGCCCGTTCAGGACACGCGAGAGGGTGTGCCTGGCCACACCAAGCAGCTCGGCGGCCTCGGTCACGCTGAGGCCCAGGGGCTCCAGGCAGTTCAGCTTGATCCCGAGGCCAGGGTGGGGTGGATTCTTCATAGCCATGTAGCGCTCCTGCTAGTGATAGTCGACGAGGTCGATGTCATACGCATCGCCTTCCTCAAAACGAAAAATGAGCCGCCAGTTGGCGGAGATGGAGACGCTCCAGAACTCTCGCAAGTCACCTCTCAGCCGATGGAGCCTGTACCCGGGAACGTTCATGTCGGCTGGCTCCCTCGCCGACTCCAGGTCCGCCAGCACCAGCGAAATCCGGTCCACCTGATCGGGCGGCAGCCGACGTGCGTCCTCACGCTCGCACAGCCGCCGGAGCCCGCGGTGGCGGAACGAGCGGAGCACAATTTCACTGTACCGTGTACCGGTACAGTGAACAAGCCCTGGCTACAGCCCCAGCGACTCCGCGAGCGCCTCGACGGAGGCGATGATCTCGTCGCGGGTGGCGTCGGGGTCGTCGGCGGGGACCATGAGGCCGCGCGGCATGGGGACCAGGCGGTGGACGCCGGCCTCGGCGAAACGCTCGACCGCCTCGCGGTCGAGGCGGCCACGAGGCGTAATGGTGATCTCCAGCGGCCCGAGGCCGTCCGGGCGCTCGACCTGCTCGGCGGTCTGCTCGAGGGCCTGGATGACCGCGCTCGCCCCGTCGACATCGAGCATGAAGCCGTACCAGCCGTTGCCCTGCGTGATGGTGCGGCGGAGGGCGGGCGGGGAGGAGCCGCCGATGACGATCGGGGGATGCGGTTGCTGCACGGGGTGGGGGTACGACTGGATGCCGGAGAAGGAGGTGAAGCTCCCCGAGAACTCGGGCTTGTCCGATGTCCAGAGGGTGCGGATGACCTCGATGTGCTCGGAGGTGCGGGGGCCGCGCTCCTCGAAGGGGACGCTCATGGTGTCGAACTCCTCCTTCACGTAGCCGACGCCCACGCCGAAGATAAGCCGCCCGCCCGAGAGGACGTCGATGCCCGCGAGCTCCTTGGCGAGGACGACGGGGTTGCGCTGGGGGAGGAGGAGGATGCCGCTCGCGAGCCTGATGCGCTCCGTGGCGCCGGCGACGAACGCGAGCGTCGCGACGGTGTCGACGATGGGGGTGTCGGGGACGACGGGGGAGGGCGGGCGCTGGGGGTCGATGGCGACGACGTGCTCCCCCGTCCAGAGCGACTCGAAGTTGGCCGCCTCGGCCGTGCGTGCGTAGCGCAGGACGGCCTCGCGGTCTGAGTTCAAGCCTGCATTGATGCCGTAGAGCCCGATCTTCATCGCCTTCCTCCCGAGCGCGCGCGTCCGGCGGGATGATACGCGCCCGATCGCTTGGGGCAGGTAGACTCGGAGTGGCGACCAGCCGTGCCGGGAGGCCCCATGCCGGACCGTGAACCCCTCGACGTGCTCGATGCGATCCACACGACGCGCGCGCAACGCTACCTGAAGCCCGACCCGATTCCGGAGGACGTCCTCTGGCAGATTCTCGACGCCGCCATCCGCGGCCCGACCGGCGGCAACCAGCAGGGCTGGGGCTGGGTCGTGATCCGCGACCCGGCGATCAAGCAGCAGATCGCTGAGGTCTACTCGGAGCGCCTCCTCTCGGCCTACGGGTACGGACGGGTGAGCGACGAAGAGCTCGGCACGGCCCGGATCACGCGGGGCGGGGTCGCGGAGGGCGAGGTCGGGATCGACCAGCGCAACCGGCGGGGGGTGGTGCACCTGGCCGAGTATTACGCCGAGGTGCCCGTGATCGTCGCGCCTGTCATGCAGACGGCAGCGCGCATGGATGACAACACGCGGCGCGCGGGAGCCGGGCTGGGCGGATCGATCTACGGCGCGATGCAGAATCTGATGCTCGCGGCGCGGGCGTTCGGCATCGGCAGCGTGCTGACGTGGACCCTGGACGAGGGCACGTTCTTCCGGGACCTGCTCGGGCTTCCGGAGAACTCGTTCGTCATGGGTCTGATCCCGCTCGGCTACCTGGAGCGGGGGCGCTTCTCACAGGCGCGACGGAAGCCGCTGGGAGAAGTGGTTCACTGGGACCGCTGGGGCGAGCAGCGGGACGCGCCCGAGTCGGGCCGCTAGACCAGCTCGACGATCCGGGGGAGCACGCTCCCGATACCGTCCCGCAGGATGGCGGCCGCGGTCGGGTCGTACGGCGTCTCCTGCGCGTTGAGGATGACGAGGCGCGCCCCGCTCTGGAGCGCGATCTCGGGGAGCGCGGCGACGGGATAGACCGTGAGCGAGGTGCCGATCGTAAGAAAGAGGTCGCAGGTGGCGGCGGCGAGTTGGGCGCGCTCGAGGTCCTCGGCGATGAGCGCCTGGCCAAAGGAGATGGTCGCCGACTTGATGAGGCCGCCACACTGCTCGCAGTGCGGGTCCTCGTCGCCGTTGCGGACGCGGTCCAGCACGACTTCGATGGGGCCACGATCGCCGCAACCGAGGCAGGCGTAGTCGCGCACGGTCCCGTGGATCTCGACGATGCGCTCGGGGGAGGTGCCGGCGGCGTGGTGGAGGCCGTCGATGTTCTGCGTGACCAGCGTGTCGAGCTTCCCCTTCCCCTCCAGGGCGGTGAGGGCGTAGTGACCGGCGTTCGGCTCGGCGTTGTGCATGGGGCTGTCCGCGCGACTCGCCCAGGAACGAATGCGATGGTCGCGGTCGGCAACGTAGTGCTGGATGGTGGCGGTGCGCTCGGCGGCGGGGTTTTTCGTCCAGACGCCGTCGGGGCCGCGGAAGTCAGGAATCCCGGACTCGGTCGAGATACCCGCGCCGGTCAGGATGGCGACTGAGCGGGCCTCCCGGAGCCAGGAGGCGACGGTTTCGACGTCGGTCTCGCTCATGGCGCGAGCCTACCGGAATCTGGCGCCTCCGGGCATCGCACCGTACGCTGAGAACCGGCGCCTCCCGGGGCGCCCTCCAAGTCGATGAGAGCCACCCGCAACCTCGCCTTCATCACCTGTGCCGCCACGCTGATCCTGATCGGGGTCGGGGTGTATGTGCGCGCGACGGGGTCGGGGCTTGGCTGCCCCGACTGGCCGACCTGTCACGGCGGGATCGTGCCCCCGCACGAGCAGGAAGCGCTGATCGAGTCGACGCACCGCTTCGTGGCCGCCTTCGTCGGGATCCTCGTGATCGCGACCGCGGTCCTCGCCTGGCGGCACTACCGCGGAGCGCCAGCGGTGCTCTGGCCGGCGATCGCGGCCGTGCCCCTGGTCGGCATCCAGGGCGTGATCGGGGCGATCACGGTGTGGGAGGAGCTTCCCGCCGAGATCGTGGCGACCCACCTGCTGCTGGCGATGGCGATCCTGACAGTGGTGGCGGCGACGGCGCTCGCGATGTTCAACGAGGTGCGGGGCGGCATCCCGCCCGAACAGCGTGCCGCGGCCTGGCGCGTCGGGCAGCGGGCAATCGTGACCCTGGCGCTGTTTGCCGCGGTGGTATGGATAGGGGGCTACCTCGGCGAGAGCGGCGGCTCGACCGCCTGCGAGGGCTGGCCCCTCTGCAGCGGCGGCGTCTTCCCCGGGGCCGACGACCAGCAGATCACGCACATGGTGCATCGCTACCTGGCGGCCCTGCTGCTGATTCCCCTGGTGTGGCTGGTCATCGCGGCCTGGCGTGAGCGCGGGACGCTCCGCTGGGGGATGCACGTCGCCCGCACGGCAGCGGTCGTCTACGCGGCGCAGGTGGCGATCGGCGCCCTGAACGTGCTCTACACGTTCCCGGACGCGCTCACCGTAACGCATACCGTGCTAGCCTCCGTGCTGTGGCTCGCCCTGTCGGCAGCAGCGCTCCTGGGATACTCCGCGCAGGCGGCGCCGCGCGCGCGCGCCCCGGCGGCCCCGGTGGAGGCGCCGGCATGACGGCGCTGGCCGTGGCGCTGCGGGAGTCGAGCCGGGCATCGGCGACCATTCGCAGTTATGTCGCTATCACGAAACCGCGCATCATCCTGCTGCTCCTGATCACAACGGTGCCGGCGATGGTGGTGGCCGAAGGCGGTTGGCCCTCGACAGCGCTCGTACTCGCGACGCTGGTGGGCGGGACGGCCTCGGCCGCGGGGGCCAACGCGGTCAATTGCTGGTACGACCGCGACATCGATGCGCTGATGAGCCGGACGCAGTCCAGACCGCTCGTGCGAGGGGAGATCCCGCCGCTCAACGCGTTCCTCTTCGGACTTGCGCTCGGGGTTGGCGCGTTCGCCTTCCTCTGGGCGACCACGAACCTGTTGGCTGGCGTGCTGGCGTGGACGGCGTTCCTTTTCTACGTGTTCATCTACACGGTGTGGCTGAAGCGGCGCTCCTCGCAGAACATCGTCATCGGGGGCGCGGCCGGAGCCTTTCCGCCAATGGTGGGCTGGGCGGCGGTCACCGGGGATCTCTCCTGGGCGCCGGTGATCATGTTCGCCATCATCTTCTTCTGGACGCCTCCACATTTCTGGGCCCTGGCCCTGCGCATCGCGCCCGACTACCGCGAGGCGAGCGTCCCGATGCTCCCGGTGGAGGCCGGCGAGGTCGCGACCCGACGGCAGATACTCGCCTACTCGATTGTGCTCCTCCCGCTCACGCTTTCGCTGCTGCTGACCGGCGAGGTCGGCTGGCTCTACGGAGCGGTTGCGGGAGCAGCCGGTCTGGGCTTCGTCGCGCTCGCGTTCGGGCTCTGGAAGTGGCCAGATCGGGTGCCGTCAATCCGGCTTTACACGTTTTCGCTCGCATATCTTGCGGCGATCTTCATCGTTATGGCCATTGACGTGGCGATCCTCGGGTAATCTACGCACACCGGCGGCCAAACTCACGCAGGAGTCGACCACACCCATGAACCAACTGAAACCTCTGATCATCGTGGCGCTGGCAGTATCACTGACGGTATCTGCTATCAGCGCGGTGTCGGCGCAGGGGCCGTCGAACCCTCCGTCGGCATTCCGGGGAACCGTGACGAGCCCCGACGGGCCAGTCGCAACAGGGCTGGCCGTCGAGGCGTATGTCGGAGAGACGCTCTGCAACAACAGGAGTACGGAGACTTACTCGACTACCTCTGGCGTGACCGAGTACTTTGTCACTGTCCTCAATGATGCTTCGCGCGGCTGCGACGGCGACATTCGCTTCGAGATCGGAGGCCGCGCCGCAACGCAAACCGCCAGCCACGGCGGATCTGCCCTCACAAGGCTGAACCTGACACTCGCAACAGCGGCGCCGGAGTCAGTCACAGTTGACGTCACGGTGTGGCAGTCGCTGCGGACGGGGAACATCTTCGTGAGCACGCGCCCTGAAGGCGCGGGCTGGACCACGCACAACACGCCCGTCGACCTGTCCGCGCTAAGCGGTAGCGGGAACTTCTACCAGGGCACCGCTGTGCCAGTCGCGGTCGATCTCGGTGGAGGTACGACCGTAAACATCGACGTGACCGTCTGGCGTTCGGTGCGGACGGGCAACCACTTCGTCAGCACTCGTCCCGAGGGCGCGGGTTGGACCACGTTCAACACGCCGATTGACCTGTCGCAGCTGAGCGGCAGCGGGAACTTCTACCAGGGCAGCCCCGTGACGGTGGAAGTGGACCTGCAATAGCGAGTCCCAGCCGGCAAGGGCGCACCGAGAAGCCAGGGCAAATGCCCTGGCTTCTTCACTTCCGGGCCCGCGCGCGCCCGGGACAACCTCTTGCAACCAGTCCCACGCGTGACACACTCGGGGGAAGGAGCCGCCGTCAGGATGTCACCGAACCAGCACGTTGATGTCGCGATCGTGGGCGGGGGCGTGATCGGGGCGGCGATCGCGTACTTCCTCGCGCAGCGGGGCGCGCAGCCGCTTGTCATCGAGGGCACCGAGGTTGCCTACGGCGCGAGCGGGAAGTCGGCGGGGCTGTTGTCGCCGGGCCTGCCCCACGACGATGACCGGACGGGGGCGCTTCCCCCACTCCTCGCACGAAGCGTGGCGCTCCACCGGACTGTGTCGGAGCTGCTCGACGGGCCCGGAACCTACGACTACACGCCGTACACGACCTGCCTCGTCGCGCAGGACGACCACGAGGCGGCCGACCTGCTTGCTCGCGCCGAGCACCTGAGCGCCGAGCCCATCCCACACGCGGAGATCGCCGAGCGTTGTCCGTGGCTGGACAGGCCCGTCTCGGGAGCTCTCGCGCAGCCCACGGCCCAGATCGACTCGGCCAAGTTCACCGCACGGCTCCTCGAGAGCGCACAGAGCATGGGAGCCTCTCTGCGCATGGGACGGGCGGTGGGGCTCGTGGGGGGAGCGGACTACGTGGACGGCGTGGAGCTGGAGGATGGCATCGTCACAGCCGACGCGACGGTGATTGCCCTGGGCCCGTGGTCACTGCGTGCCGCGGCGTGGCTGGACCTCCCCATACCGGTGCGTCCGCTCAAGGGCCAGATCGTGCACCTGGAGCCTTCGGTCGAGCCGCCACCGGGAGGCTTCTCGGACATGCACGGGCACTACGTCGTGACCCGTCCGACCGGCCTGGTGCACATCGGCGCAACGGAGGAAGAAGAGGGATTCGACGCGGAGCCGACGGAGGCCGCGCGCGATTACGTACTCGCCACGCTGTCACGGTTAACGTCCAGACTCGAGGGGATGCGGGTCGTCAACCAGACGGCCTGCCTCCGTCCCGTGTCGGGCGACGGTCTGCCCATTATCGGCGCGGCGCCGGGGCGCGAGGGTGCGTACGTGGCCACCGGGCACGGGCGCAAGGGCATCATCCTCTCGCTCGCGACGGGGGAGGCGATGGCCGAGCTGATCACGGCGGGGCGTAGCAGCGAGGTCGACCTGACGCCGTTCGACCCGGCCCGGTTCGGAGAGGACCAATAGCGGCGCGCGCGGACCTCAGCTGGGCCAGCGTCCTCGCCTGGCGCATGCAGCAGCAGCATCTCGTCTCCAGGCGCCCTCGCGATGAGTTGCTCGCGGTGGTGGGGGCAGTGGGTGGACTGCAGGCGCAGATAGCCTCCAGCGCCGAGCTGGCGGCATGGGCCAGGGTCGACGGGGTGCTTCCGGGCGACCTCGACGCGGAGCTGTGGGAACGCCGCAGCCTCGTGAAGACGTGGGCGATGCGGGGCACGCTCCATCTGCTGCCCGCAGCCGAGTACGGCCTCTGGCAGGCGGCTCTCGACACGTACGACCACTACCTGAAGGGCGCCTGGCTGCGGGGTTTCAAGATCACCGCCGAGGAGCGCGACCTGCTGCTCGACACGGTCCGGGAGGTGCTTGGCGGGGAGGCGCTGACGCGCGACGAGCTGGCCGAGGCGGTGGCGGAGGCTTCGGGCTCGCGAGCGCTCGGGGAGAAGCTCGGGGACAGCTGGGGCGCGTACCTGAAGCCGGCCTCGTTCCGGGGCAGCCTCTGCTTCGGTCCAAACAGCGGCCGGCACGTGACCTTTGTCAGTCCGGCCGCGTGGATCGAGGCGGAGCCCGGTCCCCCGCCGGAGGAGGCGCTCGCGAAGGTGACGCGCCGCTACCTCGGCGCCTACGGACCGGCGACCGCCGCGGAGTACTCGCGCTGGTGGGGTCCGCGCCGCCCTGCACAGGCCACCAGATACTTCCGCGCGCTCGAGGACGAGGCGGTTGAGGTCGACATCGAGGGCGAACCGCACTGGGCGCTCTCAGCCCAGGTTGCGGAGATGGCAGGCACAGCGGCGTCGGGGGCCGTGCGGCTCCTGCCCGCGTTCGACCCTTACGTCATCGGTTCCGCCCGGGACGTCCCGGCGATCCTGTCGCCGGAATACAAGACACGGGTGCACCGTCCACAGGGCTGGATCTCGCCGGTGTTGCTGGTCGACGGGCGCATCAAGGGGGTGTGGTCGCACGAGCGGGCGCGCGGACGGCTCTCGCTGACGATCGAGCCATTCGGAGACCTTCCCGACGAGACGCGGGAGGGGGCAGAAGCCGAGGCAGAGCGCCTCGCGGCCTTCTTCGGCGACGAGCTCGCGCTGGAGTGGGGCTGAGCGGCGGCGGAGCACCTGACGCCCGAGGACGTATACTTGCTTCCTCGTGGCCACGATTGTCTACATCGACGGTTTCAACTTCTACTACGGCGCTGTCAAGGGCACAGCTCACAAGTGGGTCGATCTGGAGGCGGTCTGCCGCCGCCTGCTACCCCGCGACGACATGGCGAAGATCCGCTACTTCACCGCACGGGTGACTGAGCGTCCGGACGATCCCCAGCGCCCGGTTCGGCAGGCGGCCTACCTGCGCGCTATGGCAACGAATCCACTCATCAAGATTCACTACGGGCACTTCGTCACGCGGCCCACCCGCCTTCCCCTCGAAAACCCCACGGGCCCGGAACAGGTCGTCACCGTATTACGAACCGAGGAGAAGGGTTCCGACGTCAACCTGGCGTCGCATTTGCTGGCCGACGCGTTCACGGGCCGCTGCACGACGGCCGTCGTGATAACCAACGACTCGGACCTCGCGGAGCCGGTCCGCATGGTTCGTGTGGAGTGCGGCATTCCGGTGGGCGTGATCAACCCGCATCGATCAAGAAAGCGCTCTCGGCGACTTGAGGGGACATTCTTCAAGCAGTTCCGCAGGAAGATCCTCGCGGAGTGCCAGTTGCCAACGACGCTCCACGACCGGAATGGCGTCATTCGGAAACCGAAGAACTGGTAGAAACGCAGAAGCCCGCCGAAGCGGGCTTCGCACCCAGCCACCTAGGCAACTGGGGGGGTACGGAGAGTATGCCGCTAGGTTGTACGCGTTGTCAATAGTGGCGAGTTACACGATGGCGCAGGCCGGCGCGGCCTAGCTCTCGCCGTCCTCGGGTTTCACGATGCCGCGGGTCCAGAAGGGGTCGAGCGCCTTCAGGACCTCACGCTCCTGGTCGCCGGACATGCGCTCGGGGTCGGGCTCCTCGCTGCGCTTCTCCTTGCCGGGCAGGACGGGAGCGGCGCCGGTATCTTCCGGGCCCCAGCGCACCTTCGCCGCCTCACGGGCGAATCGCGCAAGCTCCTTCACGGAATCGGATTCGGCCACGGCCTTCCTCGCGTGCTACTTCGCCTTCTCGAAGTTGAGGTGGAGGTCCCACAGACCCAGCATGATGCCAGGCTGGTGGCGGAAGTCGTTCTTCCCGGGCGTGAACGAGATGCCGTCCAGGCGCTCGAAAAGCCGCTCCCAGGCGATGTTCTGCTCGAGGCGGGAAATCCCGGCCCCGGGGCAGACGCGGATGCCCTGGGAGAACGTCATGTGGCGGCCGGTGTTTGGCCGCGAAAGGTCGACGTCGGCGGGACAGGGGTACTCCTCGGGATCGTGGTTGGCGGCCCCGTAGCGGAGGTGCAGGATCGAGCCCTTCGGGATCGTGACGCCCCGGAGCTCCACGTCCTTCGCGGTCATGCGGGTCGAGAGGCCCTGGGTGGGGGCCTGGATGCGCATGCCCTCCTCGACGAAGAAGCGGATCTTCGAGCGGTCCGCCTTGAGCGTGTCCCACAGTTCGGGATCGCGACCGAGGAGCTCGGCCTCGGCGGCGATGGCGTACTGGGTCGTCTCCAGGCCGCCGATGTGCATGCCGAAGACCACACCAACGACCTCGGAGTCGGTGAGCTTGCGGCCCATGTACTCCACCTGCGTCAGGAAGGAGGTCATGTCGTCCTTGGGGTCCTGGCGCTTCTTCGTGACGTGGCTCTGGACGTACTGCATGAAGTCGCCGAGGTCGCGGGCGTTGTCCGCCTCCTCCTCGTCACTCATCAGGTTGCGGTGGCCCTTGCCGTAGACGAAACGGCGAACCTGCGCCTGGCCCCAGATGCGGAGCTGAGGCATGTCCTCG
The DNA here is from genome assembly GCA_022827945.1 of Dehalococcoidia bacterium. Lineage (GTDB taxonomy): Bacteria > Chloroflexota > Dehalococcoidia > Tepidiformales > Tepidiformaceae > UBA2991. The sequence goes on along the minus strand of JAJEIT010000046.1, from coordinate 2,399 downwards.
AAGGGGAAGCCGAGGATGGTGGTCATCACCATCTGGGGGAGGGGGGCAGCGAACTCCTCGACGAAGTCGATCTCGGCGGGCTCGCGATCGATCCAGTTATCGATGAGCTCATCAACGAAGCGCGTGACCATGGGTCGGTGGCGAGGGGCGCCGGTCGCACCGACCCACGGGTCGGTGAGCTGGATACGGTGCTGCTTGTGCAGCTCCATGTTGGGGCGGAGGGTGTTGCGGGCCATCGCGTCGAGCAGGACGGAGTGGTCGTCCTCTTCCTCGACCTCGAGGCCGGCCCCACCGTAGGAGGGCTGGGGGAACGTGTACGGGTCGCGAATGATCATCGCGATGTCGTCGTACTTGGTGATGATGAAGCCATCGGTGCCGGGAGTCGTCCCCTCGCCGGGGATGCGCATGACGGGCGCTTCCTCGTGGAGGATCTTGTAGGACTCGAACCAGTGCTCCTGCTGGCCGGCTTTGAAGAGGTCGATCTCCTCCAGATTCACCGGACACTCGGCGACGGCGTCGATCATGTCCTGGTACATCGTCTCGGTCATGAGGCTCTCCCGTGTTCTCGACTGGCCGCACGCTCCGCCCACGCGGGGGCGACCTCGCATCTTGGGGCTAAGCATACCGCGCGGCGTGGGCTTGGGGGACTGTTTCGACGATTACTCGGCGATGACCGCCACTGCATCCACCTCCACCAGAAAATCGGGCTGGAAGAGGCCGGAAACGTAGAGGAGGCTGATTGTGGGCGGGATAGCGGGCATGCCCCAGACGCGCTGGAAGGCTCCGTAGGCGGGGAAGGCGGAGTGCGGCTCGACCAGGTAGATGGTGAGCTTCACGACATCGTCCAGCGTCGCGCCCGCCGCCTCGAGGGCGGCCTGGAGGTTGCGGGCCACCTGCTCGGCCTGGGCTTCGATATCCCCTTGCCCGACCACGTTTCCGTCCACATCGACGGCGTTCTGGCCGCCGACGTAGACGGTGCGGTAGGGGCCCTCGACCGCGATCGCCTGGGAGAAGGCAGGGTTGCGGTGGAGCGTCTCCGGGTTGACAGGGGTGATGGTCATGGCGCTTCCCTTCTCGATTGCGCTCGGCCCATGTGCAACGGGGCCGAAAGGAGGCCCGGACGACGGAGGTCGCCCGGGCCTGAGGTGTCCAGCGCGAGGCGTGGCTAGCTCACGCTGGCGGCAGGCTGCTGTTCGCCGCGGACGAGCTTGCCGGGCCGGGCGCCGGTGTCCTCGCCGTCGCGCATGATGACCTCGCCGCTGACGATCGTGGCGACGAATCCCTCCGCTTTCTGGATGAGACGGCGGCCGTCGGCGGGGAGGTCGTGGGCGAGCTCGGGAGCGCGCAGCTGCAGGCGCTCCAGGTCGATGACGTTGACGTCGCCCTTCATGCCGGGGCGCAGGACGCCACGGTCGTTGAGGCCGTAGAGGCGCGCCGTGTCCTGCGTCATCTTCTTGACGGCGAACTCGAGGGGCAGTCCCTCGCCGCGGGAGCGGTCGCGGGCCCAGTGCGTGAGCATGAACGTGGGCATGCTCGCATCGCAGATGACGCCGCAGTGCGCACCCGCGTCATCGAGGCCGAGGGCAGCGCGCGGGTGGGTCAGCATCTTGCGCACGACCTCGTAGTCGAACTCGGTGTAGTTGAGGGTGGGGGCGAAGAACATCCGCTTGCCCTCGTCCTCGAGCATCAGGTCGTAGAGAAGGTCGTAGGCATCACGGCCCTCGCGCTCGGCGATGGCGGCGACGCTATCCTCGCGGCGAGGCTCGTAGTCGAGCGGCTCTTCCATGGGGAAGACGCGCGCGAGGTCGATGAAGGCGATGTCCTGGCGGGCCTCGCCCAACTCCTCCATGAGCCTCGCCTTGACCTCGGGCTTGCCCATCTCGGCCGCGATCTCCTCGATGGGGGTGCGGCGGAGGTGGTGGGCGTCGCCGGCGCCGAGCTTGTAGTGCCCGCTGATCTCCTGGAAGGTCGGTGCGTTCACCCAGGGGTGGTTCGTCTGGAGGCCGAGCAGGACGCCCGGCGCTCGCGCCGTGACCTGCGGGTAGAGGTCGGCGCCCTCGGCGACGGCCTCCTCGGAGAGGTCGAACATGCGCTTCCAGTGGTCGGGCTCGGCGTCGAGCTGGACAAGGGCGAAGGTGATGGGGCGGCCGGTGGCAGCGGAGACGCGCCGCATCCAGGCGACCTCGAGATCGGGGAGGTTCATGTCGTCGCCGGTGACGCCGGCGGGCGCCAGCTCGAAGACGCCGGTGCCGGCTTCGGCGAGGGCCTCGCCGAAGGCCATCATCTCGTCCTCATCGGCGAAGGTGCCGGGGACGTTCACGCCGTCGATGGCGCGGTGGACGATCGTGCGGGAGGTGGAGACACCGAGCGCGCCGGCCTCGATGCCCTCGCGCACGAGC
>JAJEIT010000048.1 GCA_022827945.1 Dehalococcoidia bacterium | reverse complement strand
AGCGTTGGACATCCCCGACGCTCTGTACGAGCTCGCCGTCCGGCGGTACGAGGAGGTGGGCCAGTGGCTCCTGGCGTCTGCCAAGCAGCGTGGCGCGGATGCCCACATCATCATTCAGGGATCATTCCGGTTGGGCACAGTCACACGGCCCATTGGCGCCCGCTACCAGTACGATATCGACACGGCGGACCGCCTCAACATCGGCAAGTACTCCGTCACCCAAGCTCAGCTGAAGGAGACAGTTGGCGCCGACCTACGCGCCTACGTCGCAAAGGGTCCCGAGGGGCACCCGACGCTAAGCGAGGGGAAGCGTTGCTGGACGCTTGAGTACCCTCTCGATCCGTTCCACATCGACGTGCTTCCGGCCATCCCTGACCCTGAGGGGGGCGAAGACGCGATACTCCTCACGGACAAGAACCTCAGGGCCTGGCAACACTCTGACCCCGTCGGCTATTCCCACTGGTTCCGTGGACGGATGGCCGATGAGTTTGGCGAGCGTCGGGAGGAGATGGCCCGGGCTTTGACGGCTGGGGACGTCGAGGAGGTACCAGAGTGGAAGGTGAAGACAACCCTGCAGCGGACAGTCCAGGCGCTCAAGCGACATCGCGACATCTACTTCCAGCGCCGGCCTGAACATCGCCCCGCGTCGATCATCATCACGACCCTGGCGGCGAGGAGCTACACCGGTCGCGGGAGCCTCGCTAGCGTCTTGGTCGACGTGACCAAGCACATGCCCGAGTTCGTCGAGCAGCGCGAGGGCGTGTGGTGGGTCGCCAACCCAGTGCAACCGGCCGAGAATTTCGCCGATCGGTGGCGGGAACACCCGGAACTCGCCGATGCGTTCTTCGAGTGGATCGTGCAAGCGCGTGTCGACTTCGAGAGCATGGAGGCGGCACCTGGCATCGACGGCATCCTCAAGGTCATCGGCGAGCACCTCGGCGATGACTGTGCGAAAGCAGCTGGTAGGGCCTTTGGGATGGGAGTTGCGGCGCTAAGCGGTGCAGGCCAACTCGGCCTCAGCTCAAATACGGGAACCCTCAGTGGGGAGCCCGTGCGTCCCGCACCTCGGCACACCTTCCACGGCGGCAATGCGCCCCCACGCCTCCCTTAGCCCCGCTTTGCAAGGGGCCGCCCTCCTCGGCCGCTTTGCTGGCTCTGAGTTGTCTGTGCACGGCCAGAGCATCACCTGGACCGCCACGCTTCGCCCAACTCCTCTCAGTCGCGAGTACCGGGTGCGGCTCACCTATGTACCCAACGGACGCTCGCCACGGGTCAGAGTCCTTTCCCAATTGCCTTCTCGACCCGGCGAGTCGCTTCCGCATGTATACCGCGATGGCTCGCTCTGCCTTCACATGCTTGGCGAGTGGTCTCCGGACATGTTGATTGCCGACACGGTCGTGCCGTGGGCATGCGAGTGGCTCCTTCACTACGAGATCTGGCTCGCGACAGGCGAGTGGCATGGAGGCGGGGAGGACCCGGCAGGGAGTGCAGAGTCAGGCGACGGGAGCGGAGCCGGTGCTTCTAGGCGAGCCCGACGAGCCCGACGAGCGAGGTCGCGGTTTCGTTGGTTCCGGCACTCCAGGGAGAGAACGACGGAGTCCGATGCGTAGACTCCGGATGACTGCATCCTGCAATTCGGTGCAGGGGGGCGAACTGGGGCGGGATGCTACCTCGCCGCGAAACTAGGGAGTGCACGAAGTTCGACCCACGGAGGCGGTCGCTTGCGAAGGGCCGAACGTCGACGACTCCTCAGAAGGAGAGCACCACGAAGAAGCGGGCGCATCCCTTTTCGCACGAGCGCTCCGTCATGCCGATGTCTCTGCAATGGTGAGCGGGGGGTAACTCACAAGGTTCCGGCGGATCGCCCGCAGACTGCGACCTGGTGTCTGGCTACAGCGCCACGGCCAGTTCGAAGTTCGTAGTACAGTCCCGTCAGGTGTACCAAACCTGACCGTAGGTAGAACCGCGCTGGGCAGAGCCAGGCTCTCGGAGTCTTGGCTGCCGATAGGGCTGTCTTGAGGCATGGGAATGGTGTAGCGGATCGTGGCCCTCCGGGGCAACCGCGACTTCCTTGACGAAGGACTGGACGAACGCGCGAGACTCTGTGAGTTCACTCCCCCTCAGGTAGTCGTTCATGTCCTCGCCGAAGGCCGCCTGTGGCGGCGGGGACGCGCCCCCTGGAACGGTGCCCCCAACCGCTCGCACAGAGACTCCCCCGCCTCTGCGAAGACACCTGATGCGACCGTCGGAACAATGGCCTGAATTAGCACTGGTTCGCCACGTCCGGTAGGGTCCGCGCGAGCCCTCAATGTCTTCCATCCGTCTATCGCTCGTTGGAGTCGCAGTGGTTGCGACATTGGTGGTTGCGCTTGGTTCGTGGATATCGGTGAGTGAGGCACAGGAGTCACGGCACGAGGTCACGGGAACAGTCGTCGACGAAAGCGGTCGGCCCGTTGCAGGTGCCTTCGTAGCGGCGCAGGCCGCGAGTGGCAGATTCGAAGATTGGGTAACGCGAGCACCGGGAACCTTCCGCCTCCAGCTACCCGACGGGCCGCACCAGCTGTGGATCCGGTCGGAGAGGTTCGACCGGTGCATCGTTTCCGGCATCGAGAACCCCGAACGCCGCCCCGACGCGGTGATCAGGGTGGCAGGCGCCAACATCGAGAGCCTTCGCATCGTCGTCACGGCCAGTAGGCCTCCACAATCGGTCCAGTGGGTCATGTGCGAGGTCGCACCGGAGACGATTACCACAGAGCTGACCCCGGGGCAGCCGGCGACAGCGGCTGTGGAGGTGACGGTGTGGAGGCGCATCTCTGACCCAACCCAGCTGTTTGTGAGCACTCGCCCGGAGGGTGGCCGCTGGCGCACGCTGAACACGCCCCTCGATATGTCCATGCGAAGCAGTTCGGGACGGTTCGACCAGAGCAACGCCATCCTTGTTGAGGTTCCGCTTGGGGGCGGCATTACGGTGAACGTCGAAGTGACCGTGTGGCGACGAGTCTCCGACCCCTCGCTCCTGTTCGTCAGCACCCGTCCCGAGGACGGCCGTTGGCGCACGCTGAACACGCCTCTCGACATGTCCATGCGAAGCAGTTCGGGACGGTTTGACCAGAGCAACGCCGTCCTCGTGGAGGTGCCGCTGCCCCGAGTGCATGAACCCACGCCGGGCCCTCTCAGGACGGCCATCCATGGAGCGTTCGCGGAGATCGGATACCTCATCAGTTTCGAGGAGGGCTGGAGTCGGTGGGAACAGCACCGGTACGAGCGCCGCGAACCCTGGGCTGTCCTCTCCGCCAGGCCCGTTGGGCCCATCGGGCGCACGCTCGCGCAGTACGCCGAGGCGGTCAGGGACGGATTGGAGCAGGACGTAGCGAGCGAATGGCCTTCCTACTCGCTGTTCGAGTTCACCTCGATGGAGGAGATCACGGTCGGGGAGCAGGTCTTCTATGAGCTGCGGTACCGGCGGCAGGAAGCCCCGCAGTATTGCGTGATCGACGCTGTGGAGCGCATCGCCGTGACCGAGGGATGGCACGGCCTGAACGCCGGAGTCCGGGTCATCGGCTGGCTGTGCGAGGGAGATGTGGCGGCTCACGGTGCGGCGCGGCGGGCCACGCTCGACACCCTGCAGGTTGCCCCGGCGCCTTCCGACTACTACACGCAAGCGCTCCTCGTTGATGGCGTCCTGATCAAGGCGGCCGCACAGGTGGATCCCGCAGCCCTCACCGCGGCCGGAGAGGTGATCCGCTGGATGTTGGGGACGGCGAGGGAGGACATCGTTACCTGCCTGGCAGACGAAGAAGCCGCCCTGGCCATCATCCCCGAAGACGAGTTCGTGACCACCCTGCCGGAGTTCGCGCGGTTGGCTGGCCGGGCGGACTTCACCGGTCGGACCTATGAGTCCATGGCCATCCGTGGCCTGGGCGCGGTCGAGGGCCAGCCCGTGTCGGCCACCTCCGAGGAGGTCCTCATCGGGGACGCGTCGCAGCTGAACCTGAATGTCACCGTCCACGAGTTCGCGCACGGCATCCAGAACCTCTGCCTGACGGCGGAGGACGACGAGGAATGGGAACGGTTCTATGGGGCAGCCCTGGAGGCGAACGTCTACCCGGGAACCCACATGATGCACGATGTCTTCGAGTTCTTCGCGGTGCTCAGCAGCGCCTACCTCGGAGTCACCGATGAGGTGGGCCCACGGGCCACGAGCAGGGAGCTGATCCGGAAAGACTTCCCCGCCGTCTTCGCATCGCTGGAGGATATCTACGGCACGCCGCAGCCTTTCCCAGAGTAGAGCCGGCTCCCCGCGCCGGGATGCTGTGCGTGTCCAGCAGGGACTACGCAGCATCGGTGGTGGCCAGCACCCCACCTAGGCGGGTTCGAACGCCCCGTTAGCCGGATGGGTGAACCCGGTTGAACCGGCGACACCGCCCTTACCGTGACCCGGTGCCGAAGCGACGAGTCCCGCTGCGGTGTCGTTTACAGCAGCTGTACCAGTTCGAAGGTCCTACCTACAGTCAGGCTAGGGGTACCAGACGCCCTCTCGCTGACCGTGTCGTACCCGCCGGCTGTCAATCCCGTAGGATGCCGCCGGCATGGGTGTTCTCGACCAGTTCCGGCTTGATGGACATGTGGCGGTCGTCACGGGCGGAGGCCGCGGTATCGGCCGCGGCATCGCCCTGGCCTTCGCCGAGGCGGGCGCGGACGTCGCCGTCGCGGCGCGCCGCACCCATGAGGTCGAGGGCGTGGCCGAAGAGGTCCGGGCGCTCGGCCGTCGAGCCCTCGCCGTGGGGATGGACGTGCTCGACTGGCCCGCGAACGACCGCCTCGCCGAGGCGACCGTCGCCGATCTCGGCAAGCTCACCATCTGGGTCAACAACGCGGGCGGCAATCTCGACCGCACCCAGCGCAACCTTGTCGACACACCGGAGGATGTCTGGGACACCCTCGTCGACCTCAACCTGAAGACCGCCTGGTGGGGAGCGAGGGCCGCTGCCGAGCAGATGACCGAGGGCGGCAACATCATCAACATCTCGTCGGTTGCCGCCTGGGGCGCCTCCCCCAGCGCCGGGCCTTACGCGGCGACGAAGTCCGCCATGATCAACATGACCAAGACCCTGGCGATGGAGCTGGCCCCGCAGAAGATCAGGGTCAACTGCATCGCTCCCGGCCTCGTCCCGACGGAAATGTTCTTCGAGACGATGAAGGTGGATGAGGCCGCAGTTGAGAACATGGGCTCGCAGCTGCCTGCCGGACGCGCCGGCAAGCCCGAGGACATCGGCGCCGCCGCGGTCTACTTCTGTTCGCCCGCGGCCGAGTGGATTACGGGCCAGACGTTGGCCGTCAGTGGCGGGCCCACAGGAACGAGGGAAATGTGAGCATCCTCGACCTCTTTCGACTCGATGGACATGTGGCCGTGGTCACGGGCTCCGGACGGGGCATCGGCGAGGGCATCGCCGTCGGCCTCGCGGAGGCCGGCGCTGCGGTTGTTGTCGCCGCGCGCCGAACGCACGAGATCGAGGCGGTCGCGGAGAAGATCCGGGCCGCCGGAGGCCGGGCGCTCGCTCGGACCACGGACTTCCTGGAAGTCGACCAGATCGAGGCGCTCGCCGACGCCACCGTCGCCGAGTTCGGCAAGCTCACCATCTGGGTCAACAACGTCGGTGGCGCCCAGGACCGCACCGCCCGCACGATCCTCGGCACCCCCGAGAAGGCCTGGGACAACCAGATCGCCCTCAACCTCAAGTCCGTCTGGGCGGGCGCAAGGGCTGCCAATCGGGTCATGGGCGAAGAGGGCGGCGTGATCGTCAACATCTCCTCCGCTGCCGCCACGCAGCCCTCCCCGATGAACGGCCCCTACGCCGCCGCCAAGTTCGGCGTGAACAGCCTGACCATGACGCTCGCCCGCGAGCTCGCGCCGAGAGTGCGGGTCGTGGGCGTCTCCCCCGGTCCCATCCCCACGGAAGTGATGATCGAGTACACCGGCATGAGCGAGGAGCAGCTGCGGCAGGGGCTCGGCGCGATGCTGCCACTTCAGCGCATCGGCGAGCCCGAGGACGTCGCCGCTGCCGTCGTCTACCTCGCCTCTCCCGCCGCCTCCTGGGTCACGGGCGCGACGCTTTCCGTCACCGGCGGCTAACGCTCGCCCGACGGCGGTATCCTGAGCAGCACATCTCAAGGGGAGCGATCTGCCATGGGCGTGAAGCCACCAACCCTCGAAGAGCATCTCGAGATCGAAGCCATCAAGCAGCTGCGGGTCCTCTACTCGCAGCTGTTCGACAGCCACCGCACGGACGAGATGGCGATGCTCTTCACGGAAGACGCCGTCTGCGAATTCAGCGACGACCTGCCCTACGGCGACTGGGTCGGCCGGGACGAGATCCGCAGGCAGTACAAGGAGGTTGCCGGGCACAGCCCGAAGCCCTTCTCGTTCATGCACGCGACGACGAACGGCTGGGTCGAGCTCACCGGCCCGGACAGCGCGACCGGAAGCTGGTTCCTGCTCGACCTGGGCATGGGCGACAACCCGAATCCGGTGGGTCTCCTGGGCGTCTACAACGACGTCTACAAGAAGGTCGACGGCGAGTGGTTCATCCACCGCACGCGCATCGACCACATCTGGACCCAGGGCTCGGCCGGCGGGGGCTAGCCCGCTCCCCTGGCTGATGGCGAGCGAGTAACCCCCGAACGGGTTGCTCGCCCTCAGCGCTGCTCCCACGGGGCTGCGCATAGGCGGCCGGTTGGGAAGAATGCGGCCAGCCGCGTTCGCCCCAGAACCTCCCGTCCTGTGCTCCGGCGCACGCACCCCATGAAGTGAGATAGAGAGACGTGACCCTGAAGTCAGCGGTAGTTCTGCTCTGCGTCGTCTTGCTGTCGGTGGCACTGGCGGCGTGCGGCTCGGACTCGCCCGGCACCGAGCCCTCGCCCACCGTCACCGCCACGCCCGATGAACCCGCGCCGACAGCAACGCCCTCATCGGCGGTGGCAACGGCGACGGCGACAGCCACCCCCGCGGCGGAGACCCCCACTCCCACCCCCGAGCCGACCGCCGCCCCAGCGCCAGAGGTCATCGGTCCCGACGGGAACCTCATCTTCGATCCCGCAGTCGTGCGGGGAACCCTCAGCAACGGGCTCTCGTACTACATCAGGCGCAACGAAGAACCGCGCGAGCGGTTGCACCTGTCGCTCGTCGTCAAGGCCGGTTCCGTGCACGAGGAGGAGGAGCAGCGGGGACTGGCCCACTTCGTCGAGCACATGGCGTTCAACGGCACGGAGCGCTTCGCCAAGCAGGAGATCGTGGACTACCTCGAGTCCATCGGATCCAGTTTTGGCGCCCACCTGAACGCGTACACGAGCTACGACGAGACCGTGTACTTCCTCGAAATCCCGACCGACGATCCCGAGATCCTCGAGAAGGCGTTCCAGATCCTCAGCGACTGGGCCTACGCCATCAGCTTCGAACCGGAGGAGGTCGAACTGGAGCGTGGCGTGGTGCTCGAGGAGTGGCGCCTCGGCCAGGGCTTCGACTCCCGCTGGCGAGACGGCATCTACCAGGCCCTCTTCGGCGCCTCCCGCTATTCCGAGCGCAGTCCCATCGGACTGCCCGAGGTCGTCGAGAACGCGCCCGTCGAGCAACTGCGCGCCTACTACGAGCGCTGGTATCGACCGGAGCTGATGGCTCTCGTAGCGGTGGGCGACCTCGACCCCGCCCTCATCGAGGCCAGGATCAAGCAGCACTTCGCACCACCCCCCGAGGGCGAGGCGCAGCAGGAACGGGCGGCTGTTGCGCCACCGACGGCCCTGCCCGCGTTCGAGGTTCCGTCGCACGAGGAACCGCGCATCGACATCTTCACCGACCCCGAGGCGCCCGGTACGCAGCTGATCCTGGTGCAGAAGACGCCCCCGGACTCCGGCCAGGATCTTGCGTGGTTCAAGCGCTCCGTAACGCAGCAGCTGGCGTTCCTCATGCTGAACGCGCGGTTGTTCGAACGGGGCCAGGCCGCCGATCCCCCGTGGCTGTGGGCGGGAGGCGCGCAGGGAGCGTTTGTAAGGCCCACCGACATCGTGCAGTTCTCGGTCGTGACCGAGCCGGACGGCATCGAGGGGGGATTCGCGGCCCTGCTGGAGGAGCTGCAGCGCGTGCGCCAGCACGGCTTCACCGCCTCCGAGCTGGCCCGCGAGAAAGTCAACCTGCTGAGCTCGGTCGAGAGCCTCTACAAGGAGCGCGACCAGCGGGATTCCGAGCTGCTGGCCGGCGAGTACCGCACCCACTTCCTCTCCGGGATCCCGGTTCCGGGCGCGGAGGCGGAGTGGGAGCTGTACCAGCAGTTGATTCCGGAGGTCTCGCTGGCCGACGTCGATGTGCTGGGGGCGTCCTGGTCGGATCCCGGAGACACCGTGCTGCTCGTCCTTCGGCCGGAGGATCCCGAGGCCAGCTCCGACGAAGTCCTGAGCGCGGCCATGGCCGCGCAGCTGAAGGGCGCCGACGCGCTCCAGGTTGAGGCGTACGAGGACGACTTCGACGACCTCCCGCTCATGGCAACCCTCCCGACTCCAGGGAGCATTACCGCGGAGGAGCAGGTCGAGTCGATCGATGCGGTGCGGTGGACCCTTTCGAACGGTGTGACCGTGATCGCCAAGCAGACCGACTTCCGGAACGACGAGGTGCTGCTCACGGCCTTCAGCCCGGGCGGCCACTCCCTCGTCTCCGATGCGGACCACGTATCCGCCCTGTACGCCGCCGACATCGCCTCCGGCAGCGGCGTCGGCCTGCACGACAGCGTGACGCTCGACAAGCTGCTGGCCGGCAAGCGGGTGTCGGTTGCCCCCTATATCAGTGCGCTCTTCGAAGGGCTGAGTGGGAACGCCTCGCCCGAAGACCTGGAGACCCTGTTCCAGTTGATCACGCTGTACGTGACCGAACCCCGGTTCGATGCGAACTACTTCTCGACGTATGAGACGAGGCTGCGCACCAGCGCCGAGACTCGCGCTACCGACCCGGATTCCGCGTTCTTCGACAAGGCGAACACGGTCCTCGCACAGAACCACCACCGGGCCCGGCCGCTCACCCTCGATCTCCTCGAGGAGCTCGACCTCGAGCGGGTGCGGGCGGTCTACGCCGAGCGCTTCGCGGACTTCAGCGATGCGACCTTCGTGTTCGTTGGCGCCTTCGACTGGGATGAACTGCGGGACCTCACCTCCCGCTACCTCGCCAGCCTCCCGACCACCGGACGGGTCGAGAAGTGGGTGGGCCAAGTTGGCGACCCCCCAACCGGGGTGGGGGGGCCCCTGGTGCGCAAGGGGAACGGACCCCGCCG
>JAJEIT010000084.1 GCA_022827945.1 Dehalococcoidia bacterium | reverse complement strand
GTGCATGCACGAGACGACCGAGGCTGTGCTGGCGCGAGCGCTGGCCGGCGTGAGCCCCACCCACGACGAGGCTCTCGCCCTTGCCTCCGAAACCGACCTTGCCGCCCTGACGGCGGCAGCGGGCGCTCTCCGCGACCAGGCCCACGACCACGTCATCTCCTACTCTCGCAACATCTTCATCCCGCTGACCAAGCTCTGCCGCGACGTCTGCCACTACTGCACCTTCGCCCAGCCGCCGAAGCGGGGCGAGCGCGCCTACATGAGCATCGACAAGGTGCTGGAGATCGCGCGCGCCGGAGCAGCCGCAGGCTGCACGGAAGCGCTCTTCACGCTCGGGGACAAGCCGGAGCTGCGCTACAAGGTGGCGCGCGAGGAACTAGCCGCCCTCGGCCACGAGACGACCATCTCCTACCTGGCCGAGGTGGCGGGGATCGTGGCGGAAGAGACGGGGCTGCTGCCCCACGCCAACCCCGGCGTTATGACGCGCGAGGACATCGCCCTCCTCCGCGATGTGTCGGTCTCGCAGGGGATCATGTTGGAGAGCATCTCGCCGCGGCTGCTGGAGAAGGGCCAGGTCCACTTCGGCTCGCCCGACAAGGACCCGGCGGCTCGCATCGAGACGATGCGGCTCGCGGGGGAGATCCAGGTGCCGTTCACCTCGGGCATCCTCATCGGCATCGGGGAGACGCGGCGTGAGCGCATCGAGTCGCTGCTGGCGCTGCGCGACGTGCACGAGGCGCACGGGCACATCCAGGAGCTGATCATCCAGAACTTCCGGGCGAAGCCCGATACGAAGATGGCGAACGCGCCCGAACCCGACTTCGACGACCTGCTCTGGACGCTGGCGATGGCGCGCATCCTGTTCGGGCCGGAGATCGGCGTGCAGGCGCCGCCCAACCTGATGCCGGAGTCGTACGGGAAGCTGGTGGCGGCGGGGCTGAGCGACTGGGGAGGCGTCTCGCCGCTCACCATCGACCACGTGAACCCGGAGGCGCCCTGGCCCCAGCTCGAGGAGCTGCGGCGGCAGACGGAAGCGGCCGGCCACCACCTGGCCGAGCGGCTCGCGGTCTACCCGAGCTACGCCAGGGACAGCAACCGCTGGCAGAGCAAGAAGATGGCGACGCAGGTGCTGCGCTCGATGGACGCCGACGGTTTCGCGCGCGAGGGCGAGTGGGCGCCCGGCGCCGTTCTGGAGCCACCGCCCGGCTACACCTTCCCGCGGGACGAGCCCGCCACAATGCCGCCTCACTCGCCGGTTCCGGCGCTCGTCGCGAAGGCGAAGCGCGGTGAGGAGCTGGAGGAGGGCGAGATCGCGCGGCTCTTCGAGGTGCGCGGGCCGGAGTTCGATTACGTCTGCGCCGCCGCCAACGAGCTGCGCGCGGAGGTGTCGGGCGACATCGTCCGGTACGTCGTCAACCGCAATATCAACTACACGAACATCTGCTACTTCAAGTGCCAGTTCTGCGCGTTCTCGAAGGGGAAGCTGAGCGAGAACCTGCGGGGCAAGCCGTACGACCTGGGGCTGGACGAGGTGGTCCGCCGCGCCCGCGAGGCGTGGGATCGCGGCGCCACCGAGGTCTGTATGCAGGGCGGGATTCACCCGGATTACACGGGCGAGACCTACCTTCAGATCTGCGAGGCAGTGAAGGACGCGCTGCCCGACATGCACGTCCACGCCTTCTCGCCGCTGGAGGTACACCAGGGCGCGGAGACGCTCGGCATCCCGGTGAAGGAGTTCCTGGGACGGCTGCGGGACTCAGGCCTGGGCACGCTGCCCGGCACGGCCGCCGAGATCCTCGACGACGAGGTACGCGACACCCTCTGCCCGGACAAGCTGAGCACCGACCAGTGGCTCGAGGTGGTGGGCGCGGCGCACGAGGTGGGGTTCACCACGACTTCGACGATCATGTACGGCCACATCGACGGGCCGGTCTCGTGGGCGCGGCACCTGCTGCGCCTGCGCGAGCTGCAGGCGCGCACGGGCGGCATCAGCGAGTTCGTGCCGCTGCCGTTCGTGCACATGGAAGCGCCCATCTACCTGAAGGGGCGCGCGCGCCAGGGTCCGACGTGGCGCGAGGCGATCCTGATGCACGCGGTCTCGCGGCTGGCGCTGCACCCGCTCATCACGAACATCCAGGTGTCGTGGGTGAAGATGGGGGTCGAGGGCTCGAAGGCGGCCCTCCTCGCCGGCGCGAACGACATGGGCGGCACGCTCATGAACGAGAGCATCAGCCGGGCGGCGGGCGCAAGCCACGGGCAGGAGATGCCGCCCGAGGCGATGGACGAGCTGATCTCCAGCATCGGGCGGCTGCCGCGCCAGCGCACGACCACGTACGGCACGCCCCCGAAGGAGCGCCAGCAGACCTCGTACGGCGCGGACGAGCTCACGCCGATCGTGCTGACGCCGGTCAAGAAGTACGCGCGCTCGCGCTAGCCGTCCGCGGGCGGCGCCCAGCTCACGATCCCGAGCTTGCCCGGATCCTGCGTGAACCGGACGTTCTCGCCCTCGTAGTCGACGTGGTCGGGGAGGATGGCTCGTAGCTTCGCCTCCTCGGGGCTGTCCTCGGCGATCCAGAGCTGCTGGCGGAGGAAGCGCAGCACGCCTTCCTCGTCGCCGTAACCGATGGCGTCGTACTCGGCGAAGGAGACCTCGAAGAGCCGGCCCCGGGCAAGCTGGAGGGCGAGGAACTCGGGCAGGGCGGGAAGCGGGTCGCGGGGTTCGCCGTGAACCGCCTCCCAGAAAGGGTTGGCACGCGAGGGCGGGGGCTTGCTCAGCATGACGGCGATGCAGAGACGGCTCGCGGCCGCCTCCATCGCGTGGAGGAACGGCCCGAAGTCCTCGATGTCGTAGCCGACGTGCGAAATGAGCGCGACGTCGGCCTGCGGAGGCTCGGCTGCGGGCCAGCGGCTGTCCACGACGCGGACGTTGTCGATGCCGTGCTCGGCCATGCCCTCGGCGAGCACCTCGCGCATGCCCCCGGAGGGCTCGACGGCGATGACCTCGCGGGCGTGGAGGGCGAGGGGCAGGGCATAGCGCCCACCGCCGGCGCCGATGTCGAGCACGGTCTCGTCGGGGCGCACGAGGGCGCGCAGGGCCTCGACGGTGGCGTCGCCCTCGCGGTGGGGGTCGGCGCGGAACATGGCGGCGATGGGGGCGTAGTAGTCGTCTCGCGGAGGCATGGCCTTGCGGCGGCGCTCGACCTGCTCGCGATTGAGGCGCACACGGTCGGCCCAGGCGGCGAGGGCGGCGGCGGGGTCGGGGCGGAGGGGGTCGCTCATGGGCGCAGCGTGGCACATCGCAGGGGCCGCCGCCAGACGGCTCCCGCGTGCTAGGCTTCCCCTCACAACGCACACGAGAGGCAGTGCCGGTGGCTACGAAAGATCCGCGAGAGCCGTTCACGAGGCTCTCGATCGAAGAGGCGAAGGAGAAGCTCGACAACGGCGACGCCGTGATGGTCGACGTGCGGGATCCGCACGAGTACGTCGAGGTGCACGCGAAGGGCGTGCGCCTGATTCCCGTGAACACGGTGATGGGCGAGCTGGACCAGATCCGCGAGTTCGCCGGTGACAAGAAGGAAGTGCTGTTCATCTGCAAGATGGGCGGCCGCAGCGCCCTCGCGGCCGAGTACGCGACGGCGGCCGGGCTCGACGACCTGGAGCTGTTCAACGTCGAAGGCGGCACGGACGCCTGGGCGGAGGCGGGGTTCCCGACAGGGGACTAGTCAAGCTCGACAAAGCCCCGGTTTGAGGGCCGATCCGGCTTCAGGTCGGCGCTCATTTGTGCTATGATCACGTTGGCGTTGTGTGTCCCGCGCGCCGTCCCAAGATCCTGTACCGGGGGTACC
Source organism: Dehalococcoidia bacterium (assembly GCA_022827945.1). Taxonomy (GTDB): domain Bacteria; phylum Chloroflexota; class Dehalococcoidia; order Tepidiformales; family Tepidiformaceae; genus UBA2991. Next base: position 9,026 of record JAJEIT010000084.1, on the reverse strand, counting down.
TGTCAGCCGCATGAGCGACGAAACGTTGACCGACCAGACTTCTTCCACCAGCGCCGACGCGATGATCGGCAGCGTCCTCAGCCGCCTCTCGAGCGGTGACTTCGACGAGCGCCGCGACGAGGAGAACGACCTCTCCGGGAACACGACCGCGACGCAAGAAGACGAAGAGAAGGACGAGAAGGATCCCGACGAGAGCGAGGAGGAAGAAGAAGAGACCGTCGCGCTCCTGACCGAGGAGTCCGAGGGGATCGACGATCCCGTGCGGATGTACCTGCGCGAGATTGGGAAGGTCTACCTGCTTACGGCCGACGACGAGAAGCACCTGGCCCGCCAGATGGAGGAAGGCATCCATCTGCGCGACATCGAGAGGGCGTACGTGGACGCCTTCGGGCATCCGCCCTCCGCGTCGCGCGTGGCCGTGACCCTGCTCGAACAGTTCACGGAGCTGCTGCCCATCTACAAGGCCGCGCTCTACTACGTGGACCGCTACGAGAAGGTGATCTCGGGGCAGACGCCACCCGAGGGCAGCGAAGACGAATGGCCGCCCAAGGAACCGAAGTGGCGCGACCCCGAGGGCATCAAGCTGATGCGCAGCACCTACACCGAGGTCATCGGTGACGACCAGTTCCGCGGGCTGATCGACCGGGAGATGGAGCTCCCCTTCCGCACGTACTGCATGAAGCGGCTGCGCAAGGACGAGGAGACGATGCACCACGCTATCGTCTCGCTCTCCATCGTGACCCACATCCTCACGCCCGACCTGTTCTCCCAGATGGCTGAGGAAGCCGGGGGCGAGGACCAGCTGCTGCCGCCGGCCGAGGGCCTGATCGAGAAGATCACGTCGCTCGAAGACCGGCTGCGGTACCACTTCGACACGATCAAGCACAACGGCGACAAGGCCGAGCGGCGCCTGACGGAGGCGAACCTGCGCCTGGTCGTGTCGGTGGCGAAGAAGTACATCGGGCGGGGGATGTCGCTCCTGGACCTGATCCAGGAGGGGAACATCGGCCTCATCCGCGCGGTCGAGAAGTTCGACTACCGCAAGGGGTACAAGTTCTCGACGTACGCGACGTGGTGGATCCGGCAGGCGATCACCCGCGCCATCGCGGACCAGGCGCGCACGATCCGCATCCCGGTGCACATGGTGGAGACGATCAACAAGCTCGTGCGCGTGAGCCGGCGCCTGGTGCAGGAGTACGGCCGCGAGCCGACGAGCGAGGAGATCGCGCGCGGCATGGTCGAGAGCTCGAAGCAGGACTCGTCGCACCAGTTCTCACCGGAGCGCATCCGCGAGATCCAGAAGGTCTCGCAGGAGCCGGTGTCGCTGGAGACGCCGATCGGCGAGGAAGAGGACAGCCACCTGGGCGACTTCATCCAGGACGAGCGGGCGCTGGCGCCCGCGGACGCGGCCAGCCAGCAGCTGCTGCGCGAGCAGGTCGAGGACGTGCTCGCGACGCTCACCAGCCGCGAGCGGCGCGTGCTCCAGCTTCGCTTCGGGCTGGAGGACGGGCGCAGCCGGACACTGGAGGAGGTCGGCCGCGAGTTCAGCGTGACGCGCGAGCGCATCCGCCAGATCGAGGCGAAGGCGCTGCGCAAGCTGCGGCACCCGAGCCGCAGCCGCAAGCTGAAGGACTACCTCGACTAGCGGACCCGGACCCCATCCGGCAGCCCTTACGCCGACGCCGCCTCCCGCCAGAGGCGGCGTCCTGCCGCCAGCCACAGCATGACGCCAACGGAGTCGACGAGGAGCCAGATGACCGGCTGAGCCTGGGCGGAGTCGCCGTAGACCTGCATGAGCCAGGACCAGGCGAGCAGGATGGCCTGAACGCCGCCGATATAGAACAGGCCATTCGCCTCGAGGTAGGCGCGCCAGTTGTTGGCCTCTGGAAGCGCCGCATCGTGACGGCGCTTCCAGAGGTAGGCGAGGAGCAGCACCAGGAGCGAGCCCGCCATCATGAACGGGTCGTAGGCTTCCCAGTAGGTGAAGTCGGGGTCGTGGTCGGGCTGGTAGAAGGGCGTGATGATCAGGTGAATGACCGTCGCGCCTGCCAGCAGCAGCAGATAGAGGGCGCCCGCGCGCTTCGCGAGAGGCAGGTTCAAACCCGGCATGGCTCGCTCCTGGCTAGGTCATCTCCGGCTCACGCCAGAGCTTAAGCGCCATCGTGACGGCCAGCATGGGCATCGCGATGTCGATGACCACCCAGAGGAAGGGGACGGGGCCAAGCTCGCCATTGCCCCACTGGTCGGCGAACCAGTTGCTGAAGAATCCAAGGAGGAGCGCCAGGGCGATATGGAAGCGTCCGTTGGCCACGAACTTGTCCCAAGAGGACGCGTCTTCGGCAAGATACTTCGTGCCGGTATAGGTCACGAGCACAAGCAGGACGGCCGTAACCGCCATGAACCAATTGAGAATCTCCCAGATGCTGTGGGCGTCATCCCAACCCGCCTGGCCGGCGTGGAGCGGAGAGATGACGAAGTAGGCTCCCACCGCCAGGCCCACGAGGAGCAGGTAGAGCGCAATCACTCGGTGCAGGGCTGCCATGCGGATTCCTCCTTGCTTTGGCCCGGGACTACAGGCTAGGCGTTCGCTTCCCGCCAGGAGCGGAGCCCGTGCACCACGAACAGGATGGGCAGGGCGGTATCGATCGTGTGCCAGATGACCCAACTGGCGCGCTCCGGGTACGTACCCCACTCAACCCAGAACCAGGCGGGGAAGAAGGCCAGGGCAAGCGCCACCATCGCGTAGAAGAGGCCGTTCACCTCAACGTACTGCCGCCAGGGGGCGTCGTCCCCGGAGGAAGCGTCGAAGGCGCGCTTGCGGAGGTAGGCTCCCGCGACGGCGAGCACGAGGCCGATGGCCATGAGCCAGTCCAGCACTTTCCAGACGGAAAGGTCGGTGTCCTGGTCCTCGTAGAAGGGGAAGATGACGAACTGGACGGCTACCGCGAGACCGACCAGGAGCAGATAGACCGAGGCGAGTTGCTTGAGCGCTCCGGGCATCTTTACCTCCTGTGCGGGAACCGTACCACGCGCATACAGTCAGCACGCTTACCGGCTTCGGGCGCTACCCTGACACCTCGCGGCGGGCCCCGCAGCGAGGCCCGGCTGGAGGTGTCATGCGGGATCATCCGAGGCTCATCGGCAGCGAGACGGTGTTCGAGGGGCGGCTGTACGACATACGCATGGAGACGCTCCGGGCCCCGGAAGGGCACACGTTTCGCCGCGAGATGGTCTACCACCCGGGGGCGGTCTGCATGATTCCCGTGGACAGCGACGGGCGCCTCCTGCTCGTGGAGCAGTACCGGCATGGGGCTCGCACGCGACTGCTGGAGATTCCGGCGGGCACGCTCGAGCCGGGCGAGGATCCTGCCGAGACGGCGGCGCGGGAGCTGCGCGAGGAGGTGGGGATGCGGGCCCGCGAGGTGGCGCCGCTGGGCGGCTTCTGGATCGCGCCGAGCTACGCGACGGAGTACATCCATCTCTTCCTCTGCACCGGCCTCACACCCGACCCGCTGCCGGGCGACGAGGACGAGGACATCGAGATCGTGCGGCTCACGCGAGACGAGGCGGGGGCGGCGGTGGACAGCGGACGGATCATCGACGCGAAGTCGATCGCGGGCATCCTGCGCTGGGAGCGGCTGGCGGGGTCCTGAGCTAGCCGCCAACCTCGCGCCAGTAGCGTTCGAGCGCCTCGATGTGGTCGCGGGGACTCTCGAGCCCGGCGTTCATGGTCCGCATGGAGACGTAGTCGACGCCGGTCTCGCGCCAGCGCTCCACCTCGGCGGCCCAGTTCTCGGGGCCGTCGCCGTAGTTCATCATCGCTTCGAAGCCGAAGCCGGCGGGATCTCGACCCTCGTCGGCGAGGTAGCCCCGAATGGTCTCGACCGTGGCTCGCGCCTCGGGGGTGCCGCTCCCGAACATGAACCCGTCGCCGAGGCGGGCGGCGCGCCTGAAGGCGGGCTCGGTGAAGCCACCGAACCAGACGGGGATCTGCCGCCCCGGGAGAGGCTTGAGTCCGGCGCGGTCCACACGATGCCACTGGCCCGTGTAGTCGATGACGGGGTCGGCCCAGAGCCGGCGCATCAGGTCGACCTGCTCTTCCTGGCGCTTCCCACGATTGGTGAATTGCTCATTGAGGGCGTCGTATTCGACGTAGTTCCAGCCGGTGCCAACGCCAAGCCGGAGGCGTCCTCCGGAGAGGATGTCGACCTCCGCCGCCTGCTTGGCGACGAGAACGGTCTGGCGCTGGGGCAGGATGATGACGCCGGTGACGAGCTCGACGCGCTCGGTGACAGCGGCAAGGTAGCCGAGGAGCACGAAGGGTTCGTGGAAGGCGGATTCGTGCGTGTAGGGGCCCCACAGCTTCGGCTCACGCTCGGGGACAGCGCCGATGACGTGATCGTAGACGAGGATGTGGGAGTAGCCGAGGCCCTCGGCCGTCTGGGCGAAGTCGCGGATGACGGACGGGTCCGAGCCGATCTCCGTCTGGGGGAAGATGGCGCCGATCTGCATGCGAGGCTCCCTCTGTCGTGGAAGTGGCGTGAGTCTACGCGAGCCCCGGAACGGCGGTGCGAACGAGGCGCACGCGATCAGGCTTACTCGTGGCCCGACCCTTCGCCGTCCATTTCCCGGTCAGCCATGGACTCGTAATCCATGCCGCCGTCTTCGCCGCCGAACTCCTGGACGTGGACCGTGATGGTCATGCGACCCGCCCGCTCGAACTCGAGGACAACCTCGAAGGTCGTGCCCGGCTCGGGTACCTCGTCGACGCCCAGCACCATGACGTGGTAGCCGCCCGGCTGGAGGCTGACGTGGCCGCCGGGGTCGATGGGAATGCCGCCTTCGACCGGCTGCATCATGGAGCTCCCGCCTTCGGACACGACCTCGTGGACCTGCGTGTCAGCAGCGATCGCAGCGGAGGCTCCGAGGAGCCGGTCGCCGGCGCCCGTGCTACGGATGTCGAAGTAGACAGCGCCAATGTCCGTCGTCGTGAACCGGGCGCGGGCGTTGCTGATCTCGATCGCGCTGCTGTCGGCGCGGTCGTCGCCACAGCCGACCAGGGCGCCGAGGGCCAGCGCCACGACAGCTGCAGCAGCGAGCCGCCAACCCTTTGGCGCCAGGGTCACGAAGGCTCCTGCCAGCCGTGCTCGGCGAGGAGGGGCAGGTCGTGACTCATGATCGCGCGGAGGCCGCCACCCTGCAGGAACGGGTAGACGATGTGCCCGAGGTTGTCGGGCGTGTAGGCGATCAAGATGGTCGGGTGGTTCACGACGTAGCGTCCGTCGCCGATGTCCCGTTTCGTGATCTGCGGCATGCCCAGGAAGGTAAGCAGCGAGGACAGCGTCTCCGGTTCGATGGTGAGGCCGATGAAGCTGGCGTCGAAGAGGTCGAGCCAGCGGCGGATGGCGGCTGCGTCGTCGCGTGCGGGGTCGGTCGTGATGAAGACGACGCGGATGCGCTCGACGAGCTCGGGATCCATCTCCTCCAACACCTTCGAGAGTTCGAGCAGGTGGGTCGGGCAGATGTCGGGGCAGTGGGTGTAGCCGAGGTAGAGGAGGGTGAGGTAGCCCTCGGTCTTGGCGAGGAAGTCGAAGGGATCGCCGTTCGTGTCGGTCAGGACGACGTCGGGCTTGGGGAGGGGCGGCGTGGCGCGGGCGCCGCGGTAGATAAACTCAGACGCTTCGCGCGCGCCGGAAGCGGCCTGCGTGGCGTCGTCGCCGGCATCGCCGGTCTCGACGGGCCGGGGCGGGCCCTCGACCTCGAAGGGGGCCTCGTTGCCGCCATCGGCTCCGCCGCACGCCACCAGAACGACAGCCAGCAGGGACGTCACGAGCAGCGCCGGTAGTCTCAAGGGCTTCACTTCCTACTGCCCCTTCGGCACGAACGGGCGCCACTCGTTGCTGGTGTCGGCGGCGTCGAGACGGCGGCCGACGCGCTCCTCGTGCGAGGCCCACTGCCAGGCGACGAGGAGCAGGGCGATGAGCCCCAGTGCCTCCCCGGCGATAAACATGATGGCGCCCGCGATCTGCTGGTCCAGCAGCGGGCCCGGTCCCCAGGCGCGTGGAATGGTCGCCAGCTGCTCGTAGATGACGTTGTCGGGCTCGTGGAAGATGAGCCCGAGGAAGGCGTGAATGGGCACGAGCGCGAGCAGGTACACGAGGCGCACCGGGTAGGAGAGGTTCCAGCGCGTGGGGTTCCCGCCGACAACCGGCCACCAGTAGTGCAGTCCCGCGAACAGGAAGATGGCGTAGCCGATGAAGTGGAGCGGCGCGCTCTCGAGGCTCGCCTCGAAGGCGGGTGTGACGTACCAGAACAGGGGGACGGCGGCGAAGAGGAACACGCCCACGAGCGGGTGCGTGAAGGCGCGGAAGGCTCCCGAGTGCAGCACCGGGTAGATGACACGGCGGCGGCGCTCCTTGCCGGACGCGATCAGCCAGAGCGTCATCGGCGCGCCGAGAAGGATGAGGGGCGGCGCGGTCGTGATGAGGATGAAGTGCTGCACCATGTGCAGGGTCAGGAAGGTTCCGTCGTAGGCAGCGATGGGACCGAAGACGGTGAACAGCACGAGCCCCAGGCCCCCGAGGTAGGCGGCCACGCGCGCGTTCGAGACGAGCCGCCGCGCGTGCGAGGCCTGCGCCCGCTGACGCGTTCGCAGGTACCAGACGCCGGCGAGGGCGATGAGGAAGATAGGGATAGGCTCGATGGCGAAGGTGAAGATCGCCTGCGGAAACTCGGGCGGGGGGACCTCCGCCCAGGTGCAGACCCAGATCCAGCCGGCGCCGCCTCCATCGCCGGCACGCAGCGCGATCGTCGCGACGATGCTCGCGACCAGCCCGCCGAGAACGGTCAGGAACAGCGCCCGATCGGTCGAGTAGAGGGAGGTGAGAGCCGTCGCCTTTATGGTCGCCATTGCCCGCCCGGCTCCTGTTCGTCCAGCCTACCGTTTTGTGATTCTTCTCACAATGACGGCATCACCGTCACCGCGGCGGGCTGTCGGCGACGACGCCGGAGGCCAGGAGCGCGGCGTACTCGTCTCCACTGTAGCCGAGGAGGTCGCGCAGGATCGCCTCGTTGTCCTGTCCGAGGGTCGGGGCGCCGTCGAAGCGCTCGACCGGCGTCTCCGAGAAGTGGATGGGGAAGCCGGGGAACTCGCGCGTTCCCGCGTCGGGGTGGTCGATGGGGACGATCATGTTGCGGGAGCGCAGGTGCGGGTCGGCGACCATCTCCAGATTCGAGAGCGCTGGTCCGGCGGCGACCCCGGCCTCCTGCAGGAGCGCGGCCACTTCGTGCGCGTCCCGGGAGGCCGTCCAGGAGGCGATCTCGGCGTCGACGGCATCGTGACGCCGGCGGCGCTCTGCCTCGGCGCGCAGCGCGGGGTCGGCGAGGGCGGGGCTATCGATGAGCTCCGCGAGGGCGCTCCACGCAGCGTCCGACTGGACCGTGATCGCGACCCAGTTGTCGTCCCCGCGACAGGGGTAGACGCCCTGCGGGGCGAAGGCTGGGGACCGGTTACCGCGCCTCGCCAGGGCCTCACCACCTGCTGAGGCGGCGATGACGAACTCGCCGCCGATGGAGACGTACGACTCAAGCTGCGAGAGGTTCACGTACACGGGCCGGCCCGTGCGGTCACGCTCGCGGAGGGCGTCGAGAAGCGCGAACGTGCCCGTGAGGCCGCCGATGCCGTCGGGGAAGGCGGCGCCCTGCTTCACGGGGCCGCCGCCCTCGTACCCGGTGGTGGCGGCAAGGCCCGAGTGCGCCTCGAGGATCGGGCCCCAGGAGCCACGATCGCGGTACGGGCCCGTCGAGCCGTACCCCGACATTGAGATGCGCACGATGCGGGGGTTAATGGCGGCGACCGCCTCGTAGTCGAAGCCGAGGCGGTCGAGGGCGCGGGGGCGGTAGTTATCGAGGAGGATGTCGGCCTCCGCGAGCAGGCGGCGGAAGACGTCACGTCCGGGCTCGGCTTGCAGGTCCAACGCGAGGGAGCGCTTGTTGCGCTGCATCTTGTTGAAGGGGCCGTTGCGGTTCCAGGGGCGTTCGCCCGGATCGGCGTCGGGGAAGATGCCGGCGCGGTAGGCGGGCGGGGGCAGCTCGCCCCAGCGCCAGCCCTCGGGGGCGCGCATGGGCGACCCGTCCGGCCGGAGCCCGTTCCCTCGCGCGCCGGGGTGTTCGACGCGTATGACATCGGCGCCGAGGTCGGCGCAGAAACGGGCGGCGAGCGGTCCCGCCCAGGCGATCGAGAGCTCGACGACGCGCACGCCCTCCAGCGGAAGCGGCCGGGGAAGGGTCGATAGCGGACGGGAGGGGGCGGGAGGCTCGTCCAGGGACAGGTCGTCGAGCACCGCTTCCGTGTCTTCGCCGAACTCGGGGGCGCGGGGGCGCCCTTCATTGGCAACCGGTCCGCGCACGGGAAGCGAGGGCGCGACCACCCCTTCGCCGAGGTGGGGCAGCGGTTGCCAGAAGCCCCGGTCGGCGAGTTGCTCGTCGTCCTGGACGCTGAGCACATCGAGGACGGGACTCGTGGGCACGTTGCACTCCTGCAGCCGCTCGACGATCTCCCGGCGGGGGCGTTCCAGCAGCCACGGCAGGATGATGGCGTCGAGCTCGCCGGCGTTGTCGAAGCGGTCGCCGCCGGTGGCGAAGCGCGCGTCGTCGAGGAGCTCGGGCATCTCCAGGGCGAGGCAGAACCCCTCCCACTGGGTCGGGCTGGAGACGGCGATGCAGACGGCACCATCCTTGCAGGGGAGGATGCCGAGCGGGTGGAACGACTCCGCGTGGCGGTTCCCGGAACGGCGCTTGCGGACACCCTGGTGGGTCGCGAGCACGATGCTCCACTGGTGAAGGGCCGTCATCGCGTCCATCGCGGACACATCCACGAGCTGGCCGCGGCCGGTGTGCTCAGCCGTGCGCAGCGCCGCCATCGCCCCGACCGAAGCAGTGAGACCGTTGACGTACGCGCACCACGGTCCGCCGCCGTGGAGCGGTTCGCGATCGGGATCGCCGGTGATGGCGGCGTAGCCGCTCAT
>JAJEIT010000013.1 GCA_022827945.1 Dehalococcoidia bacterium | reverse complement strand
GGAACGCGGAGGCGCTGGAGACGGCGGCCCGGATCGACGCGGTCGTGCTGGACAAGACGGGCACGCTGACCGAGGGGCGGCCGGAGCTGGTCGAGGTCGCGACGGGGCCGGGGTTCGGGGAGGACGAGACGCTGGCGCTGGCGGCAGCGGTCGAGGCGCTGAGCGAGCACCCGCTGAGCGCGGCGGTGGTGGAGGCGGCAGAGGCGCGGGGGCTCGACATCGCGGCCGCGGATACATTCGAGGCGCTGCCGGGAGCGGGGCTGACGGCAGAGGTCGGCGGGCGCACGGTGCTCATCGGGACGCGACGGCTGTTCGAGGAGCGGGGCATCGCCCTCGATGGGGAGGCGGAGGCCGCGCTCGCGCGGATGGAGGCGGAGGGGTGGACGACGGCGCTGATCGCGGTCGACGGGGGGTACGCGGGAGCGCTCGCGTTCGCGGACCCGCTCAAGGCAAACGCGGCGCAGGCGATCGCGACGCTGCGGTCGCTGGGGGTGCGCACGATCATGGCGACGGGCGACAGCGAGCGGAGCGCGCTCTCCGCCGCCCGCGCCCTCGGCATCGAGGAGGTGCGGGCGGGGCTGCGTCCCGAGGAGAAGCTGGCGCTCGTGAGGGAGCTGCAGGACCAGGGCCTGCGCGTGGCGGTGGCGGGAGACGGCATCAACGACGCGGCCGCGCTCGCGCAGGCCGACGTCAGCATCGCGATGAGCACGGGCGCCGACGCGGCCATCGAAGCCAGCGACGTGACGCTCCTGCACGGCGACATCGCCAAGATCGCGGAGGCGATCCTGCTGAGCCGGGCGACGCTGCGGACGATCCGGCAGAACCTCGGCTGGGCGTTCGGCTATAACGTCATCGCCATCCCCATCGCGATGGCAGGGCTCCTCAACCCGATCGTGGCGGGCGGGGCGATGGCGCTCAGCTCGGTGAGCGTGATGGCGAACAGCCTGCGCCTGCGGACGCAGCGCCGCCGCATCGTCGAGGCGAGCGGCGGCGCCTACGAGGGTCCGCGCGAGCGGTTCACGTCGATGAACCGAGGTCCGCTGCTGGCGCTGGCGTCGATCGTGGTCGTGCTGCTGGCGCCGTTCGTCGCGTTCACCGGCATCGACCGGTCGTGGTGGGGGTAAGCGGCCTCCTATCGCCGTTCACGGGACTCGGGCTACACTCCCCAGCATGAAGCGAGCAGAAACGCGTGCGGTGAAAGCGGGTTCGATCACCATCGGCGGCGGGGCGCCGGTCGTCGTGCAGTCGATGGCGGCGACGAAGACGCAGAACGTGGAGGCGACGATCGAGCAGGTGCGGATGATCCACGGGGCCGGCGCCGGGCTCGTGCGCGTGGCCGTCGACAGCCGCAAGGACGTCGAGTGCCTGGGACAGGTGCGCGAGGCGGTTCCCGAGGCCAACTTTGTGGTCGACCTGCAGGAGAGCTACCGGCTCGTGACGCAGGTCGCGCCGCATGTCGACAAGGTCCGCTACAACCCCGGCCACCTGTACCACCACGAGAAGTCGAAGCCGGTGGCGGAGAAAGTGGCGTTCATCGCGGAGACGGCGGAGAAGCACGACTGCGCGCTGCGCGTGGGCGTGAACTGCGGCTCGGTCGACCCGGCCATGGACGAGAAGTACGAGGGCGCGGACGAGCCCGGCCTCGAAGGCGTGACGGCGATGGTCGAGAGCGCGCTGGAGCACACGCGGATGCTCGATGACATCGGGTTCACGCGGTACGTGGTGTCGATGAAGGACAGCGACCCGCGCAAGGTGATCGCGGGGAACAAGCGGTTCGCGGAGCTGCGTCCCGAGATCCCGCTGCACCTGGGCGTGACCGAGGCGGGGATGCCACCGGAGGGCGTGATCAAGACGCGCATCGCCTTCGAGCAGCTCCTGAGCCAGGGCGTGGGCGACACGATTCGCGTGTCGCTGACGCTGCCGTTCGCGGAGAAGTGGCGCGAGGTGGAGGCGGGGAAGTCGATCCTGGAGGACATCGAGGCGGGGCGGTTCCGCTCGGTGCCGGAGTTCCTCGACGGCGGACTGAACATCATCAGCTGCCCGAGCTGCAGCCGCGTGGAGAACGAGGCGTTCATCGAGCTGGCGCAGGACGTCAAGGAGATGACGGTCTACGCGAAGGAGCACGACATAACGATTGCCGTCATGGGCTGCCGCGTGAACGGACCGGGGGAGACGGACGACGCGGACCTGGGGCTCTGGTGCGCACCCACGTTCGTGAACCTGAAGCGGGGCGAGGAGGAGCTGGGCGCCTACCCGTACGACGAGGTGCTGGGACGGCTCAAGACGGAGTTGGACGCGCTGATCGAGGCGAAGACCGGAGCCTAGAAGGGCAGGCCCTTCTCGCCGCGCACGCCCCTGAGGGCGGCGATCTCTCCCCAGTGGCTGGCGACGTGGGTGACGCCGACGTTGGCGAGCACGTCGATGGCACGCTGCTCCCCCATGGGCGTTTCCATGGGGCGCTCGAGCACGTCGTCGCCGGCCTCCGCGAGGAAGGCGTCGGTCGCGGCCTGGACGGCCGCGGCGTAGGCGCGGACCGTCGCCAGGTCGAAGGTCTTGCCGGCCCAGGAGGAGCTGTCCCGGGGGCCGGCGGCTTCCAGACCCAGCCTCTCGCCCCACCCCTCTGACTCGAGCAGGGTCGGGCGCCCCTGGACGAGGCCGTGGACGATGCCGTCCTGGGTCATGGCGATGTGGGCGTAGATGGCGGAGATGGGGTTTACGGTCCAGCCCTCGCCCTGGAAGTCGGCGGTTTCCTGCGAACAGTCGCTCATGGTGCCGTCGAGGAGCTGATGGACCCAGGTGAGCTGACCGCGGAGAAGGTCACGGGCATCCATGGCGCTACCTGCTGCCCGCGAGGATGCCTTCGACGTAGGTCCTGAAGGCCCACTTGAAGGGCGTGAAGTCCATGTCCTGGAACATGAGGTCGGCGTTGGCGCGGGTGATCTCGCGTTCCTCGCCGCAGCGCCGGCACTCCAGGCTCGTGACGGGCTCCTTCATGATCGGCCACACATGCTTGCAGGACTTCGCCATGGCGACCCTCCCTGTCGGGCCTAGGATAACGACGGGGCCCCGCGCTTGCGGGGCCCCGTTCAGTGGCGTTGGTGGAGACGCGGGAGAATCGAACTCCCGGTCCAGCCAGGGTCTGCTCCGGATTGTCCTACAGGCTTTCCCACCAGTTGGGGTCTCGTTCCGCCGCTCCGCAGGTGGGGAGCGAATACGGTGGAACCAGCCGATGAATCTTAGGTGAGCGGTATCGGCGTCAACTCACAGCGCCCCAACTTCTATGGCGCCTCACCGCACTCCGTTGGGGAGGGAGCTATCGGTGAGACGTCTCACGGGCTATGCCGCGAGAGCGAGTTCGCGATCTTCGGCGCTTACTCAAATGGCCGCCTGATTAACGAGGGTGACGACCAACCTCGGCCTGCTACCCGGTTACGTTCCCTGCTGTCGATTCCTTTCGTCCCCAGATGGATCCAGCGTAGCACAGGCGTTTCGCCGAACAAGGGAGGAGTGACGCGGGTTTAAACGGAGTGGCGAAGGGCGCGGGCGACCTGGCGGCCTTCCTCGCGCTCGCGGATCTTGCGTCTCTTGTCATAACGCTTGATGCCCCGGGCTACGCCCAGCTCGACCTTCGCCATGCCCCGCTTGAGGTGCAGGTTGAGGGGCACGAGCGTGAGGCCGCGCTCGTCGAGGGCAGCGCGGATGCGGCGCAACTCCTTCTTGTGGAGCAGGAGCTTGCGGTCGCGGCGCGCCTCGTGGGGGGCGTAGCCGGCGTTCTGGTAGGGAGCGATGTAGGCGTCGAGCAGCCAGGCCTCGCCGCCGCGGATACGTCCGTAGGCGCCCTGGATGTCGACCTTGCCCAGGCGGATGGACTTGATCTCGGAGCCGGTCAGCGCGAGGCCGGCCTCGTATCGCTCGAGGATCTCGTAATCGCGACGTGCGCGGCGGTTCTGGGCGACGACCGCCTCTCCCGGGGCCATGGCTCCAGTCTCGCACGCACCGGGGCAGGGCCCAACCGGGCGGGGACTACTCCTCGTCCTCGGCGGCCTCCTGGGCGTGGGGGTCTTCGCGCTCGATGACCTGGGGGACTTCGGTATCCCCCTCCTCGTCGTCCTCCACGCGCTCGGGCGGCGGTGGCGGCTCGATGCCGCGGAGGATGTCGATGGCGGCGAAGACCTGGAGGTCGCCGTAGTCGATGTAGTCGTCGCCGTTCAGCGGGATCTCGTAGTCGGGGACGATGCCGAGACCCTCGATGACCTGCCCGTTGGGCCGGAGCCAGCGGCCGACGGTGATGTACAGGGCGCCGCAGCCGGAGGGGTCGCCGCACCGGGTGAGGGGGTGGAGCTGATTGACCGTGCCCTTGCCGAAGGAGCGCACGCCGACGACGACGGCGCGGCCGTTGTCGACGAGAGCGGCGGCGAGGACCTCGGAGCCGCTGGCGCTGGCCTGGTCCTGGACGAGGACGATCGGGATGGTGGTGGCGATACCGCCGTCCTGGGCGCCGAACGTCTGCACATCGCCGTCGGCGTCGATCTCGCTGAGGATGACGGAGCCTTCCTCGAGGAACTCGTTCGTGGCCTGCACCGTCTGCCGGAGAAGGCCGCCAGGGTTGCCGCGGACATCGAGGATGACGCCGATGTAGCGCCCGCTCTCGGCATCGCGGAGGGCGCTGCGCAGCTCGCTCGGCGTCTCCCCGTGGAACTGCGCGATGTTGATGTAGAGGATGTCGTCGACGAGGTTCCCCTCGCGATCGACGAGGTCGGACCCGGACTCGCCGGGGATGAGCTCGCGCGGCTCGGTGAAGACGCTCTGGATGAGGATCTGGCCGCGGACGATGGTGATGTCTTCGATCTCCGGGGGCGAGCCGCCGGTCGCGAGGTCGGTGTGCTGGACGGTGAGGGTGACCTCCGTACCACGCGGTCCGCGGATGCGCTGGACCGCCTGGTTGCTCGTCCAGCCATCGGTCGACTCGCCGTCGACGGCGAGGATGATGTCGCCGGGGCGGATTCCGGCCTCCTCGGCGGGGGAGCCGCGGAAAGGCGAGACGATCTGGACGACGCCGTTGCGGTCGGTAACGGTGGCGCCTATGCCTTCGTAGGTGGTCTCGATGGCGCCGACCCCGAGGGCCACGTCGCCGGGGCTGAGGTACTCGGTGTAGGGATCGTTGAGGGAGTCGATGGCGCCGCGGATGGCGGCGTCGCGGAAGGAGCGCTCGTCGAGGATTTCCTTGTCGACGAACTCGTCCTGGAGGACCTCGAAGGTCTCCTCGAGGATGGAGGCGCCGATGGCGAGCTCGGAACGCTCGCCCGACTCTTCCCGGGCCTGGTCCTGATCGGATTGCGCAGCGGCGGCGGGCTGCTGGTCACCTGCGGCGCGCTCCACGATGCGGACCTCGTCTTCGCTCGTGAGGTCGCTGACGCCGTAGCCAAGTCCGAACATAAGAAGTAGTCCGGCAATGGCGAGCAGCGCGAACGCGACGTTGCGAACGGCGTTTGAGCCCCGCGGCGGGGATGCGGGGGGTTCTGGAGTGATCTCCATCAGGTGCTCCGGGGGGCCGGTTGGGCCTGCGTTCGAGTGTAGGTGGGGGTGTGCCGGGCGGCAACGCGAAGCATGGGCCGACCTTTTCGGAACCTATCCGGAGGCGGGAGGCGGCGGGAAGAAGCCGATGCCGGCCTGCCCGATGCGCTCGATGGGGGCGCCGCGCTCCGGGCGCCAGGAGAGGAGCGCGTCGTGGGAGCCGTCGCTAAAGGCAACGGCAGGAGAGTCGGTGAAGAGGCGGCCGCCGGCGAGGAACACGGAGCCATCGGGCGCCCACAGGCGATGGGAGCGGCCGTACTGGTCGAAAAAGCCGGCCATGGTCTGGTAGTCGGGGGAGGGGGTGAAGGGGGCGCTGGCGCCGAGGAACTCGCCCGCGGCCGTACGCGCCTGCAGGGAGACGGACCCATCGCCTGTGGCGGACGGCACGATGAAGGCGAGCTTCTCGCCGGTGGGGTCCCAGAAGACACTGGTGAAGGCGCGGCGCAACAGGACCTCCGGCTCGCCACCGCCTGCCAGGTCGACGGCCCAGAGCTCGTCGAAGGCGCCGGAGGCGGGGCGCGTGGTGACCGCGACGGTCAGGGTGCGCGTACCGGGACGGAAGGCGAGGGCGACGCCGCCGGGGAGCTCGTGCACGGCCTCGGCGGATTCGCCGGAGCCACTCGCGACGCGGACGACCACGCCGTCGCCCGTGCCGTCGGGGGTGGCGAAGGCGAGGAGCTCGCCGTCGTCGCTGAAGGCGGGGGTGCGGAAGCCGCGGGCGTCGGCGGAGATGGGCCGGGAAGCGCGGGCCTCGGCAAGCTCCAGGACGGAGAGGTTCACGCCGGCATGGACGGCGAGCCGGCCCCCGTCGGGGGACCAGGCGAGGAAGAGGGGCGCGCCGGTCTGGATGGGATCGGCGATGAGGGGGCCGTCGGCCTCGCTCAGGAAGAGGGTGAGGCCGGCGCGTCCCTGGGCGACGAGCGCAAGCCGGTCGCCTCCGGGGGACCAGAGCGCGTAGTGCGGCACATTCGGCGCGATAACGGCATCGCCGCCGAGGGGACTCTCGTACAGCGTGCGGAGGTGGTTGCCGTCAAGGTCGAGCATCTCGATGGCGCTGCGCTGCCGCTTCCCCTCGTCTACGACAACGGAGACGGAGAGGGCGTCGTGCCCCGGTCGCCACGCCGGCCAGAAGCCGGCCCGCGCAACGGGCGAGGCGCGCCAGCCATCCTCCTCCTGGCGGAGGAGCGTAACGGCCTTTCCAGGCTCAACGGCGATGATGGGCGCGGACACGATTCGGGATTCCTCGGGCGGGATTGTAGGGGATGGGGTCTCAGGCGCAGGCATGGGAGGTCGCCGGGGCTACGGAAAGGGACTCCACTCACCCGCCCACTTACTTCGCACTATTCCAGTTATGTGCGAGAAACGGCCGGATCCGGGCCCTACCGGACCTTGCTGGGCCAGACTAGCAACCGGCTCGCTTGTAGAGTGGGGCTTCGTGCTTGACCGAGACCCCTATGAGTCGTGGTGGTCCTACACCCTCCGCAAGGTCCGCGACCTGTGGGCGGCGGAGCCGGGCCAGGACCCTGTGGAACAGCGGGTGTTCGTGACGGTCATCAGTTTCTGCATCACCCTTGCCGTTATTGCGGCAGGGGGCACGCTCTATGTGGGTTTCACAGGACGTTTCTAGCTTCCGCCTGGAGTCGCTCGCCCCGATGGCCTGCGCCGGGACGTTCCCGCCAGAGGATCGCGCGTGCGCAACTCGGGGAACAGGGCGAAGTCCCGGTCTCGGGTGAGCAGCGCATCCGCCCCGTGGGCCACGCAGATTGCCACGATCCTCGCATCGTGGACGACACCTCCACGCACCCGCGGGCGGCGCACGAAGCGCTCCAGCGTCTCGGGAAAGTCCCTGGTCTCCCCAATGAGGCGCAGGGAGGGTGAAGCCATCCAGCCTGCGAGTTGGCGCCATGCCTGTTCTGCAGTGGAGACGGTGTCCTTCCAGATTCTGGGGTTCGTCACTACGCTCAGGAACTCGAAACAACACGGCCAAGGAATTGCCCAGGGGTCGTCTCCCTCGGCGAGAGTACGAACCAGCTGGGCCGCCGGCTCGTGGCACCGGGACTCCCGGCGGTGGGCGTACACCAGAATGTTCGTATCGACCGCAATCACCGGCGCTCAGGCTCGTCATAGATTATGTCTCGCAGATCTTGCCAGGAGTACGCCTCCAGAGGATCGGGGTCGTCCGCACTTCCAACGCTCAGGTCCGGAAGCTTGTAGCTCGAATCCGCAGGCGCTGCAGACAGCACTTGCCTCAATCCGTCCTCAACAACCGCTCGCAACGATCGGCCTGTTGACCGGGCATGTCGCTTCGCGCGAGTCAGCAACTCGTCCTGGATGTCGAGAGTCGTCTTCATAGACCCATAGTACCCATACTTGCCAGGCTGGGTCACCCATACCTTCGCGAGTCCCGGCATTCGGGCCAGGCTCCTCGGTGCCCCGGCGACACTCTCCCCGAACCTTTACCTTGCGGCCGCCGCTGTTGACCTAGGCTAGGATCAAGACGATCGCAAGGGAGAGGCCATGCGAGTTCTGGTGGTTGAAGACGAACAATCCCTCGCTTCCGCGCTTGACCGGGGGCTGACGAAGCTCGGGTACGCGGTGGACGTCGCCTACGACGGCGAGGAGGCGCTCGACAAGGCGGGCGGGACGCCCTACGACGTCGTGTGTCTCGATCTGAACCTGCCCCGGGTCGACGGTATCGAGGTGTGCCGGCGGCTGCGGGCCGACCGCTTCAGCGGCGGCATCATTATGTTGACAGCACGCAGCGGCATCAAAGAGCGAGTCGAGGGGCTGGACGAGGGCGCCGACGACTACCTGGTGAAGCCGTTCGCCTTCAGCGAGCTGGCCGCCCGCATCCGCGCGGTCACGCGGCGCGAGGGCGCGCCGCTGGACCCGGTGCTCTCGACGCGCGGGCTCGAGCTGGACCCGAACACGAACCTGGTCCGGCGCGAGGGGGTCTCGATCCACCTGACGCCGAAGGAGTTCGAGCTCCTGTACTACCTGGCGAAGCACGAAGGACGGGCGGTCCCGCAAGAAGAGCTGATCGAACGCATCTGGGACGAACGCATGAACCCGTTCACACAGACCGTGAAGGTCCACATGAACAACCTCCGTCGCAAACTGAACGACGGGTTCGAAGAGTCGATGATCACCACCATCCGGGGGAAGGGCTACGTCCTTTAGGCCGACACTGCCACCGGTTGTGCGGACCGTTCGCTTTCGGCTGACGGTCTGGTACTCCACGCTCCTGCTGATCCTGGGACTGGCGTTCATCCTCTTCCTGAACGTGGCGGCGCGGCTCGACGAGCCGGACGACCAGGCCGTGATGGAGGAGATGGGGCTCGACGAGGCCGAGTGGCAGGCCGCGGGGGTGGAGGCCACCAGCGAGGAAGCCGGGCGCATGGGCGACATGACGCCCGCCCAGCTGGTCGACGAGGCGGGCGAGGAGTTCCAGGCGGAGAACCTGGACCGGCTGCGGACGTGGTCGATCGTGGCCGGCTTCGGGCTCGCGTTCATCTCCGGATTCGGGGGATTCGCTCTCTCGGGCATCATCCTGCGGCCGATGCGCGACATCACGGAGGTCGCCTCGGAGATCAGCGCGACGAACCTCTCGCAGCGCATCAACCACCAGGGGCCGGACGACGAGCTGAAGCAGCTGGCGGACACGTTCGACTCGATGATCGAGCGCATCGAGCGGGGGTTCGAGGCGCAAAGACGGTTCGTACAGGACGCCTCGCACGAGCTGCGCACGCCATTGGCCGCCATCCGCACCAACATCGAGGTCGCGGAGATGGCCAGCGACACCGGCAACGACGAACAACGGGCGCTGCTGGAGACGGTGAAGGGCCAGACGGAGCGCCTGACACGGCTGAGCGAGGACTTGCTGCTCCTGACGGCTCCACAGGCGTCCCTGCCGGTGGAGACGGTGAACCCGGCGGAGCTGGTGGCGATGGCGCTCGAGGAGATCGGGCCGCTGGCCGAGCGCGCCGCGGTGACCCTCACCTCCCATGCCCGGGAGCGCTGCGAGGCGGTGGCGAGCACGGACCTGCTCTACCGCTGCGTGCTCAACCTGGTGGACAACGCCGTGAAGCACACGGGCGAGGGCGCCACCGTATCGGTCGAGAGCGGCTGCGAGGACGAACGGGTGTGGATCCGGGTGCGGGACACCGGGCCGGGCATCTCCACCGAGGACCAGGAGCATGTTTTCGAGCGGTTCTACCGGATTGACCGAAGCCGGGTGCGGGGGCGCGGCGGTTCGGGGCTGGGCCTGGCGATCGTGCGGGAGCTGATGGACTCGATGGGAGGTTCGGTGGAGGTCGATTCGACGCCAGGGGAGGGGGCGACCTTCACGCTCCGCCTGCCTCACGCCACCACGGCGAACGGGGCTTCGCCCCATCGACCGGGAATTTCCGGGCCTTAACCTTTCCTTGACCTTTTGCCTCCGGCTCGCGTATACGACCGGAAAACGATTCGACGGACGCGGGTAAGCGTCCTAACTGCGGCATGGAGCCGCAACGGGTTCACTCCTATCAGGGGAATCCCCAAGGAGGCTTCTGATGAGCCTTTTGCTTGACAAGATCAACTCTCCCGCCGACCTCCGCAGTCTCTCTGCCGACGAGCTGGAGGAGCTGGCGAAGGAGATTCGCGAAGAGCTGGTCAACACGATCCAGGGGATCGGCGGCGGCGGGCACCTCGCCTCGAACCTCGGCGTCGTGGAGCTGACGCTGGCGCTGCACCGGCAATTTGATTCGCCCAGGGACCGGATGCTCTGGGACGTGAGCCACCAGGTGTACGTCCACAAGATGGTGACCGGGCGGCGCGGCCAGATGGAGACGATCCGGCAGTACCAGGGCCTCTCGGGGTTCGCGGACCGGAACGAGAGCCCGCACGACCTGTTCGGGGCGGGGCACGCCGGCACCTCGATCTCGGCGGCGACGGGGATGGCCGCGGCGCGCGACCTGCGCGGTGAGGACCACCACGTGATCGCCGTTATCGGCGACGGCGCCATGACGGCCGGTATGGCCTTCGAGGGTTTGAACCACGCCGGGCATCTCGGCACCAACCTGATCGTCATCCTGAACGACAACTCGATGTCGATCTCGCCGAACGTGGGGGCGCTCAGCCGCAACGTGAACAAGCTGCGGATCGAGCCGCACTACCGGCGCTTCAAGCAGGAGATCGAGGGCCGCATCGACGGACTGGTGGAGCAGTTCCCCATCGGGCGGACCCTGGCGCGGGACGTCTGGCAGGGCGCGCAGCGCGTGCAATCGAGCATGCGCGACCTGATCGTGCCGGCGAGCTTCTGGGAGCAGTTCGGCTTCGACTACTACGGACCGATCGACGGCCACAACCTGGGCGAGCTCGAGGCGACGCTCTCGGCGGTGAAGAAGGTGCGCGGCAAGCCCGTGCTGCTGCACATCCTGACGAACAAGGGCCACGGCATTCCCGAGGCGGCAGCCGACCCGGTGAAGAGCCACAGCGGCACCTTCTGGCTGAAGAAGCCGGCGGCGCCGGACGCGCCGAAGGCGCCGCCCACCTACAGCCAGGTGTTCGCGAAGGCCGTCGGCGAGCTCATCGAGCAGGACCCGCGCGTGGTCGCCATTACCGCCGCGATGCTGGAAGGCACGGGGCTGGCGGCGACGCAGAAGGAGCACCCCGAGCGCGTCTTCGACGTGGGCATTGCCGAGCAGCACGGGGTCACGTTCGCGGCCGGACTTGCGACACAGGGGATGCGCCCCATCGCGGCCATCTACTCGACGTTCCTGCAGCGGGGCTTCGACTCGATCGTGCACGACATCGTTGTGCAGAAGCTGCCGGTGATCTTCGCGCTGGACCGCGCGGGATTCGTGGGGGACGACGGGAAGACGCACCAGGGGTTCATCGACACGTCCTACCTGCGCTGCCTGCCGAACATGGTCGTGAGCGCGCCCAAGGACGAGGCGGAGCTGCGCGACCTGCTCTGCACGGCGGTGGCGCACGACACGCCGTTCTCGGTGCGCTACCCGCGCGGGGCCGGCCCGGGAGCGCCCACGGACCAGCCGATGAAGAAGATCCCGGTCGGGCAGTCGGAGCTGCTGCGGGATGGTCGTGACGTCACGCTCATCGGCTTCGGCGCGTCGGTGATCGAGTGCGTCAAGGCCGCCGACCTGCTGGCGCTCGAGGGCATCGATGCGCGCGTCATCAACGCGCGTTTCGCCAAGCCGCTGGACGAGGACGCCATCCTGGCGGCCGCGCGGGAGACAGGCGGCATCATCACCGCCGAGGAGAACGTCCGCGCAGGCGGCTTCGGCGAGGCGGTGTTGGCGGTCCTGGCCGACAACGGGCTGCCCGAGACGCTCCTGCTGAACCTGACGATGCCGGACGACATCGTGGATCACGGTCCACAGAAGGTGTACCGGGGCGTGTACGACCTCGACGGCGACGGCATCGCCCGGCGGGCGATGGAGGTCCTGAAGGACCGCGGGGCCGAGCGCAAGGAGAGCCTCGCGACCGCCTGAGCAACGAGAGAGGGGTAGCAGGGCCGCATGACGACCGCCGCAGCATCGCCTCCATCGGCGTTAACCGCCCATCTCGACGCGCTTGAGGACGCGCTGCGCGCCGCCGTGGGCACGGACGAGGGCGGGCTGGCGGCCTCTGCTCGTTATGTCATGGGGTGGGAGGACGAGGAGGGGCGGCCCGCCACGACGGGCGGGAAGCGCATCCGGCCGGCGCTGTGCCTGCTGGCGGCGGAAGGGCTCGGCGGCGCAGCAGCGGACGCGATGCCCGGGGCGGTAGCGGTGGAGCTGGTGCACAACTTCTCGCTCGTCCACGACGAGATCCAGGACCGCGACGAGGAGCGCCACCACCGCCCCACGATCTGGCGGATCGTGGGCGAGGCGCAGGCGATCAACGTAGGCGACTTCCTCCTGACGCGCGCACTGCGGGCGCTGTCCGAGTCGGACGCGCCGAGCGAGCGGCGCGTGGCCGCGCTCGACGCGCTGCTGGCGGCAACCGACGACATGATCGGGGGCCAGTGGAACGACCTCAGCTTCGAGCCGCGCGAAGACGTCTCGGTCGAGGACTACCTGGCGATGGTGGAGGGGAAGACGGGGGCGCTCATCGGGGCGCCGCTGCAGATGGGCGCCATCCTGAGCGGAGCGCCCACGGAGCAGAGCGACGGCATCCGCGACTGGGGGCGCAAGGTGGGGCTGGCGTTCCAGGTGCGGGACGACATCCTCGGCATCTGGGGCGACCCCTCCGTGACGGGCAAATCGAACCAGAACGACCTCGCCCGGCACAAGAAGACGCTGCCCGTGATCGCGGCGCTGGCGGAGCCGCGCACGCGCGCGGCGATCGAGCGGCTGTACGCGCACGACGAGCCTCCGGCAGCGGAGATCGAGGCGGTCTCGGCGCAGATGGAAGCGGACGGGATCAAGGCGGTGGCGGAAGAGCACGCGAGGCGTTATGTCGATGAAGCCAGCAGCCTCCTCGACAGCCTCGGCCTGAGTGAGGACGAGCGGATTTTGCTGGCGGCGGTCGCGCGCTACCTGATCGAGCGGGCGGGCTAGGGAGCGACTCGGAGCCCTACGGCAGGGAAGTCTCGCCCATCAGGTACTGGTCGATGCCGCGGGCGGCGTCGCGGCCTTCGGCGATGGCCCAGACGATGAGGGATTGGCCGCGGGTCATGTCGCCGGCGGTGAAGATGCCGGGGACGCTGGTCATCTTGTTCTCGTCGGCGGCGACGTTGCCGCGCTCGGTCAGGTCGACGCCGAGCTGTTCGAGCATGCCCGGGCGCTCGGGGCCGAGGAAGCCGAGGGCGAGCAGCACGAGGTCGACGGGCTCGACGAACTGGCTGCCGGGAACCTCGGTCATCTGCATGCGGCCGTCCTCGTCGGGGGCCCACTCGAGGCGCACGCCGTGGAGGGCGGTCAAGCGGCCGTTCTCGCCGGTGAACTCCTTCGTGAGGATGCTGTAGTCGCGATCGCCGCCCTCCTGGTGGGCGCCCGAGGTGCGGAAGATGTTGGGCCAGGTGGGCCAGGGCGTCTCGGCGGGGCGGGTGTCGGGGGGACGGGGGAGGAGCTCCCACTGCTTCACGCTGAGGGCGCCGTGGCGGTGCACGGTGCCGAGGCAGTCGGCGCCGGTATCGCCGCCGCCGAGGATGATGACGCGCTTGCCGGCGGCGGAGATGACCTCGCTCTCGGGGACGTCGTCGCCGGCGAGGAGCTTGTTTTGCGGGGGCAGGAAGTCCATCGCGAGGTGGATGCCGTCGAGATCGCGGCCGGGGATGGGGAGGTCGCGGGAGTGGGTGGCGCCACCGGACAGGCAGATGGCGTCGAACTCGTTCACGAGGTCGCGCGCGTCGACATCGACGCCGATGTTGACGCCGGGGCGGAAGACGACGCCCTCGGCCTCCATCTGCTCGAGACGGCGGTCGATGAAGCGTTTCTCCATCTTGAACTCGGGGATGCCGTAGCGGAGGAGGCCGCCGATGCGGTCGTCACGCTCGAAGACGGTGACGTCGTGGCCGGCGCGGCGGAGCTGCTGGGCGGCGGCGAGGCCGGCGGGGCCGGAGCCGATCACGGCGACGCGACGCTCGGTGCGCTGCTGCGGCGGTTCGGGGTGGATCCAGCCCTCGCGCCAGGCGCGCTCGATGATGCTGACCTCGACCTGCTTGATGGTGACCGGGTCATCGTTGATGCCGAGGACGCAGGCGGCCTCGCAGGGGGCGGGGCAGAGCCTGCCGGTGAACTCGGGGAAGTTGTTGGTGGCGTGGAGGCGCTCGATGGCGTCGCGCCAGTGGCCGCGGTACACGAGGTCGTTCCAGTCGGGAATGATGTTGCCGAGGGGGCAGCCCTGGTGGCAGAAGGGCACGCCGCAGTCCATGCAACGCGCGGCCTGCTCGTTGAGCTGCTTGGGCGGCATCTCCTCGTAGTACTCGAGCCAGTCGGTGACGCGCTCGGCCACGGGGCGGCTGGGCGGCCCCTGCCGCGTGAATTCCATGAAGCCCGTGGTCTTAGCCACCGGTGGCCCCCACCTGCTCGCGTTCGGCCTCTTCGCGGGCCTTCTGCTCGTTGAGGACGCGGCGGTAATCGAGCGGCATAACCTTTACGAAGCGCGAAACCGTGCCCTGCCAGTCTTCGAGGAGGCGATCGGCGACGGTGCTGCCGGTGTGCTCGCGGTGGCGCTCCAGGAGGCTGCGCACGAGGTCGATGTCCTCGTCCTCGGTCAGGGGTTCCAGGTCGACCATCTCCCTGTTGCAGCGGATGTCGAAGTCGCCATCTTCGTCGAGGACGTAGGCGATGCCGCCGCTCATGCCAGCGCCGAAGTTGCGGCCGGTGGGGCCGATGATGACGACGCGGCCGCCGGTCATGTACTCGCAGGCGTGGTCGCCGGTGCCCTCGACGACAGCGTGGGCGCCGCTATTGCGCACACAGAAGCGCTCACCGGCCACGCCACGGATGAAGGCTGAGCCGGCGGTCGCGCCGTAGAGGGCGACATTGCCGATGATGATGTTCTCCTCCGGCACGAAGGTGGAGTCGGGCGGCGGGGCGGCGACGAGACGGCCGCCGGAGAGGCCCTTGCCGAAGTAGTCGTTGGCGTCGCCGGAGAGAAGGAGGGTCATGCCCTTCGGCACGAAGGCGCCGAAGCTCTGGCCGGCGGAGCCCTTGAAGCGGAAGGTAATCGTGTCGGGCGGGAGGCCGGCGGCGCCGTGGCGTCGCGTGACCTCGCTGCCAAGGATGGTTCCAACGACCCGATTGACGTTTCGGATAGGTACATCGACGTCGACAGGCTCCCCATCCTCAAGGGCGGGACGGGCGAACTGGATGAGCTCCTGGTCGAGCGCGTGGCGGAGGCCGTGGTCCTGCTCGGCGATGCGGCGCGTGGCCACGTGCTCGGGGACCTGGGGCCGGTAGAGGATGGCGGAAAGGTCGACGCCCTGGGCCTTGTAGTGGTCGACAGCGCGACGCGCGTCGATGAGGTCGCTGCGGCCGATGAGCTCGTCGAGGGAGCGATAGCCGAGCTCGGCGAGGGTCTCGCGAATCTCCTCGGCGACGAACTCGAAGAAGTTGACGACGTGCTCGGCCTTCCCGGTGAACTTCTCGCGGAGCTGCGGGTTCTGGGTGGCGACGCCGACGGGGCAGGTGTCGAGGTGGCAGACGCGCATCATGATGCAGCCCATCACGACGAGCGGGGCGGTCGCGAAGCCGTACTCCTCGGCGCCGAGGAGGGCGGCGATGACGACGTCGCGGCCGGTCTTCATCTGGCCGTCGGTCTGGACGATGATGCGGTCGCGCAGCTTGTTCAGGACGAGGGTCTGCTGGGTCTCGGCAAGCCCGAGCTCCCAGGGGACGCCCGCGTGCTTGAGCGAGGTGAGCGGGCTGGCCCCCGTGCCGCCGTCGTGCCCGCTGATGAGGACGACGTCGGACTTGGCCTTGGCCACACCCGCGGCGACGGTCCCGACGCCGACCTCGGCGACGAGCTTCACGCTGATGCGGGCGCGCGGGTTCGCGTTCTTGAGGTCGTGGATGAGCTGGGCGAGGTCCTCGATCGAGTAGTTGTCGTGGTGCGGGGGCGGGCTGATGAGGCCCACGCCGGGGGTCGAATAGCGAACCTGCGCGATCCAGGGCCAGACCTTGTGGCCGGGAAGCTGACCGCCTTCGCCGGGCTTGGCGCCCTGGGCCATCTTGATCTGGAGCTCGTCGGCGTTGACCAGGTACTCGCTGGTGACGCCGAAGCGACCCGAAGCGACCTGCTTGATGGAGCTGCGGCGCAGGTCGCCGTTGTCGTCCGGGGTGAAGCGGCGGGGGTCCTCGCCGCCCTCGCCGGTGTTGCTGCGCCCGCCGATTCGGTTCATGGCGATGGCGAGCGTTTCGTGCGCCTCGGCGCTGATCGAGCCGAACGACATCGCGCCGGTGGCGAAGCGGGGGAAGATGCTGGAGACGGGCTCGACCTCCTCGATGGGGATGGGCTCGCGGTCGGAGCGGAACTCCATGAGGCCGCGCAGGGTCGCCATCTGGCGAGCCTGGTCATTCACGAGGGTCGTGTACTCGCGGAAGATCTCCCGGCGCTTGGTACGGGTGGCGTGCTGCAGCTTGAAGATGGTGTCGGGGTTGAAGAGGTGGAACTCGCCGCCGTGGCGCCACTGGTACTGGCCACCCCAGCCGATGCTGTAGAGCCCGCCGTCGCGGTCGGGGTAGGCGCGGGCGTGGTGGGCGAGCATCTCGGCGGCGATCTGCTCGAGCCCGGCGCCACTGATGCGCGAGACCGTGCCAGTGAAGTAGCGGTCGATGAGGTCCTCGTTGAGGCCGACGGCCTCGAAGATCTGGGCGCCGCGGTAGCTCTGCACCGTGGAGATGCCCATCTTCGACATGACCTTCACGACGCCCTTCTTGAGGGCCTTGATGAAGTTGCTCTCGGCCTCCTCCCAGGAGATGTCGCTCTCAAGGGAGCCCTCGGCCTTCATCTCGGCCAGGGTGTCGAGCGAGAGGTAGGGATTGATCGCGCCGGCGCCGTAGCCGATGAGCAGGGCGAAGTGGTGCACCTCGCGCGCCTCACCGGTCTCGACGACAAGCCCGACCTTGGTACGGCGCTTGTTGCGCACGAGGTGGTGGTGGAGGCCGGCGGTGGCGAGCAGGGCGGGGATGGGCGCGTGCTCCCGGTCGATGCCGCGGTCGGAGAGGATGAGGATGTTGGAGCCGTTCTCGATGGCCTCGTCGGCGCGCTCGAAGAGCTCGTCGAGGGCGGGCTGCATGCCGGCGGGGCCTTCGGCGGCGGGCATCGTCATGGGGAGCACGGCGGAGCGGAAGCCGCCCTCGCCATCGAGGCTGCGGAGCTGCGCCATCTCGGCATTCGTGGGGAAGGGCGTGGGCAGCGCGATCATGCGGTAACCGTCGTCGAGGCCCTCGCTGAAGAGGTTGCCCTCGGCGCCAATGAGGGAGTCCACGGAGGTCACTATCTCCTCGCGGATGGCATCCAGCGGGGGGTTCGTGACCTGCGCGAAGAGCTGCTTGAAGTAGTTGTAGAGGGGCTGGGGGCGCTCAGAGAGGACCGCCAGGGGCGTGTCCGTGCCCATTGAGCCGATCGATTCCTGGCCCTGGCGGGCCATCGGGCCGAGGTGGTACTTCGCGTCCTCTACCGTGTAGCCAAAGGCGATCTGGCGCTCGAGCAGGTCGTCGCCGGCGATGGGGGCGGGAGCCTCGGCGGCGGGCAGGTCGGCGAGGCGCGTGAGGTTCTCGCCGAGCCAGCCGTCGTAGTCGTGGGCGCGGGCGAGCCGCTGCTTCAGCTCGGCATCGCCGATGATGCGGCCCTCCTCGAGGCTGACGAGGAACATGCGGCCGGGCTGGAGGCGGCCCTTCATGAGGACGTTGTCGTCCTCGACGGGGAGGACGCCAGACTCGGAGGCCATGACGACGAGGTCGTCCTTGGTCACGAGGTAGCGGGAGGGGCGCAGGCCGTTGCGGTCGAGGACCGCGCCGATGGTGCGTCCGTCGGTAAAGGCGACGGAGGCGGGGCCGTCCCAGGGCTCCATGAGGAGGCTGTGGTACTCGTAGAAGGCCTTCTTCTCAGCGCTCATGGTCTCGTGGCCGGACCAGGCCTCGGGGATGAGCATCATCATCGCGTGCTCGACGGGACGGCCGCCGAGGGTCAGCAGCTCGAGGGCGTTGTCGAGGCAGGCAGTATCGCTGCCAGCCTCGTCGATGATGGGAAGGATCTTCTGGATATCGTCGAAGTGCGGGGT
The DNA here is from genome assembly GCA_022827945.1 of Dehalococcoidia bacterium. GTDB lineage: Bacteria > Chloroflexota > Dehalococcoidia > Tepidiformales > Tepidiformaceae > UBA2991. Next base: position 85,217 of record JAJEIT010000013.1, on the reverse strand, counting down.
CTCGAGCAGCGCCTCGCGGGCGGCCATCCAGTTCTTGTTGCCGCGGAGGGTGTTGATCTCGCCGTTGTGGGAGATGGTGCGGTAGGGGTGGGCGAGCTTCCAGCTGGGGAAGGTGTTGGTGCTGAAGCGCGAGTGGAACATCGCCAGCGCGGTGACCATGCGGCGGTCGCGCAGGTCGGGGTAGTACTCGGGCAGCTGGAGGGCGGTGAGCATGCCCTTGTAGACGACCGTGCGGCAGGAGAGGCTGGGGAAGTAGAAGTCCTCGGAATCGCCGATACCTCGCTTCTCGACCTCGCGCTCGAAGAGCTTGCGGATGACGAAGAGACGGCGCTCGAAGTCGTCCTCGGTTTCCACCCAGGTTCCGCGCCCGATGAAGACCTGGTGGACGGAGGGCTCGGCGAGCAGGGAGGTCTCACCGAGCATGGAGTTGTCGGTGGGGACCTCGCGCCAGCCGAGGAGGTGCTGCCCCTCGCCCCGGACAAGCTCGGCGAGCAGGTTCATGGCGAGGCGGCGCGCGTCTTCGTCGCCGTGGCAGAAGAGCATCCCGACGCCGTACTGGCCCCGCTGCGGGAGCTGGATGCCGAGCTGGGCGCACTCGTGGTGGAAGAACTCGTCGGGCGTCTGGATGAGGAGGCCGGCGCCGTCACCGGTGTTGACCTCGGCGCCGCTGGCGCCGCGGTGGTTAAGGTTGGAGAGCGCCTCGATCGCCTTCTCGACGATCATGTGGGAGCGCTGTCCCTTGAGGTGCACGAGGAAGCCGACGCCGCACGAATCATGCTCGAGGCCGGGCTCGTAGAGACCCTGCTTCGGGGGCCGGGTATGCGCGGCCATGAGGCAGCCTCCTCTCGTTCGCTTCGCCCGTTGCGGAGCCGCCCGTCCGGGCGGCTCATGCGCGGGGTAATACCTTCCCGCGCCTCGCCTCGCGAGGCTCACGCCTCCCAACGCACACACGGGTGAACGATAAGTATAGCCAGATCAAGCAGCAGAGATCGCCCCCGGGCCATTACGCCTGCGTTAACGGGGTTCGCCGGCGCCGGCGGCCCTGCTCGCCCCTGAGGGCAGCCGCCGCCATACTGAAGCGATGCCGGACACACCCTTCTGGACCCAGGACTCACTCGAACAGATCGTCAGCGCGCGCTCGAAGATCATGGGCGCGGGCGTGTGGGCCGCGGCCCGGCCCGACGACCGTCCCGTCATCTCGTTTGCGGGCGGGCTGCCCGACGTGCCCTCGCTGCCGAGCGAGGAGCTGCTGCGAGCCACCCGCACCGTGCTCGAACAGGAGCGGCGCGAAGCGCTGCAGTACGGCGGCACCTTCGGCCCCCAGCCACTGCGCGAGGCGATCGCGGAGCGGTCCAGTGGCATCGAGGGGATCCCGCTGACGCACGAGCACGTGATTGTGACCGCGGGCGCGGCGCAGGGGATCGGCATCGCCTGCGAGGCGCTTCTCGACCCGGGCGACACGGTGCTCGTGGAGAGCCCGACCTTCCCCGGCAGCCTGCGCACCTTCGTTTCGTTCGGGGCGAAGATCGAGGCCGTGCCCATGGACGACGAGGGGCTGCGCATCGACCTCGTCGAGGAGGCGCTGAAGCGGCTGGCGGACGAGGGGCGGCGGGCGAAGCTGCTCTACACCATCCCGACGCACCAGAACCCGGTGGGGTCGACGCTGCCGCTGGAGCGACGCGAGAAGCTTCTGGAGCTCCTGCGCGAGCACCGCGTGCTGCTGATGGAAGACGACGCCTACGGGGAGCTGTGGCTCGGCGACGAGCCCCCGCCGCCGTCGCTCTTCTCGCTCTCCGGCGGCGAACTGGCCATCAAGGTCGCGAGCTTCTCGAAGATCATCGCGACAGGGCTGCGGCTAGGATGGAACCTGGCGCCGCCAGCGTTCATCACGCGCATGGCCGCCCTGCGCTACGACATGGGGTCGAGCCCGTACCTGGGCCGGGTGGTCGCGGAGATGATCCGGAACGGCGACCTCGACCGGCACGTCGAGCGGCTACGAGGCATCTACCGGCGCAAGCTCGACCGGCTGTGCGCGGCGGTCGAGGAGCACTGTGGCGAGTACGTCAGCTACCTCCGGCCCGAAGGCGGCTTCTTCGTCTGGCTGGCGCTCCGGCCCGGCCTCTCGGCCATCGAGGTGCAGCGCGTGGCGAACGAGAAGGGCGTGCTCATCGGCGCAGGACCGCACTTCTTCGCCGACGGCAACGCGACGCAGCACCTGCGGATCGCCTTCAGCTACACGCCCGTCGAGGAGATCGAGGAAGGCGTTCACCGGCTGGCCGAGGCGCTGCGCGAGGTAGCGGCCGGCTCGTCCATCAAGTAGCGACCGCCCGGCGCGCGGTTCTGGCTCGGGAAACGGGCAGCGCGTAGGCTCGATTCGCCACATTTCACCCACCTGGAGTGCCCTCATGCCGCTCGATCCACGCCACCGCAGCCGCACGCTCGTCGATGGGCCCGACCGGGCGCCGGCACGGGCCATGCTGAAGTCCGTCGGGTATGACTCGGAATCGCTGAAGCGCCCGCTCGTGATGGTCGCGCACAGCTGGATCGGGACGATGCCGTGCAACTTCAACCAGCGCGAGCTGGCCGCGGACGTGATGCGGGGCATCCGCGAGGCGGGCGGGACGCCCATGGAGATCAACACCGTCTCCATCAGCGACGGCATCGCAATGGGGACGGAGGGCATGAAGGCGTCGCTGATCAGCCGCGAGGTGGTGGCGGACAGCATCGAGCTGTGCGGACGGGGCTACCTGTTCGACGCCGCGGTCGTCATCGTGGGCTGCGACAAGACGATCCCGGGCGGCGTGATGGGGCTTTCGCGGCTGGGGGTCCCGGGGCTGGTGCTCTACAGCGGATCGATCGCGCCAGGGAACTACGAGGGGCGCGACGTGACCATCCAGGACGTTTTCGAAGCGGTCGGGAGCCACGCGGCGGGCGGGATGACGGACGAGCAGCTCACGGCGCTCGAGGACGTCGCCTGTCCGGGGGCGGGGGCCTGCGGCGCGCAGTACACGGCGAACACGATGGCGACGGCGATCGAGTTCCTCGGCATCTCGCCGATGGGGAGCGGTTCGGCGGGCGCGACCGACCCGCGCAAGAACAGCGCGGGCTACGAGGCGGGACAGCTCGTGATGGACGTGCTGGCGCGGGGCCAGCTTCCCGAGGACGTGATGACGCGCGAGGCGTTCGAGAACGCCATCGCCTGCGTGGCCTCGACGGGCGGCTCGACGAACGCGGTCCTGCACCTGCTGGCGATGGCGCGGGAGGTCGGGGTTCCGCTCGACATCGACGACTTCGACGACATCAGCGAGCGCACGCCGATCATCGGGGACTTGCGGCCCGGCGGTCGTTATGTCGCCCTCGACATGGACCGGGCGGGCGGCACGCGGCTGCTCGCGCAGCGCCTGCTGGAGGGCGAGAAGGTCCACGGCGACCAGATGACCGTGACGGGACGCACGATCGAGCAGGAGGCGGGGGACGCACAGGAGGCGCCGGGCCAGGACGTGATCGTGTCGCTGGACGAACCGATCAAGGACACGGGCGGGCTCGTCATCCTGAAGGGGAACCTCGCGCCGGAGGGATGCGTCATCAAGGTCGCGGGACACGAGATCATGCAGCACCGCGGACCGGCCCGGGTGTTCGACCGGGAAGAGGACGCATTCGCGGCCGTGTCGGAGCGGCGCATCGAGCCGGGCGACGTTGTCGTCATCCGGTACGAGGGCCCGAAGGGCGGGCCGGGCATGCGCGAGATGCTCGGCGTGACCGCCGCGCTCGTGGGCGAGGGGCTGGGCGACTCGGTGGCGCTGCTCACGGACGGTCGCTTCAGCGGCGCGACGCACGGCCTGATGGCCGGGCACGTCGCGCCGGAGGCGGCGGCGGGCGGCCCCATCGCGGCGATCGAGGAGGGCGACATCGTCTCCTTCGACATCGACGCGCGGCGGCTCGACGTAGAGCTCGAAGAGGGGGAACTGGAGCGTCGCCTGGCGGCGTGGACGCCACCCGCGCCGCGCTATGAGCGGGGCGTGTTCGCCAAGTACGCGAACGGCGTCTCGAGCGCCTCAGAAGGGGCGGTCACGAGCTAGCGGCGGCGGCGCGGCCGGCCCTGGGGAGGGCGGTAACGGGGGGTTGTGCCCTCAGTGAGATCCTTGCGGAAGAGGATGTTCTGGCGGTGCACCCAGGGACGAGCAACACTCGCGAAGACGCTGTCCATGGCGGCGAGGACTGCAATGAAGGGTCTCAGGAGCGCTTTCACGGGCTTCCCCCCTCGTAGATCGAGCTTAGCAGGGGCGCCCGCGGACGGACTCGTCCGGAGGCAAGGGCGTTAGCGGCGAGGCGGGCGGCGGTTGGGGTCGGGGCTGGACCCCTCGGTGACTTCCATGCGGTTGATGACGCGCCGCCGCATCTGCTCAGGGCGGACCACGCTTTCGATGATGCTGTCGAGGAATGCAAGCACGGCGATAAAGGGTTTCAGGAGCTGCTTCATGGCTGTCAGCCTCCGGAAGCCAGCGTAGCAGCAATGCCAAGGCCCCTGCCGTCCGGCAGGGGCCTTTCTGAAGCGTTTCTGGCGACCCCGATCGGATTTGAACCGACGATCTCCACCTTGACAGGGTGGCGTGTTAGGCCGCTACACCACGGGGCCGCGGCGCGTCTGATCGTAGCGGCTTGCCGCGGACCAGCCAACCTCGCCGGAACTCTCTCCGTCTCACTCGTCGCGCGTCTCGCCCGGGCAGCAGCATGGCGTATGTTGGCCGGACAGCCGGGGACCTTCCGGGGGAAGCGATGAGGAACAACCCACTGGGAAAGGCCGTCATGGCCTTGCTGCACCTTGTCGAGAGCGTGTTCACCACCAGCGACGCTCCCAACGAGGTAAGGGATCGCGTAGACACCCCAAAGGGTATTCCGAACGACCCGGGACGCCGGCCGCCGAAGCGGTGATGCCCCCGGCGGCGAACCGGTTCCGGACCTAGGCCAGGAGCGGCTCACCATCCTTCATGATGACCCAGCCGCCGCTGTCGCGGTCGGCGTCGTACACGACCACATGGCAGTTGCCGCAGATGGGGCCGGTCGCTTCGCGGTCGCCGTTGGCGACGGTGTGCTCATCGCAGATGCCACCGTAGCGCTCGACGCCGTCAAGGTTGCAGAAGAGGCAGGTCAGGTGGGGCGTCTCCACTTTCGGGCACCTGGGGCATTCGGAACCTCCGGAGAAGTCGTGGCCGCCCGGGCCGCAGGGGTACGTCTCAAGGTGGTCAAGGACACAGTTGCTGGCCATGGTTTCGCTTCCCTCCCCTAGGAGACCGCGGCGGCATTGCGCGCGCGCGCCCACTCGTGGGCCTCGTCGGAGGCGACCCACTTGATGGCGTTGGCGAGCAGCCGGCGGTAGTTCGGGTTGTTGTAGGAGGTGGGCACGTCGCCCGCCTGCACGTAGACGATGGGGCTGTTGCGGTAGTTCTTCGCCCAGACCACCAGGTTCGGGGTCGGCGGGTGGGTCCAGTCGCCGCGCTCGTACATGCGGCCGTGGTTCACCACCAGCGAGGGGGAGAAGAAGTTCTTATAGGTGAAGTCGAAGTCGCTGCGGACGAGCGGCACGAGGCTGTCCTCGTGGTAGGGGGCGAGATAGATCTCGTCCTGCAGCTCGAAGGAGAGGTCGACGCCCTGGACGACCGGGTGGTCGGCCTCTTCCTCGACCACGGTGCAGGTGTGGTTCGCGGCGAGCAGGTAGCCGGAGTCGGGGTAGTCAACGCCGCGCAGGCTGCCGGGGTTGTAGAAGAAGCGGCCGCCGATGATCTCGGCGTACTCCTCCCAGCCGGGCCAGGAGCAGATGTTGTGGTGAATCATGACGAGGCCCTTGCCCTCTTCGGTGAGACGCATGTAGCCGTCCTTCAGCGCCTCCGGGGGGTCGGGCGGACCGCCAACGCCGAAGACGCCCGGCATCGAGTAGTCGACGATGCAGTCGTACTCGCGCGAGTTCTCGGGCTGGAAGAAGAGCTGCGCGGCGGGCTGCTCGACGTGGGTCCAGGCCGAGATATCGCCCTCCTGCTGGAAGGCGTCGAACATCTGGAAGAAGGGCTCGCGCTGGAAGGGGTGGCCCTTTGAGGCAAGCAGGACGTTGGGGGCGCTCATGGCTGTCTCCTCCGACTGACCTAGAGTGGGCGGCATTCTACGAGGTTCGAAGGGCGAACCTCTAGCGCCGCGACTTCCCTTGCGGTCTCGAGCAGGCGGCCGCCTCGGAGCCGGGAACGGCAACCTTTCATAGTTGCTACATTTGCCAAAGATCGGCAGACTGCGCCAATGCTTGCGAGAGTGCAGTCGAGCGCGGTCGTGGGACTCGATGGCGTGATGGTCGATGTCGAAGTCGACATTTCGCGCGCCCAGAACCCGACGACCGCGATCGTAGGCCTGCCGGACACGGCCGTCCAGGAATCGAAGGAGCGGGTGCGGGCGGCGATCCGCAACAGCGCCCTCACGTGGCCGTTCAACAGCCGCATCGTCGTAAACCTGGCGCCAGCCGACCTGCGCAAGGAAGGGCCTGCCTACGACCTGCCCATCGCCGCCGGCGTGTTGGTGGCGAGCGGGCAGGTGGAGGCGGACCTCGGCGACGCGGTGTTCGTGGGGGAGCTGGCGCTCGACGGGGAGGTGCGGAGCGTGCGCGGGGCGCTACCGATGGTGGCGGTCGCACGCGATCACGGGGCGCGGCGGGCGTTCGTGCCCGTGCCAAACGCGCCCGAGGCGGCGCTTGTCGAGGGGCTGGAGGTCTTCCCCGTGGAGTCGCTGACGCAGCTCGCGGCGCACCTGCTGGGGAAGGCGCCGATTGCGCCGTATTCGCCGACGGACGAGGAGGAGGACGCGGAACCGTTCGGCCCCGACCTCGCGGACGTGATCGGGCAGGAGCACGCCAAGCGGGCGCTGGCGATGGCGGCGGCGGGCGGTCACAACCTCCTAATGCGCGGCCCTCCGGGGAGCGGCAAGACGCTGCTGGCGCGGGCCATCCCCTCGATCCTGCCGCCGATGACGAACGACGAGGCACTGGAAGTGACGCGCATCTACAGCGTGGCGGGGCTCCTGCCCTCGGGCACGGGGCTCCTGCGGGAGCGACCGTTCCGGGCGCCCCACCACACCATCTCGCACGCGGGGCTGGTGGGAGGCGGCTCGGTGCCGCGCCCGGGGGAGATCACGCTGAGCCACCATGGGGTGCTCTTCCTCGACGAGCTGCCCGAGTTCGGGACGCAGGTGCTCGAGGTGCTGCGCCAGCCGCTCGAGGACCGCATCGTGACGATCAGCCGGGCGCGGCAGTCGGCGACGTTCCCGGCGAGCTTCGCGCTGGTGGCGGCGCAGAATCCCTGTCCGTGCGGCTACCTGGGCGATCCGATGCGGGAGTGTCGCTGCCCCCCGAACGCGGCCGCCCGCTACCAGCGGCGCGTCTCGGGGCCGGTGCTGGACCGCATCGACATCTTCATCGACGTGCCCCGGGTGGACTACGAGAAGCTGGCGGCGGGGACGCGGGAGGAGCCTTCGTCGGTGGTTGCGGACCGGGTACGGGCGGTTCGCGAGATCCAGCAGGTGCGGTTCTCGGGGACGGGCACGCGTCTGAATGCAGAGATGGGACCGACGGAGGTGCGCGAGCACGCCCAGTGGAAGCTGGACGAACCGGCGCAGCGCATCCTGAGCCAGGCGACGTCGCAGATGGCACTGTCGGCGCGCGCCTTCCACCGCGTGCTCAAGGTCGCGCGCACGGTTGCGGACTTCGAGGCGAGCGACGCGATCGGCAGCACGCATGTGGCGGAGGCGCTGCAGTACCGGGAGCGGGCGGAGTAGAGGGCTACAAGCGCTCGAACTCATCCCGAGTTAGCCCGGCCTGCCGGAGGATGCTTCGCAGCGTGCCCGTCTGCACTTCGCGATGTCTGGGAACGATGACAGTCCGCATGCCGGTGGGCGTCTCCCTGGCGAACTTCACATGGCTTCCGTGCTGATCTACCTGTGAGAAACCGGCCGCGATGAGTTTGCGTACGACTCGCCGGTAGGAGAGTGGCCTAAGTGGCGGCAACCGAGACCTCAATCTCCGGAATATCGCCTGGAGATTTAGGTCCATCTGGCATGAAATAGAGTTCCAGGGCTTCGCGGAGGTTGGTGAGCGCCTCGCCCTCCGACTCGCCCTGGCTGGCAATGTCGACCTCGGTGGCCTGCGCGATGAACCAGGCGCCCTCGCGGTGCACCGTGGCGGTGAAGGACGCCACTCCCCTGTTCTTGCCCGGCTTCGCCTCGCTGGTCATCAGGACTCCTGCCGCGCCAATGATACCCCTTGCCGACGGCAAGAGGCCCGTTCGAACATTTGTGTTGACAGCCGAACGGACGTTCGCTTACAGTGTGCGGACCCTGCGAACGGATGTGCTAGCCATGGTGAACCTCATCCCCACCATCACCTTCGATGTGTTACTCGCCGGAGCCGCGGTGGCGCTCTTCGGGGCGACGATTCGCTCCATGCTGCCGCGCCGGGGAGGGCTGCGTCGGGGCGGGCCGCGCGTCGAGAACGGTGCGCGCGTAACCCTGTGGCAGCCACGGCGGCGGTCCGTTCGAGGAGAGTTGCGTCCGGCCCTGGGCCGCGTGGAACCCCTCGCCACGCGGCGCCAGGAGCTGGCGCGGCGCGCGTCCTAGCTTCCTAGCTGGACTTGCGCGCGCAGTTGCGCACGCCGCGGATCGTCTCGATGCGGGTGAGCAGCCGCGAAATCTGCGAGAGCCCGCTCGTCTCCAGGGTCGCCAGCACCGAGACCGTGCCGTTGCCGTTCTTGGTCGTGTTCACGTTGACCATGTTCACGTCTTCGGCGGCGACCACCGTGCTGATGTCGCGGAGGAGGCCCACCCGGTCCCAGGCGTCAATCTGGACGGTGGCGGGGTAGCGCTGCTCCTCGGTGGCGCCCCAATCGACGTCGATGAGGCGATCGCGCTCGCGTTCGTGGAGCACGTTGTGGCAGTCGGCGCGATGGACGGTGACGCCGCGGCTGCGGGTCACGTAGCCGCGGACGCTGTCGCCGGGGACGGGATTGCAGCAGCGCGCGAGGGTCGTCTCGAGCCCGCCGGCGCCAAGGGCTCGCAGGCCGGCGCCCGCGCCTCGCCGGGAAGGGCGGCCGACGGGAATCTCGCCGATCTCGTCGGGCTCCTGGTGCTCCTGGAGCAGGGTGCTCGCCTTGCGGACGACCGACTCCACGCTGATGTCGCCATAGCCGATGTTGGCCATGAGCTCGTTCCAGGTCTTGCCGGGGAAGAGGGCAAGCACCTCGTCCTGATGGTCGGCAAGGTCGAAGGCGAGGCGGCGCAGCTCACGCTCGAGCATCTCGCGGCCGCGCTCGATGCTCTCGGCACGGCGCTGCTTGCGGAACCACTGGCGCACCTTCTGGCGTCCGGTGGTGGTCTGGAGGTAGCCGAGGTTCTCGCTGAGCCAGTCGCGCGAGGGGCCGCTGCGGGAGCGGCTGCGCATGATCTCGACGACGTCGCCGTTCTGGAGGGTGGAGTTGAGGGCCGTCATCTTGCCGTTGACCTTGGCGCCTATGGTCTGGTGGCCGAGGTCGGTGTGGATGCGGTAGGCGAAGTCGAGGGGGGTGGCGCCGGTGGGGAGGTCGAGCACGTCGCCCTTTGGCGAGAGCACGAACACCTGGTCATCGAACACGTCGGTCTTGACGCTCTCGACGAACTCCTCGGCGCCGGAGAGCTCGCGTTGCCACTCGAGGAGCTGGCGCAGCCAGGCGATGCGCTCCTCGTCCTGGGAGGAGCGGTCGGTGGAGCCCTTGTAGCGCCAGTGGGCGGCGACACCGTACTCAGCCACGCGGTGCATGTCGTAGGTGCGGATCTGCACCTCCAGGGGACGCGCGCCGGGGCCGATGACGGTGGTGTGCAGCGACTGGTACATGCTCGCCTTGGGGCTGGCGATGTAGTCGTCGAACTGGCCGGGAAGGGGGCGCCAGGTGGCGTGAACGACGCCAAGGGCGGCGTAGCAGGCGGCCACGTCCTTCACGAGGATGCGGAGGGCAAGGAGGTCGTAGATCTGGTCGAACGACTTGGCCTCGCGGCCGTAGCGGCGGGCCTTCTGGTGGATCGAGTAGATGTGCTTGGCCCGACCCGTGACCTCCGCCTCGATGCGCGCGTCGTCGAGCTGGACGCGGAGGCCGGCGGCGACGTCCTCGATGTAGCGTTCGCGGGCGAGGCGGGTGGCGTCGAGGCGGGCGGCGATCTCCTGGTAGCGCTCGGGCTCGAGGTAGCGGAAGGCAAGGTCTTCGAGCTCCCACTTGATCTGCCAGATGCCGAGACGCGTCGCGAGCGGGGCGAAGATCTCCATGGTCTCGCGGGCGATACGGCGCTGCTTCTCGTCGGAGAGGGCGTAGAGCGTGCGCATGTTGTGGAGGCGGTCGCAAAGCTTGATGAGCACGACGCGCACATCGGCGGCCATGGCGAGCAGCATCTTGCGGAGGTTCTGGGCCTGGACGCCGCCTCCCTCCTCTTCGGTGACGCGCAGGGGGAGGCTGCCAAGCTTGGTCAGTCCCTCGACGAGCTCGGCGGCTTCCGTGCCGAAGCGTTCGGCGATCTCCTCGTTGGGGACATCGCAGTCCTCCTGAACGTCGTGGAGGAGGGCAGCGATGAGGGAGGGCTGGTCCAGCTCGAGACCGGCGACGAGCTTGGTGACTTCAAGCGGGTGGGAGATGTAAGGATCGCCGGTGCGGCGCATCTGGCCGTCGTGGCTGGACTCGGCGAACTCGTATGCGTCGGCGATTAGCTCGATGCGGTCCTCGGGGAGGTAGGTGCGGACACGCTCAAGTAGGTCGGCGACGGCCGGGGATTCCGGAGAACGCTCCAGGACGCTCACACGCTTTCTCGTTGCCCCGTTTCTGCCAGTATCTTAGCAGGCGACCCCATCAGAACTGACGGGACGGGCATGAGCGGACGCTTCCAGACGCCGCGAGGCACCGAGGACATCCTCCCCGAGGAGCAGCCGTACTGGCGCGCGATTGACGACGCCGCCGAAGAGGTGACGCGGCTGTTCGGGTACGAACGTCTGGACACGCCCACCTTCGAGGACGCGGCCCTGTTCGAGAAGGGCACGGGCGACACGACGGACATCGTGGAGAAGGAGATGTACAGCTTCCAGGACCAGGGGGGTGAGGCGCTCTCGCTGATCCCGGAGGCGACGCCGGCGATCTGCCGGGCGTACCTGGAGCACGGACTCGCGAGCCGGCCGCAGCCCGTCCGCCTGTTCACGATCGCGCGCATGTTCCGCTACAACCGCCCGCAACTGGGGAGGCTGCGCCAGTTCAACCAGTTCGACTGCGAGGTTCTCGGCTCGGGCACGGCGCTGGTCGATGCGGAGCTGATCGAGCTGCACTGGCGGTTCTACGAGCGGCTCGGGCTGGAGAACCTTGAGATACGCCTCGGGAGCATCGACGACCCCGAAGCGCGCCGAGCCTACCTCGACCGGCTGCGGGACTACTACCTGCCCCTGCGCGACCAGCTCTCCGAGGACAGTCAGCGGCGCCTCGACCGGAATCCGCTGCGGCTGCTCGACAGCAACGACCCGCGCGACCAGGAACTGCGCGAGGGGGCCCCGACGATGATCGACGACCTGAGTCAAGAGGCGGCGGAGCACTTCGAGGGCGTGAAGGATGGCCTGACGGCCGCGGGCGTGCCCTTCGTGGTCGACCCGCTGCTGGTGCGCGGGCTGGACTACTACAACCGCACGGTCTGGGAGATCGTCCCGAAGGGCGACGGACGCCAGCAGAGCTCGATCGGGGCAGGCGGGCGATACGACGGGTTGATTGAAACCATCGGTGGGAAGCCAACCCCGGCGAGCGGGTTCGCGACAGGGTTGGAGCGCGTCATCATCGAGATGAAGCGGCAAGAGCTTCCCCTGGAAGACGCGGGCGCTCCCGACGCTTTCGTCGTGCACGCGGGCGCCGAGGGCGGGCGCGCCGCCGTTCGCGCGGGGGCGGAATTGCGCGGGTCGGGGTTCGTCACGCTGCTCGGGGAGTCGGGGCGGTCGTTCAAGGCGCAGATGCGCCGGGCGAACGGGAGCGGGGCGCGATTCGCGGTCATCATCGGGGAGGATGAGGCGGCAAGGGGCGTGGCAGCGCTGAAGGACCTGCGCGAGGAGGGTGACCAGGTGGACGTACCGCTGGGGGAGATCGCCGCCCGGCTCGGGCAGCACCTGCGCTAACCGAGCGCGAAGCTCGTTCCGCCCGCAGAATAGAACGATGGACGAGGCCGTTCGGCAGAGGCTCAACGAGATCCGGGTCCGCTTCGACGCGGTTACGGACGAGATGGGGCTGCCCGAGGTCGCCGCTGATTATGACAAGGTCGCCCAGCTCGCGAAGGAGCGCTCCGACCTCGCGCCGATCGTCCAGCTGCTGGACGACTACACGGTGGCGGAGACTGCCAGGGGGGACGCCCAGGAGCTGCTGGACGAAGGCGACGACGAGCTGCGCGAGCTGGCCGAAACGGAGTTGCGGGAGGCGGACGGGCGCCTGGCGGCGCTCGACGAGGCGATTCTGCGGGCGCTCCTCCCGAAGGACGAGCGCGACAGCCGCAACGTGATCATGGAGATTCGCGCGGGCGCCGGGGGCGAGGAAGCGGCGCTCTTCGCCCAGGAGCTGTACCGCGCCTACTACCGCTACGGCGAGCGTCGGGGCTGGCGCACGCAGGTGCTGAGCATCTCGGAGACGGGCATCGGCGGCTACAAGGAGGTCATCTTCAGCGTGACGGGCGAGGGCGCCTTCTCGCGGCTGAAGTACGAGAGCGGCGTTCACCGCGTACAGCGCGTTCCCGAGACGGAGGCGCAGGGGCGCATCCACACCTCGACCGCCACGGTCGCCGTCCTGCCCGAGGCGGAGGACGTCGACGTCGAGGTCAACGAGAAAGACCTGCGGGTCGACATCTTCCATGCGTCCGGCGCTGGCGGTCAGAACGTGAATAAGGTCGCGACGGCGGTGCGGCTGACGCACCTCCCGACGGGGCAGGTGGTCGTCTGCCAGGACGAGCGTTCCCAGCTGAAGAACCGGGCGAAGGCGATGACGGTCCTGCGCTCGCGGCTGCTGGCGATGGAGCAGGAGAAGCAGGACGCTGAACTAGCAGCCGACCGCCGCACGCAGGTGGGGAGCGGGGACCGCAGCGAGAAGATCCGGACCTACAACTTCCCGCAGGACCGCATCACGGACCACCGCATCGGGCTGACGGTCCACAACATCCCGGACCGGCTCGACGGCAACATCGACGACATCATCGACGCGGTGGCGGCGGCGGAAGAGGCGGCAAAGCTGCAGGCCACGGCGTGAAGGCGCGGGCGGCTGCAGCCCGGGCACGCGCCGAGCTGGAAGCCGCGGGTATCCCCGACGCCGCACTGGAGGCGGAAGTGCTCACGCGCCACGCGAGCGGCCTCAGCCGCAGCGCGTTCTTCGCCGACGAACCGGTGGCCGAGGGCGCCTGCGCGGAGCTCGACGCGCTGGTGGCGCGCCGCCTGCGTCGTGAGCCTGCGCCGTATCTCACGGGCACCCGCGAGTTCCACGGTCTTGAGTTTCTTGTGGGGCCGGGCACGCTCATCCCCCGGCCGGAGACGGAGCTGCTGGTCGAGATCGGAATCGCAGAGCTCGCGCGCTATCCCAGCGCGACCGTGCTGGATGTCGGCACCGGCTGTGGGGCGATCGCGATCGCCGTGGCGAGGGCCTCCCCGGAAGCGAACGTCGTCGCGGCGGACGTGAGCGTCGACGCGCTGCGGATCGCGGCGCTGAACGTCGCGCGGCACAGCGTGGCCGTCGCGCTCGTCCAGAGCGACCTGGCCAGCAGTGTTGCCGCCGCAGACATCGTCCTCGCGAACCTGCCGTACGTGCCGGAACGCGACATCGAGGGGCTGCAGCCGGAGGTACGGCAGTGGGAACCGCGGGTCGCGCTGGACGGAGGGCCGGACGGGCTCGACCTTGTGCGGGCGCTGCTGGCCGACTGCGGGTCGCGGCTGCGGCCGCGGCTGGCGGCGTTCGAGGTGGGGATGGGGCAGGCGGGGCGCGTGGCGGAAGAGGCGGAGCGGCTTGGCGCCAGGGCCAGCGTCGTACACGACCTGGCGGGCTGGGAACGGGTGGTCACCGCGCGGTGGGAGTGAGGCTGGTCGCGCTCGACATCGACGGCACGCTTCTGCCGTACGAAGGCACGTACAAGGGCGAGCTGTCGCCGCGCGTACGGGCGGCGGTGACGGCGCTGGTGGAGGACGGGCGGACGGTCGTGCTGGCCAGCGGACGGATGCGCGAGGGCGTGATGAGCATCGCGCGCGAGCTGCGGTTGAATACGCCGTTCATCGCGCAGGAAGGCTGCCTGATCGCGAACGCGGACGGGAGCCTGGTCCGCGAGATCAAGCTGGACCGGGACCTGGCGCTGGCGGTCACGGCCTATGCGCGCGAGGCCGGTTACCAGTACGAGTGGTTCAGCGCGGAACGCTACGCCGCCACGGAGCAGTCGCCTGCCACGGACTACTACGCCAGCCTCGGCAACATCACGCCCGAGTACCACGCGGAGCCCGAGACGCTCGGCATCGACCCGAGCGGCGTCGGCATCCTGAGCAGCCGCGAGGGGTCGACGGAGGTGCATGCGGAGCTGGTCGAGCACTTCGGCGACACGCTCCACGTGCTCGACTTCCCGTTCGTGACGGTGGCGCTGGCGCCGGAGGCAACGAAGGCGAAGGGCGTCGCACTGGTAGCCAGGAGCCTCGGCATCTCGGCGGCCGAGACGCTGGCCATTGGGGACAGCGTGAACGACGCCTCGATGCTGGCGTGGGCCGGTCGGGGCATCGCCACCGCGAAGGCCGACCGCTACGCGCGCGAAGCGGCGGACGAGTCCCTGCCAGACGAGGAAGACTCGGTGGCGCGGGTGCTAGAGGAGCTGCTCTAACCCTCCGGATCGATCCGGTGCCAGATGCGCAGGAGGACCAGCGCGATCGCGAGGATGACGATCGCCGCGAGGGTGACGGGTAGGACCACGCGGAGCCAGTCGATGGAGGCGCCCTCGGAGGCATCGGTGGCGAGGACGGCGTACTGGCCCGAGACCTCGCGGATGCGCGTCACAAGGTCATCTTCGGAGAGAGAAACCGGGTTGTCGCCGCCGTTCGTGGCGACCCCATCGTCAATCACGAAGAAGGCGGCCGGGACGGGCCACTGGAAGCCGCCACCCTCGCGGCGGAGCGCCGCGAGCACGCGGGCGCCTTCGGCGGGGAGGACGGCGCGGTCGCACTCGGTCGGGCGGTCAGACAGGGGGAGCGCCTCGGCGATGGCCGGGCCTTTCAGGTAGGCCTCGGGGTCGATCGCGGGCGCCCCCGCCTCGGTGACGAGTTCGCCCACGACGATGACGTCGGCATCCTCGACCGAGCCGAAGAGGTCATCGAGGTCGAAGTGGGGACAGTCGTCGTGGGCGCGGGCGGTTTCGCCAAGTCCCAGGGCAAGCAGGGACCCAGCCGCCCCGATCGCGAGGAGCGCTGCGAGTATGAATCGGGGCAGGGCGGGCGACTGCGTCGCGTTCCCTACGATTCCGCCTGCGCGAACTGGTAGATCTTGCCCTCGGTCTTGATGGAGGGCGCAATCACCATCTCGGCGTCCTGGAACTCGCGGATGGTGTGCGCGCCGCACATGCCCATCGCGGTCTTGAGGGCGCCGGCCAGGTTCTCGGTGCCGTCGGTGCGGCTCGTTGGACCGAAGAGCGTCTTCTGGAGGGTCGTGTTGACGCCGACGAAGACGCGGGTGCCGCGGGGGAGGTCGGCGTGGGAGGTGGCCATGCCCCAGTGGTAGCCGCGGCCGGGCGCCTCCGTGGTAGCGGCAAAGGGGGAGCCCATCATGACGCCATCGGCGCCGGCGGCGAAGCACTTGCAGACGTCACCACCGGTGCGGATGCCGCCGTCGGTGATGATGGGTACGTAGTTGCCGGTCTCGGCGAGGTAGGCCTCGCGGGCGGCTGCGCAGTCGATGGTGGCGGTGACCTGGGGCACGCCGATGCCGAGAACCTCGCGGCTGGTACAGCCGGCGCCCGGTCCCACGCCCACGAGGACGCCGGCGACGCCTGAGCGCATCACCTCGAGCGTGGCGCTAAAGCCGACGGTATTGCCGACGACGACGGGGATGTGGATGTGCTCGAAAAGCTTCTCGAAGCGCAAACCCTCGATGCTGGTCGACTCGTGCCGGGCCGTGGTGACCGTGCTCTGCACGACGAGGATATCGGCGCCGGCTTCCTGTACGAGGGGCGCGTACTGCTTGGTGGCTTTGGGGGTCACCGACACGGAGGCGACGGCGCCGCCCGCCTTCATCTCCTTGATGCGCTGGGCGATGAGGTCGTCGCGGATGGGCTGCTGGAAGGCCGACTGGAGGATTGCCGTGGCCTCCTCGCGGTTGACAGATGCGACCTCGTCGAGGATGGGGCGGGGGTCGTCGTAGCGGGTCCAGATACCCTCCAGGTTGAGGACACCGAGGCCGCCCGCTTCGTGCATGAGCAGGGCAAACTCGGGATCGACGACGGCATCCATGGCGGAGGCGATGAAGGGAAGCCCGAAGTGGAACTGCCCGATGTCGAGGCCGATCTCGACGAGCTCGGGGTTGATCGTGACCTCGCCGGGAACGATGGCGACATCGTCGAACCCGTAGGCATGCTTGAGCTGCTTGAAACGCGGTGCGGGCACGGACAAACCCTCCTCCTGGGTATGCAAAACGCCGCGCTCTGGTGAATCAGGCGCGGCGAGGGTTGCGGATGCGGCGTCGGGGCTCACCGAAGCAACTTCCGTTCGGTGGTGGATGACTCGAATGGGAGTGTCACGGCTATGCAGAAAGCGTATCGCGGGGGGCCTTGTAGGGTCAATGAAACGGACACCAGAATTCGCGCTCGTCGCGCGGTTCTGTGAAGCTGACCGAAGCATGAATGAGCTTGCGCCAGGCCTCTACGTCGTCGCCACGCCCATCGGCAACCTGGGCGACCTGAGCGAGCGCGCGGCGGCGGTTCTGCAGGCGGCATCGCTCATCGCTGCGGAAGACACGCGCGTGCTGCGGACGCTCGCGACGCGCGTCGAGACCCAGGCGACCGCACTGAGCCTGACCGAGCACAACGTCGAGGCGCGCATCCCGCGGCTGCTGGAGGCGGCGCGCGAGGGGGTCGTGGCGCTGACCTCAGACGCGGGGACGCCGCTGATCGCGGACCCGGGGGCGCGGGCGGTGGAGGCGGCGCACGACGCGGGCATCCCCGTGTTCGCGGTGCCGGGACCGTCAGCGCTGGCAGCGGCGGTGTCGGTGGCGGGGTTCGGGGGGAGCGACGTGCACTTCCTCGGCTTCCTGCCCCGGAGCGGGGGGGAGCGGCGGCGGCGGCTGGTGGAGGTGGCGGGCGCGGGGCAGACGCTGGTGTTCTTCGAGAGCCCGCGGCGGCTGGCGGCGGCTCTGAGGGACGTGGCGGATGCGCTCGACGACCCGCCCGTGGTCGTGTGCCGCGAACTGACGAAGGTCCACGAGGAGGCGGTGCGGGGGGCGGCCTCGGCGATGGCGGAGCGGTTCCGGGAGACGCGGGGGGAGTGCACGGTGGTGGTCGACGCGCGGGGGTGGGCGGCGGAGAGCGACGAGCGCGAGCTCCGCGCCTACCTGGGGGAGATGCGGGAGGCGGGCGCGCGGCGCAGCGCGGCGGCGAGCGCGGCGGCGCGACGGTTCGGGGTGTCGCGGGCGGAGGCGTACGACACCTGGCCCGATGACAAGGAATAGGAAGGGGCCCCTTTACCCGCCCTAAGCCCTAAAGCGACACGGTGCTAGACTCGCGTGAGCGCTCCAGAGGGGAACCCATGGCCGAACGCATCTTCGTGGCGGTGGCCTGGCCGTACGCGAACTACCTGTTGCATGCCGGCCAGGCGGCGGGAGCGTACCTACCCGCCGACATCTTCGCCCGCTACCACCGCATGCGCGGCAACGACGTGCTCATGGTGTCCGGTTCGGACTGCCACGGGACCCCCATCACCGTCGCGGCGGACAGCGAGGGCATCACCCCGCAAGAGGTGATCGACCGCTACCACCCGAAGATCCTCGAGGCCTGGGAGCGCTTCGGCATCTCCTTCGATCTGTTCACGACGACCCTGACCGACAACCACTACGAGACGACGCAGGAGCTGTTCACGCGGCTGCTGGAGCAGGACCTGCTCTATACGGGGACGCAGGACCAGCTCTACGACCCGGAGGCCAGGCGCTTCCTGCCCGACCGGTACGTGGAGGGCACGTGCCCGCTCTGCCGCTACGCGGAGGCGCGGGGCGACCAGTGCGACAACTGCGGGTCGCAGCTCGACGCAATCGACCTGATCGAGCCGCGCAGCAAGGTGAGCGGGGCGACGCCCGAAGTGCGGGAGTCGGAGCACTTCATGCTGCGGCTCTCGGCCTTCAACGAGCAGTTGCGGGAGTGGGTGAGCGCGCAATCACACTGGCGGCGGAACGTCGCCAACTTCACGCTGGGCATCCTCGAAGAGGGGTTGAAGGACCGAGCGATCACGCGCGACATCAACTGGGGCGTTCCCCTGCCGGTCGAGGGGTACGAGGACAAGCGCATTTATGTCTGGTTCGACGCCGTCATCGGGTACCTTTCGGCGGCGAAGGAGTGGGCGGCCCAGAGCGGCGACCCGGAAGCGTGGCGCCTTTACTGGGAAGACGAGAAGACGAAGGCCTACTACTTCATCGGCAAGGACAACATCGTCTTCCACACGCTTATCTGGCCGGCGATGCTGCTGGGCCACGGCGGCCTGAACCTGCCGCACGACGTTCCCGCCAACCAGTACGTCAACTTCTCGGCGGGGCAGAAGCAGAGCAAATCGAAGGGCACGGCGACGTGGCTGCTCGACCTGCTCGACACGTACGACGCCGATGTCGTGCGGTTCTACCTGACGCAGATTATGCCGGAGACGAGCGACTCCGAGTTCCGCGAGGAGGAGCTGATCCGCGCGAACAACGAGGTCCTGATCGCGACGTGGGGGAACCTGGCGAACCGCGTGCTTGCCATGATCCGGCGCAACTTCGACGGCGTCGTGCCGGAGCCGGGGACGGCGGGAGCGGAGAGCGAGGCGCTGCTGGCGACGGTGCGCGAGGGGTTCGAGCGGGCGGGCGCCGAGTACGCCGCCTGCCAGTTCCGGGGGGCGCTGCGGGAGGCGCTGAACGTCGCCCAGGCGGCCAACAAGTACCTGGACGAGCGCGCTCCCTGGCGGGCGGTGAAGGAAGACCGCGACCACGCCGCCGAGACGCTCCATACCGCGCTGCAGGCCATCTCCGGGCTGACGGCGCTGCTGCACCCGATTCTGCCGTTCTCCACGAGCAAGCTACACGCCACGCTCGGGCACGAGGGCACGCCCGAGTCGGAGGGCTGGCTGCTCACGGGCGTGCCGGCCGGGCGTTCGCTGGGCGAGGGAGGGGCGCTCTACCGCAAGCTGGACGTGCCCGAACCGGTCGCGAACTGATGCGCCTCTTCGACTCCCACAGCCACGTACAGGACGCGCGCTTCGACGAGGACCGCGAGGCGGTGCTCGCGCGGGCAGCGGCGGCCGGCGTCGCCACCATCGTGGTATGCGGCGAAGACGTGGCCTCGAGCGAGGCGGCGATAGCGCTCGCGGGGCGCACGGACTCTCCACGGCTGCTCGCCACAGCGGGCTTCCACCCACACGAGGCGTCGCAGGCTAATGACGCCGCGCTCGACCGCATCGAGGGACTGGCCGCCGCCGGGAACGTGGCCGCCATCGGCGAGATCGGGCTCGACTTCTACCGCGACCTGTCGCCCCGCCACGTGCAGCGCCGGGTCTTCGACGCGCAGCTCGCAATCGCGGCTCGCCTCGGGTTGCCGGTGTCGATCCACTCCCGCGACGCGGAGGAGGAGTTGGCGCCGCCCCTGGCGCGCTTCGCGGCGGAGTCGCCGCTGACCGCACAGGGTCGGCCACTCGGCGTCCTGCACGCGTTCGGCGGTACGCTGGAGCAGGCACGGCAGTACGCCGGGATGGGGTTCCTGATCTCGCTGACGTGTTCGGCGGGCTACCCGCGCAACGACGAGGCGCGAAGGGTGGCAGCGGGGCTCCCGCTGACCTCGCTCCTGATCGAAACGGACAGCCCGGCTCTCCCGCCGCAGTCGGCGCGGGGAACGCGCAACGAGCCCGCGAACGTGAAGGTCACGGCCGAGGTGGTGGCGGAGGCGCGAGGCGTGAGCATCGAAGCGATCGCGGAGGCGACGACGGCCAACGCGGAAGCGCTGTTCGGAGTAAACGTCGCGGTGGAGGCGGGGGCATGACGCAGACGCAGCCGCAGGCGCTCTACGGCCCGGTCGCCGAGGACCTGATCCTCGTCGAGGACCTGCTGGAGTCGGTGAAGCGCGTCGACCTGGCCCCCCTGCGCCTGATGCTGGACCACGCGCTCGCCCCGCGAGGCAAGCGGCTGCGGCCGGCGCTCGTGCTGCTGGCGGGCACCTTCGGCGACTACAACCTGAACCGGCTCGTGCCGCTGGGCACGGCCATCGAGCTGCTACACACGGCAAGCCTCGTCCACGACGACGTGGTCGACGGGGCGACGAGCCGGCGAGGGCGGCCGACGGCGAACGCCGTCTTCGACAACGCCCTGACCGTGCTGCTCGGCGACTTCATGTTCGCGAACGCGGCGGAAATGGTGACGCGCACGGGCAGCCTGCCGGTCACGCGGCTGTTCGCTCTGGCGCTGATGAAGATGACGAACGGCGAGCTCGACCAGGACTCCGCCGCCTTCGACGTCGGGCGCGACGTGCAGCACTATCTCTGGCGCATCGGCGGCAAGACGGCGGCGCTGTTCGGGCACTCGACGCAGGGCGGCGCGCTGCTGGCGGGGTGCGGCGAGGGGCAGGTCGAGGCGCTGCGAAGCTACGGCTACAACCTCGGCATGGCCTTCCAGATCGTCGACGACATCCTCGACTTCACCGGGGACGAGGCGGAGATGGGCAAGCCGGCAGGGGGCGACCTTCTCGAAGGGACGATCACGCTGCCGGCCCTGTTCTACCTGGAAACGGCGTCCAGCGAAAACCCGGTACGGCGCTTCCTCTCAGCGGACGGCGACCGGGCCGCGTTCCTGCCGGAGGCGCTCGCGGCGGTCGTCGCGTCGGACGCGATCGGACGCGCGCAGGGCATGGCGCAGGACTTCGTGGACCGCGCGCTCGAGGGCCTTTCGACCCTCGAGGCAACCGACGCTCGGCGCACGCTCGAAGAGCTCAGCGGCTACGTGCTCAGCCGCCGGAGCTAGCGGAACTTCCTCTTCAGGTCCTTGTGGATGCGCGCGGGCACACCCTTCTTGATGACGTCACGGCGCTCGTAGGCCTGCTTCACCTCCCGTGGGGAGATGGGGTTGTTGAACATGTCGACGAGGTCGCCCTTGGCGGCCACTTCGCGCATGTCGTTGAGGGCGGAACGCTCGCCCTGGGTGAGGCGCTTCTTCGGCGTGGGCTTGTTGATCTCGGGGTGCTCGTTGGGGCGGCCGCCGGTGACGCGCTTCGAGACCTTCTGGCCCAGGTGCCAGTAGGTGCCGTCATCGGGAATCTTGCGGGGGTAGCCGTCGCGGAAGGTGAAGGCGGCGAAGGACGTGGGCATGATGCGATCCGCGTCCTCGTAGCACTCGGGGCAGGGGACGGCCTCGCCGGCCTCCCGCATCGGGCGCAGCTCTTCGAAGACCCCGTGACAGGGCTCGCAGTAGTACTCGTAGAGGGGCATGGAGAACCTCCGCTCGCCAGGAGCGACTCTTCGTACCAGAGATTCTACCGCGTTCGTCAAAGCGGGAAACCGCCGCCGCGCTAGTCCTTCCGTTCGAGGGCGCTTACCCCCTCGACGAAGCGGCGGGCGTTAGGGTCGCGATCGAGGTGATAGCGGACCAGATCGGCGACGGCGGCGCGCAGCTCTTGCGCGACCTCGGGAGGGGCGGCAAGGGCAACGAACTCCGCTGCCGTTGCGCGCCGCGCGAAGCGCATCAGCTTCACGACCGGCACCGCCACGATGCGTCCCCCGCCCGCCTCGGCCCGACACCGGCGGCAGACAAGGCCGCCGGCCGCGGGTGAGAGCAGCGTTTCCTCCTCGGGGAGGCGTTCGCCGCAGAGGACGCAGCCATCGACATGGGGCTCGTAGCCGAGAAGGGCGAGCAGGCGCAGCTCGAAGTGGCGGGTAACGGCAGCGCCGTTCCCCGCCTCCAGCAGATCCAGGGCGGTCACGAGCAGGGCGTAGAGGTCGGGGAGCGGCTCGCGCTCCACGGTGAAACGGTCGACGAGCTCGAGGCAGTAGAGGGCCTCGGCGCTGGCATCGAGGCTCTCGCGCAGGCGGCGATAGGCGTCGACCGTCTCGGCCTGGGTGAAGACATCGAGGTTGCGTCCCTGGGCGACGAGCACGCGGCTGCGGGTCAACGGTTCGAGGTGGCCGCGCATGCGGCTGCGGGCCTTGCGCACGCCGCGGGCGATCGCCTCGAACTTGCCCTCGTGGCCGCTGAAGACGGTAAGGATGCTATCGGCCTCGCCGAGGTTGCGGCGGCGCAGGATGACGCCTTCGGCGCGGTAGACGCGGGGCCGCGCCGCCACGCTACAGCTCCTGCCGCCCCTCGAGCGCGCGGGAGAGGGTCAGGTCGTCCATGTACTCGATGTCGGCGCCGCTGGGGAGGCCGCGGGCGAGGCGGGTGACGCGAATCCCGAGGGGCTGGAGGAGGCGCTGGACGTACATCGAGGTGGCCTCGCCTTCAAGGCTGGGGTTGGTCGCCATGATCACCTCGACGACCCCGCCCCCCTCGACGCGCCGCAGCAGCTCCTGGATGCGGAGCTGCTCGGGACCGACGCCGTCGATCGGGTTCAGGGAGCCGTGGAGGACGTGGTAGAGGCCGCGGAAGCCGCCCGTGCGCTCGACGACGAGCACATCGAGGGGCTGCTCGACCACGCAGACGAGCGAACGGTCGCGCTGCTCGTCGTCGCAGAGGGTGCAGGGGTTGCGGACGGTGATGTTGAAGCAGGTGTCGCAAAGGACGACGTGCTCCTTCACGTCGGTGAGCGCGCGGGCGAGGGCGCGGGCGTCATCCTCGGGGGCGCGAAGCACGTGGTAGGCGAGCCGCTGGGCGGACTTGGGTCCGATCCCGGGGAGCTTCGAGAACTCCTGGATCAGGCGGGCGATCGGCTCGGGCGCGCCTGCCTCGGGCACGCCCGCTCAGCCGCCGAGCCCCGGCAGGTCGAGGCCGCCGGTGAGCATTCCGAGGGAATCGGCCTGGAGGGCGTTGGCGCGCTCTGAGGCGTCGTGGATGGCGGCGAGGACGAGGTCCTCCAGCATCTCGACGTCCTCGGGGTCGACCACGTCGGGCTCGATGGCGATGGCCTGGACCTTCTGCTCGCCGTTCATGGTGACGCGGACGGCGCCGCCGCCGGCGCTGCCCTCGACGGTCTTGGCGGCAAGCTCCTCCTGGGCGCGCTGGAGCATCGCCTGGGCTTCGGCGAGCTGCCCGGTCTGGGCGCCGCCACGGCCACGCTGGCCACCGCCGCCACCGCGGCGCATGTACCGATTCCGACCGCTGCTCTTCGCCATCAGGAGTCCTCCTCGGGGGGCTGCGGGCGTGGAGGGGGCCCCGACTCTACGGGCTTCGCGCCCAGTTCGCGGGCAGCAGCCGCCAGGTGTCCGCCCTTTGCCGGACGGCTGGCGGGCGCCCGGCGCTCGATCCGCTCGACGAGGAGGGTGACGGGGTGCCCCAACAGCTCCTCCGCCTTCTGCTCGACGAGGGTGCGGCCGTCGTTTGCGATCTTCTGCATGTGGATGGGGTGATAGAAACCGAGCTGAAGCACCTTGTCGGTGATGGCGCGCACCTCGCAAGAGCCGTTGAGCCAGGCGGCAAGCGCCGGCTGCGTCATCCTGCAGCGCTCGTAGAGCTCGCGGAGGAAACTCTCCTCGCGGGTCTCTTCGCGGGGCTCGCGGCGGCGACCCTGCGGGCGGCGCTGGGGTTGCTGGCCGCCTTGAGCGGACTGGGCGTCCGGTGCGGCGGGGGCAGCCGGCGGCTGGGCGGGACCGAGCACGGCGGCCGCGCAGGCGACCTCAAGAGGCACGGGGCTGCCGGGGTCGCGGCGGAAGTCGGCGCCGGCGAGCTCGGCGACGGCGTGCGTCAGGACACCAACCTCGGGCGTGCGGTCGCGGGCGGCGGCGAGCAGGCGCTCGCGCAGGGTGTCGATGGTCTCGCGGGTGAAGCGGGCGATGTCGAGTCCGTCGCCGGCGACCTCGCGGGCGATCTCAAGGGAGGCGCCGAGGTCGCGTTCGGTGAGGGCGGCGGCGAGCTTCTCCGTGCGCTCGTCGCGCACGAGGCCGAGGGATTCGAGCACCTCGTCGGTGCTCGGGGAGGGGCCGTACATCGAGGCAATCTGCTCGAGCAGGGTGATGGCGTCGCGGAGGGCGCCCCGCCCCTCGTCGGCGATGGCGAGCAGCGCTTCGTCGGGGACGCTGTAACCCTCCTTCTCGGCGATAAGGCGAAGGCGCTCGACCATGGCCACGAGGGGGATGCGGCGGAAGTCGAAGCGCTGGCAGCGGGAGGTGATGGTGGCGGGAATCTCGTGCAGCTCGGTGGTGGCGAGGATGAAGATGGCGTGAGGCGGCGGCTCCTCAAGCGTCTTGAGGAGGGCGTTGAAGGCGCCGGTCGTGAGCATGTGAACCTCGTCGAGGAGGTACACCTTCCGCTGGAGGTCGCTTGGGGCGAAGGCGATCTTGTCGCGCAGCTCGCGGACGTCGTCGATACCGCGGTTGCTGGCGGCGTCCATCTCGATCAGGTCGAGGGCGGCGCCGCGGTTGATGGCCTCGCAGGAACGGCACTTGTTGCAGGGCTCGCCATCGGAGAGCTCGCCGCAGTTGACGGCCTTGGCGAGGATGCGGGCGGTGGTGGTCTTGCCGGTGCCGCGGGGCCCGGCGAAGAGGTAGGCGTGGGCGACCTTGTCGGTCGCGAGAGCGTTGCGAAGCGTCTCGACGACGTGGTCCTGGCCGACCACCTCTTCGAAACCACGTGGGCGCCACTTCCCGTAGAGCACCGTCCCTCCCGGACAAGTGAGGATAGTTGTCCGCAGAGTATAGAACGGATTTTCGCCCATGGGATCACGAAGGCGGGAGCCGACTGGCTCCCGCCCCGTGTTTCCACCCAGACCGGAGTCCCGCCCCGGGGGCCGGACCCCGCGTGACGGCGTTAGGCCGCCCGCTCGATCTCCTTCCCGTTGAGGAAGCGATCGACGGGGGTCGGATCCGCCCGAAGGACGCTGATGGGGGCCTCGATGGCCGAGTCCCGGCGGTCTTGCCACTCCTTGCGGAATCGCACCTCGGGCGAGTTCGCCTTGATGAGACGCTCCAGAAGGACCGACCGGACCAGTTCATGCTCAATCACAGATTCACCTCCGTCTGAGCAATGGCGGCGATGCTCCCGCCACGGGAGCACGGCCAGGCGGCGTCGTGGGGGACGCGCGACTGCATACGGTCGTTTCGGGTCTGGGCGTTCGCTCGAAGCGGAATCGAAGCGATCGAGAGACCCCCACTTGAGGTCCCTCCCACGCCGGCGGGGTTAGCTGTCGGGCTACGACTGGAGGTGCCGTCCGCTTTCGCGGTACGCCCCTGAATGTGGCGGGTCCCCCGCTCCCCCGGAGGGGATTTGGCGACAGCGAGAATGCTGCACATCCAGCGTTTCAGGTCGGCTGTTAACGGGCAAGCCCGAGGCGTCAGTAGTGGATCGCGAGCCAGACGGTGGGCTCGTCGGGAGAAGTCCAGGCGACGCGGTGGCGGCGGTGGGCGGGGATGTCGGCCCACGCGCCGGGCTCCAGATCGAGCGACTCGCCGTCGTCAAATTCGAGGCGGGCGCGACCCTGCACGACCAGCACGAACTCGGGCCGGGCCTGGTCGTACCAGAAGCCCTCGGGGGAGGCATGACCGATCGAGACGATGCGCTCGATGCGGACAGTGCCGCTCTCGGCGATGGTTTCGACCAACTCCTCGGGGAGGTCGTCGGGCAAATCCGCCAGGAGGTCGCCACCGGTCATCGGGCGGCGGTGAGCACGGAGCGCGCGGCCTCGGAGGCGAGGCGCGCGCCCTCGTGGATGGGGTGGCTGCGCAGCCAGTCGCTGAAGACCTCGACGGCGGTGGGGCCCTGCCTGCCGATGTCGTCGAGGATGCGGAGGAGGCCGAGGAGATCGATGTCGCCGTGGCCGGGGAGGAGGCGGTGCCCGATCGTCTCCTCGACGACGTTGGGAGCAGCCTCGACGGGGGCGTCGCTGATCTGGAGGTGGATGACCTTCTCGCCGGGGATGGTACGCAGCAGGTCCGGGTCGGGGCCGGAGCGGAACCAGTGCCAGGCGTCGAGGACGAGGCCGGCGTTGGCGCGGTCGGCCTCGCGGACGATGGGCCAGGCGGTGGCGAGGTTGGGGATGCCCGTCCAGGGCAGGAACTCGACACCGAGGCGCTGTCCGTAGCGCGCGGCGACATCGCAGGCGATGGCCAGACCTTCCGCTGCCGCGGCGGAGTCGGCGGCGGGCTCCATCGTCACGGCGAGCACGGTGTCGGACCCAAGCTCCTCGGCGATCCCGCAGATGCGCGCCGTCTCTTCTTCGATCGCGTCACGGTTGTCCGGGCCTTCGGCCCAGGCGGTGATGTACTCCAGCATCGCGAGGACGACCCCTTCGCGGTCGAGGATGGCGCGCATTTCGGCGTTCGAGAGGCCCTCGTCGCGGGCCTCGTCGTAGTGCGACATCCACATGGAGAGGCCGGCGAAGCCGCTAGCCCGGGCGGCACGCACGCGCTCCGCGAAGGGCGCCGTGGCGACTGCTCCCAGGCAGAGGACGAGGTCAGCGGGTGTCAGCACCACCGGTCTCCCAGGTGATGAGCAGGCCCTGCAGGGGCGGTCGCCAGTTGGGAAGCCACTCGCCATCGGGACCCCGCGTGTACAGATCGTCGAGGACGGCGGCCACCCGCTCCGCCGCTCCGGGGGCATCGGTTGCCTCGACATCCTCCAGGGCGAAGGAGATGGCCTCCTCCTCGTTGGTGGGGAAGGCGGCGCGCTCGGGCCAGGTGAAGGGCTCGGGCAGCAGGCGAGCCTCGGGGAGGAGGCCGGCTTCCCACATGACGGGGAGCAGCTCGCGGTGGTCGGGGGAGCGCACCAGCTCCACGTCGTGGGCGATCCGGAAGAGGCGGGCGTTGCGGGCGGGCGGCGTGGGGCTCCAAATCCAGATGGCGGCGCGGCGCGAGGCAGCCCGGTCGAGCTTAAGGACGAACTCATCGATCTCGCGGACGAAATAGACAACATCGACGCTGATGACGAAGTCGCCCTCGACATCGGCCTCGAGCCAAGGGGCCTGGAGGAGAGTGGCGTTGGTGATCCCGGCCTCCTCCGCCGAGGCAAGGAACTGCTCGCCCATGCCTGGCGCGGGCTCGGCGTTGGTCAGTGCGCGGCAGCGGAGCGCGAGCGGCAAGC
Source organism: Dehalococcoidia bacterium (assembly GCA_022827945.1). GTDB lineage: Bacteria > Chloroflexota > Dehalococcoidia > Tepidiformales > Tepidiformaceae > UBA2991. The sequence continues at coordinate 57,765 of JAJEIT010000013.1, read as the reverse complement.
CGACGCGCCCTGCGCCGCCGCCGACATCGACGACGTGGTCGTCGGCGCGGATGAGCGCCGCGATCTCGGCAAGGTTGGCGTCGAGGGGGCGGTGGGGGTCGAAGCGATAGGAGGGGGCGTGCTTGCTCCAGCGATCGGAGGTGAGTGCATCGAGATCGAGCACGCGGCGTTGCTCGGTCCTGGCGTCGATCAGGGCCTGGTAGCGCTCAAGGGCGGTCATCGTGCGAGCAGGATAGCCCCTCGCGCCGCGACCCGTTCGCGTTATGACGAGCCGGTGCCGGGAGCACGGCGTGCCCGCAGGAGCGAGTAGGCCAGCACGCCGAGGGTGGACCCGACGATCGGGCCGACCCAGTAGATCCAGTGCGCGCTCCACTCCGACCCGAAGATGGCGGGGCCGAGGGAGCGGGCGGGATTCATGGAGGCGTTCCCGACCGGGCCCCACGCGAGGATGGCGAGCCCGACATAGGAGCCAACCGCGATGGCGGCGAAGGCGCCCTGGGCGCGCTCGTCGGTTGCGACGCCCATGATCGTGAGGGCGAGGAAGAACGTGAGGATGATCTCGGCGAGGAGGGCGGCATCGACGCCTCCGATTCTTGGAGCCGTCGCGCCGGCGTCTCCGGCATCGCCAACGATGGCGACGATGGCGAGGCCGGCAAGCACGCTGCCCGTGAGCTGTGCGACCACGTAGGCAGCCGCCCGCAGGGAGCCGACTCGCCCCGCGAGGCGGAAGGCGAGGGTGACGACCGGGTTGATGTGCGCGCCGGAAACGTGGCCCAGGGCGAAGATCACAGCGACGACGATCAGGCCGGCCACGAGTCCCGCTCCGACTGGTGTCACACCACCACCGCTGGCCGCATCGACCGCGACCGCGCCGGCGCTGAAGAACACGAGGGCGAAGGTGCCGAGCACCTCGGAGACGAGGGTGGCGGCGACGGTGGGGCGGTCGTGGCGCCAGGCGCGGTCAAGGTCGGCGCCGGTCACGGTCTTCCAGAGGCTGTTCTCGGGCACGGTCACGCACCTCCGGTGCGGCGGCGGAGTATACGGGCGGGATGTGATCGGGCGGCTGGTGTCAGCGGACGGACTCGTCGTACTCGGTGGCGATGTGGCCCGCGGCGACAAGGCGGGCGTACTCCGCGTCGGAGACGCCCAGCACCTCGCGGTAAACGTAGTCGTTGTCCTGGCCGAGGGCGACGGGTGGGCGGCGGATGCCGCCCTCGGAGGCGGGCAGCCGGTAGAGGGGTCCGGGGTAGACGTACTCGCCGATGTCGTCCTCTATCTCGCAGGCCTGGTAGAGGCCGCGGGACTGCACGTGCGGGTCGGCGAGCACGCGCCACGAGTGGAGAACGGGGGCAGTGGGCACACCCGCTTCCTGCAGTCGGTGGAAGAGCGCCTCGTCCTCGAAGCCCGACGTCCAACGGGCGAGGTTCTCATCGAGGAGGTCTTGCCTGGCGGCACGGCCCTTGCCCGTTGCGAGCTCGGCGTCCGCGGCCCAGTCGGGGTCGCCCATGACGGCGCGGAGGGCCTCCCACTCTTCGTCCGTGGTAACGGTGACGGCGATCCAGCAATCGTCGCCCTCGCCACCGTGGCCGGCGGGGATGCAGGGGTAGACGCCACAGGGGGCGACACCGTCGGCGGCGTAGATGGACCGGTTCCCGATGGCGCGCTGCACGTTGCCGGTGAGCGCGTAGTCAAGGTACGCGTGGGAGAACATGGCGACGGCGTTTTCGGACTGGGCAAGCTCGATGAGCTGCCCTTCGCCCGTGTTGTTCCGGTGCCACAGGGCGAAGAGGACGGAGAGCGCGATCTGGGTTCCGCTCACATAGTCGGCAGCGAAGAGGCCGATGATCGGGTCCTCGCCCTCGTAGCCGCGCAGCATCTGGTGCCCCATGACGCTTTCGAGGTGGATGCCGAGGGTGCGGGCGTCGGCGTAGTCGCCGCTCAAGCCGTAGCCGGAGGCGCGCACGAAGATGATGTCGTCGCGCTGCTCGCGCAGCCATTCGTAGGTGATGCCGAGCTTCTCCATCGTGCCGGCGAGGCTGTTCTCGATGACGACATCCGACTGTGCGATGACGCGCCCGAGGATCTCGCGGCCCTCGGGGCGGCGGAGGTCAACGGTGAAGCTGCGCTTGTTGCGGAACATGCCGACGAAGAGGGAGCAGTAGTTCCAGGAGCGGCTTCCGGGATCGTTGTTGGGGAAGCAGATCGTGCTGGGGTAGTTCTTGACCTCTTCGAGCGTGGGGCGGGCGCGGGATCCGCGGGTGAGCGGCTGCCACACGTACTGGTTCTCGGCCTTGAGCACTTCGGCTCCGAGGTCGCCGAGGATCGCCGTCGAGAAGGATCCGGCCCACACGCCTGTGAGGTCGACGACGCGAACGCCTTCGAGGGGCAGGGGAACGCTCACGGCCCGCACCGTACGCGACGGACGCTGCATCCGCGAGCCTTGCGGGTGTCAGAGGAGGGCGCCGGCGAGCGCGGTGAAGTCGGGGACGGTGGGGTCGGGCCGGAGGGGCGAGTCCTCGTATGGCAGGTTGCCACGGTTCACGAAGGCGGCGCGGAAGCCGCAGGCGCGGGCGCCGAGCACATCGAAGGAGTTGGCGGAGACCATCAGGCATTCGGCCGGTTCAAGGCCCAGCCTCGTGGCAGCGTGGCGGTAGACGGCGGGGCTTGGCTTGAACGCACCCACCTCGGAGACGGAGATGATGGCGTCGAAGTCCCAGCCGATGCGATTTGTGGCGAGGTGCTCAAGGAAGTGGGGGTTCCCGTTGGAGAGGGCGACGAGGTCGTAACGCTCCTTGAGCCGATGAAGGGCGGGAAGCACCTCGGGAAAGGGCTCCAGGTTCTGCCAGAAGGCCATGATCTCGTCGTCCGCGCCATCGTCGAAGTCGATGCGGTTGAGCCGGAGGACGTAGCGGAGGGCGCGGCGGCAGGTCTCGAGGTAGCCACTGTGGCCGAGCAGCAGGATGTTGTCCTGGTACTGCTCGATGCGCTGGCGGGCGCGCCACTGCGCCCAGAACGCCGCGGGATCGACGTCTAGGCCGCGTTCGGCGAACCAGCGCCCGAGCGGCGGCTCGAGGCTGCCGCCGAGGTCAAGCACGGTGCCAAACAGGTCGAAGGTGAGGGCGCGGACGCCATCAAAGCCGGACATAGGGCGGGAGGATAGCGGGTCCAGACGCGAGGGTTCGACAAGAAGGGCGAAAACGCCCACGATTGCCCGTGACCCGAGACAGGCCGGTCGGCGGGGGGAGCTACGTATGAAGTTCGGCGTCTTCTTCGAGATATCGGTTCCGCGTCCGTGGGGGCCGGAGACCGAGTACACGGTCTACCAGAACTGCCTGGAGCAGGCCCGGCTCGCGGACGAGCTGGGGTTCGACCAGGCGTGGGCGGTGGAGCACCACTTCCTCGAGGAGTACTCGCACTGCTCGGCGCCGGAGATCTTCCTGACGGCGATCGCGATGCAGACGAAGCAGATCCGGGTGGGGCACGGCATCGTGACCTGCGTCCCGGAGCTGAACAGCCCCATCCGCGCGGCGGAGCGTGGCGCTGTGCTCGACCTGGTGTCGGGTGGACGGCTGGAGTTCGGCACGGGGCGCTCGGCGACGTGGACCGAGCTCGGCGGCTTCGGTGCGAACCCGGACGAGACGAAGAAGACGTGGGACGAGTACGTGCGCGTCATCCCGAAGATGTGGACGCAGGACCGCTTCAGCTGGCAGGGGCGGGCGTTCTCGATGCCGGAGCGCTCCGTGCTGCCGAAGCCGTACCAGAAGCCCCATCCGCCGATGTGGGTGGCGGTGACGAGCGTGGGCACCGAGATTGACGCGGCCGAGCGTGGTCTGGGGAGCCTCGGGCTCTCCTTCGGGGGCGTGGGCGAGCAGGCCCAGAAGATCGCGGGCTACCGCAAGCGCATCCAGTCGTGCGACCCGGTGGGCGAGTTCGTGAACGAGCAGGTGAACACGGTCAGCTTCCTCTACTGCCACGAGGATGACGCGAAGGGCATCACGACGGGGCAGCGCATGGCGGGCACGTTCAACTACCTCTCGGAGCAGACGCTGGCGACGCGCCAAGCGTTCCCCACACCGTCGTACCTCTCGCCGGGGCTCCTCTACCAGCTGCGGCAGGAATCCACGAGCGGACCCGAGGGCCGCGTGCCCGAGGGCCTCACCATCGGCGACCCGCACCGCGTGGCGCAGGCCGTGGCTCGCTGGGAAGAGGCGGGCGTGGACCGCATCAACTTCCTGCTGAACGTCCACGAGATGGTTCCGCAGGAGGACGTGCTCGCATCGATGCGGCTGTTCGCGAAGGAAGTGATGCCGCAGTTCCAGCGCGACGAGGCGCCCGAGCCCGCCGGCGCAACGGCGGCGGGCGGCGCCTGATGCCCCTGACGGGAACGCGCGACCTCTCGACCATCGCCGACAGCGCTCCGCTCCTGACCAGCCTCGACACGGAGGAGTGGGAGCTGAAGGGGGCGCAGCACCTGCAGATCCACTACGAGCTCGGCGGGGACCGGGAAGCACTGCTTCCCCCCGCCCTGCACCCCAGCATCCCGCCGACGCTGCTTATCAACGTGACGCACGTGCCCGACAGCGAGGTAGGAGCATTCACGTTTGCGACGGTGCGGGTCGGGTGCCGCGCGGGGGCGCGGCCACGGGGGCTGCTGGTGAAGGGCTACTGCGACTCGGCGGCCGCAGCGAGTGTCCTGCGCGAGCGCTGGGGCCTCCCGCTGAACGTCGCCGACGTGCACCTCGACCCGAGCTACGCGCGGGCGACGACGAGCGTGACGCTCGACGGCGCCACCATCCTCGCGGGCGAGCTTGTGGACCCGCAGCCGATCACGGGCGCGGACGTGCAGTACATGGCGACGCTGGCGCTCGCGCGCGTGGCGAGGGACGGCGAGGAGACGCTGCTGCTCCAGGTCGACCCCGACTACACTTTCGACCGCGCCCAGCGCGGGCGTGCATGGCTCACGGCGTTCGATGCGGAGGCGTGGAACCTGCCGGGCGCGAGCGCTGCGCACCCCATCTCGGCGTCGCTGACGACGGTCGACATGACGCTGCCACGGCTGCGCTACCTGATCCACCCAGACCGGGACCCGCTGAAGGCGGTCGAGCGTCTGCCCCAGCCACAGCCAGCCTGAGGGGCGGGCAAGGGATTTCTTGCAAAGAGGTACTCTTGCGGGGTTATACTGATGCCACAGCCCGCTGAGGAAGTGCCGTGACTACTGAGAAGGCGAAGGTCGATCCAGCGGATCTGCTCGATCGTGACCCCCAGGACCTTGTCGAGGTCGGGGCCGATGGCGTGGAGCGCCTCTTCGGGATGACACTGGAAGAGCACAGGGCACTAATGCGAGAGCCCACGGCTGAAGACATGGCGTGGGCTGAGAAGGCTGCCGCGGAGCACATCGCCAAGCACGGTGAGTAGGGCACGCGTCAGGCTTTCCGAACAAGCGCGCGAGCAGGCCCGTAACCTCCAGCGGCAGTATCCAACATTCTCCGAGGCGTTTCTGTCGGTGCAGTGGACGCTGGCCGATGACCCTACCGCAGGCACGCCGTCGGCCCGTGATCCCTACTACATCTATCGTCGCGATTCGGCGCCGGGCAGCCCCGGCATGCGTGTGACGTACCGCTACCGACGCGGCGAGGTCGTCATCGTGGCAGTTGACTTGACTGGCTAGCGGCCGAAGAGCTTGGAGCCGAGCCAGCGGATGGGGTCGAAGTAGCGGTCGGCGACGCGCTCCTTCAGGGGGATGATGGCGTTGTCGGTGATGTGGATCTCTTCCGGACAGACCTCGGTGCAGCACTTGGTGATGTTGCAGTAGCCCACGCCTGCGTCCTTGCGGGCGAGCTCGAGCCGGTCCTCGGTGTCGAGGGGGTGCATCTCGAGCTCGGCGAGGCGCACGAAGAAGCGAGGGCCGGCGAACTCGGGCTTGTTCTCGGGGTGATCGCGGATGACGTGGCAGACGTTCTGGCAGAGGAAGCACTCGATGCACTTGCGGAACTCCTGCCCGCGCTCAATGTCTTCCTGCATCATCCGGTACGTGCCGTCCGCCTCAGGGGCGCGCGGCTTGAAGGCCGGGATCGTCCTGGCAACCTCGTAGTTGAAAGAGACATCGGTGACGAGGTCGCGGATGAGGGGCCACGTCTTCATGGGGGCGACGGTGATCTGCTCTCCGGGCTCGAACAGGTTCATGCGCGTCATGCACATGAGGCGGGGTTCGCCGTTGATCTCGGCGCTGCAGGAGCCGCACTTGCCGGCCTTGCAGTTCCAGCGGACGGCGAGGTCAGGGGCCTGGGTGGCCTGGATGCGATGGATGACGTCGAGGACGACCTGGCCTTCCTCGACCTCGACCGAGTAGTCCTGCCAGTCGCCGCTCTCGGCATCGCCACGGAACACGCGCATGTTGGCTGTTTCGCTCATGGTTACTCCTCGAACAGCTCCTGCAGCTCGGCGGGCATCTCGGGAAGGGGCGAGGTGGTGACCTCCATCTCCCCATCCGCACCCTGTCGGATGACGACGTTCTTGTTGCCCCACTCGGCGTCGTTCGGGCCCGGGTAGTCGTCGCGGGTGTGGCCGCCGCGGCTCTCCTGGCGGACGTTGGCGGCGCGGGCCGTCGCCTCAGAGACGGTAAGGAGCGCCTGCAGGTCCATGGCCAGGTGCCAGCCCGGGTTGTACTGCTGATGCCCGTAGACGCCGACGTTGGCGGCGCGGCCCTTGTAGGCGTCGATGCGCTCACGCGCTTCGATCAGCTCCGACTCGGTGCGGATGATGCCGACGAGGTTGTGCATCGTCTCCTGGAGGTCGCGCTGGATGTCGTAGGGACCTTCGGCCCCGTCACGCTCGAAGGGGGCGCGCATCTCCGCGACGATCTCCTCGACCTGGGCATCGTCGGCCTCGCGGGCGGAGGCCTGGGCGGCGGCGTCCTCGGCCGCGCCGAGGCCGGCGCGGCGCCCGAAGACGACGAGGTCGGAGAGGGAGTTGCCGCCGAGGCGGTTGGCGCCGTGCATGCCGCCGGCGCACTCGCCCGCGGCGTAGAGCCCCGCGACGGTGGTGGCGGCGGTGTCGGCGTCGACGCGGATGCCGCCCATGATGTAGTGCATCGTGGGGCCGACTTCCATCGGCTGGGCGGTGATGTCGACGTCGGCGAGCTGCTTGAACTGGTGGTACATGCTCGGCAGGCGGCGGCGGATGTACTCGGTGGAGCGCCGCGAAGCGATGTCGAGGAAGACGCCACCGTGGGGGCTGCCGCGGCCCGCCTTCACCTCGGAGTTGATGGCGCGAGCGACCTCGTCGCGGGGGAGGAGGTCGGGGGTGCGGCGGTTGTTCTCCTTGTCCTCGTACCAGGCGTCGGCTTCCTCGATCGAGTCGGCGGTCTCCGCGGCGAAGAAGTCGGGAATGTAGTCGAACATGAAGCGCTCGCCGTCGCTGTTGCGCAGCGTGCCGCCATCCCCGCGGACGCCCTCGGTTACGAGGATGCCGCGGACACTGGGGGGCCAGACCATCCCGGTCGGGTGGAACTGCACGCACTCCATGTCGATGAGTTCGGCGCCGGCCCAGTAGGCGAGCGCGTGGCCGTCCCCGGTGTACTCCCACGAGTTGGAGGTGACGGCGAAGGCTTTGCCGGTGCCGCCGGTGGCGAGGACGGTGGACTTCGCGTTGAAGACCAGGAGGTTACCGCTCTCGCGCCAGTAGGCGACGGCGCCGGAGACGCGGTCGCCGTCCTTCAGGAGACGGGAGACGGTGCACTCCATGAACACGTCGATGCCGTTGTGGACGGCGTGCTGCTGGAGCGTGCGGATGAGCTCGAGGCCGGTGCGGTCGCCGACGTGGGCGAGGCGGGCGTAGCGGTGGCCGCCGAAGTCGCGCTGGAGGATGCGGCCGTCGTCGGTGCGGTCGAAGAGGGCGCCCCACTGCTCGAGCTCGTTGACACGGTCGGGGGCTTCCTGGGCATGGAGCTGGGCCATGCGCCAGTTGTTGAGCATCTTGCCGCCGCGCATGGTGTCGCGGAAGTGGACGCGCCAGTTGTCCTGGGGCCAGACGTTGCCGAGCGCGGCGGCGATGCCGCCCTCGGCCATGACAGTGTGGGCCTTCCCCAGGAGCGACTTGCAGATGAGGGCGGTGCGGGCGCCCTGGGCGGACGCCTCGATGGCGGCGCGCAGCCCGGCCCCTCCGGCCCCGATGACGATGACGTCGTAGTCGTGGCGTTCGTACTCAACCATCGTCTAGAAGTGGCTCCAGGTGTTCGGGTCGGTCATGTGGCCGTTCGCGACGAGCCGGATGTAGACATCGACGAGGACGATGACGATGAGGCTCGACCAGGCCCAGAAGCGGTGGTTCTCGTTCCAGATGCTGACGTAGTCCCAGACGCGTTTGCGGGCGCGGGTGAAGGCGGAACAGCTGAAGCAGTTGAGTCCACCGCCCACGAAGTGGCGCAGCGAGTGGCAGGAGAAGGTGTACATCATGAGGAGGAAGGCGTTGAGGATGAGGAGGGCGGAGCCGACCCCGAAGCCCCAGCCCTCGCCCGGGACGTATAGGCTGCGGATGGCGCCGATCCAGAGCAGCGGCACGAAGACGAGGGCCACGTACATCACGTAGCGGTGCACGTTCTGCATGATGAGGGGGAAGGTGGACTCGCCCTTGTAGCTCGGTCCGACGTCGCCCACGGCGCAGGCGGGGGGGCTGAGGAAGTAGGAGCGGTAGTAGGCGCGCCGGTAGTAGTAGCAGGTGGCGCGGAAGGGGACGGGCCCGATGAGGACGATGAACGCCGGCGAGAGGTACCAGGCGCCCTCCCAGTCCGCGTTGATCATGGTGAGCCAGGTGGGCTCGAAGACGGGGGTGAGGAGGTGGGTGCCCTCGACTTCGTAGTGCCCGATAGGGCCGAAATCCATGAGGATGGAGACGGTGAGCCAGCCGAAGAAGAGTGAGAGGCTGGCAAATACGAGTGCCGGTTCGACCCACCACCGGTCTTCCCGGAGCGTGGTCAGAAATCCGCGTCGGAGGGGCGCGGCGACAGCCTGAGCCATGGTTACCCTCGGAAGTGTCAGGCCTGCGGAACAGGGCCTTCGGCATCCTACCGCCGGCCCCAATAGCGGGCAATTGTGGGGCGGGTCATGGCGATCGGTGATCGGCGGTCGGTGGGTGGCGACGCGTTGACGGTGCTCGTGAGGGCGTGCTACCAAGCCTCCGCAGGAGTAGCCGTGCTGGGATCGCGTGACCTGACCGTGCTCGTGGGAACCGCCCGCTTCGACGAGGCGCGTACCTTCTATCAGGAGACCCTGGGGCTCGCGCTCGTCTCCCAGGACCCCTTTGCCGCCGTCTTCGACGCGAACGGCACAACGCTGCGCCTCTCAAGGGTCGAGGAGTTGGCCCCGCAGCCGTTCGCCGTGCTGGGCTGGTCGGTTCCCGACATCGAGGCGGCCGTGGATGCCCTCAAAGCGCGCGGCGTCGAGTTCGAGCGGTATCCGGGCATGGAGCAGGACGAGCGCGGCCTCTGGCAGGCGCCGGGCGGACCTCGAATCGCCTGGTTCCGAGACCCGGACGGGAACACCCTCTCGCTCACCGAGGCATTCGCATGACCGCCACCGCCGACCTGAATCCCTACAACGCCGATGTGATCGAGTGCCCGTACCCGATGTACGAGCGGATGCGCGAGCAGGGGGTGTACTACCTCGAGTCGGCCGACGCCTGGATCGTGACCCGCTGGGAGGACGTGCAGTTCGTCCTGAAACGGTCGGACCTGTTCTCGAACCTGCCCCAGGTGGACCCGCACAGCCTTCCCGCGGAGCAGGCGCAGCTCGCACGGGAGACGGGGGCGCTGCCGGGCAGTGACCCGCCCGAGCACACGCACTACCGCCGCCTCGCCGGGCCATGGCTCTCGAAGCGCGGCATCGAGTCGTTCGAGCCGAACGTATACCGGGTGATCGACGGGCTCATCGACCGTTTCATCGACGACGGCGAGGTCGAGCTGGCGAGCCAGTTCTCGACACCGCTGACGGTGCTGGTGTTCGTCGAGCTGATAGGCATCCTCGACGAGGACATTCCCCAGGTGACGAGCTGGGTGAACGACACGATCGAGGCGATGGGCGCGGGCTTCGGCCTGGTCGAGCGCGAGCGGCTGGCGGAACTGATGGCGAGCGGCGCGGAGTTCCGGCGTTACCTGCTGGACCTGGCCGAGGAGCGCCGTCAGAACCCCCGCGACGACATGCTCACGGACCTGGTGACGGGCCCCATGAAGGGCTTCGGGGGGCGGACGCTCCACGAGCAGGAGCTGCAGGGGATGCTCGTGACGCTGCTGATGGGCGGCACGGAGACGACCCTGAACATGGTCGACAGCGGCATGTGGCTGCTGCTGGAGCACCCGGAGACGCTGGCGGAGCTACGGGCGGACCACTCCCTCATCCCGAACTTCGTGGAGGAGGCGCTGCGGATCGAGTCGCCGGTGCAGCAGCTGGGGCGGCACGCGATCGTCGACACCGAGATCGGGGGCGTGGCGGTACCGGCGGGGGCGCGTATCTCCATCTTCTACGCAGCCGCCAACCGCGACCCCAAGCACTGGAGCGACCCGGAGGTCTTCGACATCCACCGCGAGGAGGCGAAGCGCCACCTCGGCTTCGGGGCGGGGGTGCACTACTGCATCGGGGCGCCGCTGGCGCGGATGGAGGGCCGCATCGCGTTCGAGCGTCTGCTGGCGCGCCTCGACAACATCCGCTACAGCCCCGGGAAGAACGACTTCCGGCACGGCCCGAATCACGTGATTCGGGGGTTCCGGGAGCTGTGGCTGGAGTTCGAGAAGGCGTAGGAGGAGTAATGAGCAAGGACCAGGACCGCCAGCGCCTGCGCGACCTGTTGCTCGAGGGTGCGGCGTCACCACCGGCAGTCACCGCCGATGCGGACTACTTCCAGCAGCTGCGCGAGCGTGCGGGGCGTGCGCCCTCTTGCTCTTGTAGCATACAATCGAGGCATGGCATCGACGGAAGTCGCTAAGCGGGCAGGATCTGCTCCCGACGCGCTGGAGGTCCTCCTGGCAGGGGACCACGCGGGGATTGCGGCGTCGGCCGCGGCGGAAGACCTCGGAGTAGTCGCCTGGATCCGCAAGACACTCATAGACGCCCTCGATGCGCGTGACCCGCGCGTGACAGGGGACGAAGAGGTCGAGCGGAAGCTCCGTGGGCTGGTCAAGGCTTCCCAACACTCGTTCCCAACTGCGGATATCGAAGACATGTTGAGGGAGACCGAAGCTGGCCGCTGGGTGAGGTGGTGATCTTCGTCGACGCCAACATTCCCATGTACCTGGTAGGCGGCGACCATCCCAACAAGGCTAGCGTCCTGGAGCTTCTCCCTACCCTGACGATGGTCGGTGAGCAGTTCGTTACCGACGTGGGGGTCTACCAGGAGATACTCCATCGGTATCACGCGACGCGGCGCCTGGATATTGTCGAGGCCGCATTCGAGGCGCTCGATGACCTGGTATCCTCCATCCTGGGATTCGAGCGGACCGACGTACTGGAGGCGAGAACCATCCTTGGTTCCACGCCGGGCCTGTCCGCGCGCGATGCCATCCACCTTGCGGTCATGAAGCGAGCGGGCGTGACCCGCATCCTCACCTTTGACCAGGCCCTTGACACTTTCCCCGGAATCGAACGGCTGAGCTAGCTCACGACCGCCAGGGCATCGACCGGGGAGCCGCGGAGGGCGAAGGGGCCGGCGTGGTCGATGTGGACGTCGACGAGGGCGCCGGGGCGGGCGGGGGCGTCGAGGTGGACGAGCTTTCCGGTGCGGGTTCGCCCGTAGTGCTGGCCCTTCTTGCTAACACCTTCGACCAGGATGGTCTGGGGGGTGCCGAGGAGGGTCGCGTTGATCTCGCGGGAGATGCGCTCCTCGACGGCGTTCAGGCGCTGGAGGCGTTCTGACTTGACCTCGGCGGGAACGTCGTCGGGCATCTTGCGGTAGGCGAACGTGCCGGGTCGGGGCGAGTACGCGGCCGTGTGAACCTTATCGAAGCGCAAATCCTCGACCAGTTCGAGCGTCTCCTCGAAATCGGCGTCGGTCTCGCCGGGGTAGCCGACGATGACATCGGTCGTGATGCCGGCGTCGGGCATGAGGGCGCGCACCTCGGCGACTTTCCCCAGGTACTCGGCCTTCGTGTAGCCGCGGCGCATCGAGTCGAGGACGGCGTCGCTGCCAGACTGCACCGGCAGTGAGAAGCACTCCATTACCTTCGGCAGCTCAGCGACGGCTTCGAGGATGCGGGGAGTCATGTCCTTCGGGTAGGAGGTGAGGAAGCGGATGCGGGCGAGCCGCTCGATGGCGGAGAGCTCGCGCATCAGGTCGCCGAGGTCGGGGGTGTCATCGAGGTCGTGGCCGTAGGCCTCGACCGTCTGGCCCAGCAGGGTCACCTCGCGGACATCGTTGGCGGCGAGGTAGGCGACCTCGCGCACGATCTCGTCGACGGGGCGGCTGCGCTCGCGGCCGCGGCGGAGAGGGACGATGCAGTAGGTGCAGAACTTGTCGCAGCCGTGGACGACGGGGACGTAGGCGGTGGGGCCGTCGGGGACGGCGAAGGTGGAGGGCCAGAACTCGCCGCCAAGGTCCTCGGAGGGGCCTTCGACCAACTCCATGATGGGCTCGAATTGCTGCGGCCGGGCGAACACATCGACGAAGGGGAAGCGCTTCTCAAGGTCGATGGTGCGCCGGCCGACCATGCAGCCCATGACGGCGATCTTGAGGTCGGGGCGCTCCTCCTTGATGAGGCGCACGCGGCCGAGCTGGGAGTAGGCGCGGTCCTCGGCGTGCTGGCGGACGCTGCAGGTGTTGATGACGACGATGTCGGCGCCGGCGGCCTCGGGGACGGGCTCCATGCCGAGGCGGGTGAAGCCGGCGGCCAGCTTCTCGCTGTCCGCGACGTTCATCTGGCAGCCGACGGTCCAGAGGAAGTAGCGCTCGGTCATGTGTCGCTTCCAGTTCGAGTGGCGGAGGGGGAGGGATTCGAACCCTCGATCGACGTTTCCGCCGATAAGCGCTTAGCAGGCGCCCGCACTAGGCCTCTATGCGACCCCTCCGCAGGCATTGTAGGCACGGGATTGCTTGCGCCACATCCCGCGGTTTGGCTTCACCCCGCGACCGGCGGCACGTCCTACACTTGCCGGATGGCGCCCGCGGTGGTCGTGGTCATCTTCACCGTGCTGGAGGGACGGCTCTCCGTGCTCCTGATCGAGCGCGCGGCGGAACCCTGCCAGGGCGAGTGGGCGCTGCCCGGAGGCCTGCTTCAAGCGAACGAAACGCTCGACGGCGCGGCGAGCCGCAAGCTCCAGGACGAGACCGGCCTCACGGACGTGTTCCTGGAGCAGCTCTACAGCTTCGACGCGACGGACGAGGGGGACGCGGGCATCGTCGTGGCCTACTTCGCGCTGCTGCCGGCGGCGCAGGCGCGGCTCCGTCGCGAGCTGGAGTGGCGTCCGGCCTGGCACGCCCTGCGCGACCTCGACGGTCTTGCGTTCGGAAACGAGGGCATCCTCGAATACGCGCGCGAGCGGCTGCGGAACAAGCTCGCGTACACGAACGTGGCCTACAGCTTCCTGCCGCGTCGCTTCACCCTGCGGGAGCTGCAGGGCGTGTACGAGGCGATCCTCGAGGAGCCAGTCGACAAGCGGAACTTCCGCCGGCGAATGGTCGGGCTGGGCATCGTCCGCGCGACCAACGAAACCCGCAAGGAAGGCGCCCACCGCCCCGCCCGCCTCTACGAATTTGTTTGAAGCCGGCAGCGTTCGAGCCCGCGGAATGGGACACGTAGAGAACAGGGGCACCGGCGGTCGCTGGCACTACGCGGGCGGTGACCACTCCTCGCGGAGGGCTTCGTAGAACACGTCATTGACGCGGATGTCGCGGTGCAGGCGGTTGCTTCGAGCCACGCCGGTGCGCTGCATGCCAACCTTCTCCATGACTCGCCACGACGCCTCGTTGCGGACGTCGGTCGAAGCCTGGATGCGAGCCAGGTCAAGCTTCTCGAAGCCGTAAGCCATCACCGCTATCGCAGCCTCGGTCATTAGCCCCTGCCCCCAGAGCGGCCGCGTGAGGCTGTAGCCCATCTCGGCCGAGCCGGGGCCGTACACAGCCAGGCTGATGCCACCGGATACCTGTCTGTCGTGGACGATGGCCCAGATCGGGGCGGTCTCCGGATCGGCGAGGACCGCCCGGGCCACGTCGGCTTCGGCGCTGCGACGGGTGTACGGCTGGGGGACGTCGAGATAACGGCCCCACTCGGGGTCCTTCCCGTATTCGAACACGGCGTCGACATCGGCCATCCGGTAGGGGCGGAGCAACAGGCGGTCGGTGCGAAGCTCTGGTGGGCCCTCGCTGTCCGCTTCCTGCTCCGGCGTGGGTTGGGGGGACGGCCAATCGCCGCGCACGATGGCGTAGAGCACGTCGTCGATGGACTCGCCCCGGATGGCTCCGTTGCTGTGCAACAGGCCCTCGCGCGTCATGCCCACCTTCTCCATGACGCGCCACGAGCCCTTGTTCCGCGAGGAGGCGTACGCCTGGATGCGCACGATGCCGCAAGCTTCGAAGGCGTGCTCGATGACGGCTCGCGCCGCCTCGGTCATCAGGCCGCGGCCCCAGAGGGGCTGGGCGATGCTGTACCCCATCTCAGCGAGGCCGGGGCGGCGAACCCTGAAGTCGATGCCGCCCGAGACGCGCCCGTCGTGGACGATGGCCCAGATCGGGTTCGTCTCGGGGTCGGCGAGGATGGCGCGGGCGACGAACTCCTCGGCCATGCGCCGCGTATAGGGCTCAGGCAGGCCGAGATAGCGGTTCCACTCCGGGTTCTGGGCGTAGGCGAACACATCGTCGACGTCGCCGCTGCGGAAGGGGCGGAGGAGGAGGCGGTCGGTGCGGAGTTCGGGGAGGTCTTCCATCGATTGAGTATTCGGCATCGACGGGCTTTACGCGAGGATGGAGCAGGGCTGCGGTATCCTTGAAGGCGAGGCTCCTCGCCGTGCATCCCTACGTCACGCAGTTCACGATGACGTTCATCACGATCCTGACGTGGTCGATTGTGGCGCGCGCGCTCATCAGCTTTCTGCCGATCGACCAGTCCAGCACCATCTACCAGGTGCTGTTTCGCATCACGGAGCCCATCATCGACCCCATCCGGCGGGTGCTGCCGAGCACGGGGATGCTGGACCTGAGCCCGCTCGCGGCGATCCTGCTGCTGATCGTGCTGCAGCAGATGGTGATCAGGCTCTCGGAAATCGGTTAGAGCGGCCGATCAGGCGGCGATCGCTTCCTTCGCGCGCTCGGCAACCCTGGCGAACGCATCGGGCCGCGTGACGGCGAGATGCGCGAGCATCTTGCGGTCGAGATCGATGCCGGCTCTCTTGAGGCCGTTCATGAAGCGCGAGTAGCTGAGTCCCTCGCGACGGGCGGCGGCGTTGATGCGGATGATCCAGAGGCGGCGGAAGTCGCCCTTGCGGGCGCGACGGTCCTCGTAGCTGTAGCGG
This sequence comes from Dehalococcoidia bacterium, assembly GCA_022827945.1. Taxonomy (GTDB): domain Bacteria; phylum Chloroflexota; class Dehalococcoidia; order Tepidiformales; family Tepidiformaceae; genus UBA2991. The sequence goes on along the minus strand of JAJEIT010000013.1, from coordinate 42,277 downwards.
AGGGCGTGCATGACGCTCTCGTTGGCGCGGCGGAAGACGCGGTGGCGCTGGCCGTGGTGGCCCTTTGCCAGTCCCAGGATCTTCTTGTGGCGGCGGTGCGAGGTGACACCACGCTTCACTCGACTCATTGGATGGGCTCCTTCGTGAAACCCGGCGCGCCTGCCGGGTGAACAGGGTTACTTGACGAGCATTTCCCGGATGGTCCGCGATTGCGACGCGGAAACGGGGACGGTCTGACCGTATTTCACGCGGACGGGCTTGCGCTTCTTCCGGCGGAATTTATTGCGGTTGCCGTACATCCGCATGATCTTCCCGCCGCCGGTTACGCGAAAGCGCGAGGCGGCGCCCTTGTGGGTCTTGATCTTTGGCACTGGCTAGTCCCCGGACGCGCCCGCGGTAACCGGTTCTCCGCTCTCGCCCTCGGGCTCTTCCGCGGCCGGAGCGGCCCCGTTCTGGGCTTCCGCTTCGGCTTCGGCGGCACGATCCCGAGCCGCGATCCCGCGCTTGTCCGGGATCAGGATCATGGACATGTGCCGGCCTTCGAGCGCTGCGTCCTTCTCCTTCGTCGCTACATCTTCGAGGTTGTCGAAGATACGATCGAGGAGGTTCTTGCCGATCTGGGGATGGGTGATCTCCCGGCCCCGGAACATGACCGTCACCTTCACCTTGTCGCCCTGGCGCAGCAGCTTCTCAACGGTGCGGGTCTTGAAGTCGATGTCGTGCACGTCGATCTTCGGCTTCATGCGCACTTCACGCAGGCGGGTCTTGGCCTGGTGCTTGCGCGCCTCGCTCTCCTTCTTCGACTGCTCGTACTTGAAGCGGCCGAAGTCCATGAGGCGGGCGACGGGGGGCGTGGCCTGGCCGGAGACCTCGACGAGGTCCACATCACGCTCGCGGGCCATGGCGACTGCGTCTGCGGTCGGAAGCACGCCTACCTGCTGACCCTCTTCGTCGATAACCCGCACTTCGGGAACGCGGATGCGCTCGTTGATGCGTGGCTGCGGCGGTGGTGGCTTAGGCGGAACCTTCGAGCGTCGTTTTCTCAAGCTGCTCCCCGTCAGACGTGCGGTGGATGATAGCACCACCATCATCGCGCTGTATATCGGAACGCCCCGGCGCTCTACCATGCCGTTATGGCGTCCGTGCGACGAGCGGTCATCCTCGCGGCCGGGCTCGGCACGCGCATGCTGCCGGCGACGAAGTCGGTGCCCAAGGAGATGCTGCCGGTCGTCGACCGGCCCATCATCCAGTACGCGGTGGAGGAAGCGGTGGCGGCCGGGGTCGAGGAGGTCGTGCTGGTGCTGGCGCCCGACCGCGCCGCCATCCGGGAACACTTCGGGGGTGGGTCGCGCATCGAGGCGATCGCGCACGAGCGGGGCGACACCGCCCTCGCCGAGCGAGTGCTGGCGCCGGAGCGACTGGCGACGTTCACGTTCGTCGAGCAGCGGGAGCCGCTGGGGACGGGTCACGCCGTCCAGCAGGCACAGCCCTACCTGGCGGGGGAGCCGTTCGCACTGCTGTTCCCGGACGACATCATCCTAGGGGCGACGCCCTGCACCGCGCAGCTCGTGGCAGCGTACGAAGGCTGCGGGGCAGCGACCGTCGTCGCCGTGCAGCAGGTCACGCCCGAGCAGATATCGCAGTACGGCATCGTCGACCCCTCCGGCCCGGGGAACCCGGCCCGCCTGCGCGGCATCGTGGAGAAGCCGGCGGCGATCGAGGCGCCATCGGACCTGGGCGTGGTTGGACGCTACGTGTTCGGGCCCTCCATCTTCGACCAACTCGAGACGCTGGAACCGGGCGCCGGCGGCGAGCTACAGCTCACCGACGCGATCGCCGGGCAGATCGCGGCAGGCGAGCCCGTGTGCGCCTGCCGCTTCGACGGCCGCCGCTTCGACGCCGGCCGTCCCGCGGGGGCAATCGCCGCCGCAGTCGCCGCCGCCTTCGATCGCGAGGAGATCCGCGCAGACCTCCTCGCCCACCTCACCGCCCTCATGCGAACGGAGCAGTAGCCATGCGCATCCTGACCATCGGGTACTCCTTGCCGAACCAGATCGTGGATAACCACACGATCCTGAACGCCCCGAGCTTCACCGACTACGATGCGGTCTTCATCGACCCGGAGGCGATCACGACGGCTGTGCAGCAGCTGCTGGAAGGAGAGCGCCCTTTCAACGCGCAGGACGGGCGTCCGGTGGTGAACGGGGCGACGACGGCCACGCAGGTCTCCGCCGCCGACCAGCTCACGAGGCGCGCCGAGGAAGCCAGGCGCTTCCTGGAACAGGGCGGCACATTCTTCGTCATCGGGCGCCCGAACGCGGTATTGCCCGGGGTGGTCGGCTTCGAGGGGTTCGATCGCTACAGCTGGCTGCCGGCGCCCAGGGGCGGGAGCTGGAACGCACCCCACATCCGGGCCGGGGAAGGGAAAACCATCCGTATCGCCGATGACCGCCACGCGCTCAGCCCGGTGCTGCGCGAACACCGCCGCCACCTTTCCTACCGTGCCGTGCTGGACCCAGCCATCGCGACGAGGGGCCATGAGGGGCACATCATTGCCACGGGCGGCTCGAACATGCCCATCGCCGCCGAATTCCCGGTGCTGGCCGGGCGCGTCGTGGTGACCCCCACGTTCGCCACCGTGACGGGCACCGCACGCACCAAGCTCGCCCAAGCGCTTGTCGACGCGATGACGGAGGTAGCCTCCGGCGCGGTGGCAGAGGATGCTCCGGGTTGGGCGCGTACCCACGCCCTGCCGGGCTCCGAGCAGATCGAGGCGGAGCTGGAGGAGGCGGCCGAGGCCGAGTCGGCGGCCGCCTCGCGGGCGGCGGCCGTGCGGGAGCGCCTCAACGCCCTGACCGCCCACCGCCGCCTGCTGTGGGCGACCGGCCCCTCTTTCGCGGCCGCGGTACAAGAGGCGCTGGCGCTCCTGGGACTGCATGCAACGGATACCGACAACGGCCTCGCGGTCACGGAAGGGGAGCACACCGCTCTCGTGGAAGTCGAAAGCTCGCGCGAAGACGTTGCGGAGTGGCCCTACGTGCGCCTGCAGCGGCGCCTGGAGCGCCACCTGCTGGACGAGGGCGAGCAGCTCCGAGGCATCATCGTGGCGAACGGCAAGCGCAACATCACGCCTTCGGCACGGCGCGGTCAGTTCACCGACGCCCTTCGCATCGCCTGCGAGAACTACGGGTATGCGCTCGTCACCGGCGAGACGCTCTTCGCGCTCGTGCAGCGCGCGCTGGGGACCGACGCCGAGGGCGCCACGCCCTTCGAGGCGGCGGGACGGCGCATCCTCTTTGGCCATGGCCTGGTCACGACGGAGCGGGCAGTGGGCGAGGCGGAAGAGGAGAGCGACGCCAGCATCTTCTAGGCGTCTCTAGGGGTCGGTCGGACCCCCGTTCGCGCTCAAGACGGAGTCCTCCCACTCGTCCACGGCGGATGGGTCGAGCCTGATGATCCCCGGAAGGCGGTCGAAGTCCCGGTCGGCGGAGATGATGCGCTCGACCCCCAGGCGCCGCATGACAGCTGCGTGGAGGTAGTCGCGCGAGGCGATCCCCTGATGCCGGTCGGCCAGTGAGATTGCCATATCGACATCGCCGGAATAGACGGGCTCTGTTCGTCCCCGCATCAACTCCGCAAACCCCTGAAGAGCTTCCCTCCCTCCCCGCGTCCACCGTCGCGAACGGATGTAGTGATGCATCACCTCCTGCAAGACCACGACGTCGGTGATGAAGGCACGTGGATGCGTCGACACCGCTAACAGGATGCGAGAGCAGGGCGCCTTGTATGGGTGGTCCTCACCTGCAGCGTAGATGGGGACATTGGCGTCAATCAGTGAAGCCACAGGGCGCATGCGCCTCCGCAAGCTGGCGCGAGAGGATGTCCGGGTCGGGAACGTCTTCGACGTTCAGCGCGATCAGCCGCTCAACCGCGGCCTTCCGGCGCTCCAGCATCATGGCTTCCCAGGCGTCGTCGATCAGGCGGCGGACCACCTCGGAGGTGGGAGAGCCCGCCGTCTCGACGAGCATGTCCAGCCGCTCTTTCCGCTCGTCGTCCAGTCGCACTTCGAGGCGCGCCGACATGCTCACTCCCGTACGGAAGGCTCCGTACGGGAGGAATTGTACGGCAAGGGCCGTACGGTAGCGAGGGAAGACCGGTTGGCTAGGAGTCGGGGAAGGTGACGCAGGTGGTCGTGCTCTCGATGCCCTCGACCACGCGAATATGCTGGCTGATCAGGGCCGGCACCTGCGTGATGCTGGGCGCTTCGATCACCGCCACGATGTCGTAGGGCCCCATCACCTGATAAACCTCGGAAATGCCGTCTACTCCCTGGAGGGAGTCGAACACGCTCTGGGTCTCGGCCGGGTCCACCACAATGAGCACGAATGCCTTGATCATCTTTCGCTCCTAGTCCTCGCGTAGCTGCAGGACGGCCATGAAGGCCTCCTGCGGAATTTCCACGTTGCCAACGCGCTTCATGCGCTTCTTGCCCTCGGCCTGCTTCTCAAGCAGCTTCCGCTTTCGCGTTATGTCGCCACCGTAGCACTTGGCGAGGACGTTCTTGCGCAGCGCGCGGACCGTTTCGCGGGCAATGATACGGCCACCGATCGCGGCCTGCAGGGGTACATCGAACATCTGGCGGGGGATGAGACTGCGCAGCTTCAGCACGAGCGATCGTCCCTCACGGGACGCGTTTTCGCGGTGCGTGATGATGGAGAGCGCGTCGACCACCTGGCCGTTGACGAGTACGTCGACCTTGACCAGCGAGGCGGCGCGGTAGCCGGCGGGCTGGTAGTCAAGGCTGGCGTAGCCGCTCGTGGAGCCCTTCAGGGTGTCGTAAAAGTCGACGAGTATCTCGGCCATGGGGATTTCGTAGGCGAGGAGGACGCGGGCCTCGCCGGGGGCGAGGTCGCTCTCGGGTTCGAGGTACTCCATCCGCAGGAACTGCCCCCGCCGGCTCGTCACGAGGTCCATCACCTGGCCGATGTGGCGGCTGGGGGTGACAACATCGATGGTCGCCCAGGGTTCGCGGATCTCCTCGATGTGCGAGGGGTTGGGCAGGAGGGAGGGGTTCTCGATGGCGACAACCTCCCCGGAGCGCAGCTCGACCTCGTACTCGACGCTGGGGGCGGTCGTGAGCAGGCCAAGATCGTACTCGCGCTCGAGGCGCTCAACGACGATCTCGAGGTGCAGCAGTCCGAGGAAGCCGCAACGGAAGCCGAAGCCGAGCGCCGCCGACGACTCCGGCTCGTAGACAAGGGAGGCGTCGTTGAGGGCGAGGCGCTCGAGCGCCTCGCGCAGCTCCTGGTACTGGTCGGAATCGGTGGGGTAGATGCCGGCGAAGACCATGGGTTTGGCCTGGCGGTAGCCGGGAAGGGGATCGGCGGCGGGCGCCTCGGCGAGCGTGACGGTGTCACCCACGCGGCAGTCGGCGACCTCCTTGAGGCCGGTCGCGATGTAGCCCACCTCGCCCGCGGCCAGCCCATCGAGCGGCTGCATCGCCGGCGAGAAGATGCCGAACTCCAGCGGCTCGAAGGTCTTGCCGGTCTGCATCAGGCGCAGGTCATCGCGCCCGTGCATCCCGCCGTCAACGACGCGCACGTGCGCGAGCACACCCTTATAGGCGTCGTACTTGGAGTCGAAGATGAGCGCTTTCACATCGCCGGAACGGTCGCCCTCGGGGGGCGGGACGCGCTCGCGGATGGCCTCGAGTATCTCGGCGATGCCACTGCCCTCCTTGGCGCTGGCGAGGACGATCTCGTCCCCGGAGAAGCCGACGACGCGTTCGAGCTCGTGGGCGACGCGCTCGGTCTCGGCATGCGGCAGATCGATCTTGTTGATGACGGGGACGAGCGTGAGGCCCTGGTCGAGGGCGAGATAGACGTTTGCGAGCGTCTGCGCCTCGATGCCCTGGGAGGCATCGACCACGAGGATAGCGCCCTCGCAGGCAGCCAGGGAGCGCGAGACCTCGTAGGTGAAGTCGACGTGGCCGGGCGTGTCGATCAGGTTGTACTGGTACTCCTCGCCGTCGTTCCCGCGGTAGGTCATGCGCGCGGCGGCGGCCTTGATGGTGATGCCGCGTTCGCGCTCGAGGTCCATGGTGTCGAGCACCTGGTCGGCCATGGCGCGCACGGCGACCGTACCCGTCACCTCCAGGAAGCGATCGGCGAGCGTCGACTTGCCGTGGTCGATGTGGGCGATGATGCAGAAGTTGCGGATGCGGGACTGATCCACGGGCTCAGTGTATGGGCTGCCCGCGCTGCGGGCTTGCGGCGCCGGTGCGGCGGTCCCTAGGGAAGGCCCGTGCTAGTCTCCCGGCACCACATTGCACCCCCACAAGAGGAACACGATGGCACGGAAAAAGGTCACGATCGTTGGCGCCGGCATGACGGGCGGCGCCATGGCGCAGCGGCTCATTGAACGGGACATCTGCGACGTCGTCCTGCAGGACGATCCGCAGTTCGCCGGCACCATGCACTTCGGCAAGGCGCTGGACGAGTCGCAGGCGGCCGCCTGGAGCGGTTTCAGCTCTTCGATAAGCGCCACCGACGGCTGGGACGAAACGGCCCACTCGGACGTAGTGATCGTGACCGCGGGGGCTCCGCGGAAGCCGGGCATGAGCCGCGAGGAGCTGCTGAACAGCAACGCCGCCATCGTGCGCGCCAAGGTCGCGGACGCGGCGAAGGCTTCGCCGGACGCGGTGCTGGTCATCTTCTCGAACCCGATGGACGCCATGTGCCACGTCGCCCTGGAAGCCAGCGGCTTCCCCCGCGAGCGCGTCATCGGCCAGGGCGGCGCGCTCGACAGCGCCCGCTACCGACACTTCGTCGCCGACGCCTGCGGCGTCTCGCCGCAGGACGTTCACGGCTACGTGATCGGCGGCCACACGGACACAACGATGGTTCCGGTCGTCTCGCAGACGCGTGTCGGCGGGGTCCCGCTGACGCAGCTGCTCCCGGCGGACAAGGTCGACGAGGTAGTGGCTCGCACGATGCGGGGCGGGGCCGAGATCGCGGAGCTTATGCGGGTCGGCAGCGCCTTCTACGCCCCTTCGGCGGGGACGATCGCGATGGTCACGGCGATCCTGCTCGACCAGCGGCGCCTGCTGCCCTGCTCGACCCTGCACCAGGGGGAGTACGAAATCGAGGGCGTGTTCTCGGGCACGGTCGTGCAGCTCGGCGAGGGCGGCATCCAGCGCACCTTCGAGCTGGAGCTCTCCGACGAGGAGCGCGAGCGCGTGGTGGCGGCGGCGGAGGCAACGAAGGGGCTGGTCGCGCAGCTGGACTAGGGAGCGGCCAACCGGATCCAGGTGAGTCCGTCGACTCGCTCGAAGTGGGCGTCAGCGGAGAGGAGTTCGGCATCCGTCTCCATGGCGTGGGCGGCGATCCAGATGTCGTTTGTGGGGATGGGACGCCCCCTGGCGCGGAGGGCCGCGGCTATCTCTCCATAGCGTTCGGCCGTGGCCTGACCCACCGTGACCACCGACGTGCCGGGGGCACGAAGGAACGTCTGGAGTCGGTCCATGTTCGCCTCGAAGCGTGTTCCCCAGCGAAATCCGTACAGAAGCTCTCCGAGGACGATAGCCGACAGGTAGACCTCCTCAGCCCCTTGCACGAACGCCGACGCCTCCGGATGACCATCCGCAACCAACCTGTACGCATTGGCGTCGAGAAGGACCTTCACCGCCACATCGACTCGTCGATGGTGTCAAAGAACTTCAGGGCTTCCGCCAACTCAGCAGACTCCTCGGGAGTCATGCTGCCAATGAAGTGGTCCAACGACTTGCCTATCTTGCGGGAAGGGGAAGGCGACCCATGAAGTTCAGCGGCCTTGCGGAGGAGCTTGAGGGCAGCCTCGTCCGGAGAGATGCCCTCCTCCGCCGCGAGCCTGAGGAGACACTGGTACAACCTGTCGTCCATGTCCCGCACGGTTACCTGATTCACGTCGCGCCACCCCTACTGGGCGACATTGTAGGGCGCAACGAACGGGGCTGTCAGCCCCCGAGTTCCCGGCGCAGCGCCGCAGCGGCTTCGCGGACGCGGGCGGGGGCGGTGCCTCCGACAGCGTCGCGGGCGGCGAGGGCGGAGTCGACATCGATCTCGAGGACGTCGGGCTCGAAGAGGCTGCTGGCTTCCGCGTAGCGCTCGAAGGGGAGCTCGTGGAGGTCGCAGCCTTGCTCCTCCGCCTCCCGCACGAGGCCGCCGGTGACGGCGTGGGCCTCACGGAAGGGCATCCCCTTGCGGACCAGGTAGTCGGCCACGTCGGTGGCGAGGGAGAAGCCGCCGGAGGCGGCGTCCCGCATGCGCTCCAGGTCGAACTCGAGGGCGGGCACCATGGCGGCAAAGATGCGCAGCGAGGGGACGACGACGGCGGCGGCGTTGAGGATTGCGGCCTTGTCCTCCTGCAGGTCGCGGTTGTAGGCGAGCGGCTGGCCCTTGAGGTTGGTCAGGAGGTTCACGAGCTCACCGAAGACACGGCCGGAGCGGCCCCGCGCCAGTTCGGCGACGTCGGCATTCTTCTTCTGCGGCATCATGCTCGAGCCGGTGGCAAAGGCGTCGGGGAGCCGCACGAAAGCGAACTCGGCGCTCGACCAGATCACGATCTCTTCCGCGAGGCGCGAGAGGTGTGCCTGCGCGATGGCGCAGGACGACAGGAACTCGATGGCGTAGTCGCGGTCGGCGACGGCGTCGAGGCTGTTGCGCGAGACGCTGTCGAAGCCGAGCTCGCGGGCGACCATCTCGCGGGCGAGGGGGTAGGGGGAGCCGGAGAGGGCGCCCGATCCGAGCGGGAGCACGTTCGTCCGGGCGCGGCAATCGCGGAAGCGGTCGCGGTCGCGCAGCAGCATCTCGGCGTAGGCGAGCAGGTGGTGACCGAGGGTGACCGGCTGCGCGCGCTGGAGGTGGGTGTAGCCGGGCATGGGGTCGGCGGCGTGGGCCAACGCGAGATCGCAGAGCGCCTCGACGAGCGCCTCGGTGGCGGCGGCGGCGAGGTCGCACTGCTCGCGCACGAGCAGGCGATTGAGCAGCGATACCTGGTCATTGCGGGAGCGAGCGGTGTGCAGCCGCCCCGCAGCAGTTCCGATCTGGTCGCGGAGAAGGGCCTCGACGTGGGTGTGGATGTCCTCGAGCTCCGGGCGCCACTGGACCTCACCGGCGCGGAAGCGTTCGAGCACGGCAGCGAGCCCGGCGACAATCGCCGCGGCCTCGCTCTCGGGAATGATGCCGGTGGCGCCGAGCATGCGGGCGTGCGCGACCGAGCCGGCGATGTCGTGCTCGTACAGGTCACGATCGACGCCGGCGGTGTAGTCGCGCGTGAGGTCGTCCATCGACCCCTGGAAGCGACCGCCCCAGGTGCGCTGTTCCTCGCTCATGCATCCAATTGTCCAACGCGAACGCGCTGTGTCCTACCGCCACCCCAAAGACCGGAGAACCGCGCCGAGTAGACTGCGCCCATGGCGACCGATCCGGAGCCGTCCCCCATCCCCGACGACCTGCGCCACTTCGAAGCGCTGGAGGCGATCATTCGCCGCCTCCACGGCCCCGAGGGGTGCCCCTGGGACCGGGAACAGACGCACGAATCGCTACGGCCGCACCTGCTGGAGGAGGCCTACGAGCTGCTCGAGGCGATCGACTCCGGGGAGGCAGAGGCGATCGCGGAGGAGCTGGGGGACGTGCTCCTGCAGGTGCTCATGCACTCGGCGGTGGCGGAACGGCTGGGGGAGTTCGAGTTCGGGGATGTCTATGCGCGCATCGCGTCGAAGTTGCTGGCGCGACACCCGCATGTGTTCGCGGACGGCACGGCGGAGACGGCCGAGGACGTGCGCGAGAGCTGGGAGGTCCTGAAGCAGAAGGAGCGGCCCGACAGGTCCCGCCTCGAAGGGGTGCCGGCGACGCTGCCCGCGCTTGCGGAGTCGCAGACGATCCAGGGGCGGGCGCGCCGGGCCGGATTCGACTGGCCCGACATCCACGGCCCACTGGAGAAGCTCTCGGAGGAGATCGCCGAGCTCGCCCTTGCGGAGACGGAGAAGGACCGTGAGGAGGAGTTCGGCGACGTGCTCTTCGTGATCGCCCACATCGCGGCGACGATGGGCGTCGACGGCGAGCAGGCGCTGCGGCGGGCGAACGGGAAGTTCCGCCGCCGCTTCGGGCTGGTGGAGCGCCTGGCAGCGGAAGAGTCGCTCGACCTGAACGAGATGGACATGGACGCGCGCGACGAGCTGTGGGAGCGGGCGAAGGCTTCCGAGCGGGGCGAGTTGTAGCGCCAGCGCGCCGCCGATAGGCTGACCGCAAGCGATACACGATCGGGGGGCCGCAGTGGCACAGGCAACGGAATCCGTCATCACGCGCGAGCGCTTTGCGAAGGGCAAGACCTACCAGGAATACATCGAGTCGGGCATCCGCAACCGGGAGCAGTTCGACGACAACTACGGGAGCCTCGCGATCAGCGGGGAGCAGCAGGCCGCGCTGAGCGACCTGGCCGCGCAGCCGAACGGGCCGGATCACATGGTCATCATCGGCGAGGACTGGTGCCCGGATGTCTACCGGGGCATGCCGGTGGGGGTTCGCATCGCGGAGGCGATGGGGATCGAGGTACGCATCTTCGAGCGCGATGAGAACAAGGACATGATCGCGGAGTACCTGAAGGACGGGGAGTTCGAGTCCATCCCGGTGTACATCTTCTACAACGCCGAGCATGTCGAGCTGGGGCACTTCATCGAGCGGCCAGTGCTGGCGAACGAGCAGATGGACCAGCTCTACGAGGTGCTGGGCGATATGCGTCCGGAAGCGATCGCGCAGCGTCTGGGACATGAGCCGAGCGAGGAAGAGATCCAGCAGGCGCGGGCGGAAGGTCGCGAGCGCTACCTGGAGTGGCAGCGCACGAGCGAGACCTGGGCCAACTGGCGCGTTGCGGCGGTGGACGAGGTGATCGAGCTGCTGCGCGGCGCCGTCTGACCGGGGGTTGGCGGTTTCCGAAACGTTTCGGAGTTGTTGTCGGGCGGGAAGGCGCTTGGGTATACTCCGCGCGACCTTGGGGCCGCTAGCTCAATTGGCAGAGCAAGTGACTCTTAATCACTAGGTTGAAGGTTCGAGTCCTTCGCGGCTCACCACTTTCGGAAAGGTCTCACCGGATGGTTCGCCAACCGGTTCGGGCCGGGGAAGTGTCGGAATTGGCAGACGAGCATGATTTAGGATCATGTGCCGCAAGGCGTAGGAGTTCGAATCTCCTCTTCCCCATGGCCGCATGGGGAGCCCATTTCTCGTCGATGGGTGGCAAAGGCAAATCCGAGTCAGGCGAAAGGGGGCGTCATGGCGCTTCTTGAGGTAAATGACCTTCGGACGTACTTCTACACGCAGGAGGGCGTCGTCAAGGCAGTTGACGGCACGTCCTACTCAGTGGAGGAGGGCGAGACGCTGGGGCTTGTGGGTGAGTCGGGCTGCGGGAAGAGCGTCTCGGCGCTTTCGATCCTCCGCCTGATCCCTTCGCCCCCGGGCAAGATCGTCTCCGGCGAGATCATGTTCCAGGGACGTGACCTGCTGAAGCTCGATGAGAACGAGATGCGGCGCATTCGCGGCAACGACATCGCAATGGTGTTCCAGGAGCCGATGACATCGCTCAATCCCGTGCTCACGATCGGGCGGCAGATCACGGAGTCGCTTGAGTTGCACCAGGACCTTCGTGGCCGGGCCGCCCGCGAGCGGGCCGTCGAGCTGCTGGAGCTGGTGGGTATCCCCGCCGCGCGCAGCCGCATCGACGACTACCCGCACCAGTTTTCGGGGGGTATGCGCCAGCGCGTGATGATCGCGATGGCGATGAGCTGCAACCCGAAGATCCTGCTGGCGGACGAGCCCACCACCGCGCTGGACGTGACGATCCAGGCCCAGATCCTCGAGGTCATGGCCCGGCTCAGCCGCGAGTTCGGGACCGCCGTCATCATCATCACGCACAACCTGGGCGTGGTCGCTCGCTACGCCGACCGGGTGAACGTGATGTATGCGGGCAAGGTCATCGAGCGGGCGGACGCAGGCGAGCTGTACGCGAATCCGAAGCATCCGTACACGGTTGGCCTGCTGAACTCGGTGCCGCGGCTCGACGAGCTCCGGCAGGAGAAACTGATTCCCATTGAGGGGCTGCCGCCCGATCTGGCGCACCTGCCGGAAGGGTGCAGCTTCTACCCACGCTGCGAGTGGCGCACCGACCAGTGCCTGGCGCAGTACCCGGACACCGTCCAGGTCGAGGGTGAGCACCAAGCCGCCTGCTGGGAGTGGGAGAATGTCGGAAGGGAGAGGCCAGTTGTCGCAACAAGCTAGCACTGCCGAAGCCACCATGACCAACGGAACGGAGGGCGCGCTCCTTGAGGTCGAAGACCTTGAGGTCTACTTCCCCGTTACCGCGGGGCTGATCTTCCAGCGCCGCGTGGCGGACGTGAAGGCCGTCGACGGCGTTACTTTCAACGTCAGGCGTGGCGAGACGCTCGGGCTCGTGGGCGAGTCCGGCTGCGGCAAGAGCACGACCGGCAAGGCCATCCTCCAGCTGAACCGGCCGACGGCCGGTTCGGTGAACTTCGCGGGGACGGACCTGACGCAGGTGCGCGGCCGGTCGCTGCGAAGCTACCGCCGCCGCATGCAGATGATCTTCCAGGACCCGTACGCGAGCCTGAACCCGCGTATGTCGGTCGGGTCGATCGTGTCGGAGCCGATCACGATTCATAACCTGGCCCGTGGCCAGGAGAAGCGTGACCGCGTTCACAGCCTGCTGCAGACGGTGGGGCTGAACCCGTACTTCGCCAGCCGCTACCCGCACGAGTTTTCGGGCGGGCAGCGTCAGCGCATCGGTATCGCGAGGGCGCTGGCGGTGGAGCCGGAGTTCATCGTGTGCGACGAGCCCGTGTCGGCGCTCGACGTGTCGATCCAGGCGCAGATCATCAACCTCCTGGAGGACCTCCAGGATGAATTCAACCTGACGTACCTGTTCATCGCGCACGACCTTTCGGTGGTGCGTCACATCAGCGATCGCGTGGCCGTGATGTACCTCGGGCACATCATGGAGCTGACCGACCGCGACACGATTTTCGACGACCCGCTGCATCCCTACACGAAGGCTCTGCTCTCGGCGGTTCCGATTCCGGACCCCGAGGTGGAGCGGGAGCGGGAACGCATCATCCTCCTTGGCGACGTGCCCAGCCCGCTGTCGCCGCCGCCGGGCTGCGTGTTCAACACGCGCTGCCCGATCGCCGTCGACCAATGCCGCGAGGAAATTCCCGAGTGGCGCAACGTGGGCACGGGCGGCAAGGAGCACTGGGTCTGGTGCCACCGCGTCTAGGGTGGGGCTCCGCGAACCAAAACGAAGGGGTGGCCTTGAGGCCACCCCTTCTTCGTGGAACCGCAGCCGTCCGGGCTAGTTCTAGTTGCCCTCGTTGAGCCAGGACATCATGCCGCGCATTTCCGCGCCGACCTGCTCCACCTGGTGGTTTGCGTCGCGGCGACGCATGGCGAGGAAGCTCGAACGGCCCGACATGTTCTCCAGGATGAACTCCTTCGCGAACTTGCCGGTCTGAATCTCCTCGAGGATGCGCTTCATTTCGGCGCGGGTCTCGTCGGTGATGATGCGGGGACCGCGGCTGTAGTCGCCGTACTCGGCGGTGTCGCTCACGGAGTAGCGCATGCGCGCGAGGCCGCCCTCGTAGATGAGGTCCACGATCAGCTTGAGCTCGTGCATCGTCTCGAAGAAGGCGCTCTCGGGCTGGTAGCCGGCTTCGACGAGCGTCTCGAAGGAAGCCTTGATGAGCGCGGAGAGGCCCCCACAGAGGATGACCTGCTCGCCGAAGAGGTCGGTCTCGGTCTCCTCGAGGAAGGTCGTCTCCAGGACGCCGCCGCGCGTGCCGCCGATGCCCTTGGCGTAGGCGAGCGCGAGCTGCGAGGCGACCTCGCTGGCGTCCTGGTGCACGGCCAGCAGGCAGGGAACACCGCCGCCTTCGGTGTAGACGCGGCGCACGAGGTGGCCGGGGCCCTTGGGGGCGACCATCGTCACGTCGACAAAGTCGGGCGGGTCGATCTGCTGGAAATGGATGTTGAAGCCGTGGGCGAACATCAGCATCTTGCCCTCGGCCAGGCCGGGCTCGATGGCTTTCTCGTAGACATCGCGCTGGAGGTGGTCGGGTATGAGCACCATGATCACGTCGGCCTCGCGGGACACGTCCTCGACGGTGCCGACGCGGAGGCCCGACTCCTCGACCGAACTCCAGGAGCGCGATCCCGGGTAGAGGCCGACGCGCACATCGAGTCCGGAGTCGTGCAGGTTGAGGGCGTGGGCGTGGCCCTGGGAGCCGAAACCGATGACCGCGATCTTGCGGTCCTTCAGCAGCCCCAGATCGGCGTCGTCGTCGTAGTACATCGTGGCCATGCGGGCACTCCTTGTGATGCTGGGCCGCAGCAGCGAGCGCGGCGGCTGGGTGGTTTATTTCGGCAGGATTACCTGGCGGCGGTGCCGGTCGCGAGCGTATTCCACGAAGGGGTTGATGCCGATCTCGCGCAGCATCCAGTGCCGCTCGATGACCTGTACCTTGCCCTCGACGACCCGCACCCAGTCGGCGATGCGGGGGCGGGCGGGATCGATCGCGATCTCGACGGCCGCGTCCTTCTCGCCAGCGACCACGGCCGTCAGGCGGGGGTAGCCGAAGGCGGGGCGCGGGGTCGCCTCGAGCAGGTCCAGCACCGCATCGACCCCAGACACGATGCCGTAGACGGAATCGATGAGGGTGACCTTCTCGTCGAGGGATTCGGCCACCTCGTCGCGCTGGGAGGCGATGAGCTTCTCGTAGAGGCCACGCACGAGCCTGCGCGTGGAGCGGGCGGAGCCGCCACGGAAGGCGTTGGCGGTGTCCATCGCGGCGAGCGCGGGCTTGTCGAGCTCGATGTCGCGCATCATCCCGTAGAGGCGGCGGTCGACGATGAGGTCGTCCTCGACGCGGCTGACGTCGAGCACGCGCTGCCGGAAAGCGCGCCAGTCGTAGCCCTTGGCCTCGATGGTGGCGCGCACGGCAACGGCGCCGCCGTCCTCGACGGCCTCGACTTCCGTGTAGGTGCAGTCGGCGTAGCGCTCGAGCAGCTCGTGGTGGAAATCGCGGACGGCGACACTGTCACGCAGCATCGGACTGCGGAAGGAGTGAAACACGACACCCGGGGCGTGCAGCGCCTGGATGTCTTCGAAGCGGTCGTAGTTGATGGCGGTGACGAGCGCCTCGACAACGTCACTGTTGGGCATGGAAGCGGGACACCTCGGGCTGAGCTTGGGCGATTGTACCCCGCGTCACGAACGCGGGACAGGAGCGGGCGGCCTGACGCTGAGAGCGAGGGGCGGTAGCCTTTGCGGGCCACCTTCCCAGACCCAGAGAAGCGAGGAACCCCGTGACCGAGCCTGTCCTCACCCAGGAACGCGACATCCTCACCGAGACCGACGCCACGGCGAGGGCGGAGCGCGTCTCCAACTGCCACTACGAGCTCGCGCTCGACCTGACCAAGGGCGCCCCGACCTACGGCGGCGCCGTCACGATCACGTTCGACCAGAGCGGCAGCGACGACCTGATGCTGAACTTCAGGGGGAAGCGCATCGACCTGCTGGAGTTAAACGGCGAGGCGGTCGACTTCGAGTGGCGGGGGCGCGAGCTGACGCTGCCCGGCGGAGCGCTGGCGGACTCGAACACGCTGCGCATCGAGTACGAGAACGACTACGACCACGGCGGCGACGGGCTCCACCAGTTCGTCGACCCCGAGGACGGCGAGGAGTACCTGTACACGAACTTCGAGCCGTTCGACGCGCACCGGCTGTTCCCCTGCTTCGACCAGCCCGACATCAAGGCACGCTACCGGCTGACGGTGACGGCGCCGGCGGAGTGGACTCTGACCGCGAACTCGCAGGAGGTCTCGGCGGAGACGCTGGCGGACGGCCGGATCCGGCACGAGTACGCGGAAACGCCGCCGTTCAGCACCTACCTGTTCGCGTTGATCGCGGGGCCGTACCACGTCGCCACGGACGAGCACAACGGGATCCCCCTGGGGCTGCTGTGCCGGAAGTCGATGGCGCAGTACCTGGACACGGACGAGCTGTTCACGATCACGCGGCAGGGGCTCGATTTCTTCGGCGAGTTCTTCGACTACGCCTACGCTTTCGGGAAGTACGACCAGATATTCGTGCCCGAGTTCAACCACGGGGCGATGGAGAACGTGGGGGCGGTCACCTTCAACGAGTCGATGGTGTACCGCGATCCCCCGACCGAGAACCAGCGGCGGCGGCGGGCGGAGGTGATCCTGCACGAGATGGCGCACATGTGGTTCGGGAACCTCGTGACCATGCGCTGGTGGAACGACCTCTGGCTGAACGAGAGCTTCGCCACCTACATGTCGTACCTGGCGATGGAGGGGGCGACGCGCTTCCAGTCGGGGTGGCAGGACTTCAACAACGGCATCAAGAACTGGGCCTACCGGCAGGACCAGCTCATCACGACGCACCCAATCGCGGGGACGGTGCGCGACACCGACGAGACGTTCCTGAACTTCGACGGGATCACCTACGGGAAGGGAGCTTCGGTGCTGAAGCAACTCGTCGCGACGATCGGCATCGAGGGCTTCCGCGAGGGCATGCGGCACTACTTCCGCACGTACGACTACGGAAACGCCTCGCTGCACGACTTCCTCGGGGCGCTGGAGGAGGGGAGCGGACGCGAGCTGGGCGAGTGGTCGCGACTGTGGCTGGAGACCTCCTCCCTGAACACGATCCAGGCGGACTGGGAGAGCGACGGGGAGCGCGTGACCCGGCTCGAGCTGAGCCAGACCGCGCCCGCCGACTACCCAACGATCCGGCCCCACACGCTCGAGACCGGGCTGCTCACGGACGACGGAGCCGCCACCGCCATCGAGTCGATTCCGGCGGTGCTGGAGGCCGAGCGCGCGGAGATCGAGGCGGCTCGGGGCCAACCGAGGCCGGCGCTCGTGTTCCCGAATTTCAACGACCACGCCTACGCCAAGATCGCGCTCGACGACGAGTCGGTGGCCTGGGCGCGGGAGAACATCGAGCGCGTCGAGGACGACCTGCTGCGGCAGCAGCTCTGGTCGACGCTCTGGAGCATGGTGCGCGATCAGCAGCTCAAGTCGACCGACTTCCTCGCGATCGTGCGGGAGAAGATCGGGTTCGAACGGAACATCGAGCTGGTTGACTCGGTGCTCGGGCACGCGGCCTCGTCCCAGAACCGGTACGTGCCCGCGGAGCAGCGGGACGCCGAAGCACACCTGCTCTTCGAGACAGCGCGGGAGGGGCTGCTGGCCGCCTCGGACAACGACACGCGCATCATCTGGGGGCGGGCGCTCGTCGGTCTCGCCGTAAACGCGGACGACCTCGCCTACGTGGGGCGGCTGGCGGACGGAGACGAGGTCATCGAGGGCTTCGAGCTCGACCAGGACATGCGCTGGGGCGTGGCCTCGCGGCACGTCGCCTTCGGGCTGCCCGGGGCTTCGGAGCGGGTGGCCGCAGAGACCAAGCGCGACCCCTCCGACCGGGGCCAGCGGGCACATCTGGGCTGCGAGACCGCCGTCCCCTCGGCAGACGTGAAGGCGGAGGCGTGGGAGCGCTTCTGCGACGAGGGGTACGGCTCGGTCTACCTGAACCGGGCTGCCATGGGCGGGTTCAACTGGACGCACCAGGCGGATCTGCTGGCGCCGTACGTCGACGCATTCTTCGACCAGGTGGGCAACATCTTCGTCGGGCGCGACCGCGAGCTCGCGACGGTGTTCTACGGCGGGCTCTTCCCGAGCTACCGCGTCGAGCAGGACACGCTCGACCGGGCGCAGGCGCTCCTCGACGAAACACCGGAGGAGCAGGCGGTGTTGCAACGCATGCTGCGGGAGTCGATCGACGATCTGGGTCGGGCGATCGCCTGCCGGGCGTTCGCGGCCAGCTAGCGGCCGCGCTTCGTCTTGCGGCGGGCGGCCTCGTAGAGCGCGAGGAAGTCGTCGACGCTCGTGCGGGCGATGGCCTGGCCGATCACGTCGAGCGGCAGGTCGTCGAGGCGCTTGAAGCGCACGCACGACTTCCCCATGTCCAGCCGCTTGCCGCTCGCCGCGTAGGCGGACGTGAACCACTCCCGGGCGGTCTCTTCGCTGTAGACGTTGTTCAGGTAGAGGGCCAGGTGGCGCTTCTGGGAGGCGAGGGAGGCCAGCGCCAGCGGCTGCTTGTTGTACGTGTCGGGGTAGCGGCTGAGGGGCACGACCCAGGAGATCATCCCAAACTGCATGTTCTCCTCGTAGCCGTCCGGCAGGTGCTCCAGTACGACCGCGCGCACGGCCTCCACCGCGTCTCGCCGGTCCTCCGGGAGGCTCGCGAGGTACTCCTCGACGGTCGCTGCGCTGCTCTTCACTCCAGAACCCCTGCGGGCGTCCCTGCCGTCCTAGCGCACGCCGGGGAGGCGCTCGCGCAGAGCGTCGACCAGACCGGCGATGGGGACGCGCACCTGCTCCTGCGAGTCGCGCTCGCGGATGGTGACGGCTTCGTCCTCGAGCGTGTCGAAGTCGACGGTGACGCAGAGGGGCGTGCCGATCTCGTCCTGGCGGCGGTAGCGGCGGCCGATGGACTGCGTCTCGTCGTACTGGGTCATCCAGTGCGAGCGGATAAGGGCGTGGACGCGCTTCGCGGTGGGGGTGAGCGTGGCCTTCTTGGAGAGGGGCAGAACCGCCACCTTGATGGGGGCGATGGCGGCGGGCAGCTTCAGCAGGACGCGCTCGTCGCCCTTTTCGTCGGGCTCGACCGTATAGGCCTCGAGCAGCGCGACGGCAAGGGTTCGGGTGAGGCCGGCGGCGGGCTCGATGACGTAGGGGGTGAAGCGCTCGCGCGTCTCCTCGTCGAAGTAGGTCAGGTCCTGGCCGCTGTGCTCGCTGTGCGCCTTCAGGTCGAAGTCGGTGCGGTTGGCGATGCCCTCGAGCTCGCCCCAGCCCCAGGGGAACTCGTACTCGATGTCGCTGGTGCCGGCGCTGTAGTGCGACAGCTCCTCCGGCTCGTGGTCGCGGATACGCATGCGGGCGGGGTCGATGCCGATGGTCTCGGCGTACCAGCGCTGGCGCTCGTCGATCCAGTAGCGGTGCCACTCCGCGGCCGAGTCGGGGGGGCAGAAGAACTCCATCTCCATCTGCTCGAACTCGAGGGTGCGGAAGATGAAGCGGCCGGGGGTGATCTCGTTACGGAAACTGACGCGGGTCTGCGCGATGCCGAAGGGGAGCTTACGGCGCATCGAGCTGCGCACGTTCTCGAAGTTCACGAACATGCCCTGGGCGGTCTCGGGGGGCAGGTAGGCGATGGAGCCCTCGTCGACGACGGTGCCGACCTGGGTGCTGAACATGAGGTTGAAGAGGCGGGGCTCGGTCAGCTCGCCGCCGCAGCTGGGGCAGCGGAAGTTCCCGTCCGCGTCGCGCTCGACCTCGCCGTACTGGCCTTCCTCGATGTGGTCGGGGCGAAAGCGCTGACGGCACTCCCTGCAGTCGACCAGGGGGTCGTTGAACGTCTCGGTGTGGCCGCTCGCGACCCAGACCCGGGGGTTGGTCATCATGGCCGCGTCGATGCCGACGACGTCGTCGCGCTCGCGCACCATGGCGCGCCACCAGGAGTCGCGGATGTTGCGCTTCAGCTCGACGCCGAGCGGGCCGTAGTCGTAGGCGTTGGCGAAGCCGCCGTAGATCTCGGAGGAGGGGAAGACGAAGCCGCGTCGCTTCGCCAGGGAGACGATGGTATCGAGGTCGGGTGCGGGCACGGGTGGCTCCAATCTCGCGCTGGCTGCGCGGGGGTGGGAGGCTCACCTTCTCCCAGAGGAGGGTTAGGCGCCAGAATCGAGCGCCGCGACCAGCATCTCCAGCGCGTGCTCGGCGATCTGCTCCATGATGGCCACGCGCGAGCCCTCGAAGTGAACCTCCTCGCTGACCGTGCCATCGGGACCGGCGAGGGCGAAGGAGACGCCGCCGATGGGCCGGGACGTGCGGCCCTGTATGGGCCCCGCCATGCCGCTCTCGGCGATGACGTAGTCGGCGGCGCTGCGCTCGAGCACGGACTCGGCGATCGCGGCGACGGCCACGGGGCTGACGGTGCCGTGCTCGCGCAGGAAATCGAGGTCAACGCCGAGGGTGTCCTGCTTCGAGGGCATGGTGTAGGCGACGAGGCCGCGGTCGAACCACTTCGAGGCGCCGGACACGCTGATGAGCCGCGCGGAGATGAGGCCTCCGGCCGTGCTCTCGGCGACGGTGACGCGGGCCTCGCGGGCGAGGAGGAGCTCACCGACGCGCGCGGCGAGGGGGTCGTTCTCTTGAATGGACATGGGCCGATGCTACGCTGCCGCGATGCCCGAATACGAGATCACGATCGTCGACTCCTTCACCATGGAGCGGTACGCCGGCAACCCCTGCGGCGTCGTGACCCGAGCCGAGGGGCTCACGCCCGCGCAGATGCAGACGATCGCGCGGGAGCTGAATCTGAGCGAGACGGCCTTCGCCATGCCCTCGGAGGCGGCGGACTTCCGGGTCCGGTTCTTCACGCCCCGGAAGGAGATCCCGCTGGCCGGGCACCCCACGATCGCAACGATGCACGCACTCGTGGAGGACGGGCTCATCGAGCTCGGCGAGGGGTCGCGCCGCGTGACGCAGGAGCTAAACGTGGGCGTGCTGCCCGTGGACCTCTCGCGGCGCGACGACGGACGGGTGCGGATCGCCATGACGCAGGCGACGCCGGAGTTCCACCAGGAGCTCGACCGGGACGCATACGCGCAGGTGCTCGGGCTCGCGACCTCGGACCGGCTGGAGGGGTTCCCCGCGCAGGTGGTCAGCACGGGGACGCCGCAGGCGATGATCCCGGTGGCCTCGCTGGACGTGCTGGAGCGCGTACGTCCCGACCTGCAGCGTCTGGCCGAGCTGGAGGGCGAGGACGGCTACTTCAGCACGCACGTCTTCACACCGGAGGCGTACGACCCGGCGAACCGGGCGCACGCACGGCACTTCGGCCCGTCCTCGGGAGTCCAGGAAGATCCGGTCACAGGGAGCGCGACGGGCGGGATGGCGGCCTACCTGTGGCGGCACGGACTCGTGCGCGAGGCCGCGTACACGGTCGAGCAGGGGCACATCATGGGGCGGCCCGGTCACGTGGAGGTGGAGGTGGAGGGCGAGGGGGACACGCCCACGACCGTGCGGATCGCGGGCACGGCGGTGACGGTCCTGCGGGGCACGATCACGGTCTAGCGCACCGCCGCGGGCGGGGCGCTCTGCTACGCTGCCCGCCATGACCCGCACCGTCGACATGGCCGGGGCCGAGGCACTGCTGCTGGAGGCGGAGTTCGAGGACCTGAAGCTCCTGTGGTCGTCGAGCAACTACGTCTACCTGGCGCGGCTTTGTGCGGGCGACGGGCAGGAGATCGCGGCGGTCTACAAGCCGGAGTCGGGGGAGACGCCGCTGTGGGACTTCCCCACGGGGACGCTGTACGCGCGCGAGGTGGCGGCGTACCAGCTGGCGCAACTGCTCGGGTGGTCGTTCGTCCCGCCGACGGTGGTGCGGGACGGGCCGCAGGGGGTGGGGTCGCTCCAGCTCTACGTACCGCACGACCAGTCCTCGCACTTCTTCGAGCAGCGCGACGATGCGGAGCTGGTTCCCCAGCTCCAGCGGATGGCGGTGTTCGACTTCGTGGCGAACAACGCCGATCGCAAGGGCGGTCATTGCCTGCTGGACGAGCAGGGCCGCATCTGGGGCATCGACCACGGGCTCTGCTTCCACCGCGAGTACAAGATGCGGACCGTGATCTGGGACTGGGCGGAGCAGCCGATCTCAGACGAGTGGCTCGCGGACGTGGAGCGGGTGGCGATAGCGGTCGCGGGAGACGAGGCGGAAACCGAGGCGTTTAACGCGCTCCTCTCACCGGACGAGATCGGGGCATTCCTGGGAAGGGCCGACCGGTTGCTGCGGACGCGCGCGATGCCCACGCCGGGCCCGCACCGGAGCTACCCGTGGCCGCTGGTCTGATTCGCTAGCCTGGGAGCTGCAGGAGCTGGAGGGTGTTGCCGTCGGGGTCGGCGAACGTCGCGACCCAGCCACCCCAGCGCTCCTGCTCGGGCGGGCGCGAGAACTCGACGCCCTGGTCAACCAGCCGCCGGTGCGTCGCGGCGATGTCCGGGACGGCGAAGTGGACCATGATGCGCAGGGGGTCGCGGGCGGGACCGTGAACCTGGTCGTGGGCGGCGAGGCTGAGGCGGAAACCGTCCCACTCGAAGTTCGCGAAGGTGGGCCGCTCGCTGCGGGGCGTCAGGCCGAGCACGTCGCGGTAGAAGGCGAGCATCTCCGGGTAGCGGTCGGTCCAGATTATGACCCCGGCGACGCCATCGATGTCCCCGCCCGCGCCGGCCATGGGCGTCAGGCGAGGGGCCGGTACGTGCGGCCGCCGTCACCGGCAACGGCGTGGCCGAGCCCGGGGAAGGGGAAGTGGCCGCTCGCGATGAGCGCGCCTTCCTCCTCGATGCGGGCCATGAGCGCCTTGCGGCTCGCAGCCGAGGCGACCTTGTCGACGTCGGCGCCGGCGCACCAGCCGTCCTCGCGGACCTGCACGGGCTGGTGGGCGGCGTCGCCGATCAGGTAGGCGCGCTCGCCGCCGCTCGCCAGGACGAACGACACATGTCCGGGGGTGTGGCCGGGCGTGGGGACCGTCACGAGCTCGCTCGTGACGGCGTGCTCGCCCTCGACAAGGTCGAGGAGGCCGGCGGCCTCGATGGGGCCGAGGACGTTGTCGTACTGGGCGGCAGCGCGAAGCTCGTCGCTGCCGGTCCAATAGTCCCACTCGGTCTGCTGCACGACGTGGCGGGCGTGGGGGAAGAGGGGAACGGCGGACCCGTTCTCGTCGATGGTCGTCCAGCCGGTGTGGTCGAAGTGCAGGTGGGTATAGACGACCGTGTCGACGTCGCCCGGCGCCACGCCGGCGGCTTCCATGACGGACGGCAGCGCCGTGTCCTCCTTCAGGGGCATGGGCGCCGGGCGCCCGCCGAGGCCGGTATCGATGAGGACCGTGTTGCCCTCGCTCACGACGAGCCAGGCGCCGAGGTTGAGAGTCAGGTTGCCGTCGCCGTCGAGGAACTCGCCGTAGCCGGCCCAGGCGTCGGCGGGAACGTCGGGGTAGAACGCCGACGGAGGCATCGCCGTCCAACTGTCCTGGAGCGCGATGATCTCGGCGTTACCGACTTGCTGGCGCTGGAACTTCCCCATCTCGGTCCTCCTGCTGCTCCCTGGCGGGCGCGCGCAGTATGTGACGGGCTGTGGGCCCGCGTCTATGGGCGGCACGGCGACCGCTAGAATGGCGGCGTGGACGGCGTGGTGAGGGAAGCGATCGCGGCCAGGCGGGACTTCACGTTCGGCGAGGTGACGGTGGCATTTCGGGAGGGGCGGGTGGAACTCCGGGGACCGCGCTCGGGGCCGGACGCGACGGCACTGGCGGACACAATCGAGGCGCTGCCGGAGCACTTACGCTCCGACGACCACGGTCGCTACCGCCCGCTCAGCGGGGCGCGGACGATGCCCGGCAACTGGCGGGTCTCGCTGCCCGAAAAGCTAACCGAAGCGGCAATCGAGGCAATCTACCCGCAGGCGTTGCTGCACCAGCAGCAAGCGGCACGGGGAACGCTGCGCGTCGTCACCTTCGAGGACGTGGTGGCCCGGCAGCGGGGGCGGTACCGGGTCGCGGGGGAGCTTGGGGCAGCGGGGCGGGAGCGGGCGCGCGACGCGCTCTGCGGACGGTGCGTGCGAACGCCGGTGTGGGCCGGGAACGCGGCGTCTGCC
This sequence comes from Dehalococcoidia bacterium, assembly GCA_022827945.1. Taxonomy (GTDB): domain Bacteria; phylum Chloroflexota; class Dehalococcoidia; order Tepidiformales; family Tepidiformaceae; genus UBA2991. The sequence goes on along the minus strand of JAJEIT010000013.1, from coordinate 18,442 downwards.
GCCGACATCCCCTGCCCGGAGCCGTGCAGCGTCATGATTGCGCTCTGCCGCGAGGCGGCGCTCTGGCAGCGGGAGCCGCCACAGGCATCCAGCCCTGACCCACAAGTCCCTTTCGCGGACTTTTTGACGCCGGGGAACGAGGTCCGCGAGGCGTGCCTCGCGCGGACGCCGGCGGGGGCCACGCATGGATAACGCCGACCTGCGGGAGCAGGCCGGAGCGCTGTTTCCGGGGGGCGTCTCCAGTCCCGTGCGCTCGTTCCGCTCCATCGGGGGCGAGCCGGTGCCCATCACGCGGGCGTCGGGAGCGCGCCTTTACGACGCGGAGGGGACGGAGTACATCGACTATGTCGCGGCGTACGGACCGCTCATCCTCGGGCACGCGCATCCGGCGGTGGTGGCGGCGCTGGGAGAGGCGGCGTCGGGCGGCACGGCGTTCGGGGCGCTCTCGCCGGGGGAGGTGGAGCTGGGGAGGCGCATCAGCGAGGCAACAGGGCTCGAGCGGCTCCGCTTCGTGAACTCGGGGACGGAAGCGACGATGACGTCCATCCGCCTGGCGCGGGCGGCGACGGGTCGCGACCTCATCGTGAAGTTCGAGGGGTGCTACCACGGACACAGCGACGGGCTCCTGGTGAAGGCAGGAAGCGGGGTGGCGACGCTCGGGCTGAGGGATTCCGCCGGCGTTCCGGCGGCGATCGCCGCCGGGACGGCGGTGCTTCCCTACAACGACGCCGAGGCGCTGGCGGAGTGGTTCGAGGCGCACAGCGACGAGACGGCAGCGGTCATCGTCGAGCCGGTGGCAGGGAACATGGGCGTCGTACCTCCCAATGACGCCTTCCTCGACGCCCTGCAGACCGTCCCGCGCCAGCACGGCGCGCTGTTGATCGACGACGAGATCATCACGGGATTCCGGCTGCAGTACGGCCTGAGCGGCCTTCTGCCGGAAGCCGACATCACCTGCCTCGGCAAGGTGATCGGGGGCGGGCTGCCGGTGGGGGCGCTGGGCGGACGGACAGAGCTTATGTCGCTGCTGGCTCCGGAAGGGCCGGTCTACCAGGCAGGGACGCTCAGCGGGAACCCGCTCGTCATGGCCGCGGGCATCGCGACGCTCGATGTGCTCTGCGACGGGCGTCCGTACGCGCGCGCCGAAGAACTGGCGCAGCACCTCGAGAACGGCCTCGGGACGGCGGTGCGTCGCTCCGAGGCAGAGGCGTGTGTCGTGCGGCGGGGTTCCCTGCTGTCGCTGTTCTTCCGCCCGACGCCGCCGCGGGACTACGCGGAGGCCGCAGAGAGCGACACAGACACGTTCGCCCGGTTCCACCGGGGGATGCTGGCGCGGGGCGTGATGCTGCCTCCGTCGCAGTTCGAGGCGTGGTTCGTCTCGGCGGCGCACACGGAGGCGGATATCGACCAGACGGTGCGGGCCGCCGCAGAGTCCCTGCGCGAGGCGAGTCCGGGGCCGGTCGCGAGCAGCAGCGGGCCATGACGGCGCTCCGGCTGGGGACGCGCGCGAGCCGGCTCGCGCTCCACCAGACCGACCTTGTCGCCACGCGCCTGCGAGCCGCGTGGCCCGACATCGCGCTTGAGGTCGTCGAGATCACCACGGCCGGCGACCGCGACCGGACGAGTCCGCTCACGTCGGGGGAGGGCGCGGGGTGGTTCACGTCCGCGATCCAGGACGCGCTGCTGGCGGGGGAGGTCGACGTGGCGGTCCACAGCTACAAGGACCTGCCGACGGCGCGGCCCGACGGGCTCATCATCGCGGCCGTGCCGGAGCGCGCAGACCCGCGCGACGCGCTCGTCTCCCGTGACGGCGCAACGCTGGCGGAGCTGCCCGCGGGGGCAGTCGTCGGCACAAGCAGTCCGCGGCGGGCGGCGCAGACGCTCGCCGTACGGCCCGACGTCGAACTGCGACCGATTCGCGGGAACGTCGAGACGCGGCTGGAGAAGGTGGACGCGGGGGAGTACGACGCAGCGCTCTTCGCGATCGCGGGGCTGGAGCGGCTGGGCCTGGCGAAGCGCGCGAGCGACGTGTTCGGGTTCGAGGAGATGCTGCCCGCGCCCGCGCAGGGCGCGCTCGCGGTCGAGTGCCGCCGGGAAGATGCGGAGACGATGCGCCTGCTGGCAGCCATCGACGACCGCGAGCTGCGGCGGCTCGTGGCGGCGGAACGATCGTTCCTGGCGGCGCTGGAGGCTGGGTGCAGCTATCCCGCCGCCGCCTATGCGGAGAGCTTTGGCACGACGCTGAAGCTGCACGGGCTGGTCGCGCCCGAGGGGGTCATCGTGCGGTCAAAGGTGGGCGGACCTGTCGAGGCCGGACCGGGGCTGGGGCAAGCGCTCGCACGGGAACTGCTGGAGATCGCCGAACAGCGCGGGTCGTGACCGTCTAGTCGACGCGCACGATGACGGCGTCGCCCTGGCCGCCGCCGCCACAGAGCGAGGCAGCCCCGAGCCCGCCGCCGCGGCGCCGCAGTTCGTTCAGGAGGGTGACCATGAGGCGGGCGCCGGTCGCGCCGAGGGGGTGGCCAAGCGCGACTGCCCCGCCGTTCGGGTTCACGCTGGCGGGGTCGAGGTCGAGCATGCGCGCGGACCAGAGCGCAACGGAGGCGAAGGCCTCGTTGATCTCGACGACATCGAGGTCGGAGGCGGAGAGGCCGGCGCGGTCGAGGGCAGCCTTGATGGCTTCCGCGGGGCGCTCGTGCAGGGTCGCGTCGGGGCCGGCGACCTGGCCGTAGGAGACGACCTCGGCGATCGGTTCCGCGCCGAGCTCGGCGGCAGCGCGCTCGCTGACGACGACGACGGCGGCACCGCCGTCGCTAATCTGCGAGGCGTTCCCGACGGTCGTCGTGCCCTCGGGCGTGAAGACGGGACGGAGTCCGGCGAGGGACTGCACCGTCACCTGGTCGCGGATGCCCTCATCGTGCTCGACCTGCACGGTCTGGCCGCGGCGGGCGGGCACGTCGACGGGCACGATCTCGCGGGCGAAGTGGCCGCTGTCACGAGCTGCGGCAGCGCGCTGGTGACTGGCAGCCGACCACTCGTCCTGTTCCTCGCGGAAGATACCGAGGGCCTCGTTCTTGAGGTCGGCCGACTCGCCCATCGAGCACTCGTCGAAGGCGCAGAAGAGGCCATCGTGCTGCATCGCATCGACGAGGGGACCGTGGCCGAGGCGGCCGCCCCAGCGGGCATCGGGGAGGAGATACGGGGCATTGCTCATCGACTCCATGCCGCCGGCCACGATGACGTCGGATTCGTCCAGGCGGATGGAGCGGTCGGCCATGGCGATGGCGGTGAGACCGGAGAGGCAGACCTTGTTGATGGTCGTCGCGGGGACGGTCATGGGGATGCCGGCGCCTGTGGCCGCTTGGCGAGCGGTGATCTGTCCCGCGCCGGCCTGCACCACATGCCCGAAGATGACCTCGTCGACGGCGTCGGGGGGCACGGCGGCGCTCTCGAGGGCGCCGCCGATGGCGGCCGAGCCGAGCCCGGTCGCGGGCAGGGGCTTCAGGCCCCCGCCAAAGCGTCCGATGGGGGTTCGCGCCAGACCAACGATCACCGACTTCATGGCATGTCTCCTCTTCGCTCCCAAGACTGTACGCCAGAGCGGGCTGCGAGCGATGGCGAAGCGGGTGGCCGGGCGGTAGGGTTCGCGCGATGAGTCCGGTAGCGATTGTCACAGGGGCAGGTTCCGGGATCGGCAGGGCCGTGTCGCTCGCGTTCCTGCGCGAGGGGTACTCGGTCGCGCTGGCGGGACGGCGGGCGCAGACGCTGCGGGCGACCATCGCCGAGGCGGGCGCCGACGGCGACCGCGCGATCGCGATAACCACCGACGTGCGCGAGCCCGCCTCGATACGCGAGCTGTTCGACTGGACGGTCGAGCGCTTCGGCCGGCTCGATGTGCTGTTCAACAACGCCGGGATCGGGGCGCCGCCGCGACCACTCGAGGAGTTGACCTTCGAGCAGTGGCAGGCGGTGGTCGAGACAAACCTGACGGGCGCGTTCCTCTGCACGCAGGAGGCGTTCCGGGTGATGAAGGCGCAGGACCCGCAGGGCGGGCGCATCATCAACAACGGTTCAATCTCGGCGACGACACCGCGCCCGAACTCGGCGCCGTATACGTCGACGAAGCACGCGATCACGGGCCTGACGAAGTCGACGGCGCTCGACGGGCGCCAGTACGACATCGCCTGCGGGCAGATTGACATCGGGAACGCGACCTCGCCGATGACGGCGAAGATGGAGCGGGGCATGCCGCAGCCCGACGGGAGCGTTCGCCCGGAGCCGACGATGGACGTCGAGAACGTGGCGAAGGCAGTGCTCTACATGGCGAGCCTGCCCCTCGATGCGAACGTGCTCACGCTGACGGTGATGGCGACGAGGATGCCGTTCGTGGGGCGCGGCTAGGGGCGTGACCACCCGTGCCATCGCCCTGGTGTTGCTCGGGCTGGCCGTCGCCGCTCTGACAGCCTGCGACGAGTGGGGCGAGGATAGGAAGGCGTGTCCGGAAGGTACGAACCGGTGGACCGAATACCAGCTCTTCTTCGGGCTGAGCCGGAGCGATGGCGGGACTATCTCCGAGGAGCAGTGGCGCGAGTTCCTAGCGGACACGGTCACGCCGAGGTTCCCGGACGGGCTGACGGTGCTCTCGGGGAACGGGCAGTGGCGCGATTCGAGCGGCGAGGTCCTGCGGGAGGGGAGCAAGCTGCTCATCATCTACGCCCCGCCCGGCGAGGACGGGAGGCGCGCCATCGACGAGATCTCGGAGGAGTACGAGCGCCGCTTCGACCAGGAAAGCGTGCTGCGGGTAATCGGCAGCGCGTGCGTCTCGTTCTCCTAGGGCCTCCTTACCGATTCGGAAGGGTGGCAGTGGGCGTGGGTGTCACGAGCCCCTCCCACTCGTACGAGGCCGCGATAGCTTCGAGCATGGCCTGACTCCCCTCCCATTCGCCGACAGCAACAATCGCTGGTGGCTCCTCACAGGGCCCACCCCAGGTCGCCAGCGAGCACTTGAGGTGACCGACGTACTGGATCTCGTACGGCTCCGCATCAACGGCCCAGAAGCCCTCGAGGCGCTCCCCCCGCTGGTTCACCCCGAACATCACATGCACGTTCGCCGGCGCCGTCATGCGAATCACGCCCTGCTTCCGATGCCACTCCCACACAACGTCCGGGCCATCGCCGGGCTGTTCCTTGTCGTCCAGGCCGCAGTTCAGGGCCGACACCACGATGGCGAACACCAGTACGGCGACGGAGAAGAGTAGCGGGCCCGAGAGGGGGACTGTCACATCACCCAGGCGCATCTCAGCAGTCCGGGTCCAGAACACTCTCGATGAGTTCGCGATTGTAGGTGCTGTAGAGGTATTCCTCGACCTGATGGGCGAAGAGGTCACTCCGGTCGAAGATTCTCAGGACGGCGATCTGTTCCATGATGCAGCTGATCACCGCAGTGTCGCACAAACGCCGCGCCGTACGGGTGTTCCGAATATGTAAACAGGCCCTAGGAGCGCGCTGAGCCGCTACGCTACCGTGGCCGTGTCGAGCGAGCCGAGTACCGCCGCATCAGAGCCGTTCCCGCTGGTCGAGCGCGCCTTCGTCGAGGTGGCGGTGAACAGCGGCCAGCCGGCGCGCCATCCCTTCACCTATGCGCGGCCGGAGGGGATGGAGGTGCGGCTGGGGCAGGCGGTGTTCGTGCCGTTCGGGAGCCGCCTGCTGCAGGGCATCGTGCTGGGGGAGACGGACACCCCTCCGGAACAGGCGGCTCGTCCTGTCGAGGCGGTCGCGGACCCGGAGCCAGTGCTCGACGGGCCCCACCGCGAACTCGCGCGCTGGCTCAGCGACCATTACCTGGCGCCGCTATGGGAGTGCGTCACAACGTGCCTGCCGTCGGGGTACGGGCAGCGGTCAGTGACGGTCGTGTCGCCGGTCGATGTGCCCCTGCTCCTCCCCAGCGACCCCGCCGACCAGCGTCTGCTGCAGTACCTCGCCGAGAACGGCCAGACCGCCCTCGATACGCTGCGGGAAACGCTGGGACAGGTGCCGATGGACCTGCTCCGGCGCCTCCAGGACAGCGGCCACCTGACGGTCGCACAGGGGCTGGCGCGTCCGGCGGGGCGGCCGCGCATGGAGCGCCGCGTGGCGCTCTCGGCGGAGCCGGAGTTCGCGCGGCGGCACGCGCGGGAGCTGGCCGAGCGAACGCCCCGTTCGGTGGCGGCGCGCATCCTTGAGCGGCTCGCAGAGGCGCGCGACACGACGCTCACCGAGATCCGGGAGCTGGGGGCGCAGCGTCGCCACCTCGACGAACTGGCGGAGGAGGGGTGGCTGCGGGAGTACGAGGCGCGCGTCGAGCGTGATCCGATCGCGGAGCGGCGGCCGGAGCCGCTTCCGCCCGCGACCCTGACGGAGGAGCAGGCGGCGGTGGTCGAGGCCATCTCGGCGGCGCCCGGCGAGTACCTGCTGCACGGCGTGACCGGGTCGGGGAAGACGGAGGTCTACCTGGAGCTGGCGCGGCGGGCGCTGGAGGCGGGGAAAGGCGCGATCGTGCTCGTCCCCGAGATCTCGCTGACGCCGCAGGCGATCCAGCGCTACGGCGAGCAGTTCCCGGCGGAGATCGCGGTGCTGCACTCAAGCCTCAGCACGGGCGAGCTGTACGACCAGTGGTACCGCATCCAGGGGGGACAGGCGCGGCTGGTCGTGGGGTCGCGGAGCGCGGTGTTCGCGCCGGTGCAGGACCTCGGGCTGGTCGTGCTGGACGAGGAGCACGAGTGGACCTACAAGCAGGTCGACCCCACGCCCCGCTACCACGCGCGGGACGCCGCCGCCGAGCTGTGCCGGCTGACGGGCGCGACGCTCGTGCTGGGGAGCGCCACCCCGGACGTGACCACCTACCACCGGGCCGAGGTCGGCGCGCTGACGCGGCTGGACCTGCCGTCGCGGGTCATGGCGCTCAACGGAGGCGACACCCAGGTGGTTCCGCTGCCCGACATCACCGTCGTCGACATGCGGGAGGAGCTGAAGGCGGGGAACCGGGGGGTCTTCAGCGTGCCGCTCCGGAACGCGCTACGGCGGGCGCTGGAGGAGCAGGAACAGGCGATCCTGTTCGTGAACCGGCGGGGCGCGGCGCGATTCCTGTTATGTCGCGCATGCGGACACCTTCCGACATGCCCCACATGCGCGCTCGCGATGGGTCTCGACACGCGCGACCTGCTGCATCCGCGCGTCTTCTGCCACCACTGCGGGCGCAGCCGCACCCAGGAGACGACCTGCCCCGAATGCGGCAGCGCGCGCTACCGGCCCTTCGGCGTGGGGACGCAGCGGATCGAGGAGGAAGCGAAGCGCGCCTTCCCCGGCGCTCGCGTCGCGCGCTGGGACAGCGACGCCGCCAGCCGCAAGGGGAGCCACGAACAGATCCTGCAGTCGCTGGAGGCGCGCGAGGTCGACATCCTCGTGGGGACGCAGATGCTGGCGAAAGGGCTCGACCTGCCCGCCATGACGGCCGTGGGGGTGGTGGACGCGGACGTGGGGCTGAGCCTCCCGGACTACGTCGCGCACGAGCGCACGTTCCAGCTGCTGAGCCAGGTGGCAGGGCGAGCGGGGCGGCGGGAGCGGCGGGGGGAGGTCTACATCCAGACGTACGAGCCGGACGTCCCGCCCATCCGCGCCGCCGCCGAGCACGACTATCGCGGCTTCTTCGCCCACGAGACCCAGCACCGGCGTCGCGCCAGCTACCCGCCCTTCGCGCGGCTGGCGCGGCTCACGTACCGGCACGCGAACCAGGAGCGAGGACTGGAGCACGCGTCGCAAGTCGCGGGGGAGCTGCGGACGCGTCGGGACGCGGCCGGCTGGCCCGACCCGGACGTGCTCGGCCCGACGCCCGCCTACGTGCGGCGTCTGCGGGGTGAGTACCGCTGGCACATCCTGCTGCGGGGCCGCGACCCGCGCGCGCTCCTCGAACAGGTCACGCTGGGGCGGCGCTGGAGCGTCGATATCGATCCGGTAAGCCTTCTCTAAACCTTTCCGTTCCCTATTGTGTTGACGTGGGCTCTGCTATCCTCGGGCCTGCCTGTGTGTCGCAAGTGTGCACAGGCGAGGATTCATGCAGCGAGACGTCGGTCCCTGGCGCCGAATCGCCCTCATCTTCCCGGGTCAAGGCTCACATAGCGTCGGCATGGGCGAGCGCCTGTACCACGCGTCGCGGGCGGCCCGCGAGGTCTTCCGGCGCGCGGACGAAGTGCTCGAGACGAAGCTCTCCAGCCTCTGCTTCGAGGGGCCCGAGGAAGAGCTCGAACGGACGATCAACCAGCAGCCGGCGACGTTCGTCATCTCGATGGCCTGGCTCGAGGCGCTCAAGGAGCGCTGGGCGGCGATCGACCGGAGACTGCAGCCGCACGTGCTGGCCGGGCACTCGATGGGCGAGTTCACGGCCGCGGTGGCGGCCGGTTCGCTCGAATTCGAGGAAGGCCTGCTGCTTGTCCGCGAGCGCGGCCGCGCCATGGATGAGGCGGGCCAGGAGAACCCGGGCGGGATGGCCTCCATCCTCGGCCTTTCCGAGGAGTCGGTGCTCGCCATCTGCGACGAAGCGACCGGCAGCGACGGCTACGTCGGCATCGCGACGCTCAACTGCGAGGGGCAGAACGTGATCTCCGGCGCCGTGGGGCCGCTGAAGCGGGCCATGGACGCCGCCCAGGCGGCGGGCGCGCGCAAGGTCGTGCGGCTGCCCATCACCATCGCTTCCCACTCGCCGCTGATGCAGCGCGCGAGCGACACCATGAGCGGCTGGCTTGAGCGCTTCCCTCCGCGGGAGCCGGACGCCCCCGTGGTAGGCAACATCAACGCCGACGTGCTCCGCTCCCCGGGCGAGGTTCACGCGGAGCTGCGGGACCAGCTGACCTCGGTGGTCCACTGGCAGCGCGGCGTCGAACGCATGCAAGAGCTGGGCGCGGACCTGTTCGTCGAGGTCGGGCCGGGCAACGTGCTCACGAAGCTGGTGCGTCGCATCGACCCGAAGACGAACGTGGTCAGCCTGAGCGACGACCGCACGGGCCTGCTCAGCGAGCGTTTTGCCGCCGTCGAGAGCGCTACGCAGTGAGCCGCCCCCGCGTCGTCGTCACCGGCGTCGGCGCAGTCACCCCAGCCGGAAACACGGCCGAGGAGACGTGGGCGTCGGTGCTGGACGGCCGCAGCGGCGTCGGACCGATCACCCTCTTCGACGCGGAGCCCTTCCCGGTGCGCATCCAGGCCGAGGTGAAGGACTTCGAACTCGATGAGCGCATCGGCGCCAAGCAACGGCGTCACATGAACCGGGGCGTGCGCTTCGCCATGAACTCCGTGCTGGAAGCGCTCGACGACAGCGGCCTCGAGGTGACCGAGGACAACTGCGAGGACGTTGGAATCATCTTCGGCAACGGGGGAGGCGGCTACGAGGAGATCTGGGAGGGCGACCAGACCCTGCAGACGCGCGGACCGAGGCGCGTTTCGCCTTTCCTGATCGCCAACTTCGTCGTCGATGCGGCCAGCGGCCACATCTCGATTCACACCGGCGCGCGCGGCCCGAACGTGGCCGTCGTCAGCGCCTGCGCGACGGGCGCAGCCGCCATCGGAGCGGGAGCGCACGCGATCCAGCGCGGGGACGCCGCAGCCGTCATCGCGGGGAGCTGCGAGTCGGTGCTGGTGCCCGTGTTCCACGCGACGTGGTGCTCGATGCGGGCGCTGGCGAGCGACAACGAGAACCCGGAGGGGGCGGTCAAGCCGTTCGACCTGAACCGCGACGGCTTCGCGGCGGGCGAGGGCGCGGGCGCGGTCATCCTCGAGGAGTACGAGCACGCGCGGGCGCGGGGGGCGCGCATCTACTGCGAAGTGCTCGGTTCGGGAACCTCGAACGACGCCTACGACATGATCGCGCTCGACGAGGCGGGGCGGGGGCTGCGCCGCTCGATCGTGGGCGCGCTGCGCGAAGCCGACATCGACGCCAGCGAAATCGACTACATCAATCCTCACGGCAGCGGCACGAAGCTGAACGACCGCATCGAGACCGTCGTCGTGAAGGAGCTCATGGGGGAGGCGGCCTACGAAGCCTCGATGAGCTCGATCAAGCCGGTGACGGGGCATGGCATGGCGGCGGCGGGTTCGATCGAGGCGATCGCCTGCGTCCTCGCCATCCGCGACCAGAAAGTACCCCCGACGATCAACTACACCACGCCGGACCCCGAGTGTGACCTCGACTACGTGCCGAACGTGGCGAAATCCCGCCCCGTTCGCACGGCGCTGAGCACCTCGGTGGGACTCGGCGGCCACAACGCCGCGGTGATTCTCCGCGCCATGAACGGAGCGGTTTGATGACCAGAGCGCTTGTTACGGGAATCGGGGCGACAACGCCCGTGGGCCTCACGGCGCCCGAGTCGTGGCGCAACCTGCTCGCCGGGAAGTCGGGCATCGCGCCCATCGAGGCGTTCGACGCGAGCGACCTTCCCGTCCGCATCGCGGGGGAGGTGAAGGACTTCACGCCAAAGGGCGTCGAGTCGAAGGCAGCGCGGCGGATGTCGCGCTTCGCCCAGTTCTGCGTGGCCGCGGCGCACGAGGCAGCAGAGGACGCGGGGCTGGAGCTGACCGACGAGGAGCGTCCGCGCGCGGCGGTGGCGCTGGCCACGGGCGCCGGGGGCGTGCTCAACACGTTCCTCGAAACGGAGAACTACATCGCCAAGGGACCTGCGCGCGTGTCCCCGTTCTTCGTGCCCCTGATGGCGCCGAACATGGGCGCCTGCCAGGTGGGCATGCAGCTCGGTCTGCGCGGACCGACACTCGCCTCGACAGCGGCCTGCGCGAGCGGCCTCTACAGCTACATCGAGGCGAAGGCGCTCATCGAGAGCGGGCTGGCCGACGTCGTGCTGGCGGGCGGCGCGGAGGCCGCCCTGCATCCCGTCTCCGTGGCGGGCCTGGCGAACATGAAGGCGCTCAGCCGGAACAACGACAACCCCGAGGGCGCCTCGCGCCCGTTCGATCGCGACCGCGACGGCTTCGTCTTCGGCGAGGGCGCATCGGTGTTCGTGGTGGAGTCGGAAGAACGGGCGCGAAAGCGTGGCGCTCGCGTGTACGCCGAGATCGCGGGCGGCGCGCTGAGCAGCGACGCGTACCACATCACCGCGCCCCGCGACGACGGCAGCGGGGCAGCGCAGGCGATGTCCTCCGCTCTCGACGCCGCCGGCATGGGGCCGGAGGCGATCGACTGCATCTCCGCGCACGGCACGGGCACGCCCCTGAACGACGTCTCCGAGACGCTCGCGATCAAGATCGCGTTCGGGGAGCACGCCAACGCCGTCGCCATCAGCGCGACGAAGTCGATGGTGGGGCACCTGCTGGGCGGGGCGGGCGCGGTGGGGGCGATGGCGTCGGTGCTGTCGATCGCGGAGGGCCGCGTGCCTCCCACGATCAACCTGGAGAATCCCGACCCGGAGTGCGACCTCGACTACGTGCCCAACGAGGCGCGCGAGATGACCGTCGACGCGGCGATGGTGAACGGGTTCGGGTTTGGCGGACAGAACGGCAGCGTGATCTTCAAGCGCTACGAGGGCTAGCGCGGGGCGAGGGCCCGCAGGCGCTCGACGATTTCGGGAAGCTGCTCCAGCACGTAGTCGATCTGTTCGTCCGTGTTGCCCTTGCCTACGGTCAGACGGAGCGAGGCGTGGGCGAGGTCGTCGTCGATGCCCATGGCCGTGAGGACGTGCGAGGGCTCGAGCGAGCCGGTCGTGCAGGCGCTGCCGGAGCTGGCGGCGACCTCGGCCATGTCGAGCCCGAGCAGGACGCTTTCGCCCTCGACGTTGCGGAAGCAGCAGCTGAAGTTGTTGGGGAGGCGGCGGTCGGGGTCTGTGGGGCCGGTGATAACCGTGTCGGGGACGCGCTCGGGTAGCTCGAAGAGGAGACGGTCGCGGAGGCGGCGGTAGTGGGCGACGCGCTCCTCGCGCTCCTGCCAGGCAAGCTCCATGGCAACGGCAAGGCCGAAGGCGCCAGCGACGTTCTCGGTGCCGGCGCGGCGCTCACGCTCCTGCGAGCCACCGAGGATCTGGGGCTGCCAGGGCGTGCCCCGGCGCACGTAGAGCAGGCCCGTGCCTTTCGTCCCGTAGAACTTGTGGGAAGCGAGGCTGAGCAGTTCGACGCCGAGCGACTCCGGCGTTATGTCGACGGAGTCTGCCGCCTGCACAGCATCCGTGTGGACGACGACGTCGGCGTTGCGCGCCTTCGCCAGCGCTGCCGCCTCGGCAACGGGCTGGAGGGTGCCGACCTCGTTGTTGGCAGCCATCAGGGTGAGGACGGTCGTCTCGGGGCCGACCGCCTCCTCGAGGGCGGCGAGGTCGACGCAGCCATCGGAGTCGACGGGGAGGTAGGTGGCGCGGAATCCCTCGCGTTCGAGCTGCTCGACGGCGTGGAGGACGGCGTGGTGCTCGACCTGGCTCGTGACGATGTGGTCGCCACGACCGCGCTCCCGCTGGGCGAGGGCGGCCCCGCGAATAGCGGCGTTGTCGGACTCCGTGCCGCCGCTGGTGAAGACGATCTCGCTCGGTTCGGCGCCGAGGAGGCGGGCACAGCGGGCGCGAGCCTCGTCCAGCCAGCGATGGGCGGTCTGGCCTTCCAGGTAGATGGAGGAGGGGTTGCCCCAGTCGCGAGAGAAGACGGGCCACATGGCCTCAAGGACGCGCTGGTCGGGGGGCGTGGTGGCAGCGTGGTCGAGGTAGACGCGCTCCATGCTTCCCTCCCGGTGACGCGCCGCCGGGCGTTAGGGGCGCGTCTCTTGCTATACTTTAGCCGCGTCCGGCGTGCGTGCGCCGGAATTTCATGCGAACCACCTCCAAGGAGTGCACATGACGACCGAAGCCACCACCGAGACTCAGCTCGTCACCATCACCGATGCCGCCGTTGAGAAGGCGAAGGCGCTCCTGGAAGCGCGTGACCTTCCGGAAGGCGCGCTGCGCGTATTCGTGGCCGGCGGCGGCTGCTCGGGCTACCAGTACGGGATGGCCCTCGCCCGCTCGACCGAGGAGGACGACATCGTCCTGGAGCAGGGCGGCGTCCGCATCGTCGTCGACCCGGAGAGCGCCCAGTACCTCGACGGCGCCGAGATTGACTACGTCGACGAGGTGATGAAGAGCGGTTTCAGCATCTACAACCCGAACGCGACGAAGAGCTGCGCCTGCGGCTCCAGCTTCCAGACCCAGGACGGGAGCGGCGAGGCTCGCCCCTGCGGCTGCTAGCCACCAGATAGGCCACAACCTCGAAAGGGGCGCATCTGCGCCCCTTTCTCGTGTCCGGCGTCGTGAGGGGAGGCTAGAGGACGTTCCGCATCAACTCGACGTGGGTCGTAAGGAAGGCCATCGCCTCGCGGGTGGCGCGGCGGAAGCGGGCGAACTCGGCATCCTGAAGGGCGAGGTCGTCGAAGCGTTCCAGCTCGGCCATGGAATCGAACTCGCCGGCGATGGCGATGGCGTTCGTGCCGCCCGAGAGCGCGCTCCAGACGCTGGTGGTGGCGTCGACGCCGCGCTCAGCCTGGTACTGGAGCGCCTGGGAGAGGGAGAGCACGAACTCGCGCCCTTTCCCGGGCAGCACCTCGCCGGTCATGAGGCGCAGGAAGCGCCTGGGGGCGGTCGCCTCCTCGGCGGAGATGAGGCCCTCGGAGTGGTAGGAGAGGCGGTGGATGGAGACATCGGTGCGCCCGCGAAGGAGGTGACCCTCGACGTCCGCCCAGATGCTCGCGAACTGCGAGTCCTGCGTGGCCAGGTCGCTCAACCGCTCGAGCTCCTCCAGCGTGTTGAAGTCCATCACGATCGAGACGGCGTTGGTGGGACCGGTCATGGCGGCCCAGAGGGCCGTGCGCGCGCGGATGCCGCGGTTGTCCTGGTGCTCGAACGCGACGCGCGCGGCCGAGAGCAACTCACCCGTCTGGCCACGCTCGACGATGCCGCGAATCAGGCGCCGGTACATACACGCTCCTGGCCGTTCGAGGCCCGCGCCAGTGTAGCAGGCGCCATCAGCGGCCCTTGAACTCGGGGTCGCGGCGCTCGAGGAAGGCGGTCATGCCCTCGCGGAAGTCCTCGCTGGTGAACATGGGGCGGAGCTGCAGGTAGGTGTGGTCGACGGCGGTCTCGAAGGTCTCGTCCATGCCGAGGCGCATCATGCGCTTGGTGGCCTGCACGGAGTAGGGCGCGTTGCTGGCGATGCGGGCCGCCACGGCGCCGGCTTCTTCCATGAGGTCGTCGTGGGGGACGACGCGGTTCACGAGGCCCAGCTCCAGGGAACGCTCGGCATCGAGCACGTCGCCCATGAAGGCGATCTCGGCGGCCTTCGCCCAGCCGACGAGACGGGGCAGGTACCAGGTTCCCCCCGACTCGGGCAGGACGCCGCGCCGCACGAAGACGGCGCCGAGCTTGGCGCGGTCGCTGGCGATGCGGATGTCGCAGCCGAGGGCCATGTCCATGCCGTAGCCGGCGGCGGGGCCGTTGAGGGCGCAAACGACGGGCTTGTCCATGCGGTGCAGGACGAGCGGGGGCGTGTTGTGCAGGTCGAAAAGGCGCAGGTCGGTGGCGCCGCTCATGTCGTCGCCTTCGGCGCGGGCCTTCAGGTCGAGGCCGGCGCAGAAGCCGCGGCCGGTGCCCGTGAGCACGACGACGCGGACCTCGGGGTCGATGTTGGCGCGGTCGAGCTCGGCGGAGAGGGCGGCGAGCATGGGGCCACTGATGGCGTTGAGCCGCTCGGGGCGGTTGAGGGTGAGGGTGAGCACGCCGTCGCACCGGTCGACGATCAGTTCATCGGTTGACATGGGGTTGTCCTCCTGTCGGGGGCGAGTCTTACATCCGGCAGGGTGGGGAGCAATCAGCGCAGGAGGAACTGGCCCAGGGTAAGGCCGCTGGCGCGAACCTCAGCCGCAAGCTCGCGGCCGATCCAGCGGAAATGCCAGGGCTCGTACGCGTAGCCCGTGACCACCTCCTTGCCCTCGGGGTAGCTGAGGATGAAGCCGTACTCGTGGGCGTGCTCGGCGAGCCAGAGGCCTTCGGGCGTGCTCCCGAAAGCCTCGACGAGCTCGTAGCCCACGGTGGTGCTGGAGAAGTCGACGGTGGTGCCGAGCTGGTGCTCGCTGTGACCGGGGCGGGCGCTCACGCGCAGGGCTTCCTGGAGGCCAAACTCGTTGACGTGGTACTCGAACGTGTTGCGCTGGGTCTCGTAGCTGCGGTAGCTGCTGACGACCGCGACCAGGTGGCCCGCCTCCGACGCCGCCTTCAGCAGGGCGAGGAGATCGGGGAGGACGCCCTCGACGACTTCCTGGGCGCCGTAGGCGTAGACATCGGGCACGGACACAAGCGCGTTGGGCGCGCAGTCCGCCTCGAGTCGGTGGACCTTGTCGAGGGGGACGAGGAAGTCGTGGCAGGCGACGATGTAGACGCCGTCGGCGTTGGGGGTAGCGGTTGGAGGCGCAGGGGTGGAGGTCGATGCGGCGGCCGTGGCGTTCGCTCCGGCGGCATCCGCATCCGCCCCGGAGGGCGTGGCCGCAGACGTCCCGACGGGGGTCTCTCCGGGGGCTGGCGAGCTGCGAACCAGCTCGTCGTCAACGCGGTCCTCGTCGCCGCAGGCAACGAGCGGAAGGAGCAGCAACAGGACGGCGACGAGAAGGGTCGGTCTGGTTCCTGGCATTGCCCCTGGTGTCGCGCGGGCCACGATGGTCGCTAGCTGGTGGTGAAGGCGCTGATGCGCGGGTCGCGGCGGACGTCGTCGACGAAGGCGCGCAGGAGGGCGTTCGTCATGGCGGGGTTCTCGAGCTGGAGGAAGTGGCCGGCCCCCGTGACCGGCTCCTGGCGGAGGAAGAAGGTGATCTGGCGCAGACGCTCGGGGTCGCCCAGGGGCGCGTTCCCCCAGAGGGCCATGAAGGGCTTCTTGTCGGCGGCCTGCAGGAGGGCGCCCAGGTTCTGGGAGAAGTAGCCGTTGTCGGTCAGCTGTCCGGCGGCGACCTGGGGGTCGCAGGCCATCATGCGCTCCTCGACGTGCTCGCGGACGTCGCTCTCCGAGCCCTCGCCGAAGAAGCGGTCGAAGAAGACGCGGGCGGGCTCCATGGAGCCTTCGTCGCGGAGCTGGGCGGCAAGACCGCCCATCGCGCCGCGTGCGGCGGAGTCGAGGGGGGGATCGACCATGACGGTGCCGATGACGCGGTCCTCGTGGCGGCTGTTCGCGAGGAGCGCGACCAGCCCGCCGATGTCGTGCCCGGCGACGATGGCGGCCTCCATGCCGCGCTCCTTGATGACGGCGGCGACGTCGTCGGCGGCCTGGGTGAGGTCGTAGGGGGGATCCAGCGAAGACTCGCCGCAGCCCCGCAAGTCGAGGGTGAGGCAGTGGAAGTCGCGAGAGAGATCGTCGACCTGGGGGCGCCAGAAGGAGCGGTCACCGGCCCAGCCGTGGACGAACACGAAGGCGGGGGCGCCCTGCCCCGCCTCGTCGTAGCCGAGCGAGGCGCCCTCGACGGTGAGCTGGGGCATTACTCCTCGTCGTCCCTTCGTCCCCTGCGGAATCGGGAGAAGAGGAAGGCGCCCGCGGCGAAAGCGGCGGTGACGGCCACCGCCGCCCCGGCGACCAGCGCGAAGCCGGGAATGCGGCGCTCGCGGGCGCGCCAGCCGCGGCGCAGCTCATCGATGTCGTCGGGGATGGGGATCGGGGTGGGGTCGTCCTCGGGCCCGGTATCGGGGAAGCGGCCCGCGCCAACGTCGTCCAGGAAGGCGGTGACGGCTTCGGTGAAGCCGTCGGGGTTATCTCCGGGCACGCTGTGGCCGGCTTCGGGGACGACGACGAGGCGTGCGGCGGGGATCTCGCCGACGGTGCGCTCGGCGACCTCCTGGCTGAGGATGTCGCTCTGCTGGCCCCGGAGGAGCAGCACCGGGGGGGCGAGCTCGCGGAACCGGCGCCAGAGCTCGTCGCTGCTGAGCTGGCTGCCGGAGCGGACGGCGCCCTCGCCCTCGCGGAAGCGCTTGTCGAACTTCCAGGTCCACTTCCCGTTCTCCAGCGGGCGCAGGCGGTGGCGCATGCGCTCGCGGATGTTCTCCTCGGTGCGGCGCGTGTTGAAGCGCATGGCGTTCTGGACGAACTCATCGAAATCGAGCTCATCGGGGCCGCGGGTGAAGCGCATGATGTTGTCCACGCCTTCCTTCGCCGCTTCGGGGCCGACATCGACGAGGATGAGGGCGCTTACCCGTTCGGGGTGCTGGAAGGTGTACTCGACGGCGTTGAGGCCGCCCATGCTGTGGCCCATGAGGATGACCGACTCGAAGCCGAGGCCCTCGCGGACGGCTTCGACGTCGGCGACGAACGCCTCGCGGGTGTAGTCGCCGTCGGAGGCCCACTCGCTGTCGCCGTGGCCACGCTGGTCGAGGTTGATAAGGCGGTAGCGGTCGGAGGCTCGCTGGCCGAACTCGTCGAACATGTGGCCCGAGACGCCAAAGCCGTGGAGGGCGAGGATGACGGGGCCGTCATCCGGTCCCCACTCCTGGTAGGCCAGCTTCAGGTCGCCACTGGCGGTAGTGCGCTCGCGGTAGGTCGCAGTCAGGGTTCGGGGCCTCCGCGGAAGTCTCGCGGCGCAGGCGATGCGGCCGCAGGTTCCCGATGATAGCACCGGACGGTGTGTGCGCCGGGTGAGGGAGGGGTCAGGCGCTCGACTCGATGTAGCGCTCGACGACCCAGCGCAGGGCGTCGGAAGCGGTGACGACGCGGAAGCCCCGCGTCGTGCCCATCGGGACGTGGCGGAAGCCGCCGTCGGCCATCTTGTGGAGGGCGACGGCGACGGTCTCGTTCTCGCGAACGACGACGGGGTCGGTCGTCATGTATTCGGCCACGGGCGCATCGAGGGCGCCGGGGCGACCGGCGACCTTCTTGAGCACGTCCCGCTCGGTGAAGATGCCGGAGAGCGAGTCGCCGTCGAGGACGAGCACGGCGCCGCCCTTGTTCTCGACGAGCAGGTTGACGGCGTCGCGCACGCTGGCGGTAGGTGCGAGGGAGGGAGGGCGGAGGAGCCGCAGGGAGGCCAGAGGCGCACTGAAGGCGCTCTCGCTGATGGCCTGCTCGGGCTCGGGAATATCGACGCTGCGCAGGGGCTGGAGGCAATTCTCACAGCGATCAACGCCCGCGATGTTCTCTTCCCCGCAGAAGGGACAGGCAACCAGTTCGGTTCCGGAGTGTCGGGTCATGGCGTTTCTCCCGTACGCCGGGCGGCACGATGGCCGCTACAGCACGTTCCAGGTCTCGGGGCCGGCGATAAGGGCCTCGATGTCCGGTTCGGGGGACAGGCGAGACACGTCGATCTGGTCCTGCACGAGGCCGTCGTAGGTCTCTCGTTCGACCTGCCGGAAGACTCCAAGCGGCACGGGGAAGTCGGGGTAGTCCATGCCACTCAGGATCATCGGCAGGGCGATGTCCTCGCGACCGGTGT
>JAJEIT010000030.1 GCA_022827945.1 Dehalococcoidia bacterium | reverse complement strand
GAGAGCGGCATCGGGAGGGCGACGGCGCGGCTGTTCGCCCGCGAGGGGGCGAAGGTGGTCTGCGCCGACATGGCGGAGCGGGGCGACCCGCGCACCGACCGGCTCATCGAGGCCGACGGCGGCGAGGCGCACTTCCTGCTCGGCGACGTGTCGCAGAAGGCGGTGTGCGAGGAGATGGTGAGCACCGCCATCGACCGGTTCGGGGGGCTGGACGTGCTGTACCTCAACGCCGGCACTGGCGTTCGGAAGAAGCTCCACGAGATGTCCGACGAGGAGTGGGACCACGTCATCAACCTGAACCTGTACGGCGTCTACCACGGCGTGCAGGCCGTGCTCCCGCACTTCATGGAGCAGGGGCACGGGAACATCGTCATCACAGCGTCGAGCTTCGGGCTGCGGGCAAGCCCGCGCTATCCGTCGTACAGCGCGACGAAGGCGGCGCTGGTCAACCTGACGCGGCAGTTGGCGGTGGACTACGGGCCGGAGATACGCGTCAACTGCGTGTGCCCGGGGCCGATCGACACGAACCGCATCCGCGAGTTCCCGCCGCGCCCGCGCCCCATCGACGAGGACCAGCGATACGAGGCGGGACAGCGCGTCGCGGCGCTGCACCGCATGGGGCAGCCGGAGGAGGTCGCGTACTGCGTGCTCTTCCTGGCGAGCGAGGAGTCGTCGTTCGTGACTGGCCACGCGCTCGTGGTCGACGGCGGGCAGACGATAACGGTGCAATGAGCGACCTCACTCCCGAACAGATGGCCGAGTTCCTCGAGCGGCCGCTCGTCGCGGTGTTCGTCACACTGCGGGCGAACGGGACGCCGCACGCCATCCCCGTGTGGTACGAGTACCGGGACGGCGAGTTCATCGTGTTCACGAGCAGCAAGTTCCAGCGGGTGAAGAACCTCGAACGGAACAACCGCGCAGCGATCACTATCTCGACGCACGACGAGCCGTACAGGTACGTATCGGCAGAGGGGCCGGTCGTTATCACGAAAGAGGGAGTGGAGGAGGCGGGGTACTCGATAGCAGGGCGCTACATGGGGGAGAACGCCCAACAGTTCATGGACGACGTGTACGATGAGACCGCAGTGTTGCTGCGGCTCACCCCGGAGCGCATCCTGACCTGGATCGAGGACTAGGGGGTAACCCTCACCCCCAGCCCCGCTCCCAGGGGAGAGGGGAGCAGGCACCCCGAGAGATTCCTCGACTCCGCTACGCTTCGCTCGGAATGACAACTCCACGAGCAGGGTAGCAAGCCGCTGCGTGTACTGTCGCGCCTCTGGATTCCCGCCTTCGCGGGAATGACGGAGAAGAGCGGGAAGACGGAGAAAGGCGGGAATGACGAGGTTAGTCGCGGAAGTTGACGTACTGCAGGGGCTGCTCGATGCCCATCTCCTTGATGAAGGCGATGACTTCCTGCAGGTCGTCGCGCTTCTTGCCGGAGACGCGGAGTTCGTCCCCCTGGATGGCGAGTTGGACGCGGATCTTCGTGCCCTTCACGGCCTTCACGATCTTCCGGGCGAGGTCGCCGTCGATGCCCTGCTTGATGGTGACCTGCTGGCGGAGGCTGTCGCCGGTGGCCTTCTGCGGCGTCTCGAACGAGAGCGAGCGGCTGTCGACGTCGCGGCGGGCGAAGTAGGTATGGATGAGGTCGTGCACCTGGCGGAGCTGGAGGTCGTTGTCGGCGGTGACGGTGAGGGCGCCGCCCGAGCGCTCGACACCCGCGCGGGTGCCCTTGAGGTCGAAGCGCTGCTGAGTCTCGCGTTTCACGCCGTTGACGGCGTTGTCAACCTCCGTGAGATCGACCTTTGATACGACATCGAACGACGGCATTCTAAGGACCTCCATGGCCAGCGTAGTTATTCCCTTTTTGTGACCGTGTGCGCGCTGCGCACCGCTGGATTCCCGCCTTCGCGGGAATGACGGGGAGAAGCGGGAGTGACGAGATTACTTGGCCCTGCGGGCCTGACGTTCATAGTAACGCACGTAGGAGACGACGACCGGCCAGTAGGAGCGGTCGGCCTTCGCGGGGTCGGCGAACAGGTGGGTGCGGACGTCGACCTCCATCTCGGCCTCGCTCCTGCCTGCGGCCATGCCTTCCTTGATGAGTTCGCCGAGCTCGACGGTGATGCGCTCGACGGCGTCGATGGCGAAAGCGGGGTTGGAGGCGAGGAAGCCGGAGTGGACGGGCAGCAGGTACTTCGGAGCGAGCTCGCGCGCCTTGCGGATCGAGGCGATGCTCGCGTCGACGTCGAAGTACGGGAGCGTCATCGGGGGGTCGGGAAGGAAGCGCGGCGGCTTGTAGTTGCCGAGGCCGTGTCCGCAGTAGAGGGCCTCGTTCGCCTCGTCGTAGACGCCGATGTGGTCGAGCGAGTGGCCCGGCATGAACACGATGCGGTATGGCGCTCCGCTGCCGAAGTCGAGCGTGTCGCCGTCCTCGACCGTGACCATGTCCTCGTCCGGCACAGGGAGGATGTCGCCGAAGACGGCCTCCCACGTCTCGCCGAAGACGTCGGCGGTGCCCGCGATGAGGCGTGCGGGGTCGCGCATGAAGGGTGCGCCGCGCGTGTGGAAGACGGCCTTCGCGCGGGGGAGTTCCCGTACGAGCCAGCCGCTGCCGCCCGCGTGGTCTATGTGGATGTGCGACGGGACGATCCATTCGATGGCGTCGGTGTCATGGCCGAGCTTGCGGATGGCGTCGAGCAGCTCCTCGGCGATGGACGTGGGGCCGGGATCGAGGATGGCGGGGTGGTCGCCCGCGACGAACCACGCGGCATGGGGCATCGCGCCGTCGGTGAAGAGCTCGGCGGTGTCGCGCCCGTACTCGGTGCGGAACTCCCAGACGCCGGGGAAGATGCGTTCGGTCTCCACGGGTGGCCTCCTGCAGAGACTTAGGATATCAGTCCCCGTACACCAAACGCCTGCAGGTCAGGCAGCCGCCCCCCGGCGCGCGGCGCGCCACGGCTTGCGCGTGAACCGGCGCCCGAGGCCCCGCTGAATCTCGCTCCACTTGCGCTCTTCTTCGGGAGTGATGAACGTCACGGCTTCGCCGGTGCGGCCCATGCGGCCCGTGCGTCCTATGCGGTGCGTGAAAAGCTGTTCCGAGTCAGGGAGGTCGTAGTTGATAACCTGACCTATGCCTTCGATGTCCAGCCCCCTGGCCGCCACGTTCGTTGCCACAAGGATGGGGGCTGCGCCGGAGCGGAAGTCGACCATCACGCGTTCACGCGCGTTCTGGCTGAGGTTCCCCTGGAGCGCGCCGACCGGATAGCCCAGTGAGTCGAGTTGCTTCGCCAGCTTCTTGACGCCGTGCTTGGTCTTGCCAAAGACGAGGACAGGTGCGCCGTTGCGCTGGTCCAACAGCGTCTGCAGGGCGCCTATCTTGTCGCCCTTCTCCATGGAGTAGACGAGGTGCTCCACAGTAGGCGCGGCCTGCATCCCGGCGTCCACTTCCACGGTCACGGGGTCGTGCAGCTGCCTGGAAGCGGTCTTCGCCACCCACTCCGGCATGGTCGCGGAGAGGAGAGCCGTCTGCCGCTCGGACGGGGTCTCGCCGAGGATGGCCTCCACGTCGTGAGCAAACCCCTTGTCCAGCATCTCGTCCGCCTCGTCCAGAACGAGGAAGCGCACCGAGCGGAGGTCGAGCGTCCCTCGCCGGAGGTGGTCCAGCGTGCGGCCCGGCGTACCGATGACGATCTGGGCCCCGCTATCCAGCGCCCTGGCCTCGGGCAGCAGCGAGCGGCCGCCGTACAGCAGCGTCGTGCGCAGCCGCCGCGATGCAGCGAGGGACTCGGTGACACCGGCCACCTGGATGGCAAGTTCCCGTGTGGGCACGAGCACCAACGCCTGCACCCGCCGGAGTGACGGGTCGCAACGCTCTACGAGGGGCGCGGCGAATGCAAGCGTCTTCCCGGACCCGGTGCGCGCTTGCCCTATCACGTCACGGCCCGCCAGGAGGTGA
>JAJEIT010000094.1 GCA_022827945.1 Dehalococcoidia bacterium | reverse complement strand
GTCGGAGGCGAGCCCGCCGGTGATCACGCCGGAGGGATCGAGGAAGACGCCGTCCAGGGTAACGACGGCGCCGAGGCCGCGGGTGAGCATGCGCTTCGCGACGCGCATGTCCTCGACGACGATGATGCGGCCGAGAAGCGTATCGACGAGATCGCGGAAGCGCGCCTCGCAGCGGACGAGGCGGGAGGCGACGCCCACGACGCCCCGCTCCTTCTGGAGGTTGAGCGGGTAGACCTTGCGCAGGCCGTCGAGGGGGAGGAACTGGGCGCGTCCGCGGGCGCCGTCGCGGAGGAGTTCGATGGCGTGGAGGGCCTCGGCTTCGCGTTCGACGATGATGGCGTGGAGGTGGTTTTCAAGGGCGGCGTTGATTGCGGCCTCAAGGCCCGCGGGGACGCGGAGGTGGCGGGAGAAGAGGCCGACCACGCCGGTCACCTCGGGCGCTTCGCCGAGACTGCCCGGCTTCACATTCTCGATGAGGACCTGCCCCATGATGAGGGCGTTGCGCGTGCCGGTGGCGATGCCCTCGCTCTCGGCCTGGACGCGCTTGAGGACTTCGAGGCGCCCCTGGAGGTGGTCGAGCGTGCGGAGCGGTTCCTTCCCGGCTTCTTCGAGCTCCCGCAACTCACTCTGGACGCGGGCGAGCCGCTCGCGGGCGCCAGCGGCTGCCCCGCGAGCCTCCCGAAGGCTCAACTCGGCGGCGGCGGCGCGCTCGCTTAGATCGGCCCGCCTGCGTCGGTAGCCCACGTACTCCAGGAGGAGCTTCCTGCGCCGCTCGTTGATGCCGTCCGCTTCAGGGCCCTCGGCAGGGGCGCGAGCGGCGCGCTCGGCGGCAAGGCCCTGCTCCCGGATGCGCTCTTCGAGGGCGGCGATCTGGCCGCGCAGCTCCTCGGCGCGACGATGGAGCGCCGAGTCCTCCCGCTGGGCAACGGTGAGGGCCTCGCGGGCGCGCTCAAGGGTGGCGCGGAAGGCTTCGATCTCGTCAGTCAGCTCCATGGCGCGCCGGCCGCTCTCAAGGTCGGCGGCGGCGAGCGAGGCCTTCTCCCCTTCCAGCGCTTCGACCTCGGTGCGAATCTCACCGTGGCGGGTGGTGGTCATGCTGTGGCGTTCGCGGTCGAGGATGAGAGCGTGTTCGAGCGAGCGGATGCGGCCTTCGAGGTCGTCGCGGGCGCCATCGCGGCGGGCGACGGCCTCGCGGCGCCTGCCGATCTCCTCGCCGAGCGCCTGGAGCTGCTCCTCGAGCGTGGTGACGCGGGATTCCGCGTTCTCGTCCTCGGCGCCGCGCTGGTCGAGCTCGGCCTGTGCGCGGGCGATGGCGGTGCGGGTCTCGCTCCAACGGGAGGAGTAGAGCCGGCGAAGGAGCGTAGCAAGGCGGGCGGAGAGGTCGCGATGCTCGCTGGCGCGGTTGGCCTGGCGGCGGAGGAGGCGGAGGCGGGGTTCCAGCTCGTCGAGGATGATCTGGACCTTCGCGACATTCTCGCGCGTACTCTCGAGACGCTTGTGAGCGTCGGCGATCTTCGTGCGGAAGGGCTTCACGTCGGCGGCCTCGTCGATGAGCGAGCGGCGCTCCTGGGGGGAGAGGCTGAGCACCTCGTCGACCATGCCCTGCCCCATGATGGCGTAGCTGTTCTGGCCGACGTTGGCCTTCTGGAGGAGGTCGTTGAGATCGCGCAGGCGGATGCGGGAGCCGTTCAGGAGGTACTCGGTGTCGCCGTCGCGATAGGCGCGGCGGCCGATCTGGATCTCGCTGTAGTCGAGGGGGAGCCAGCCGTCGCTGTTGTCGAGGGTGAGCGTGACCTCGGCCATGCCGAGGGGAGGGCGGTCGCTGGCGCCGGCGAAGATGACGTCCTCCTGCTTGCGGGCGCGGAGGAGTCGCAGGCCCTGCTCGCCGAGGACCCAGCGGACGGCATCGGCGACGTTGCTCTTGCCGGAACCGTTCGGGCCGATGATGGCGGTGACGCCGGAGCCGAACTCGAAGGTGGTCTCCGGGGCGAAGCTCTTGAATCCCTGGAGCGTGAGGCGTTTGACGTACACGGCTCAGGCCCCCACGGGAACGCCGCTGGCGGGGTCGACTGAGAGGGCGGCGTGGGCCTGGCGGGCGGCCTCGTGCTGGGCCGCACGCTTGCTCGACCCGCTTCCGCGGCCAAGCATCTCGCCGGAAACGCGAACCTCTACCACGAATCGACGCCCCTCCTCCTCGGCCTGCTCCGCGACAGTGACATAGTCCGGGGGCTGATGCCAGCGCGCCTGCACGAGGTGCTGGAGCGCGGACTTGGGATCGAGGGAAGGACCTCCGTCGCGCATACTGTCGATCTCGGGCTTGAGCAGGCGGAGGGCGAGGGCGCGGGCGACCGTGAGCCCGTGGGCGCGGTAGACCGCCCCGACGACCGCCTCGAAGGCCCCGGCGAGGTTGCGCTCGCGGTCACGACCACCGGCGGCCTCCTCGCCGCGACCGAGGATCAGGTAGCCGCCAAGGTCAAGGCGGCGGGCGGCCCTGGCGAGCGTGCTGCCGCGAACGATCTCCGCTCGCATGCGGGTGAGCTCGCCCTCGGCGGCCTCGGGATAGGCCCGAAAGAGTTCGTTCGCGACGACCATGCCAAGGATGGAGTCGCCGAGGAATTCGAGGCGCTCGTTGGGCATCGCCTGGGAAGAACTCTCGTTGGGGTAGGAGGCGTGCGTGAGGGCCTCACAGAGGAGGTCATCGGGAAGGGGCTTGATGCCAAGCCTCTCCGCCAAGTCGCCACTGCGCGGGGGCGACTGGACCACGGCGGCCGTGCTCTCCAAGATGCCCCCACCATCAAAATTGTTAGGGTTCCTTGATCATATCGGCGGGCGTTTGAAAGTGTCAAGAAATTGTCTATTCTCAGAACCCACTCATGACTGAGACCGCTCCATCCAATCCGTGCTCCATCTGCGCCGAGCCCGTCGAGTCGCACACCGAGTCGTACTGCAACGCGTGCGGACGGCTGTTCCACCTGAACCAGCGGGAGGATCTGGCGGGCCGGGATTGCGGGACGGTCTCGCTGAGCGAGACGCACCTGGCGCTGGTGTTCATATGCAACACCTGCCTGGAGGAGGCGGCGGAACCGGTCGCGCCCACGCTGGAGGCGGTGCTGGATCTCTCGGAGGCAGCACTGGCGACGGGGCTGAGTGAGGGCGAGCTGGCGGAGGCGGCGGCAGCGGGGCGGGTCTCGCACCGGCGCACGGCGGGCGGCTCGCTGCTGTTCGACCGGGAGGCAGTCGAGGCGCTGATGCGGACGAGGGGAACGGCATGAGTCCTTCACGACGGCGCCGACGGCGCATCCGGGGAGTCGCCGAGGGCGGCGGCGAGGCGGCCCCGAAGCAGCAAGCGGCACCACCGCCGCTGGCGGAGTGGCGCTGGCGCACCATGCCCGTGTTCATCGCGCTCTCGGTGGGATTGTTCGTGGGGCTCTACCTGGGGATCGCAGTGCAGGGGTCGGGGATCGTGGCGACGATTGTCTTCCTGGTGGTGGCGGGCATGCTGGGCATCTCCGTCTCGCGCTACGTGATGCGACTGCTCATGCAGCGCGGGATCATCAAGCCCCAGGCGAGACGCCGCTGACCTTGGGACGCTCCCGGCTGTGGCATGATGCCGCGACCCACGCAGGGGGAAGGCGATGAGCTACTCCGGACTGGTGTTGCACGGGGACCACGTGCGCGATCACGTCGAGCAGGCGCAGGAGGGCGAGCGTCACGGCTTCAGCGGCGGCTGGGTGACCGAAGTGAACGAGCCGGACGCGATCACCGTGCTGGCGGCGACGGCGGCGAGCACGGAGCGGTTCGGGCTGGGCACGGGCATCCTGCCCATCGGCCTGCGCGACCCGTATCTGGCGGCGATGTCGTTCTGGTCGCTGCAGGATCTGAGCGGCGGGCGGGTCTCGGCGGGATTCGGCGTGAGCACGCCGGTGATCGTGTCGAACTGGCACGGGCTGCCCTGGGACAAGCCGGTCTCGCGAATGCGGGAGTACGTCGACGTGTTCCGGCGACTGACGGCGGGTGAGCGTCTGCGGCACGAAGGGCTGTACCAGACGCGAGCCCCGGCGATGGAGGCGGCTGAGCCCGCAATTCCGGTGTACATCGGGGCGCTGGGCGAGAAGATGCTGGAGCTGGCGGGCGAGGTCGCGGACGGCGTCATCCTGAACTACCCGACGGCGACCGTGATCAAGCGATCCGTTGCGGCGATCGAGCGGGGCATCGCGAAGGCGGGGCGGAAGCGGGAGGAGGTACGCATCGTGGCGTTCCTGCGGACGGTGATCGACGAGTCGTACGAGCAGGCCTCGGCGCCGATCAAGGATGAGCTGCTGGCCTACCTGATGGCGCCCGTGTACCGGAAGGTCTTCATCGAGGATGGATTCGAGGAGGACTGCGAGGTATTCGAGCGGCGCTGGCTGGCGCGGGAGCGGACGGAGGCGATCGAGGGCATCTCGGAAGGGTTCGTGCGGGCGCACGCGGTGGTCGGACGGAACGCGGAGGAGTGCCGCGAGGTGGCGGCGGAGCTGGTGGCGGCGGGGCTCGACGAAGCGTTCCTGTACCCGATCGCGGCGGCAGGCGTGGCGAGCAAGCAGCAGGCGATGCTGGAGACGATCCGGTCGCTCGCGCCACGCTAGGCGGGGGAGCTTCTCCGGAACAGGTACTGGGCGCCCGTCCCGGAACTGCCTGCCCGGTCGCCGGGATTGAAGAGAGTGCAGCGCTCAAGTGAGAGACACCCGCAGCCGATGCACCCGGACAGCCTATCCCGCAGCGCCTCAAGCTCAGCGATCCGGCCATCGAGGGTGCCGCGCCAGGTCTGCGAAAGGCGCTCCCAGTCGTGTTCGTTCGGGGTCCTCCCGCGGGGGAGTTCGCTCAGTGCGTCCCGTATCTCGTCCAGTGTGAGGCCGAGGACCTGCGCGGCACGGATGACAGCAACGCGCCTCAGAGTCTCCCGGGAGTACCGGCGCTGGCCACCCGTCGTTCTCTCTGACGTGATCAGCCTCCGTTCCTCGTAGTAGCGGAGCGCCGAGGTCCGCACGCCGCTCCGAGACGCCACCTCGCCAATCGTGAGCTTGCTTGGCAGGGCCGACATTACCCCTCCACCAGCCGGAGTTGACTTCAAGTCTACTTGAAGGTCTAGGGTCGGCCCCATGGCGCCAGCAACAGGACTGAGGTGTTCTCCGTGACGAATGAACTGGACCAGGCGTTGGACCTCCTGCGAGAGACGGGCCCCGAGTTTGGCGCCGGCTACTCGAACCACGGTCCGATGGCCACGGAAGCCCTCGTTGCGCTTGGGCGGGGCGAAGAGGTCGTCCCATGGGTGCTCAGCTATCGAACGAACCTGGAAAACCTGCCGACATCCCGCCAGCAGCTGAGGGGCGTTGGCCAGCAAGAGGCCCTCGGCCGCTACGACCTCTTCCCGGAGTGGCTCGACCTTACACGCGGGCAGGTGCCAGATTTCGGATGGAGAACGGTGGTCGCCCGCTGGATCCCGACCCTCGCCGGAGGACTCTCGGGGGCGGCGATGCACGGGTTGATCCGCACCGCTCATGCCGTCCGGGCACTGGAGCGGTACGAGACCCCGGAAAGAGTTGAGGAGTTGAGCCGGGCGCTCGCGTACTGGGCGGCGCGCTACCAGGCGATGCCGATGACAGGGGCGGAGCGGGGTTTACTGCCCTCCCGCGCCGTGCACTCCGTAGCCTCGGCCCGAGGGCACATAGGCGGCAGACTCATCAACGATCGCCTCGCCGAGCTGGCCACGTTTGGCCCCTTCAGCTCGGCCGCATCGCTTGTAGAGCCGGTGAGTGTCGACCGCCACTTGTTCCTTGATGACCTCACCCGGACGTTTGCCGACATCTATCTCGCGAATGTCCAGGCAGGGTCCCGAGCATCGATCGCCTTCATCCACGGGGTGACCGGCCCTCACGCAGTGCGGCACCTGCTCGACCATGTCGACCACGGGACGGGGGACGAACTGTTGGTGAGGGTATGGCAGGCGGCCGCCGGTATCTACTCGGCCTACGGTGAGCCCGGCACAGTCAGTACCTACGCTCCCGACGACCAGCGGGACGTGGAGGACATCGTCGAACAGGCGATCCGTACCGGAGACGAACACGCCATCAAGTTCGTCGAGGCGTGCCTCGACGAACACCAGCGGAATCGGGATCCGCTCTTCGTGGCTGCAGCGGCAGATGTGGCGGCGAGGCTCACGCCGTGACCTGGCGGCTTCAACCGCGCCGCCGCAGACAGGCCGCCCCTTAGCAGTCGCTCCGCGCTAAGCGGGCGGGGGCGTGCCCGTGCAGGCGCGCCAGGCGGACTCGAGGAGCGCGCGGGCGTAGGGCGCTCCCGGACAGTGGGCGACGACTGCGCGTCCCTCGAAGGAACCGTAGTGGCGGGTGAAGATGTCGCCCGCGCCTTCGGTACGGACGAGGGCGTCTCTCCAGGCGTCGCGCTCGGCCTCGGCGGGCTCGTAGTGGTCGCCGGCGAGGGGTTCGCTCCAGAGGACGGCGTGCATGAGTGCGGCGACCGACTCGATGCCGGCGATGACAAGCTCGGCGTCTTCGTCGGTCAGGCCACGACCGGCTGAGCGCTCGCGGACGAGAACGCAGGCGGCGGCGCGCCAGTTCTCGACGCGCGATTCGTCGCGGTGGCGACAAGCACGGTCGGCGCTGGCGGCGGCGAAGGGGTCGGGATCGGCGAGCAGATCGAGGCGCTCCACGGCCTCGCCGACGCGGGCGATGAAGCCGGGCGGGAACTTGGAGACGAGGAGGAAGGAGTCGTCCTCGCGGGCGAGGCGGCGGGGCTCGGCGATGCCGTGCTCGCTCGCGAGCCAGCGGCGGAGGCGGTCCTCGGTCGTCACCGGGCCGCGAGGGCTGAGCGCACGCCGGCACGGCGCATGGCCTCGAGGGCGCGGGCGCCGTCGCCGGGCTGGAGGTCGACCGCGCGGACGGCATCGATGAGAACGAAGGCGACGAAGCCTCGACCGACGGCGTCGAGGGCGGTGTCGCGGACGCAGTAGTCGGTCGCGAGGCCGGCGACGACGACGGTCGTGATGCCGCGGTCGCGGAGGAAGGAGTCGAGGAGGGTATCAGAGGGGTCGCCGCTGGCAGGGTCGCGGACGGTGAAGCCGGAGTAGCCGTCCTCACCTCCCGTTCCCTTGCGGACGACCTCGCCAACAACGTGCAGCTCGGGATGGAACTCGGCGCCCCAGGTGTCCTGTACGCAGTGGACCGGCCAGATGCCGCCGTCCCTGGCGAAGTGGGGCGTGGTGGGGGGATGCCAGTCCTGCGTGTAGGCGACACAGGCGCCGGCGGCCCGGGCCTCGGCGATGGCGGCATTGACGGCGGGGATGATGGCGTCGCCGCGGGAGACGGACAGGCCGCCTTCCGGGTCGGCGAAGTCGTTCTGGATGTCGACGACGACGAGGGCGGTGCGTTCGTCCCAGCGGACCATGGCCGGGCCACCTTGGGGAGACGGGGGGCAGGCGTCAAGTACGCGGCAGCAGAGGGCGCTGGTAGGCTCGCGCCCGTGAGCGACGCCTGGCAACCGGAGCAGTACGCCCGCTTCCGCGCCGAGCGCGAGCAGCCGTTCCACGACCTCCTGGCGCTGGTGGAGCCAGTCCCCGGAGGCCGGGTCGTAGACCTCGGTTGCGGGACGGGCGTGCTGACGCGCGTGCTGCACGAACACACAGGGGCGGCGGAGACGGTGGGGGTCGACCGCTCGGAGGCGATGCTGGCGCAGAGCGCGCAGCACGCGGGGAGAGGCGTGCGCTTCGAGCAGGGCGACATCGAGAAATTCGCGGAGAGTGGACTGGACGTCGTGTTCTCGA
The DNA here is from genome assembly GCA_022827945.1 of Dehalococcoidia bacterium. Taxonomy (GTDB): domain Bacteria; phylum Chloroflexota; class Dehalococcoidia; order Tepidiformales; family Tepidiformaceae; genus UBA2991. The sequence continues at coordinate 71,241 of JAJEIT010000094.1, read as the reverse complement.
ACGCGGCGCTGCAGTGGGTCGACGGCCACGAGACACTCTTCCCGCGGCTGGCGGCCACGCTGGGGGAGGACGGACAGCTCGCGGTGCAGATGCCCATGAACCACGACCATCCCTCGCACACCGTGGCGCACGAGGTCGCGCGCGAGCGTCGCCACGCGGAGGCGCTGGGGGGCTACGTTCGCGGGTACCCCCTTCGCGATGCCGAGTGGTACGCGGAGTTGCTCGCGCGGATGGGGTTCGCGGAGCAGCACGTGCGGCTGCAGGTCTACCTGCACCAGCTAACGGGACCGGAGGAAGTGGTGGAATGGGTGAAGGGCTCGCTGCTGACGGACTACCGCAACCGGCTCTCGCCGGAGGACTACGAGGCCTACCTGGCGGACTTCCGTGAGCGGCTGCTGGCGGAGCTGCCGGACGAGCGTCCCTTCCTGTACCCCTTCAAGCGGCTGCTGCTGTGGGGGCGGAAGGGCGCGGCGGGTCCGGGGAACGGGTAGGCTCGCGGCCATGGTCGAGTTCGAAGCAAACGAGAACGAATCCGGAGGGCTGCGGGACATCCGCTTCCGGCTGGGCGAGACGCCGGGGCGGCTGTGGCTGCCGGCAGGGGACGAGGGGCCGCTCCCGCTTGTGCTGGTCCAGCACCCGGGCATGGGCAGCAAGGACGACCCGCTCGTGTCAGGACCGGCGCGGGCGTGGGCGACGGCGCATCGCTGGGCGTGCCTGGGACTCGACGCGCCCGGCCATGGCGAGCGGGCCGTACCGGACCCGTTCGCGGCGATGCGCGACCCCGAACAGGCGGCGGCGATGGCGGCGCAGTTCGCGGGGGAGGTGGCGGCGACAGTCGATGCGCTGGCGGAACGGTATCCGGTCGATGTCGGGCGGCTGGGGTACTACGGCTACTCGCTGGGGGCGATGCTGGGCGTGCCAGCGGTGGCGGGGGACGGACGCTTCCGGGCGGCAGTGTTCGCGGCGGCGGGAACGGGGCCGCTGAGCGGTCCGGCGGACGGCGAGGGGAGCCACCTGGCGGGGCTGGCGGACACAGCGGTGCGCGTCGTCGCGAAGGCGGGGGACGAGGTCGTGTCGCTCGACGCGACAATGGATCTATACGCGGGGCTTCCCGGGGAACGGGATCTCGTGACGCTACCCGGCGGGCACTTTGCCGTCGGCGACGACGTGGTGGGGGCAGCGGAGGAGTGGTTGACGGCGAAGCTGTAGCGGTTGCTAGCGCTGGAGCCGGCCCAGCTTGAAGTTGTCCCAGGTGACGACGCGGTCGGGTTCCAACACGACCCAGCGGCGGGTGCGTCCGGCGGCGGTCGCGGCGTGGCGACCGTCGGGCTGACCGTACTTCTGTCCCATCTGGAGGCGGGCTTCCTCGAGGTGGGGGTCGGCGTTCTCGGCGTCGGCGTCCTCGAGAACGGTGGCGCGGCCCTGGAGCATGATGCCCTGGAGCTCGGGGTAGCGTTCGTTCTTGTCGACGAGGACGGTGGCGACGGGGTTGCGTCGCAGGTTGGCGACCTTCTGGCCGCGGCAAGCGGTGTAGACCTTGCCTCCGGCCCAGCCGAACCAGAGCGGGGTGAGGTTGATGCGGTCGCCCGGTCCGACGGTGGCGATCCGCATGTTCCAGCTGGTGGTCATGATCTCGTCGATCTCGTCGGGGGTGAGGGCGAGCTCCTTGGGTATGGGCACGGGCAGCCTCCGGTGGAAGTGCGGGCAATGATAGGATGCGGGCGGCGCGGGCGGGCGTGGTTCAATGGCAGAATGCGACCTTCCCAAGGTTGAGACGAGGGTTCGATTCCCTTCGCCCGCTCCAGCTTCCTGAGGTCTGGGAAGCCATAAGAGAAAATAGACTCAGGTCCGTTGCATAGCTCCTCTGTCAAATAGGCCATCGGAGTAGGCAGTGCCCGTTCAGCCAGGCGAAGTGATTAGCTATCTCGCCATGTGTGACGAGGAGGGCGCGAGCCTTCAACGGGGGATGAACTTCCGTTGGGGATCAACCCACAGCGTTGTGCTGATGAGCCGAAGACGAAACGCTCCGTATGTCGATAGGGTGGAGGAGGGCGGCTCCGTCGTAATCTACGAAGGCCACGACACGCCTCGCATCCCGGGAGGACCCGACCCCAAGACACAAGACCAACCGCTCCGAACAGCGACTGGACGCTTGACGCAAAATGGCCTGTTCTTCGAGGCCGCCCCGACCAAGAGCGAAGTCGTTCGGGTCTACGAGAAGCTCATGACCGGCACGTGGGTCTACAACGGCAGTTTTAGGCTCACACGGGCATGGACTGAAGAATCCGACGGCCGGCTGGTCTTCAAGTTTCGTCTGGAAGTCACGGAGGCGGCAACGCGATCAGCGAGGCCACAGGAGAAGGAACCCTCCCGGGTGATCCCTTCGCCAGTCAAGAGAGAGGTCTGGACTCGGGACAGTGGGAAATGCGTGCTGTGCGGCTCTAGCGACGAACTTCACTTTGACCACGAAGTTCCTTTCTCGCGCGGCGGAGCATCCAACGTGGAGAACGTCCGACTTCTCTGCGCCCGCCACAATCTGTCGAAGGGCGCGAAGATCGAGTAGCGCGTCCTCAGTCCAGCGTGTCCAGGTAGGCGGCGATGGCTTCGGCGGCGACGCGGCCGTCGGCGAGGGCGGTGACGACGAGGTCGGCGCCGTTGACGTTGTCGCCGCCGGCGAAGACACCCTTGCGGGAGGTGCGCCCGCCGTCGTCGATGGCGATGAGGGCGCCCCAGCTGGTGCTGAGCCCGCTCGTGGTCTCGGGGACGACTGGGTCGGCGCCGTAGCCGATGGCGATGGGGATGGTGTCGGCTTCGATGACGAACTCGCTGCCCTCGATGGGGACGGGGCGGCGGCGACCTGAGTCGTCGGGCTCGCCGAGGCGCATGCGGATGCACTCGACGCCCGTGGCCTTGCCGTTCTCGTCGCCGAGGATGCGCAGGGGCGCGGTCAGCATCTCGAACTGGACGCCTTCCTCGCGGGCGTTGATGCGCTCCTCGCCGCGGCCGAGCATCTCCGCTTCCGTGCGGCGGTAGACGCAGGTGACGGTCTCGGCGCCCATGCGAACCGCGGTGCGGACGCAATCCATGGAGGTGTCGCCGCCGCCGATGACCGCGACCTTCGTGGGCTGCGGCAGGGGCTCCTGGAGGTGTTCGGGGAGCTGGTCGGGCCGGAGGTTGCCGCGCACGAGGTAGTCGGTGGCGCGGTGGACGCCCTCGAGATCCTCGCCCTCGATGCCGAGCTCGTTGCCGACCCCGGCGCCAGTGCCCAGGAAGACTGCGTCGTACTCGCCGTCGAGCATCTCGTCGACGGTGATGTCCTTGCCGACGTAGGTGTTGCAGCGGAACTCGATACCGAGGGCCTCGAGATGGGTGATGTAGTCGTCGACGATCTGCTTGCGCATCTTGAAGTTGGGGATGCCGTAGACGAGGACGCCGCCGGGCTCGGGCCAGTACTCGAAGACGGTGGAGGCGTGGCCCATCTCGGCGAGGATCTCGGCGACAGCGAGACCCGCCGGGCCGGCGCCGATGACGGCGACCTTGCGTCCGCTGGGCGGGGGCGGGTAGGGGGAGCGGGGGTAGCCGCCAACCTCGCGGCGCTGGTAGTCGGTGACGAAGGCCTCGAGCTTGCCGATGGTGACGGGGGGCTCGGCGCGGCCGTCGGCGCGGATGGCGAAGCCGACGACGCAGGCGCCCTCGCAGAGGCTCTCCTGGGGACAGAGGCGGCCGCACATCTCGGGGAGGTTGCTCGTCTCGCGGAACTTGTTCGCGGCGCCGATGATGTCGCCCTCTTCGACGAGGGCGAAGGCGCCGGGGATGTCGTTGCTGACCGGGCAGGCTTCCTGGCACGGGGCCGAGGGGCACTGGATGCAGCGCTCCGCCTCGATCTTGGCGGAATTGAGGTCGAAGCCGAGATACGTCTCGTCCCAGTTGCGAACGCGGTCCTCAGCGTCCTGCTTGGGGACCTTCTGCACGCCGATGTCGAGCTTGCGGTGTACGAGGTGCGTCTCTGGCATCGTGGATCACAAAGCCGCCCGATGGCGGCGACGCGATCTTACCGCGTTACGGTCAACGTGGGGAGTACAAGCACCCAAGTGCTTCCGGCGGGCTCAGGTGAGCTCGTAGCGCGGGGGCTCGATCCACTCGTCCGCCGGCGGATTCTCCTGGGCGCGCACCTCGGCGCGGCGGGCTGCTGCCTCGAGGCGCCGGGCGCGCTTGATGATGCGATCCCGCTCGCGCCGGCGGGCCTCCTCACGGGTGCGCTTGCGGGCAGTCGCGCGGCGGGGCTTGCCGGGGGAAGCGAGGATGCGGCCCTCGGCTTCGAGCTGGGCCAGGTGGGTGCGGACGTTGCTGTCGGCGGCGCGGCGCAGTCGCGTGTCGATGTCGTCGTAGATGGCGAGCATGATCTCCCAGCTCGTCTTCGGACCGCCTTCCCTGAGGGCGTCGAGAATCTGCTGCTCGCGGCCGTTGCGGTGGTCGATGTACGACTGGAGGCGCTCGCGGGGGTCGTGGACGAGGGGTCCGTGGCCGGGGCAGATGACCTGCAGGTTGGGGAGGTCGACGAGGCGCTGAAGCGTGGCACGGTAGGCGGCGAGGTCGCCGATGGTGGTGGTGGTCGAGCCGAGCATGGTGTCGCCGGTGAAGAGGACGCCTTCGTCCTCGAGGTAATAGCAGATGGAGTCGACGGAGTGGCCAGGGGAGGTGATGACGCGGAGGTTGACGCCGCCGTCGAGCTCGACGAGCTGGCCGTCGGCGAGCTTGCGGACACCCTTCGCAGGGAGGCGGCCCTTGAGGAGGGGCCGGCCGTTCTCGGGGATGGCGATCTCGGCGTCGAAGATCTCGCGGGTCCACTTGAGGTTGCCGGAGTGGTCGGCGTGGTGGTGGGTGACGGCGGCGATGGCGATCTCCGCCTTCTCGGTAGCGGCGAGGTAGCCACGCAGCATCCAGCGGTAGCGGTCGAGGGCCTCGCCGGAGTCGATGGTGAGGACCTGGTCGCGGCCGACGAGGTAGATGTTCGTCGAGACGGGGCGCATGGGGCTCTCGTCGGGAACCTGGACGGCGCGGACATTGGTAGAGACCTGCATGGATTGCCTCGGCGGAGATGGTGGGGGTCGGGGGAGAGGGTTGCAAGGAGGCGTGGCGCCCCCGGCAGGAGTCGAACCTGCGGCCAGACGTTTAGAAGACGCCTGCTCTGTCCGCTGAGCTACGGGGGCCTGTAGCTATTGTAGGGCGAGGACCACACGCAACCCCGCCCGCCGCTGGAGCGTGCTCAAGGGGGCGTGGTAGGCTGCACTACTACGTTGCGGCCGGTGGGCCGCAAGAGCGTGGCCGTTGAGCGAGTCTCCGCGCGCTCACTGAACCATTTCTCTGGAGATTGCGACCTTGAGTATCAACGTGGCCATCATCGGCGTGGGTAACTGCGCCTCCTCGCTCGTGCAGGGGCTCGAGTTCTACCGGCACATCGAGGAAGGGGACGAGGTTCCCGGCATCATGCACCCCGTCGTGGGGGGCTATCACATCAACGACATCAACGTGGCGGTGGCGATCGACATCGACGCCGACAAGGTCGGTAAGGACCTGTCGGAGGCGGTCTTCGCCGGGCAGAACAACACCTACAAGTTCTCGGATGTCCCGCACGCGGGCGTGAAGGTCGAGCGCGGGATGACGCACGACGGCCTGGGGCAGTACCTGGGCGACGTGATCGAGAAGGCGCCCGGCGGCACGGCCGACATCGTGAAGCTGCTGCGCGATAACGACGTCGACGTCGTCATCAACTACCTGCCCGTCGGCTCGGAAGAGGCGACGAAGTGGTACGTGGAGCAGACGCTGGCGGCGGGATGCGCGTTCATCAATTGCATCCCCGTCTTCATCGCGCGGGACGAGAATGGCTACTGGCCGCGCCGCTTCGAGGAGGCGGGGCTGCCGATCGTGGGAGACGACATCAAGAGCCAGGTGGGGGCGACGATCGTGCATCGCACGCTGGCGCGCCTGTTCGCCGACCGGGGCGTGCATCTTGACCGGACGTACCAGCTCAACTTCGGCGGGAACACCGACTTCATGAACATGCTGGAGCGGTCGCGCCTCGAGTCGAAGAAGATATCGAAGACCTCGGCGGTGACGAGCCAGATCGACTACGAGATGCAGGCCGACGACGTGCACGTCGGGCCGAGCGACTACGTGCCCTGGCTGGACGACCGCAAGTGGTGCCACATCCGCATGGAGGGCACGACCTTCGGGAACGTGCCCCTGAACGTCGAACTGAAGCTCGAGGTGTGGGACAGCCCGAACAGCGCGGGCGTGGTGATCGACGCGGTCCGCTGCGCGAAGCTGGGGCTGGACCGGGGGCTGAAGGGGCCATTGCTGGCGCCGAGCGCGTACTTCATGAAGTCGCCGCCGGTGCAGTATCACGACGACGAGGCGCGTGACATGGTCGAGTCGTTTATCGCGGAGGCGTAGCCGTCGAGGCCGGGGGAGCGGGCACGTTCGCTTACGCCGGGTGGCGAGCACTACTGGCAGTCACGCGTGTGATCCCGCTGCCGCTCCTGTGCGGGGTGGCAGGGCTGGTGGGCAGCGTCATGTACTACTGCTGGCCCCAGGGGCGGCAGACGATGCTGCGGAACTACGCACGCGTGCTCCCCGAGGCGACGGCAGGGGAGCGCAACCGGGTGGCCCGCCAGTCGCTCGCGAACTACCTGCGCTACATGGTCGAGTTCGCCTCAAGCGGGAAGCTCTCGCTGGAGCAGCGCCTGGCGGTCGGCGTCGAGACACCGGGATTTGACGGGCTCGACCGGGGGTTGGCACGGGGCCGGGGCGCAGTGGTGGCGCCGATGCACTTCGGCAACTGGGACCTCGGAGCCACCATCGCAGCGGCGCGGGGGTACTCGCTGACGGTGGTGGGGGAGACGTTCGGGAATCCAAGGCTGGACGAACTCGTCGTAGGGGGGCGGGAAGCGCTGGGCGTGCGGCTGGTGAAGATGGAGAAGGTGGGGCCGTCGCTGGTGCGCTCGCTGCGGCGCAACGAAATGGTGGCGACGCTCATCGACCGGCCTTTGCGGGAGGGCGGGGTGCGTGTCCGCTTCTTCGGGGAGGAAGTGGAGGTGCCGGCGGGACCGGCGCGGCTCGCACTCCACACGGGAGCGGCGATCGGGGCGGTGGCGTTTCCGCGGCGAGGCCCGGGCCGGATCGACGTGCTCTCGAACTTCGACCTCGACTTCGAACCGACCGGGGATACCGCGCAAGACGTGCAGGTTCTGACACAGGCGATCATGATCGCGCACGAGGCGTACGTCCGCCGGTACCCCGAGCAGTGGTATATGTTCCGGGAGTTTTGGGAAGCACCTACCTCGGACGGACCTTCGAAGGAAGCCTGACGCTGACCGCTCTCAAGGTGGGGGCGCCACTGGCGGGACGTTTCCCGCGGCTGGGGTACGCGATGGCGCGGGCGGCCGCGTGGGTCGCGTGGACGATGCGGACCAATGCGAGGGAGCGGCTCGAGGAGAACTTGCTGCCGGCCTGCGACGGGGACCGGGAGCGGGCCCGGGAGGCATCCCGCAGGGCATTCCGAAACGCGGCCAACTATCACGTGGACCTGGCCACGCTGGCCTACCGGGACCACGCCAGCTACGAGCGGGAGCACCTGCAAGTCGTGGGTGAGGAGCACGTCCCGGCACTGTTCGAGCCGGGCCCTGTACTCGTCGCCAGCGCGCACACGGGAAACCCGGAGCTGGCGCTGGTGGCCGTCGCGCAGCGCGGGCGGCGCTGGGTGGAGATGGTGGAAGCGCTGCAGCCGCCCGCGCTGGGGCGGGAGATGGCGCGGCTGCGGGAGATTGCGGGCGGACGGGTGGTGGAGGTCGACATGGGGGGCACGCGGGAGGCGCTGCGCGAGCTGCGGGCGGGAGGCATGGTGACCCTGCTGGCGGACCGCGACCTGGCGGGCGGGGGCGTCTGCACGACGCTGCTGGGGCGACGGGTGCGGCTCCCGCGCGGCCCCTGGGAGCTGGCGCGCCGCTCCGGAGCGACGGTGATACCGCTGTTCCTCTCGCGGCGGGGAACCCGCGATCAGACGGCGTGGGTCCACGAGCCGTTCACGGTGCCGTCGGAGGGAGACCGGGAGGAGGCCATCGCCGCGGCGGCGCAGCGGTGGGCGGACCTCTTCGGAGCGCACCTGCGCCGTGATCCCTCACAGTGGACGGTGCTGGAGGCGTACTGGGAGGTGCATGGCTGTGGGTAAGGCGGATCTGCACATCCATACCCGCATCTCGGACGGGATGGCATCAGTCGAGACGGTCTTGGAGCGGGCGGAGCACGAGACGGACCTGGACGTGATCGCGATCACCGACCACGAGGACGTGCGGGGCGGGCTGGAGGCGCGGGAGCTGGCGGCGAAGCGGGGGCGGCGGGTGGAGGTGGTTCCGGGGGCGGAGATGACGACGCGGCACGGTCACCTGCTCGCGCTCTTCATCGAGGAGACGCCGCCGATCTTCCGGTCGGTGGAGGCGACGATCGAGGCGATCCACGCGCAGGGCGGAATCGCGATCGCGGCGCACCCGATGAGCTGGCTAACACGCTCATTGAGCCGGCGCACGATCGACCGGGTAGTGGCGCGGGAGGAGGAGGGGGTCATGTTCGATGCGATCGAGGCGAACCTGAGTCCGGCGGGTCGGGTAACCGCACGCCAGACGGCGGAGCGCAACGCAGCAATCTGGGGGCTGCCGGTGTGCGGGGGAAGCGACTGCCATCACCTGCCACAGCTGGGCACGGGCTGGACGGAGTTCGAGGGGAGTACGGCGGAGGAACTGCACGCGGCGCTGGCCTCGGGGACGGTGCGCGAGGGGCACTCACGGCCGCCGACGCTGCGGGAAATCGGGCTGGGGCAGTCGCTGCTGGGGCTGGCGTGGGGGTTCTCGGCGACGCCCCGTAAGATGGTACGGCGAGGAACGTGGGTGAGCGGACGATGAGGATCGCGCTCGTATCGCCGTACGACTGGTCCGTGCCGAGCGGGGTCAACCGCCACATCGGCCAGCTCGGGGCGCAATTCCGCGAGTGGGGGCACGAGATCACCATCCTCGCGCCGGCGTCGGACCCGGAGGGGGCGGAGGAGGACTGCGTCGTGATGGGGCGGCCGCGGGCCGTGCCAGCGAGCGGCTCGATGGCGCGCATCAGCTTCACCTGGAAGGGGCGGGCGATCGAGAGTCTGCTGGGCGAGGGGGCGTTCGAGATCGTTCACCTGCACGAGCCGCTGATGCCGCTGCTGCCGTACCAGGTGCTCCGCCACTCGCAGGCGGTGAACGTGGGGACGTTCCATGCGGCGAAGGAGGGCGGCAACCGGCTGTACGGGTACTCGCGGCCGCTGATCCGGCGCTGGTTCCGGCAGCTGGAAGGAAAGATCGCGGTATCGCCGGCCGCCGCGCGGCTGGTCGGGCGGTACTTCCCCGGGTATTTCAACCTGATCCCGAACGGCATCGACTTCGGGCACTTTGCCGCGGAGCACGAGCCCCTGCCGGAGTTCGACGACGACTGCTTCAACCTGCTCTTCGTGGGGCGCCCGGAGAAGCGCAAGGGGCTGAAGTACGCCTTGCGGGCGTTCCGGCGCATCCGCGAGGCGGAGCCCCGGAGCCGGCTGATCGTAGTGGGCGCAGGCAGCTTCCGCAGGTACGAGCGGATCGTGGGGCCGGACGAGAACGTGGTGTTCCGCTCGAACGTGCCTTACGGCGAGCTGCCGCGGTACCACCACAGCGCGCACGCCTTCTGCTCGCCGGCGACGGGCAACGAGAGCCAGGGAATCGCGCTGCTGGAGGCGATGGCGGCGCGGCTCCCAGTGGTCGCGAGCAACATCGAGGGATTCGCGGGGGTGATCACGAACGAAGTCGACGGGCTGCTGGTCCCGCCCAAGGACGACGCAGCGCTCGCCGATGCGGTGTTGCGTCTGCAGCACGACCACGACCTGCGCGAGGCGCTGGCGGAGCAGGGCCAGGCCCAGGCATCGCACTACAGTTGGGAGAACGTGGCGCGCCGCGTGATGGCGTACTACGAGCGGCTGCTCTACGAGCGCGGGCAGGTGGCGGAGGCGCAGGCGAGCCAGCGGGAGCTGACACGGGCGTGAGCCAGCGGAAGCGCCAGCTCCTGCCCGAGCGCATCCCGGCCTCGGCGAGCGCCGCCATCGGGCGGGGCGTGGGCAGGCTCGGCATCACGCCGAACATGATCACGCTGGCTGGCGTGGTCGGGAGCGGGGTGGCGGCCTGGCTGATCACGGAGGAGCGGCTGCTGATTGCGGGGGCAGTGTTCCTCGGGTTCAGCGCCATGGATTTCGTCGACGGGGCGGTGGCGCGGGCAACGGGGCAGGCGACACCGTACGGGGCGCTGCTGGACGCCGTGATGGACCGCGTGGGGGAGGCGCTCGTGCTGGCGGCGTGCGTCTGGTACTTCACCGAGCGGGGGGAGGACGTGCAGGCGGGGTTCGGGTACGCGGCGCTCTTCGGGAGCATCGCGGTGAGCTACGTGCGGGCGCGGGGGGAGGCGCTGGGGGTGACCACGCGCGAGGGACTGTTCCGGCGCCAGGAACGGGTGATCCTGCTGGGCATCGGGCTGCTGGCGAACGGACTCACGGTGGTGATCATCATCCTGGCTGTGCTGGCAAACCTGACGGCCCTCCAGCGCTGGTGGATCGTGGGGAAGGCGCTCCAGGAGCAGGACCGGGAGGAGGCGGGCTCTTAGGTCGGGGGCGGGCCCCACTCGTCGTATTCGGGTTCCTCTGGTTCGGGTTCCGGCTCGGGTTCCTCAGAACGCGAGCTGGCGGCGAAGGTCGATGCCCCGGACGAGCTCGCCGCCGGCCCCGGTTCCTGCGGAGCCTCGGCGACTTCCGCGGCGGCGGGCTCGGGCTGTGGACCGCGGTTGCCGAGCATGACCGAGAGCAGGAAGGCGAAGACGGCGAGGAGCGCGAGAATGGCCCCACCGGCGATGGCCCCGAGGGCGATGTTGCTGAGGTCGCGGCCGCCGTCGTCGCCCGTGGAAGCGGCCGCGGCAGGCTGGGCAGCGGTGGGCTCGGGCTCGGCCTGCTCGGGCGCCTCGGTGGGAGCGGGGGTCTCCTGCGGGCGCTCAGGTTCGGGGGTGGCCTCGGGGGTGGGGGTGGGCTGCTCGCGAGCGGGCTCGGGGGTCGCCGGCTCCCTGGTGGGGAGCTCGTGGTAGGCGCGAAACTCGTTCTCGAACTCGTCGAGCGTCCAGCCGTAGACCATCTCGATGGCGCGATCGAAGCGGTTCCCCGCCTTGATGGTGGCGAAGAGGCGAGCGAAATCCTCCTCGCCGCCCTCGTCAATCAGGAAGCGGACCATCGCGTAGGACTGCCCGTAGAAGAGACCGACGTCGCTGGGGTCGCCGGCCGAGGAGAACATGGTGCTGAAGGGGATGAGGCGATCGATGGCGAGGGCGACCTCGAAGGGGTCGCTGAAGCCCCGGCCGGGCTCGGTCTGGGAGTAGACGGCCGTGCCTTCGTTGAGCCAGGAGGGGATTTTGCCGAGGGCGCTCTCGCCGGCAGCCTCGACGAGGATGTGGGTGAACTCGTGGCGGAGGGTGTCGCTGCGGTCGCGCGTCCCGCAGCTTCGGTCGATGACGAAGATGATGTTGTTCGCGACCTGGCTGCCGCAGAGGAAGGTGGCGGCGTCGTAGACCTCGCTGCGATTGGGCTGGGCCGCCTCCAGATCGGCCTCGGAGGCGAAGAGCACGGTCTTCACGGGCACCACCTCGAGCTCCGTCTGGAGGAGGCGGCCCATGCGCGCGTAGGTGCGCTCGGCGGCTTCGAGGTAGCGCAGGGCGATGCTCTCGCGGTCGCCGTGGAAGTAGACGCGCATGAAGTCGTTGTGGACGCTCTTCCAGTCCTCGCCGGGAGGCAGGTAGAGGAAGTCGGCGCTCTCGGTCTCGATGATCGTGCCGTCCTCGAGGAGGATCTCCCAGTGATAGTCGAACTCGCTGCCGACGGGGATGAAGCCGAGTGTGCCGGTGGCAACGCGCACCTCAACCCGCAGGGCGGAATCGGCGGGCACGGTCTCGAACTGCTCCGGCTTGGCGCGGGCGAGGGAGCCGGACCCGATGATGCGGTAGCGGAGGCTGACGTCGGTGACCGTCCCCGGCGCGTCTCCGGTCAGCCGGAAGCGCAGGAACTGGGGAAAGTCGGTGTCGATGGTCGTGGTGAAGTCGGGGGACTGGGCGGAGGACGGCGCGGGGAGGCCGAGCAGCAGGCCCACGAGGAGCGTCAGCACGGGCAGGAGGAACAAGCGCCTCAAGCGTCTTCTCCCATGCCTGCGCGCAGGTAGGCTCCCATCAAGTCGTCCAGGTCTCCGTCCAGCACTGCGGTGGTGTTGCTCGTCTCGAAGTCCGTGCGGTGGTCCTTGACCATCTTATAGGGGTGCAGGACATAGCTTCGGATCTGGTTTCCCCAGCCCATATCCACATGTTTACCTTTGAGGCGGGCGCGCTCCTCCTCCTGGGCGAGCAGCTCCTGCTCGAGGAGACGGGACTCGAGGACCTTCATGGCGCTGGTGCGGTTGCGGTGCTGGGAACGCTCGTTCTGGCAGGTCACGACGATGCCGGTGGGGAGGTGGGTGATGCGGATGGCGGTCGAGTTCTTCTGGACGTTCTGGCCGCCGTGGCCGCTGGCGCGGAAGACATCAACGCGAATGTCGTCGGGGCTGATCTCGACCTCGCTGGTGGAGGCGACTTCAGGCATGACTTCGACCTTGGCGAAGCTGGTATGGCGGGCGTGGGCCTGGTCGAAGGGAGAGAGGCGGACGAGGCGGTGGACGCCGCGTTCGCTGGCGAGGTAGCCGTAGGCGAGGGGTCCGCGGATCTCGACAGTAGTGCTCTTGATGCCGGCCTCCTCACCCTCGGTGGTGTCGAGGATCTCGGTGGCGTAGCCGTGGGCCTCGGCCCAGCGCAGGTACATGCGCAGGAGCATCTCGGCCCAGTCCTGCGACTCGGTGCCGCCGGCGCCCGCGTGGATGGCGAGGATGGCGTCGCGGTGGTCGTACTCGCCCGAGAGCTGGAGCTCAAACTCGAGCTTCTCCAGCTCGCGTTCGAGGGCGCCCAGATCCTCGGCGGCGTGGTCGGCGAAGGAGGAATCGTCCTCTTCGGCGGCAAGCTCCAGGAGCTCGACCTGTCGCGGGCGCGTCGCTCGAGGCCGCGCCAGGTCTCGACGCGCTCGCGCAGGGAAGCGCTCTCCTGCATGACGGCACGCGCCGCCTCGGCGTCGTCCCAGAAGGAGGCTTCGGAGGACCGGGCTTCGAGCTCGGCGAGTCGTTCTTCCGCTACGGGGAGGTCAAAGACGCACCAGGGTGTCGGAGATGCGCAGGAGAAGGTCTCGGGCCTGGCTCAGGAGCTGGTGCATGGCGCCAGTGTCCCAAGGATCGGGGTGAGGGGCTAGCTTTCGGCGGCGACGCGGGCGGCGCGGACCGTGTTGGCGAGGAGCATGGCGATAGTCATCGGGCCGACGCCGCCGGGCACCCTCGTGATACGCCCTGCAACCTCGGAGACGCCCACGAAGTCGACATCACCGACGAGCCGCCAGCCGCGTTTGCGGGAGGCGTCATCGATACGGTTCGTGCCGACGTCGATGACGGTCGCGCCGGGCTTGACCATGTCCGCGGTGACGGTCCCGGGGCGTCCGGCGGCGACAACGAGGATGTCGGCGGTGCGGGTGTGGCCGCCGAGGTCGGTGGTGCCGGTGTGGCAGAGGGTGACGGTCGCGTTCGCGCCGGCGGCCTTGTTCGAGAGCAGGACCGCAAGGGGTCTCCCCACCAGCGAGGAGCGGCCAACGACGACGGCGTGCGTGGCTGCGGGGTCGACGCCGGAGCGGGCGAGCAGGTGCATGACGCCCTGGGGGGTGCAGGGGATGGGGCCGCTGGTCTCGCCGCGGAGGAGGCGGCCGAGGTTGGTGGGGTGGAGGCCGTCGACGTCCTTGACGGGGGTGATCGCGTCGAGGATGGCGCGCTCGTCGATGTGGGAGGGGAGGGGGAGCTGCTGGAGGATGGCGTGGAAGCGGGGGTCGGCGTTGAGCTCGTCGATGCGGTCGAGGAGGGCGTCCTGGGAGATGTCGGCGGGGAGGCGGACGGTCTCGGAGAAGATGCCAATCTCGGCGCAGGCCTCGGCCTTGGCGGTGACGTAGCTGACGGAGCCGGGGTCGTCGCCGACGAGCACAGCGGCGAGGCCGGGCGTGACACCGCCCGCAGCGAGTTCGGCGACCTCGCCGGCCAGATCGGCGCGGAGTTCGGCGGCGATGGCGCGTCCGTCGATGATGTCGGCGGTCATGCGCCAAGGGTACGGTCCGGGCGTGGGGAAGGGCGAGGGGCTAGGATCATTCCGTGGCCCGAAAGTTCGCCCACGGCATCGACATCATCGAGATCGCGCGCGTGCGGGCGGTGCTCGACCGGCACGGCGAGCGCTTCCTGCGGCGCGTCTACACCGAGGACGAGGTGCGCCACTGCCGCGGCCGCGTGCCGGAGCTCGCAGCCCGGTTCGCCGCCAAGGAGGCGGTGATGAAGGCGCTGGGCACGGGGGTGCGCGGCGTCGGGTGGCGCGACATCGAGATCCTGCCCAACCGCCGGGGGAAGCCGCTCGTGTTCCTGTACCGGCGGGGCGCGGGCCGGGCGGAACGCATCGAATTGCGGGGACTCGACATCAGCCTGACGCACTCGAAGGAGTTCGCGATGGCCTCGGTCGTGGGGGAACGGGCGCTGACCGAGGCGGAGGACACGCCGCGCATGGGCGAGACCGCGCAACGGCTCGTGCGCGAGGAGGGTCTGCGTTGAACCTCCAAGCACCATCTGTTGGCGCCATCGCCCGACTCAAGCCTGGGTCAGGCAAGGAGTGCCTCTCGTGAAGCTGGTAACCGTCGCGGAGATGCGTGCGATGGAGCGCGCCGCCATCGAGGCTGGGGCGAGCGAGGCGCAGCTCATGGAGGAGGCGGGGCTGGCTTCCGCCCAGGAAGCCTGGATGCTGCTGGGAACGCTCGAGGGCCGGCAGATCGTCGTGCTGGCGGGGCCGGGGAACAACGGCGGGGACGGGCTCGTGGCGGCGCGACACCTGCACGACTGGGGGGCGGAGGTTGTGGTGGTCGCGCCACGGGGGCGCTCGGAGGACTCGAACCGGGAGCAACTGACAGTGCGGGAGATGGCGATCGCGGAAGGGGATGATGTCGCGGCGGCGCTTGAACGCATGCGAGACGCCGACCTCGTGGTCGACGCGTTGCTGGGGGTGGGGAAGGCGCGCCCACTGACGGCAGACGAGCCGATCGGCGAGGCGCTGGCGGCGCTGGCCGGCGCCCGGGCGGGCTCGCAGCCGCCGAAGGTGCTTGCGGTCGACCTGCCCACGGGGCTGGACGCGGATGGGGGCGGGGTCGACGAATTGACGGTGGCGGCGGACGTGACGGTCACGTTCGGGCTCCCGAAAGTCGGGATGTACCAGGCGATGGGGAGCGGCGTGGTGGGGCGGGTACAGGTGGTCGACATCGGGATTCCGGCGGAGGCGATGGAGGCGGCGTCGCTTGAGCTGATCACGTCGCGGTGGACGCGCGAGGCGCTGCCCGCGCGCCCGGAGGACGCGAACAAGGGTACGTTCGGGAAGGTGCTCGTGGTGGGGGGCTGCTCACGGTACCGGGGCGCCCCCGCGCTGGCCGCGACGGCGGCCTACCGGGCGGGGGCGGGACTCGTGACGATCGCCTGCCCGGAGCCGGTCATCGACTCGATCGCGGCGGGGGCGGCGGAAGCGACGTGGCTCCCGCAGGAAGCGGCGGACGACGGCGGACTCGCGGGGGAGGCGGCGGTGGCACTGCGGCGAGAGTGGACGGGGTTCGATGCGGGCGTGGTCGGACCGGGGCTGGGGCACACGGGTGAGACGCAGGCGCTGGTCTGGGCGCTGCTGCCGGACACGGCGGAGGACGTGGCGGGACGGGTCGTGATCGACGCGGACGCGCTGAACGTGCTGGCGGTCCTGGAGGACGGAGCCGAACGCACCCCCGACGACGCCGTGCTCACACCGCACCCGGGGGAGATGGCGCGGCTGCTGGGGTCGAGCGTGGCCGAGGTGCAGGCCAACCGCGTCGGGGCGGCGCGGGAGGCAGCAGGGCGGTACGGCTGCACGGTCGTGCTGAAGGGGGCGCACACGGTGGTGGCGAACGCGGAAGGGCGGGCGCGCATCTCGCCGTTCGCGAACCCGTTGCTGGCCACGGCCGGCAGCGGCGACGTGCTCGCGGGAATGATCGGCGCGTACCTGGGGCAGGGATTGAGTCCCTTCGACGCAGCCAGCCTCGGGGTGTACCTGCACGCGGCCGTGGGCGAGGCGCTGCGCAGCGAGTACGGCGGTGGCGGCCTGCTGGCGGGGGAAATCGCCGCGCGGCTTCCCGGTGTCGTCCGGGAGCTCGGCGAGGGCTGATGTATACTCGCGCCCCGGCAGGGCAGGCATGAGCAGACGCGTCGTCGTTACCGGTCTGGGCATGGTCACGCCGCTCGGCCTTGACTCACATGCCACCTGGGATGCGCTCCTGGCGGGGCGTTCGGGCGTGGGGCTTGTCACACAATTCGAAGACGAGCGCTTCGGGGACGTGGTGGCGGGGGAGGTCAAGGACTTCGACCCCACCGACTTCATGCAGCGCAAGGAAGCGCGGCGCGCGGACCGCTTCACGCAGCTTGCGTTCGTGGCCGCCGACGAGGCCCTGCGGCAGGCCGACTACGAGACGCCCGGCGACGACGGACATCGGGTAGCGACGATCATCGGGACGGCGGTCGGAGGCGTGCTGTCGATGGCGCGGGAGGAGGTAGTCCTGCGCGAGCGCGGGCCCAACCGCGTAAGCCCGTTCTTGATGACGCAGATGCTGCCGGACATGGCCTCGGGCCAGCTCAGCATCCGGCTCGGAGCGAAGGGCGTGAACTTCTCCGTGACGAGCGCCTGCGCGAGCGGCGCCGACGCGATCGGGACGGGCGCGGCGATGATCAGGCGCGGGGACGTGGACGTGGCGGTCGCGGGAGGCACGGAAGCGGCGATCTCACCGCTGGTGGTGGCGGGCTTCGCGGCGGCGAAGGCGCTGACGGAATCGCGCGACCCGGAGACGGCTTCGCGGCCCTTCGACCTGAACCGCGACGGTTTTGTCATCGGCGAGGGGGCGGGCGTCCTGTTGCTGGAGGACGAGGAGCATGCGCTGGCGCGCGGGGCGCCGGTGCTGGCCGAACTGGCGGGCTACGGCGCGACGAGCGACGCCTTCCACGTGACGCAGCCGGCGGAGAACGCCTCGGGGGCGGTGCTGGCGATGCAGGCCGCGCTGGAGGATGCGGGGGCGACACCCGACGACATCGACTACCTGAACGCACACGGCACCTCGACCCCGCTCAACGACAAGTTCGAGACGATGGCGGCGAAGCGGGTCTTCGGGGAGTACGCGTACACGCTCCCGATGAGCTCGACGAAGTCGGCGATGGGGCACCTGCTGGGGGCGGCGGGCGCGGTGGAGGCGGGCATCTCGGTGCTGGCGCTCCAGCACAGCGCCATTCCGCCCACGATCAACTACGAGACACCCGACCCGGACTGCGACCTTGACTACGTCCCGAACACCGCGCGATCGGCGCCGCTGCGGGCGGTGATGACGAACGCGTTCGGGTTCGGGGGGCACAACAGCTCGCTCGTCTTCCGCCAGCACGCGCGCTCGACATGACAGGGCCGGCGCAGCCAACCCCGCACTGGAAGCTGCGCCGCGCATTCGCCCACCAGGAACGGCTCCCCAACCTGCCTCCCGTCGTGGGCACGGTGCTGGCGGCGCGCGGGATTACGACGCGGGAGGCGGCGGAGCGCTTCTACAAGCCCCACCTGGAGGCGCGGCACGACCCCCTCCTGCTGCCGGGGATGGAGTCCGCGCTGCGGCGCACGCGAGACGCGATCGACGCACGCGAGCCGATCGCGCTGTTCGGCGACTTCGATGTCGACGGGGTGACGTCGATCGCGCTCCTGAAGCTGGCGCTGGAACGGCTCGGGGCGATCACCATCCCGTACCTGCCGGACCGCTTCCGCGAGGGGTACGGCCTGAACGTCGGGGCAGTGGACGAGCTGCGGGAGGCGGGGGCCGGGCTGCTCATCAGCGCGGACTGCGGCACGAGCTCGGTGGCGGAGGTGGCGCACGCGAACAGCCTGGGGATGGACGCAATCGTGCTCGATCACCACACGGTGCCCTCGGAGCTGCCGGAGGCGCTGGCGGTCATCAACCCGAAGCGGGAGGGGTCCCCGTACCCGTTCACGGAATTGGCGGCGGTGGGCGTGTCCTACCGCTTCCTGCAGGCGCTGTACGGGTCGCTGGGGCGGGAGCTACCGGAGCGGGACTTCCTCGACCTGGTGGCGCTGGGGACGGTGGTGGACGTGGCGCCGCTGGAAGACGAGAACCGCGCGATCGTGGCGTCGGGGCTGGAGTTCATGCGGACGTCGCCACGCCCCGGGGTGGAGGCGCTGGCGGGAATCGCAGGCACGAGCGCGGACCGCATCCGTTCGGAGACGCTCGGGTTCGGGCTGGGCCCGCGGCTGAACGCGGCGGGCCGGATGAAGCACGCGCGCACGGCGCTCGACCTGCTGCTGGCGGACAACCCGCTGGCGGCGCGGCAGATCGCGGAGGAGCTGGACGTGCTCAACCGGCAGCGCCAGGAGGAGTGCGAACAGGGGTTGCTGGAAGCGGAGGCGCTGCTGGGGGCGAGCGACGACCCGCTGACGATGGTCGGGAGCGAGCGGATGCACGCGGGAATCATTGGGATCATCGCGGGGAGGCTGGTGGAGGCGCGCAGCCGCCCGGCGATCGTGTACGAGCAGGGCCCGGAGACGAGCCGGGCGAGCGCGCGCACCTTCGGCGACTTCGACATCGTGAAGGCGATCCGGAAAGAGGCGGATCTGCTGGTCCGTCACGGCGGCCACCGGGCGGCGGCGGGGTTCACGATCCGGAACGAGCACCTGGAGGAATTCAAGGCGCGCATCGTGAACACGGCGGCGGAGCAGCTCGCGCCGGAGGACCTGCGCCCCTCGATGACGATCGATGCGGAGGCGTCCCTTGCGGACCTGTCGGGCGTCGAGATCCGGGGGCTGACGCAGTTCGAACCGTGCGGCCACGGCAACCGGCGCCCGGTGCTGCTGAGCCGCAACGTGGAGCTTCGCGACAGCCGCCGGGTGGGGTCGGACGGGAGCCACCTGAAGCTGAAGGTGCGCGAGGGCGCGTCGACGTGGCCGGGAATCGCGTTCCGCATGGGGGAGGCGGAGCTCGCGGACGAGCTGGACATCGTCTACTCGCTGAGCCGCGAGTGGCGGGGGGAGCGGATGGAGCTGGAAGTGCTGGACTTCGCGCCGAGCGCCGAGCGGAGGCCGCTGGTGGTTGGTGGTTAGTAGGCGGTGAATGACCGCCGCTGCGCAGGCGGTAGACTCGGGGCATGGCGGAGATACGGCTCTCGGCGGACGGCGAGCTGGCGCTGGCGGAAGGCGAGCGGATGGCGGCGGACCTGAACGTCGCCATCGAGAGTGTCGAGTTCCTGCTGGCGGGGGCGCTGAGCGTACTGCGCGAGGAGGGGCGACCGGGGCTGCCCGAGCCGCATGCACTCGAGAACGCGCTGCGGGCGGTCCACGGTGAGGGAAGCTCACCGCTCTCCGACCGGGTGATGCCGGCACCGAACCTGCGTCAGGCGCTGAACATGACGGCGGGGGCGCTACGCGCCGAGGGCGGCACGACGATCGACGCGCTGGTCATTGCACGGGGAATGATCGCGTCGGGCGAGGTGAACCCGGCGTTCTGGGAGGACCTCGGGGTGTCGGGGGAGGAGCTGGCGGGGCGTCTGGAGGCGTAGGTCGGGGCTACCAGTCGCGGTAGCGGTTGGCGATGGGAAGGCGGCGGTCGCGGCCGAAGGCGCGGGGGGTGATCTTGACGCCGGGTGGGGACTGGCGGCGCTTGTACTCGTTGCCGTCGACGAGGGCGAGGATGTGGCGAACGGTGGCCTCGTCGAAGCCCATGGCGACGATCTCGGGGCCGCTCCGGTCGCCTTCGACGTAGGCCTCGAGGATGGGGTCGAGCACGTCGTAGGGGGGCAGGGAGTCGGCGTCGAGCTGATCGGGGCGGAGCTCGGCGCTGGGAGGCTTGTCGAGCACCGACTGGGGGATGAGGGAGCGTCCGGCGGCCTCGTTGCGCCAGCGGGCGATGGCGTAGGTGAGCGTCTTGGGCACGTCCTTGAGGACGGCGAAGCCGCCGGCCATGTCGCCGTAGAGGGTGGCGTAGCCGGTGGCCATCTCGCTCTTGTTGCCGGTGGTGAGGACGAGCGCGCCGAACTTGTTGGCCAGACTCATGAGGATGTTCCCGCGCTGACGCGACTGGAGGTTCTCCTCGGCGAGGCCGGGCTCGGAGCCGTCGAAGGCGCCGGCGAGCATCTCGAGCATGGCGGCGTGGGCGGGCTCGATGGGGATGCTGAGGTACTCGATGCCGAGGTTCGCGGCGAGGTCGCGGGCGTCGTTGCGGGAGTGGTCGCTGGAGAAGCGGCTGGGCATGGAGACACCGGTCACGTTCTCGGGGCCGAGCGCGTCGACGGCTACGGCGGCGACGACGCTGGAGTCGATGCCGCCGGAGAGGCCGATGTAGGCGCGGGTGAAGCCTGTCTTGTGGAGGTAGTCGCGCGTGCCGAGGACGAGCGCCTCCCAGACCTCGGCCTCGTCGGGAAGGGGCGGGGTGTGGGGGCGGGCGGGCTCGGCGGGGGCTGTGAGGTTCGGCGAGAAGGCCAAGTCGACCTCTCGAATACCGCCCAGGTCACCGCCCTCCCGGGACTGGACGGCTTCGCCCAGCTCGACATCGACGACGGTGAGCTCGTCGCGGAACTGGGGGGCGGTAGCGACCACCTCGCCGCGGGCGTCGAGGACGATGGAATCCCCATCGAACACCAGCTCGTCCTGCCCGCCGACGGCGTTGACGTAGGCGATGGCAATGCCGTTGTCGGCGGCGCGGGTTGAGAGCATGCGCGCTCGCTCGGCGCCGCGCCCGCGGTGGTAGGGGGAGGCGTTGATGTTGACGCAGAGCTCGGCGCCGCCGAGGGCCATGCCGGAGACGGGGCCGTCCGCCTCCCAGATGTCCTCGCAGATGCTGACGCCGAAGGTGAGGTCACCGGCGCGGTACACGGGCGTCGTGCTCCCCGGCGCGAAGTAGCGCTCCTCGTCGAAGACGCCGTAGTTCGGCAGGAGGCGCTTGTGGTACGTGTCGGCCCAGCGGCCGTCGACGAAGACAGCAGCGGCGTTGAAGGGGGCGTCATCAGCAGGGTCGACGAAGCCGACGACGGCGACGATGCCGTCGGTCTCGGGGGCGAGGGCGGCGGTGGCCCGGCGGGAGGCCTCGCAGAAGGAGGGGCGCAGGAGCAGGTCCTCGGGGGGGTAGCCCGTCACGGCGAGCTCGGGGAAGGCGACGATGGCAGCGTCGGCCTCGCGGGCGGCGGCGATGGCGTCGCGGATGCGCGCGCAGTTGCCATCGATGTCGCCGACGGTGGTGTTGAGCTGGGCGAGGGCGACTCGGCAGAACCTCACTGCTTCAGCATAGCCGTTCGGGGCACAAGGTCCGCCGTTCGAGGCGTCTACAATGCGGGCCATGCAGGACGTGCTCGCGCTGATCCTGGCGGGCGGGCAGGGCGACCGGCTCTCGGTGCTCTCGGAGCAGCGGGCGAAGCCGGCGGTGGTGTTCGGCGGGCAGTACCGGATCGTGGACTTCGCGCTGAGCAACTGCGCGGCGAGTGACATCGACCAGCTGGCAGTGCTGACGCAGTACCGGCCGCGGTCGCTGGTGAACCACATCGGATCGGGTCGGGCGTGGGGCTACGACACGCCGGACCGCCACATCGAGATCCTGCAGCCGTACCTGGGACGGGCGGACATGGACTGGTACCAGGGCACGGCGGATGCGGTCTACCAGAACCTCTACCTGATCGCGCAGTCGCGCGCGGAGGAGGTGCTGATCCTCTCGGCGGACCATGTCTACCTGATGTCGTACCGGAACATGGTGGCTTACCACCGGCGGCAGCAGGCAGACGTGACGATCGGGGTGTACTCCGTGCCGATCGAGGAAGCGCACCGCTTCGGCGTGCTGGAGCTGGACGCGAGCGGGCGGATGGTCGACTTCCAGGAGAAGCCACCGAAGCCGAAGTCGACGTGGGTGTCGATGGGGATCTACTGCTTCAAGCGGGACGTGCTGATCGAGGCGCTCCAGGAGGACGCGAGCCTTGCGGCAAGCTCGCACGACTTCGGCCGGGACATCGTGCCGCGCATCTTCGGGAGCAAGCGCGTATTCGGGTACCAGTACCTCGACTACTGGCGGGACGTGGGGACGATCGAGGCGTACTGGCAGGCGAACATGGACCTGATCGAGCGGTACCCACCGCTGAACCTGGCGAATGCGGACGCGCCCCTGCGAACGTCACGGGTTTCCCAGACACCGGCGCGGTTCGGAGCGAAAGCGTCGCCGAACGACGCGCTCATCTCCCCGGGAGCGCAGATCGACGGGGCCGTGGAGCGCTCGGTGATCTCGCCGGGGGTGGTGGTGGAGGCGGGGGCGACCGTGCGGGACTCGATCGTCTGCCACGACGCCGTCGTTCGTTCGGGGGCGGTGGTGGACCGGGCGATTCTCGACAAGGACGTGGTCGTGGGGGCGGGAGCAACGGTAGGGGCAGGGGACGAGTCGGTGGTGAACCGGGAGCGCCCGGACATCGTGAACTGCGGCATCTCGATCGTGGGGAAGCGGGCGGTGGTGCCGGAGGGGATGACGATCGGGCGGAACGTCATCGTCGGTCCGGGGGTGGAGGAGGAGCTGGCGGGGCTGGACGCGGTCGAGTCGGGGGAGACGGTCCTGCCGGAGCAGATGCCGCTCCACCTCTTCGTCTGACGTGCGGCTCTTCAGCGTGGAGGAGGCGCGGGCGCTGCTGCCGCAGGTGCGGCCGGTGCTGGAACGGCTGCGCGAGGCGTTCGTGGAGCTGCGTGGATCGCGGGCGGCGGAGGCGGCGCAGCGGCGGGCGTCGCTGGCGGACGGGCACCCTATCGCGCTGCCCTCGCCAGGAGACGAGGAGGCGAGGGAAC
The DNA here is from genome assembly GCA_022827945.1 of Dehalococcoidia bacterium. Taxonomy (GTDB): domain Bacteria; phylum Chloroflexota; class Dehalococcoidia; order Tepidiformales; family Tepidiformaceae; genus UBA2991. The sequence goes on along the minus strand of JAJEIT010000094.1, from coordinate 48,150 downwards.
GCCACGAGGAGACGCTGCGGGAGTGCATGGAGATGCTCGACGGCTGGGGCATCCAGATGAAGGACCCGGAGCGTGGGCTGATCGACTTCCCCCACGAGCGGGACGGGGCCGTCGTGCTCCTCTGCTACGAGCTGAGCGAGACGGAGCTGGCCTACTGGCACCCGGTCGAGACGGGGTACGCAGGACGGCAGCCGCTCTGAGCGGGGCGCTTACATGCCGGCGGCCGGGGATTCCGTACAATCGAGGCAGCGATAGTCGTAGGGGTGAGCCATGACGAGTGCGTTCGGGGTCCGGGACATTTTCGTCGAAGCGAATGGGCTGCGGCAGCACCTTATCGCGCGAGGTTCAGCGTCGGCGCCCAGCGTGGTGCTGCTGCACAACCTGGTGGGACAGGCGCGGATGTTCGACCGCGCCGCCGCGGAGCTTGCGGAACGCTTCCAGGTGTTCGCGCTGGACTTCCGGGGCCGGGGCGAATCGGCCTGGGGACCGCACGACGAGTACACGCAGAGCGTCTACGTCTCCGACGTCGAGGCCGTGCGGGAGGCGCTGGGGATACAGCGCTTCGCGCTTGTGGGGACGGCGATGGGCGGCGGGGTCGCGATGGCCTACGCGGCGCACCACCCGGAGCGCGTGACCGCGCTCGTGATGAACGACATCGGTCCGGACGTGGATGGCGGCGGCGTCAACCGCATCAGCGACCGGACCGACTCGACGCCCACGGCCTTCCCCGATCTGAAGGCGGTCGTGAACTACTACAAGGAGAACTTCCCCGCAGCGGCGAGGCTCTCGAGCCAGCGGGTCGAGGACTACGCGCGCTGGAACGTGCGGCTGAGCGATAACGGGCTGTACGTCTGGAAGATGGACCCGGCGGCCCGCCACGTGGGGATGGGCGTGCCCGAGCAGGACGAGCTCTGGCGGCAGTACCGCTCGATCAAGTGCCCGATCCTCGTGCTGCGCGGCGAGCACAGCGACATCCTGAGCAAGGAGACGGCCGCGAAGATGGGTCGCGAGCATCCGGACGCGCGGGTGGTCGAGGTCACGGGAGCGGCGCATCCGCCGCTGCTCACGGAGGCAGACGCGCTGTCGGCGCTCAACCAGTTCCTGCCGGGGGATTAGGGCGTTCCGCGTATTGACCGGTCGGGCCGGCGCACCTAGGCTCGAACGACAACTGAATCGAAGAAGCGTCGATCGGGAGGAGTACCCGCTCAGGCGGCCTTGCAGCGAACCGGGGACAGTGAGAGCCCGGCAGGTACGAGAGCGGCAAATGGACCCGGGAGCTCCCTCGCTGAAGCCGGCAACGGTGGGTAGGCGGGGGCGGGATGGGCCCCGTTAGCGGCCCCGGGCGCTCCGTCCGGAAACGGAGGCACGCCCGCTGAGCGCTCCGGCCACCACGGCCGGGGAACGAAGGTGGCACCGCGGGAACTCCCGTCCTTTAGGACCGGGGGTTTTTTTCTGGGCCGGCCCTCACCGTACCGAGCGGTACCGACAGCGCCGCGAGGGGCGGAGTGGCGGCTCCAGGAAGCGAGCAAGAACGTGCGAACAAGGGACCAGGGAGGTCGGCAATGACGATGACGGAATCAGGGACGGCGCTGGAGCCGCGCATGCGAGAGGCGATCGCGGAGCGGTCGCTGCTGCAGCACCCGTTCTACCAGGCGTGGAGCGCGGGCACGCTCGAGGTCGAGCGGCTGCAGGACTACGCGCGACAGTACTACCACTTCGAGCGGGCGTTTCCGCGCTTCCTGAGCGCGATCCACGCGCGCACGGAGTCGCCGGCGATCCGGCAGCTGCTGCTGAACAACCTCTGGGACGAGGAGCACGGCGAGCGGAACCACCCGGCCCTGTGGCTGGAGTTCGCAGCGGCGCTGGGCGTCCCGGACAAGGAGGTCGAGGGGTCGACGCCGCACCCGGAGACAACGGCGCTGATCGAGCACTTCGCGGACGTGGCACGGGAGGCCCCGGTGGCGGAGGCGCTGGCAACGCTGTTCGCCTACGAATCGCAGGTGCCGGCGATCGCGTGGGAGAAGATCAAGGGACTGATGGAGCACTACGACCTGCTTCCCGAGCAGTTCGAGTTCTTCTCGGTTCACCTGGTCTCGGACGTGGCCCACTCGGGCGCCGAGCTAGCCGCGATCGAGGAGCTGTGCGAGGACGGCGACGCCGTGGTCGCGGCAGCCGAGCGTGCGGGCGAGCGGCTGCTGGGGTTCCTGGACGGCTGCTACGGAGCGGCGGCCTAGTGCCGACCGCCGGGGGAGGATCCTGATGAGCGAGCGAAAGCGCATCCTGACCGGCATCCGGCCGACCGGGTCGCTGCACCTGGGCCACTACGCCGGGGCGCTCGAGAACTGGATCCGCCTGCAGCGGGAGTACGACTGCCACTTCCTGATTGCGGACTACCAGGTCTCGGATTACGCGGACGACTTCGAGCGCGTGCGCGAGTCGGTCTGGGAGGTGGCGCTGGACTGGCTCGCCGTGGGGCTCGACCCGGAGGAGAGCTGCTTCGTCATCGAGAGCCTCGTGCCGGAACACGCGGAGCTGACGGCCTGGCTAAGCTGGTACCTGCCGCTGGGAATGCTGCAGCGGAACCCGACGCTGAAAGCGGAGATGGACGACTTCGGCAAGAAGTCGGTGCCGGTGGCGTTCTTCACCTACCCGGTGATGCAGGTCGCGAACATCCTGATGCCGCGGGCGCACCTGGTGCCGGTCGGCGAGGACCAGCTGCCGCACATCGAGATGACGCGGGAGCTGGCGCGGCGCTTCAACCGGCAGTTCCGCGAGGTGTTCCCCGAGCCCGAGGGGCTGGTGGGACGCGTCCCGCGGCTGGTGGGGCTCGACGGGCAGTCGAAGATGAGCAAGTCGCTGGGCAACACGATCGAGCTCAAAGACGACGCGGACACGGTCGCGAAGAAGGTGCGAAGCATGTTCACCGACCCGACGCGGCTGCGGGCGACCGACCCGGGGCACGTCGAGGGGAACCCCGTGTTCATGTACCACGACGCGTTCAACCCGGACACGGACGAGGTGAACGACCTGAAGGAGCGGTACGTCGAGGGTCGGGTGGGCGACGTCGAGGTGAAGCAGAAGCTGACGGTCGCGGTGAACAACCTGCTCGACCCGTTCCGCGAGCGGCGCGCGTACTACGAGGCGCACATGGACGAGGTCCGGGAGGCGCTGGAGTCGGGGACGGCGCGGGCGCGGACTGTGGCACAGGAGACGATGGCGCTGGTGCGCGACGCGATGGCGATCAACTACCTGAACGGGCCGCCGCGAGGGGGCTGAACGTGCTGCACCCGACGCTCGACGAGGTGAAGGCACTCGCAGCGGCGGGCGGGGGGAACCTGGCGCCCGTCTACCGCGAGGTGGCGGCCGACCTGGAGACGCCGGTCTCGGCGTACCTGAAGGTGCGCGAGGGGCGGTACTCGTTCCTGCTGGAGTCCGTGGAGGGGGGCGAGCGGCTGGCGCGCTACTCGTTCATCGGGGCGAACCCGTACCAGGTCATCCGCACGGGCCCGGGGGAGGCGTACGAGGGCGACCCGCTGAAGCCGCTCGAGGAAGCGCTCGCGGGGTTGAAGGCGGTCGAGCTTCCCGGTCTGCCGCGGCTGACGGGCGGGGCGGTTGGCTACGTGAGCTACGAGGCTATCCGCCACTTCGAGCCGCGCGTTCCCGCGAACGAGGCCGACCCTGTCGGTATCCCCGAAGCGATGTTCCTGCTGTGCGATTCGATGGTCGTGTTCGACCACGTCCGTCACACGATCCGGGCGGTTGCGCACTGCCGGCTCGACGGCGACATCGAGGCTTCCTACGAGGAGGCATCGGCGAAGATCGACAGGATTCTGGGTCGGTTGAGCCAGCCGCTGGCGCTCCCGGTGGAAGAAGTGGAAGAGGTCGCACGGGTGAGCGGCCAGGGGGTCTCGAACGTGGGGCGCGAGGGGTACGAGCTGATGGTCGAGCGCATTCGCGAGGACGTGGTCGATGGGGAGATTATCCAGGCGGTGCCCTCGCAGCGGATCAAGCGGCCCACGTCCGTCCACCCGTTCACGATCTACCGGCAGCTGCGAACCGTGAACCCGTCGCCGTACATGTTCTATCTCGACCTGGACGACTTTCAGATCGTGGGCGCCTCGCCGGAGATGCTGGTGCGGGTGGAGGACGGTGTGGTGACGACGCACCCGATCGCGGGGACGCGTCCGCGCGGGGCGACGCCCGAGGAGGACGACGCGCTCGCGGAGGAGTTGCTCGCGGACGAGAAGGAGCGGGCGGAACACATCATGCTAGTCGACCTGGGGCGAAACGACGTGGGGCGGGTGGCGGAACCGGGGACGGTGCGGGTGGACCAGCTCATGGAGATCGAGCGGTACTCGCACGTGATGCACATCGTCTCGCGGGTCTCGGGGCGGCTGCGCGAGGACCGCACGCCGTACGACGCGTTCCGCTCGGTGTTCCCGGCGGGAACGGTCTCGGGGGCGCCAAAGGTGCGGGCGATGGAGATCATCGCGGAGTTGGAACGGGAGCGCCGGGGCATCTACGCAGGGGCTGTGGGGTACGCGAGCTTCGCGGGAAGCCTCGACACGTGCATCGCCATCCGCACGATGGTGGTGAAGGACGGGAACGCCTACCTGCAGGCGGGCGGGGGCATCGTGTACGACTCGGAGCCGCCGACGGAGTACCAGGAGAGCGTGAACAAGATGCTGGCGCTGGAGCGGGCCATCGACCAGGCGGAGCTGGCCGCGGCGCAGCAGGCGCCGGAGCGGGTGGGGGGCTAGCGATGGCGCAGCGCATCCACCTGGCGGCGATCCTCGAGCGGGAGGGGAAGCTCCTGCTGCTGCGGGGTCCCGGGGAAGAGCGGTGGCGGCTGCCCGGCGGCGACCTGCTGCCGGAACACGACGACGTGGACGTGGGGATGGCGGCGATCCTGGCGGGGATGGGGGTCACGGTGGAGGGGATAGAAGAGGCGTTCTACGAGACGCTGTTCATCCCGACGGCAGAGGGGCACATGGTCTACAACGTGTTCGCGACGAGCGCGTGGGAGGGGGAGCCGGCGTTGGCGGACGGAGTTGAGCACCTCTGGACGGAGGTGGGGGCGCTGGCCGAGATGCCGATGGACGAGCATGTGCGGGCGGGCGTTCTGGCGGCATTCGGGCTGGCCGAGCCCCGCGATGACAGCGCCGCGGTCCTGCAGGCGCTCCAGCGCGAGATGGGGGTCAAGGCTGAGGAGGCGGGCGGCGGGTTCGCGTCGCGGCGGGAGGCGGGGCGGGATGTGCTGCGCACGCTCTCGGGCGGCGGCGATCCGGACGCGCGCCACGCGGGGCTGCGGGCGAACTCGCCGGAGCTGGCCGACGACGTGGTCGATTTCGCGCTGGGCGAGGTGTGGGGCACGGACCGGCTCGACCGGCGCACGCGCAGCCTCGAGGTGGTCGCGATGCTGGCAGCGCTCACGGGACGGCCGAACCAGCTTCGGTCGCACATCAACGGGGCGCTCAACCACGGCGCGACGCCCGAGGAGGTAGTCGAGACGCTGCGCATGGTGGCGGTCTACGCGGGATTCCCGGCGGCGCTGACGGCGTGGCCGGTGATGGAGGAAGTCTTCGCGGAGCGGGGCGTTCCGCGACCGGAGCGGCCGTCATGAGAGCGGTGTTCTGGGACCTCGACGACACGGTGCTGAACACGCTTCCCGGGCGGATGGACGCGCTCGCGGGGACGTACGAGGACTGCCTCGGCATCCGGCCGGCGGACCCGGAGGCGCTCTGGCGGGAGCACAACGGCCGGACGCTCGAGCAGATGGCAAGGAACCTGCTGGGGGACGACTGGCTGCGCTTCGCGGAGCGCTACCGCGAGCGGTACTACGCCATCGACTTCGTACTGGAGCCGTTCCCCGGCATCGTCGAGACGCTCGACGCGATGCGGGCGGACGGGCTCGAACTCGCCGTCGTGACCTCGAAGATCTCGTGGGGCGCGACGGGGGAGCTGACGAAGACGGGGCTCCTGGACCGATTCGCGACGGTCGTCGGGCACGACGACTGCGAGGCGCACAAGCCGGAGCCCGACCCCCTCTTCGTGGCGATGGAGCGAATGTGCCTCGACGAGCCGGGCCAGATTGCATATGTCGGAGACACGCCCGCGGACGTGAAGGCAGGGCGGGCGGCGGGCTGTCACGCGATCGGCGCGGCGTGGGGATCGCTGGACGCGGAGCGCGTGCGGGCGGAAAGCCCGGACCTGCTGGCGGAGCACCCCTCCGAGGTGCTGGCCTACGTGCGCCGGGTGGCGGCGGGGGCAACCTCGTGACGGGCGCGGCTCCGGCGAAGGCCGTCACGCACGTGGCGGCGCGCTTCTATCGGGCGAACACCCTCGACCTGGCGCTCGTGCCGCTGCTGGAGGAGACGGCCCGGTACGCACGCGGCGCGGGCGACGGCTACTTCCTCGTCGTGCTGCTGGGCGAGCCGGGGACTGCCTACCCCCTCGACCTGGGGTCGCCGAGCGTGTTCGACACCGAGTACCTCGCGGAGAAGTTCCACCTGGACCGCCGGGGGTACGGCTACACGCCGGAAGAGCTGTCGATGGCGCTGCGGGAGGTGGCGGAGGACCTGGCGGCGGAAGGGAGCCTGGACCGATGACGACGCTGCTGATCGATAACTACGACAGCTTCACCTACAACCTCTACCAGTACCTCTCGGAGCTGGGGGCGGAGATCGTCGTGCACCGGAACGACCAGGTGACGGTCGAGGAGTGCGAGGCGCTGGCGCCGAACCGGGTGGTGATCTCGCCGGGGCCGGGGAGGCCGGCGGGCGCGGGGATCTCGATCGAGATCGTGCGGCGCTTCGCGGGGCGGACGCCGGTGCTGGGGGTGTGCCTCGGGCACCAGTGCATCTCGGAAGCGTTCGGCGGCGAGATCGTGGGGGCGGGAGAGATCAAGCACGGCAAGACCTCATCGATCAGCCACGACGGGCAGGGGGTGTTCGCGGGACTGCCCGACCCCTTCACGGCGGTGCGCTACCACTCGCTAGCGGCGAATCCGGCCGAGTTGCCCGACTCGCTGGAAGTGACGGCGCGGTCGGAGAGCGGGGTCATCATGGGAGTGCGGCACGAGCGGTACACGGTCGAGGGCGTGCAGTTCCACCCGGAGTCGATCGCGACGGAGCACGGGAAGGCGCTGCTGCAGAATTTCCTCGACCTGCAGGGAGGGACGTGGGAGCGATGACGGCGATACAGGCGGCCATCGGGGCCCTGCTGGACGGGGGCGGTATCGAGCCGGAAGAGGCGGCGGCAGCACTCGAAGCGATCATGTCGGGCGACGCGACACCGGCGCAGATCGGAGCGTTCCTCGCGGGGATGCGGCTGCACGGCGAGACGCCCGAGATCGTCGCGGCCTGCTGGGCGGTGATGGAGCAGCACGCAGAACCGTGCGCGGCGGGCAACGTGGTCGACCTGTGCGGCACGGGCGGGGACGGCGCGGATACGTTCAACGTGTCGACGGCGGCGGGATTCGTCGTGGCAGGGGCGGGAGGGCGCGTGGCCAAGCATGGGAACCGGGCGGCATCCTCGAACTGCGGCTCGGCGGACCTGCTGGAGGCTCTGGGGGCGCGCATCGACCTGGGGGGCGAGGCCGTCGGGCGGGTAATCGAGCAGTGCGGGTTCGGGTTCCTGTTCGCGCAGCGCTTCCACCCGGCGATGCGGCATGTGGGCGGTCCGCGGCGGGAGCTGGGAACGCGCACCATCTTCAACGTGCTGGGGCCTATCTCGAACCCGGCCCAGCCGCGGGCGCAGCTGACGGGGGTCGGGTCAGCCCACCTTGGGCCTCTGTTCGCGGAGGCGTTTCGCATCCGCGGGCTCGACCGGGCGGTGATCGTGCACTCGGAGGACGGGCTCGACGAAATCAGTCCGGCGGCATCGACGCACGCCTGGGTCCTGGAGGGAGGCGAGGTGCGGGAGGAGGAGCTGACGCCCGCCACCTTCGGGGTCGACGGGTGCTCGCTCGACGAGGTCGCGGGGGGATCGCCGGAAGAGAACGCGGCGACGCTACGGGCGGTGCTGGCGGGGCAGGGAGGACCGGTGGCGGACTTCATCACGCTGAACGCCGCGGCGGGGTGCTGGGCGGCGGGGCTGGCGGACAGCTTCGCCGAGGGGGCAGCGCTGGCGCGGGAGTCCCTGGAGTCGGGGCGAGCCCGGGTCGTGGCAGAGTCGTACGTGAGGCTGACACAGGAGGTCGCGTGAGCTCGCCGAGCATCCTGGAGACGATCGTGGCGAAGCGCCGCGAGGACGTGGCCGAAGCGAAGGCCGCAGTTCCCGCCGGCGAGCTGCAGCGCGCGGCGCGCGCCGCGCCGCCGCCGATCGATTTCGTCGCGCGGCTTGCTAAAGCGCCACCGGCCGTGATCGCGGAGATCAAGCGCGCCTCGCCGAGCAAGGGCGACATCGCACCGGGGATGGACGCTGCGGAGCAGGCGCTGCGCTACGCGCGGGGCGGGGCGGCGGGCATCTCGGTGCTGACGGAGCCAACGTGGTTCAAGGGGACGCTGGAGGACCTGCGGGGGGCGCGGGAGGCAGTGGGGGAGCTGGGCACGGAGCGGCCAGGGTTGCTGCGCAAGGACTTCCTGATCGACGAGTACCAGCTGCTGGAGGCGCGCGCCCATGGGGCGGATGCGATCCTGCTGATCGTCGCCTGCCTCGACGACGAGGCACTGGGGCGGCTGCTGGCGTGCTCGCGGGAGCTCGGCATGGAGGCGCTGGTCGAGGTGAACAGCGCCGAGGAGATGGCGCGCGCGGGGGCGGTGGGAGCCCGGCTGGTGGGGATCAACAACCGCGATCTGCGCAGCTTCGACGTCGACCTGGGGACGACGGATCGGCTGGCGGGGGGCGCGCCCGAGGCGGCGCTGCTGGCGGCCCTGAGCGGCATCAGCACACGCGAGGACGTCGAGCGCTTCGAGGGGGTGGGGGCGAAGGCGGTGCTCGTGGGCGAGGCGCTCATGCGGGCGGACGACCCGGCGGCGATGATCGCGGAGTTGCGGGGACGATGACGCGGGTCAAGATCTGCGGCGTGCGCGACGCGGAGACGGCGCGGGAGGCGGTGAAGGCGGGCGCCGACTTCATCGGGTTGATGTTCGCGGAGTCACGGCGCCAGGTCACGCCGCAGCAGTGCTACGACATCATCGAGGCGGTGCGGGAGACGCGCCGGAGCCCGGAGGTGGCGCGAATCGAGGGGCCCGGGCGGGGCGAGGTGCGGGGCGCGAGCTGGTTCGGGGCGTGGAACGAGGCGATCGACGACGCGCTGGCGCGCTGGAAACCCCTCATCGTGGGGGTGTTCGCCGACCAGGAGGTCGAGGACGCGAATGAGATCGCGGAGGCGGCGGGACTGGAGCTGATCCAGCTCTCGGGCGGGGAGGACGAGTCGTTCGTGCGGCAGGTGCGACCGCCTGTGATGAAGGCGATCCACGTTCACCCGGAGACGACGGCCGAGGACGTGATCGGCACCGCAACGCCGGGCGTGGCGGCAGGCATCATGCTCGACACCGGGAAGGCGACGGCGCGCGGCGGCACGGGAGAGACGTTCGACTGGGAGGTCGCGGCCGAGGTGGGGCGGCGGCTGCCGCTGATGCTGGCGGGCGGGCTCTCACCGGAGAACGTGGCGGACGCCGTGGGAGCGGTCGACCCGTGGGCGGTCGACGTCTCCAGCGGCGTCGAGACGGACGGAGTCAAGGACATCGAGAAGGTGCGCGCGTTCATCCGCGCGGCGAAGGGGTCAGGACGATGAGCACGGACACAGGGAGCGACCTCGCGCCGCGTTTCGGGGAGTTCGGCGGGCGCTACATCCCCGAGGTGCTGGTAGCGGCGCACGAGGAGCTTGAGGAAGCGTACAAGGCGGCCCGGAACGATCCCGCCTTCACCGAGGAACTGGCGGATCTCCAGCGCCACTACGCGGGGCGGCCCACGCCGCTCTACCTGACGGAGCGCCTGACGGCGGAGGTGGGCGGGGCGCGCATCTGGCTGAAGCGGGAGGACCTGGCGCACACGGGGGCGCACAAGATCAACAACGCCCTGGGGCAGGCCCTGCTGGCGAAGCGGATCGGGAAGCCGCGCATCATCGCGGAGACGGGGGCGGGGCAGCACGGCGTGGCGACGGCGACGGTGTGCGCGAAGCTGAACCTCGAGTGCGTGGTCTACATGGGCACGGAGGACATCCGGCGGCAGTCGCTGAACGTGTTCCGCATGAAGATGCTGGGCGCGGAAGTGGTGCCCGTGGACTCCGGGAGCCGCACGCTGAAGGACGCGATCAACGAGGCGATGCGGGACTGGGTCACGAACGTGCGCACGACGCACTACCTGATCGGCTCGGCGATCGGGCCGCATCCCTTCCCGACCATGGTGCGGGACTTCCAGGCGGTCATCGGCAAGGAGGCGCGGGACCAGATGCTGGAGCAGGCGGGACGCCTGCCGGACGTCGCAGTCGCCTGCGTGGGAGGCGGCAGCAACGCCATCGGACTGTTCCACCCGTTCATCGACGACCCGGTGCGGCTGGTGGGGGTGGAGGCCGCCGGCGAAGGCCTGTCGGCTCCGGGCCGGAACGCGGCTACGCTGGTCGCGGGGAGCCCGGGAGTCCTCCACGGGACGCGCACGTACCTGCTGCAGGACGAGGCGGGACAGATCCTCGATACGCACAGCATCTCGGCGGGGCTCGACTATCCGGGGGTCGGGCCGGAGCACTCATGGCTGAAGACGAGCGAACGGGCGGAGTACATCGCGACGGACGACGCGGAGGCGCTCGAAGGGTTCCAGCGGCTGACGCGGAGCGAGGGCATCATCCCGGCGCTGGAGCCGGCGCACGCCATCCTGCCAGCGATCCGGCTGGCGGAGGAGCTGGGCGAGGGCGGCGACGTGCTGATCGGCTTGAGCGGCCGCGGCGACAAGGACATGCACACGGTCGCCGAGGCGCTGGGCGTCACGCTCTGAGCGCGCAGGTGGTGATGCCGGAGCCCGCCGGGGGGCGGCGAGGGCGTCTGCCCTGGGGACCGCCCCAGGTCGCGTTCGGGATACTCGGAGGGCTCGCGGCGCTCGCGGTCACGCTCCTGCTCTCCGCGCTCGTCATCGAGACCCTCGGCGAGTCGCGGGACGTCGGCGACGTGTTCGTCAAGGCACGGGAGATCGCCGCCTACGCCGACGAGCGGCTGGCGGCGGCGGCGAAGGGCGGCGAACTGCCCGAACCTCCCCAGATCCGCGGGGACCAGGCGGCGCTCTCACTGGCGCTCATCATCACCCTTGGGCTCCAGGCGGCGTTCGTGGGGGTGGTGCTGGGGGTCACGCGGCACAACATGGGGGAGTTGGCACAGCGCCTGAGGCTGACGGGGTTCAGCGCCTTCGGGCTGTGGCGGCCGGCCCTGGCGGTCGTTGGCTGCTACGTGATGGTGGCGGTCTACGCCGCGATCGTGAACGCCCTCGACATCGGGGTGCTGCAGCCCGAGAGTACGGTGCCGTTCGAAGTGATGCGCCACCCGGCGACGATCGCCCTGACGGGGATCGCCGTGATCGTGACGGCGCCGCTCTCGGAAGAGATCTTCTACCGGGGGCTCATCTTCGGGGGGCTGCAGCGGTGGGGATTCTGGCCGGCGGCGCTGTTCTCGGGGGCGGTCTTCAGCGGGGTGCACCTGGACCCGGGCAGCCTGATTCCATTCTTTATCATCGGCGTGGTGCTCGCGTGGCTGTTCTGGCGGCGCGGGAATCTCTGGGAGAGCGTGGCCTTCCACGTGCTGTTCAACGCGGCCAGCTTCTCCCTGCTGCTGGTAACGGAGGCGTAGCGGATGTCGGAACGGTTGCGGGCGCGGTTCGCACAGGCGAACGGCGAGGGTCGGGCGGCGTTCGTGGGGTACGTGATGGCGGGGTTCCCCGAGCCCGGCCAGACGGTGCCGCTGCTGCTGGGGCTGGAGGCGGGAGGCACCGACGTCATCGAGCTGGGCGTGCCGTTCACGGACCCGCTGGCCGACGGAGCGACGATCCAGCGCGCGAACGAGGTGGCGGTGGCGGCGGGGGTCACGTTCGCGGACTGCCTCGGGATGGTGCGAGAGGCGCGGGCGCAGGGGCTGTCGGTCCCGCTGGTCCTGATGGGATACGACAACCCCCTGCTCGCCTATGGCGAGGAGCGGGCGGCGGCGGACGCGGCGGCGGCGGGCGCGGACGGATTCATCGTGGTGGATCTCCCGCCGGACGAGGCGGGGACGTTCCGGGAGGCCTGCGCGGCGAACGGCGTGAGCTTCGTGCCGCTGGTCGCGCCGACGACGGCGGAGGAGCGGATGGGGGAGGTCGCGGCGGTGGCGGACTCGTTCATCTACTGCGTGAGCGTGACGGCGACGACGGGAGGCGCGGAAGTCCCGGAGGAGGTGGGCGACCTCGTGGCGACGATCCGGCGGCACACGGAGCTGCCGATCGCGGTCGGATTCGGGGTCTCGACGGAGGAGCAGGTGGCCCGGGTGGGGCGGGTGGCCGAGGGCGTGATCGTCGGCTCTGCTATCATCGCGGCCATCGAAGGGGGGAGCGTCGAGGGCTGCGTCGACCGCGTCCGTTCGTACGTCGAACGGGTTACGGGGCGCAGCGGAGCGGGCGCATAGCTGGTCCCCGGGAGTGACATTGATGGCGGTTCGCGGCATCCGCGGAGCGATCACGGTTGGCGAGAATGACCGCGAGGCGATCCTCGACGGGACGCGCGAACTGCTTGAGGCAATGGTCGAGGCGAACGGCGTGCAGGCGGACGACATCGCCTCCTGCCACTTCACGACCTCGCCCGATCTGAACGCGGAGTTCCCGGCGGAGGCGACCCGCCGGCTGGAGGGCTGGAAGTACGTGCCGCTGCTGTGCGGGCACGAGATGAACGTGCCGGGATCGATGCAGAAGTGCGTGCGCATCCTGCTGCACGTGAACACCGATGCGGCTCCGCAGGACATCCAGCACATCTACCTTCGTGACGCGGTACGACTACGAACGGACCTGACGCCGGCGAACGGAGCAGAGTCGCCGGCGGGAGAGTGAGGCGCCTTCGCGCTTTGCCGTAGGCGCGAGCCGCGAGATCATGCAATCCGCTCGTCAAGACGCTGCAGTCGAGCACACGGCCTCGGAGTCGGGGCCGGGGCAGCGGGACGAGTCGGTACGAGGCGCACTGGCGGGGAGCGGCCTTCGGGAGGCCATGCACGAGATCCGCCTGCCGACGTTCGAGGGGCCCCTGGACCTTCTGCTGACGCTAATCCAGCGTCGCGACCTCGACATCACGACGGTGTCGCTGGTGGCGGTTGCCGACCAGTACCTGGAGGCGGTTCACGCCGACGACTCGCTGGACGCGGGGGCGCTGGCGGAGTTCGTGTCGATCGGGGCGAAGCTGCTGCAGCTGAAGTCGCGCGCGCTGCTGCCGGGACGGGACGAGGACGAAGAGGAGCCCGAGGAAGAGGATCCGGGCGAGGAGCTGGTGGCGCTGCTGCTCGAGTACCAGCGCTACCGGGAGGCGGCGGATGCGCTGGGGGAGCGGATGCAAGCGGGGTGGCGCACCTATCCGCGGGGCGCGCCCCCGCCGGAGCCCCCGGAGGGGAACGCCCTTGCCGGCGTGACGCTGGATGCCCTCTACGCGGTGATGATGGAAGTGCTGGAGCGGATGCCGGAGGAGCCCGACGGCACGGTCGAGCGCAGCGACGTGAGCCTGGCGGACCAGATCGCGATGCTGGAGGGGCGGCTGCGGGGAAGGGGGCGGTCGTTCTCGTTCCGGCAGGTGATCGAGTCCTGCACGTCCCGGGTCGAGCTGGTGGTGACCTTCATCGCGCTGCTGGAGCTGCTGAAGCGGGGAACGTGCGAGGTGGAGCAGTCCCAGGCGTGGGGGGACATCCGCGTGCGGGCGCTGGTTCAGAAGGCGGCGAGCTGACGTCGGAGGCGGCGCTGCCACAGGGTCGCGACAAGAGTCCCGAAGAGCAGACCACCGACAGCCCCGACTGCGTCGAAGAGTATGTCGTTGGGGTCGGCGGAGCGGTAGGGAAGGAACGACTGGTACCACTCCTGCCCGGCGCCCACGAGCAGGGCGACCCCCAGGATGGGCACGAAGAGGACGGTCGCGGGAAGGCGTGGAAGCACGGCTCGGGCCAAACTGAGCAGGATGAGCACGAAGACGGCGTACTGGACGGCGTGGACGGCGTTCGCGAGCGCCCCGCTGGAGGGGTCCTCCGGGCTGGGCGTGCTCGCCAGTCCGACCATGGCGCCGAGCCAGAGGAGCGCCAGCAAGAGCCGGAGGCGCATGTGGCTAGTGTAGCTGGCGGCATCGTGCGAGAGTGGGGAGCAGGGGGGCCGGGGCGTCCCTCGCGAGAGCCATGACCGTGACGCTGCCATCGCTGACGCTGGCCCAACTGGAGATGGCCACCCCCGCCGGTGGGAGCGCGCTCGTGATGGGCGTCTTCGACGGCGTGCATCGGGGCCACCAGGCGCTGCTGGCGCGGCTGCGGGAAGAGGGGGACGCACGCGGGCTCGCGCCCGGCGTCGTGACGCTGCACCCGCACCCGGCGACGGTGCTCCGGCCCGACATCATGCCGAGCTACCTGACCTCGCTGGAGGACCGGCTGCGACTCATGCGCGAGGCGGGCGCCTCGTGGGTGCTGCCGCTGACGTTCACGTCGGAGCTTTCGGAGGTGACGGCGGAGGAGCTGGCGGAGGCGTTCCACCGGTTGCTGGACATGCAGGTGATGGTGCTCGGCCCCGACGCCGCCTTCGGGCGGGGGGCGCCGGCCGACACCCCGGAGCGGATGCGCCGGACGGGCGAGGAGCTGGGGTTCGAGGTGGTGCAGATCGAGCCGCTGATGGCGGGCGGCGAACGGTGCAGCTCGACGATGGTGCGAAAGGCGCTGGGCGAAGGCGATATGCGAGCCGTAACCGACCTGCTGGGACGGCCCTACCGGCTGGCGGGGCCGGTCGTCCGCGGGTTCGAGCGGGGACGCACGATCGGGTTCCCGACCGCGAATATCTCCGTCGCAGCCGACCGGGCGCTGCCGGCGCTGGGCGTGTACGCAACCGTCGCGACGGTTGCGGGGCGGGAGCTGCGGGGGGCGACGAATATCGGGCGGCGGCCGACCTTCGACGAGGGGCACATCTCGATCGAGACGCACCTGCTCGACTTCGAGGGCGACCTGTACGGCGAGCGCATGGAGATCGCGATCGTGGACCGGGTGCGTCCCGAGCAGGCGTTCTCGGGACCGGAGGAGCTGCGGGCGCAGATCACGGCGGACGTCGAGCACGTGCGGGGGGTGCTGGCGTGAGCCGCACGATGGCGCCCGTCGACGAGCAGCTGTTCGTGCTCATGAGCGGGGTGGAGTACGGGGACGGGGGCCTGCGGCGGGCGTTCGAGGCGGAGCTGCGGGAGCTGCTGGAGGAGGACCGCCCGCTTCGGGTCTACCTGGGGATCGACCCGACGGCCACGTCGCTGACGCTGGGGCACGCGGTGCCGCTGCGGAAGCTGCGGCAGTTCCAGGACTTTGGCCACGACACGGTGCTCCTGATCGGCGACACGACCGCGCTGATCGGGGATCCCTCGGACAAGAACACCCTGCGGCCGCAATTGACGGTCGAGGACGTAAAGGCGAACGAAGCCACGTACTTCGCGCAGGCAGCCAGGATCCTGGATCCGGACAAGACCACAATCCGGCACAACTCGGAGTGGCTTGGCTCGCTCGACCTGAGCGACCTGATCGCGTTGATGTCGCGCTTCACGGTCGCGGAAATGCTCAGCCGCGACAATTTCCGGGAGCGGCAGCTGCGGGGCGACGCTGTCTACCTGCACGAATTTCTCTATGCGCTCATGCAGGGATACGACGCGCTGGCGCTGGAGTGTGACGTCCAGGTTGGGGCGACGGAGCAGCTCTTCAACCTGATGGCTGGGCGGAAGATCCAGGAGGACGCCGGGCAGCGGAAGCACGTGCCCGTCACGGTGCCGATCCTCGTGGGGATCGACGGCGCGATGCGGATGTCGAAGTCGACGGGGAACTTCATCGGGCTGGACGAGGCGCCGGAAGAACAGTACGGCAAGGCGATGTCGATCCCGGACGGGGCGCTGGCGAACTACTTCCAGCTGGCGACGAACCTCGACCGGGGCGACGTGGTGGCGACGATCGAAGGGCTCGCGAACAACGAGCGCGACCCGATGACCGAAAAGAAGCGGCTGGCGCGCACAATCGTGACGGAACTGCACGGCGAGGAGGCGGCAACGCAGGCGGAGGCGCACTTCGAGCGGACCGTGCAGCGGCGCGAGGAGCCTGAGGAGATGCCGGAAGCGGCGGCGCACGAGGGCCAGCCGCTCATCGACGTGATCGTGGAGGCGGGAGCGGCGCCGTCGCGGCGGGAAGCGCGACGCTTGTTCGACCAGGGGGCGGTGACGGTTGACGGCGAGGCGGTCGGGGACGGGCGGGAGCCGGCGCGGGTGGGGTCGCGGGTGCGGGTGGGGAAGCGTCGCTGGCTGCGCATCGTCGGGGCCGGCGACCACGGCTGAGCCGGGCAGGCCTCCCCCCAGATTCGCGCGATCCCGGGAAAGTCCTCTGCGTGATCGGCGGCGTGATTGGCGGTCCCCTGTGAGCGTTCCTACGCAGTTTTTCGGACTCTGCGAAATCTTCACCGGAAGGTCGCGGTTTCATATGGCGAAGAGCGGCGCGTCCGCCTAGGATGAGCCCTCCGCACTTGTACGAGTTCCGAACCGTGTCCTGGAGGGGGGCCTGGAGTGGATACCCGCATTTCCGAGTTCCTGACGTTCCTCGCAGTCGAGAAGAACGCCTCCGAGAACACGATCTCCGCCTACCGCAGCGACCTCGCGCAGTTCGAGAAGAGCGTGGCTCGCCAGACCTCCGACAACGGCGCCTCGTGGGAGGCGATCACGGACCAGATGCTGCTGGCGTTCGTCGAGGAGTTGCGGGAACGGCGCTACAAGGCGGCGACGGTGGCCCGGAAGGTGGCCGCCGTGAAGTCGTTCTTCAGCTTCATGGCCGCGGAGGGCATTCTCACGTGCGATCCGACGGAGGAGCTGCGTTCCCCGCAGGTCGGAAAGGCCCTGCCGCGCACGCTGACGCCCGAGGAAGTGGACGAATTGCTCGAGCAGCCGGCGCGCAAGAGCACGCCCGTCGCCCAGCGCGACAAGGCGATGCTGGAACTGGCCTACGCGACCGGCATGCGGGTGACCGAGCTGGTGTCGCTGGATGTCGGACACGTGGCGCTGGAGAGCGATCCGGTCACCGTTCGCGGCATCGGGAAGGGTGACCAGGAGCGGGCGCTGCCACTGTACCAGCGCTCGGTGGACGAGCTGCGTCAGTACATCTTCCACGTGCGGCCGAAGATGGTGCGCAACCGGAACGAGGGTGCCCTGTTCGTGAACCGCCGCGGGGGACGGCTGACACGCCAGGGGTTCTGGCTGATCCTGAAGAACTACGCGCGGGAGGCGGGGCTGGACGGGATTACGCCGCACACGCTGCGGCACACGTACGCCACGCACATGCTCTCGGGCGGGATGCCGCTGCGGAACGTGCAGGAGGCGCTCGGCCACGCCAGCATCTCGACGACGCAGATCTACACGCAGCTGACCGATCAGCAGAAGCGAGAGCAGTACGACCAGGCGCACCCGCGGGCCTGAGTCCACGGGGCGGTAGACTGCCCCCGTGACACCCCCCAGGGATCTGATCGAGGCGATCGCGCGCGATGACGCGGAGTCGCGGTTACGCGCCCTCGACGCGGACGGCACGCTGACATCGGGGCTGCTGCCGGAGCTGGAGGAGGGGCGGGGATTCGATCAGCCGGCGCTGCACCACTACACGGTGCTGGAGCACAACCTCTCGGCGGTCGGGGCGCTCGACCGGGCGCTGGGGGAAGGGGTCGATGGGCTGCGGATGCCGGACCCCTCGCCGGAGATTCCGATGGCGGAGTGGCTGGCCAGGGAGATCGACGGGCGGCCGCTGGTGCACCTCCTGCGCCTCTCGTGCCTCGTACACGACATCGCGAAGCCGCGAACGGCGGAGGTGCGCGAGGGGAAGCTGCGATTCCCCCGGCACGGCCCGGTGGGGGCGGAGCTGCTGGAGGGGCGGCTGGCGGCGCTGGGGTTCGAGCAGGCGAGCATCGACTTCGTGACGACCATGGTCCGCTACCACCTGCGGCCGGGGGAGTTCGCGCGCTCGTGGCCGCCGACGGATCGGGCACTGCGCCGGTTCGCGCGGGACCTGGACGGGCAGACGCTGCCGCTCCTGCTGCTCCAGCTCGCGGACGGCATGGCGACGCGGGGACCGGCCTACCGGCGCGAGCACTTCGAGCGGCACATCGCCTTCCTCGGGCACATCGTGACGCGCACGGAGGAGGCGCTGCGGGAGGAGGAACCGGCGCTGGTGGACGGGGAGGAGCTGATGCGGGAGCTGGGGCTTTCAAGTGGACGGCTTCTGGGGGCTGTCCTAACATCGGTTCGCGAAGCTCAGCTGGCGGGTGAGGTGGACGATCGCGCGACCGCGCTCGCGCTGGCGCGCCAATCTCTCGAACGGCTGACCGCCGAGGGCTAGGCCCGGGGTGCTGCCATGGCTGTGATGTTCAGCGTCATCTTCTACACGGTGCTTGCCGTGGCGGCGTTCTACTTCATCCTGCTGCAGCCGGTGTTGAAGCAGCAGCGGCAGCGCAAGAAGGCCGTGCGCGAGCTGCAGATCGGCGACGAAGTGGTGACGACCGGCGGCATCATCGCCGAGGTGAAGGACGTCCAGGCCCCGGACGACGGCCCGACGGAGCTGATCCTGGAGAACGCGCCCGGCATCCACGTGCGCGCACTGACCGACGCTATCGAGCGGCGGCTCACGACCCTGGAGCCCGCGCCCGAAGAGGCGCTCGAGACGGTGGCGGCGGGCGCCGGCGAGTCCGGCGACCCGAATGCGTAGTCCCACAACCACCTTCGTCTTCCTGGCGATCCTCGCGGTCAGCGTCTTCTGCCTGTTCGCGGTCTGGCCGAGCGCCCCGAGCCGCTACCTGCCCGGCGACTTCTGGCCGGAAGGCCGGGGCATCAGCATCGGCGACTACGAGCGCAAGACGATGCGGCTGGGCCTCGACCTCCAGGGCGGCGCGCACCTCGTGCTGCAGGCGGAGCCGCCGCCGGACTTCGAGGGTGACCTGACCGAGTCGCTGGAGGTCGCCAAGGAGGTGATCGAGCGGCGCGTGGACGCCTTCGGCGTCGTTGAGCCGGAGATCCAGATCGCGAGCGGGAACCGGCTCGATGTGCAGGTGCCGGGGATGAGCCTTCCCGACGCGGAGCGGCTCATCGGCCGCACGGCGACGCTGTCGTACCGCATCTTCAACGACGAGAGCCAGCTCGTGGCCGCCAGCGGGATCATCGACGGGGTCGAGATCGCGATGACGGGCCAGCACCTGAAGAGCAACACCTACCCGGAGCGCCGGGGCACCACCTACGCCGTGAACTTCGAGACCACCGGCGTGGGCAACGAGCTCATGCGGCAGATCACGTCGAGGGCGCTCCAGCACCCGATCGGGGACCCGCGGAGACGGCTGCTCGTCTATCTCGACAACGAGCTGATATCGGACGCGGTCGTGCAGGGCGTGATCGAGGACCAGGGAACGATCACGGGGCTGGACACCTTCACGGAGGCGAACGACCTCTCGCGGCAGCTGAACGCGGGCGCCCTGCCGGTCCCGCTGCGCACGATCCAGGCGAACGAGGTGAGCGCCTCGCTGGGCGACGACTCGGTCAAGGCCTCGGTGAACGCGGCGGAGATCGGGCTGCTGGCGGTGCTGGCGTTCATGATCCTGTACTACCGCCTGCCGGGGGTGCTGGCGGCGTTCGCCCTGATCGTCTACGCGCTGATCACGCTGACGGTGTTCAAGCTGTGGCCGGTCACGCTCACGCTCTCGGGGATCGCGGCGTTCATCCTCTCGGTGGGCATGGCCGTCGACGCGAACATCCTCATCTTCGAACGGATGAAGGAGGAGCTGCGCCGGGGCCGGCCGCTGGCGACGGCGATCGAGACGGGCTTCCGGCGGGCGTGGCCATCCATCCGCGACTCGAACATCGCGACGTTCATCACGTGCGCCATCCTGTTCTGGTTCGGCGACCAGTTCGGGGCATCGTTCGTGCGCGGGTTCGCGATCACGCTGGCGATCGGCGTGGCCGTGAGCATGTTCTCGGCGATCGTGGTGACGCGGACATTCCTGCGGCTGTTCGTGGGAACGCGGATCTCGCGTTCGCGCTGGCTCTTCAACGCCGAGCCGCTGTCGGCGCAGGCCGCCGAGGACGAGGACGAGGACCAACCAGCGCCGGCCACCCCGCGCTCGACGTTCATCGCGTTCGCCCAGCGCCGCTGGGTCACGCTGGGGCTCTCGCTGGTCGTGTTCGTGGCGGCGGCGGTGATGCTGCTGGTGCCGCCCCCGCTGAAGGCGGGCATCGAGTTCACGGGCGGGTCGACGTTCACGCTGCAGTTCGCGCAGGAAGAGGCGGCGGTGGCGGAGACAGACGGCGAAGAGGGGACGGAAGAGGCGGAGCCGCCGGTGCCGGAACCCGTGCGCGTGGTGGAGCCGGAGGAGCTGCGCGATGCGCTGGCCCGGCTCGGGCACGAGGAGGCGCGCGTGCAGGGGGCGGGGTTCAACACGTACCTGGTGCGGACGATCGAGCTGGAGGGCGCGCCTCCGCTGGAGGCGGGGGAGGGTCCCGTGCCGCCCGGCGAGATCGACGACATCCTGGCGGCGCTGGAGGAGGAGTTCGGGACGGTTCGGCGGCTGGACTTCGCGACAGTCTCGGGAACGGTCTCGACGGAGATCGCGCGCGACGCGACGCTGGCGGTGGCGGCGGCCGCGGTGGCGATCCTGATCTACGTGGCGTTCGCCTTCCGGCGGCAGCGGGCGGCGTGGCGGTACGGACTCTGCGCGGTGATCGCGCTCGTACACGACTCGGTGATCGTGCTGGGGCTCTTCTCACTGCTGGCGAAGGTGGCGGGCACGGAGGTCGATGCGGCCTTCATCGTGGCGATCCTGACGGTGATCGGCTTCTCCGTTCACGACACGATCGTCGTGTTCGACCGCGTGCGCGAGGTGACTTCGCGGGACACGCTAGTGCCGTTCGCGGAGGCGGTGAACGTGAGCCTGACGGAGACGCTCGTGCGTTCCATCAACACCTCGTTCGTGACGGTGCTGACGATCATCGCGATGTTCCTGATCGGCGGCGTGACCATCCAGAACTTCCTGCTGGTGCTGCTGGTGGGGGTGATCGCGGGGACGTACAGCAGCATCTTCGTGGCGGCGCAGGTGCTGGTGGCGTGGGAGAACCACGACATCGGCCGCTTCTTCCGGCGGGTCACGTCGCGGGGTGAGGGCGAGGGCGAGCCGCAGGAGGCGGCGGCGGGGGTAGTGGATAGTGGATAGTGGATGGTGGGTAGTGGCTCGTGACCGGCGGATGGTGACCAGGGGACAGGACGGGGGTCACCGGCTACCGAGTCGGGAGCCTTGTCGGTACCACTCGCGCCAGCTACCGTAGGCCGCCCATAGCGCGGCCCGTCACCGTAGGCCCTGGCTTAGTTTGGCAAGGCTCATCGTAGATAAAGAACGACCCCGGTTAGCAGCCGGGGCCTTCTTCGGTGGTGTGGCCGATTGGTAAAGGCGCTGTGTTAGCAACCCTAGGCTTGGACGAAGCGACAACCTTCGCCCGAAGTGGGTTCGATTCCCATCACCACCTCTATCGCGACCTTACCTCAAGTTGCGTAAGGACAGCAAGCCCCCGTCGCGGCTTGTTGGCGGTCCTGGCTGTTGGCTATTGGCTGTTGGGGGACGGCCACCGGGGGTGAATAGTGACTGGTGCGTAGTGAATAGCCCGCCCCGCCCCGACCCCCAGCGAGCGGAGCGAGCCCACCATCCACTACCCACTATTCACTATCCACCATTCACTACGCCGCTACCCCAGCGCGACGATGATCCCGGTGGCGACGCCGAGGGCGGTGAGGTTGATGGTGATGATGGCGCCGCCCTGGATCCAGAGGGCGCGGTACAACTCGCCACGGAGCTGGGAAATCTCGCCACGGACCTCGGAGATCTCGGCGCGGAAGAAGTCGCGGGTGACGAGGTCGGAGGTGGCGTCCTGGACGACCTCGACGGTGGCGGTGGCGAGGGACTCTCCGGCGCCGTTTTCGCGGAGCTTGCGGGCGGCGGCAAGAGGGTCGAAGGCACGGGCCATACAGGAGTGTGAGGGGAGACGGTTGCGGCTGGCAAGGGGGACGGCCCACCGCGCGTAGTGGGGTAGTGGATGGTGCTTAGTGAGTAGTGAATAGCCCGCCCCGGCCCGACCCCCGGCGAGCGGAGCGAGCCCACCGCGCGTAGTGGGTAGTGGATGGTGCGTAGTGAGTAGTGAACCGCCCCGCCCACGATTCACTATTCACTACGTTCCCTCCTTTCTCCGTGGTAGACACCAGCCGGCCATCCCCCTCCCTGTAGCCGGTGCCTCCTCCTTTCTCCGTGTTAAAGCTCCGCCGGGCGCCGGCCACCACCTTCGCGAGCCCCCTTCTCCTTTCTCCGTGTCAAATCCCCGACGGGCACTGATCACCAGTCACTATTCACTACTCACTATTCACTACGCCCCTCCTTTCTCCGTGGTAACACCCCCGCGACCAGGTGCCCCTATCATTTGTCGTCTATTTCCTACAAATGATTTTTATCCGTGGCAGGAATACGAGACCGTTAGTCGTCACTAGTAGCCGTACTATCTCCTTTCTCAGTGGTAGTGTTATGGGTTGACCGGTTCGTAAGTAGTTTGCGTAGAATGGCGCGAAGATTGAGCAACCTTTTCCACATCCGGGCGTTGTGAACGATTGGTACTCACGACAGATCGGCACGAGAGGAGGAGCGCCCCAGGGACGAGCTAACGCCTAGTTTCACGCACCCGGGCCACCGGCCCACCACACAACTCCAAGGAGTTTGGATTGAAGAAGAACCCAATTAGCGCCATTGCCGGCTGGAAGTCCGCCGCGCTCCTGGCGCTCGTAGCAATGGTGGCGGCCGTCGCCTTCAGCGGCGTCCTCACCAACTCGAATGCGGCCGACGCCCAGAACGGGCCGGCCCTGTCCGCGGAGTATGCGTACGAATTCTCCAATGACGACACCGACAACGACCTCGACGTCACGGTCACCCTCACGGGCTACCTCGCGCCCGCGCCTGCGGATCCAGCCATCACCGCGTGGTATCTGACGGTGGTAGAGGATGGCGACGACACCACCCCTACCTGTCAGACGGGGGCTGTGGATGGAACGGACGGTTCCGTAGGGACCTACGCGGCGAATGACCTGAAGTCGAGCACAAAGTACGACATCACGGCGTATGCAAGTGATGACAGCTCCTGCGCCGACGACGCGATAGCAACCGCGCAGATCACGACGCCATCAGTCACCCTCACGGAAGATGGCACTGTCACCCCTGGCGAAGACAAGGATGTGACCGTCAACCTCACGGGCCGCCAGCGGTTCTCACTGAGTGACGACGGGGCCACCGGCTCCTTCGCAGCGAACGGGAAGACCACCCTCACCTGCAGCGACGGCGATAACTGTGATCGCAACGTCGCGACGGGTCTGATGACCATCCGGGTTGCCGTGGGAGAAGAGTCCAAGACGGGCCAGCACCTCTACTTCACCCACCAGACTCCCGGTGCCACAACTACCTCAGACATCGTTTTGACCGTTGCGGATCCTGAGCCG
Organism: Dehalococcoidia bacterium; assembly: GCA_022827945.1. Taxonomy (GTDB): domain Bacteria; phylum Chloroflexota; class Dehalococcoidia; order Tepidiformales; family Tepidiformaceae; genus UBA2991. The sequence goes on along the minus strand of JAJEIT010000094.1, from coordinate 24,460 downwards.
CAGCCGGCTTCCTTCTCTGTTGCTCCGGCGAAGGGCGACGAGACTGCCGCGGCCGGTACGGGTACATCGACCATCGTCGTGACCGTGATGGACGACACGACGCCAGTGGCGAAGCCCTACGTGGGTGACATCAATGTCAGCTTCATCACGCCGAACGGCAAGGTCGTGTGTGCTGAAGACGCCGACCCCCAGAACACTTGCTCCACCTCCGAGACCAACGCTGATGGGCAGGCGACCGCCACTCTGAGTGGTGGGGTTCCGGGGACGGCTACCATCACCGTCCTGGTCGGGAAGCTGGGTGCCGGTTCCACCGAGGTGACCTTCTTCGGTGAGGCCGCGAATCTCGCTGCCGATGCTCCGCAGAGCTCCATCAACCTTGGTGGCGGGGCCTTCGTGACCTTCACCGTGACCGACGCCGATGACCGCCCCGTCAAGGGCGCGGACATCACGCAGCCGGTCGTCGACAAGGTCATCACGCCTGACGTGGACGATGCTGTCGCTGTGGCCGTTGCTCTCGTACAGGACGACGACGCCAACACCGCCGACGACCCTCCGAAGGGTGCCGTGTACTGCGGTAACGACGCCGGGACCAACGCTGCTGGCCAGTGCGTGGTTCGTGTCAGCAGCGCCGCTGAGGCGCCCGCTGCCGCCACCCGTGGCGATCACACCCTCAACTTCCAGCTGGTTGTTGACGCGACCACGACCCTGAAGGCCGAGGTCGTCATGACGGTCGCAGGCCCCTCGGACTCCATCAGCCACGACGCGCCCTCGCGCATCGACGCGCTGGACGAGATCGAGGTCACCCTCACTGTCACGGACGACGCGGGTAACCGCGTCGGCACGCAGCCGGTCTCCGTCACCAAGGTCGAGGGCGGCGGCGCCATCCTCGATGGTGAGAAGGGAGACACGGCGAACGGCGAGGCGAAGTTCACCTTCCTGGCTTCCTCCCTTGAGGGGAACGTGGTGTTCGTCGTCAGGTCCGGCGATGCCCGTGCGGTCATCACCGTGGCCGTCGGCCCCGAGCCCGTGGTCGAGGAAGAGCCCGAGCCCGAGGCCCCACCGGCCACGTGGAACAACCAGCTCGTTTCCGGCCAGAACCTCGTGGTCTGGAACGGTGAGGACGGAGCTGATCCGTCCGCCGGCTCCGACATGGGTGTTTCGGCCATCTGGTCGTACAACACCGGGTCCGGCACCTGGGACGGCTACTTCCCGAATGCGGCCGATGTCCCGGGTGGCAACACCCTCACATCGCTCAGCAACGGCGACGCGTACTTCGTGATCGTCGAGTAACTGTCCGCCACCACTCCCGTCCCCGTCCCCGCCTCGAGCGGGGGCGGGGGCACGGGAGGGGTCCCGGGCGTCAGCCATACGGACAGCTAAAGGAGCAAAACCGAATGACCAGGATTCTCAAGTGGCTCGGGGGAGGCGTTGCGGCAGTCATGCTGCTCGGCCTCGCCGGCCTCTTCAGCGGAGAGGTGGCCGAGGCCCAGCCGTCTGGCCCGCCTCACCGCTTCGCCGGCGCCGTCACCATCGATGGTGAAGCCGCGGCCGCCGGCACGTCGGTCACCGCTATCGTCAACGGCGCCGAGTGTGGTTCTGCCACCGTCATCGAAAGCGCCGCCGGATCGACCTACGCGGTCGACGTTCCCGACACCTGCGCCGATGCCGGCGACACCGTTTCCTTCCAGGTCATGGGCTACGACGCCGCTGAATCTGGAACCTGGAGCGGTGGCGGCCGCACCGACCTCAACCTGACCGTCTCTTCCGCCATGCCCGAGGAGCCCATGGATGACATGGGCGACGAGTGCCCGGACGAGATGGGCGGGGGCGACATGCCCGACGAGCCCGCGGAGCCCGCGGAGCCGTCCGAGCCTGCGGAGCCCATGGATGACATGGGCGACGACTGCCCGACGGACGACATGGGCGACGAGGACATGGGCGACGACGACATGGGCGAAATGCCCGAGGAGCCCATGGACGACATGGATGACATGGACGACATGGCTCCGGAAGCCGGCGACACCGGCACCGGCCTCGCCACCAGCACGACCAGCACCAGCACCTCGCTGGCTGCCATCCTCGGTGTGACCGCCCTGGCAATCCTGCTGGGCAGCTACACCTTCGCCCGCCGCCGGCGCTAGCCCGACGGCCCTAAACCAAGTGCCACCTCGCGAGGGGGACCGCCTTCAGGCGGTTCCCCTCGTGTCTTCCTCTATGTCTAGCTCTATGTCTAGCTGTGCAGAGTGCGGCGAGGAGACACGTCCGCCGCGAATCAACTCCCCACGGCCGGAGGGTCTCTGCTACGACTGCTGGCGCAAGACGGACCATTACCGCGAGCACAACCGCAACGAAAAGCGCGAGGCGTACGACACGAAGCCCGCCCAGCGCAGGCGCATCCAGCAGACCAACGCGGAGCGGTACCGCAGAAAAGCGCGGGACCCGCGATTCCTGCAAGCAGAGGCCGCGCGCAAGCGAGAGGACTACTGGCGGAGGAGGGGTGGGTAGTAGTGGATAGTGACTAGTGGATAGTGGATGGTGACTTCGTCCGGCTACTCACCATTCACCACTCACTATTCACTATCCACGACCCCGTCCCGGGCCTCGACGACGGCGGCAAGCTTCGCCTCGGCGGTGCGGGCGGAAGCGACCGGGTTGTCGGCGAACGTGGCGAAGCCGCAGTCGGGCGCCAGCAGGACGCGCTCCTTCCCGAAGAGGTTGACGGCGCGGGCGATGCCCTCCCGGATCACCTCGACGGACTCGACCGCGGGATCCTTCGGGTTCACCACGCCCACGCCGATGCGCTTGTCGCCGGGGAGGTCGCGCAGGAGCTCCAGTTCGCCGGCGCGGGGGGTGCAGAGCTCAAGGAACAGGCTCCCGACGGGAGCGTCGCCGAGGAACCCGAGCAGGGGCCGGTAGTCGCCGGAGAGGGCGGCGGACTCGTCCGGCGTCCAGTTGCCGCGACACACGTGCAGGCCGAGCCGCTCGGCGGGGAGGCCGCGCACGGTCTCGCGGAGGAGGTCGGCGGCGAAGGCGAGCTCGCGCTCGGGCGTGAGCTTCTCGCTGAGAGCGCCGCACATGAAGCTGCGCTTCGCCCCGACCTCGCCGTAGACGACCTCGGTGAGCACGGGCTCGTCGAACTGCACGAGCGCGGCGCCGCCGGCGAGGAGGGCGTGCAACTCCTCGCGCAGGACGCGCACGACATCGACGGCCAGGTCGTCGCGGGTCGCGTAGGGGCGCTCGCGCAGGCAGTCGAGCCACATGGTGCGGGTCAGCAGGTAGGGGCCGGGGAGGGCGACCTTGACGGGCGTACCGGCGCAGGAGCGGGCGAAGGCGAGCTCGTGGGCGGCGAGGGGGCGGCTGCGGCCCAGGGGGCCGTGGACGACGGGGTGGCGCACGTCCTCGGCGGGCACGTCGAGGGCGCGCAGCTCGCGGTGGAACTCGTCGGGGTCGTCGACCATGGCGGTGAGGTCGCTGAGGGGGATGAGCTGGCAGTTATCGAGGAGGCCACCGACGAAGCTGGCGTAGTTGTCGCGCCGCTGCTCGCCGTCCGTAACGACATCGACGCCGGCGCGACGCTGGGCGTCGAGGACGAGGCGGACGGCGTCGTCGGCGGTCTCGTGGAAAGCGTCGCCGTCGAGGCGGCCTTCGAGGTGGTCGTGCATGGCCTGGAGCATCCAGCGGGGGCGGGGCCAGCTGCCGATGCCCATGACGGAGAGCGGCTCGACGGCGGGGGCGGGGGCCGGTTCGGGGAGCGAGTCGGGGACGGAGACTTCGACAAGGGGCCGGTCGCGAACCGGGCCGGGGGACGGCGGCGGGGTGGCCGGCCGCCGCTCGGCGAGGGGGCCCTTCGATACGAGGTAGCTGCGCTGTTCGCCCTGCTTCGTCCAGGAGACGAGCTCGTTACCGGTCATCCGGCACCAGGCGGGCAGCTCGATCTCGACCGTGGATTCGGTCGAGCGGATTTCGAGGAGGCCGCCGGGGGCGAGGGGGTCGATATTGCGGCGGATCAGCAGCAGCAGGCCGCCGCCGCAGTCCAGGTCGCCGCCGTCGAAGCCGGCGTCGGGCGCGAACGGGTGGCGCTCGACTGGATCGCCGGGACTGGCCGAACCGCTCACGGGGTGGGTTTCGCGCCTAGTACGTGACGCTGGGGGCGCCGTCGGAGAGGAACTCCACGAGCATCGCCCCACCGACGATGGTCGCGCCTTCGACGAGGTTGTTCTCGTCGAGCCCGCGCTTCTTGAAGCAGGGCGCGCAGACGTAGATGGTCCCGCCGCCGCCGGTGAAGGCGTCCATGAGCTCGGTGAGCGGCAGGAAGCCGTCCTCGCGGATGGCGTCGGCGTAGCCCTTCTCGGCGAGGCGGACGCCCTCGGTGCTGAGGAACACGAGGGTCTCCTTCTCGGAGCCGAGGGCGGCGTTGGCGACGACGAAGCCGACGGTCGCCTTGTCGGGGTCGTTGCCGGAAGAGGTGAGGTTGACGCAGAACTTGCCTGGCACGGGAGCGGGTGTCTCCTTGATTCAGGGGTTTTGGCGCTGTTCGATCCAGTAGTGGGGGTGGTCGGCGCGGAGGAGGCGGCGTTCAGTCATGCGGCACCATGCTGGCATGTCCTCGGGAGCGCCAAGGTCGCGCACGGTGAGCTTCAGCACCTCGCCCGCGGCCAGTCCCCTCATGCGGGATCGAAGCATCACGATAACCTCGCCGCAGCCCATGTCGCCAGCGTCCCACTCGGCGTGGGCGCGGGGAACGTCGCTCACCGCTCGTCCGCCGGCGGCGCGGAATCGGGCGGAGCGCCAAAGAGGGCGGCGGCGGGGCTCGTTTCTTCCTGCTCGGGGAGGCCGAGCCGGGCGCGCAGGGAGGCGCGGGCGGAGTCGGCGTTGGTGGCCTCGGGGGTCTGGACGACGACGGGCATGGGCAGGGCGTGGCCGAAGACGAGCGCCTGGCGCTTGCTCTCGAGGGCGGCGATGACCTGGCGGAGGCCGCTCCTGCCGGCAACGCCACCGACGATGGCCTCGACGTCGTTGTCGCTGTCGAGCTGGAGCGTGAACTTCGTGCCGATCTGGGAGAGGACCTCCGGGTCTATCTGGCTGGGACGCTGGTCGATCACGAGAAGGGTGACGTTGTACTTGCGCAGCTCGCGGGCGATCTGGCCGAAGATGCTCTGGCCGGCGAGGGAGCGGTCGACGAACTTGTGGGCTTCCTCGATGACGATGACGAGGCGGTTGGGGGCTTCGCGCTCCTCGGAGCGCTCGGTGCTGTCGCGATACCGCTCCCAGATACGGCGGGAGAGCATGTTGGCGACGAGCATGTAGCTGACGAGGTCGTTCCCGAAGCGACCGAACTGGACGACGACGCTCTTGCCGCCCTGGAGGGAGCGCACGACGTGCTCGATGACGTCGCCGAACTGGGAGCCCTCGGTGCGGACGAACTCGCGGCGGGTGAGGCGCTCCATGCGGCGGCGAAGGCTCTCGAGGGAGCCGGGGTACCCCATCTGGGCGGCGACCTGCGACCAGTTGACGTCGCCCTCGGGAGGCTCGCGCCAGAGCCTGTCGACGAGGGCGGCGGCAGGCTCGTCGGCGAGGATCTCGTCGATCCAGCCGGGGCCGAAGCGGCGGCGGCAGGCATGGGCGGCATCGACGGCGAGGTCGGAGAGGTCGAGGGTCTCGCGCAGGACTTCGAGGTCGTCGGGCTGGATGTCGCGCGTGCCGATGAGGATCTGGCCGTCGGAGCGGGCGGCGCGGGACTCGAGGGTGTAGAGCTCGATGTCGGTCTGGTGGCGCTGCTTGAGGGAGCGCAGGCGGCTGGTCGAGGGGCCCTGGAACTTCATCTCCCAGCCGTAGTCGTTGTGCATGTCGAAGACGAGGGCGACGGTGCGGTCGCTGTTGGTTGCGGCGGCAGTCGAGCGCGTGAGCATGGCGTCGAGCAGGTGGAGGACGAGGACGCTCTTGCCCGTGCCGCTCTTGCCGAAGACGCCGGCGGAGCGCTCAAAGAGGCGCTCGAAGTCCACTCCCACCTGGAGCTCGTCCATGCCGAGGGGGGCGCCCACGGGGATGTTGGGGCCGTCGGTGGCGAAGGCGCGGTCGAGGGTGTCCTGGTCGGCGGGATGGACGGCGGAGAAGTGGCTGGGGAGGCGGCGGGCGCGGGCCGGCTCCTCGCCGTTCTCGCCGAGTTCGAGGTAGGGGTCGACGGCGAGGGCGGTGTAGACGCCGGTGTCCTGCAGGACCTCGCGCAACAGCGCCGGTTCGTCGTCGCCGGGGGGCCAGACGGTGGGACCGGAATCGACGGACTTGAGGGTGATGTCGGTGACCATGCCGAGGATGCTGAGGCCGCCGCCCACATCGGTTTTCGCGTACTGGCCCAGCTGGGCGGTCTGGCCGGGGTCGAGCCGCACCTTGAGGCCCTTCGTGAGGGAGCCTCCGACGACGACGCCGAGGGGCCGGGTGGCGTCGGGGTTCGCGTCACTCATGGTTCCACCGCTCGGAGGATACTCGTGAGGCGGGAAGGTTCGGCCTTGAGGAGGCGCGCGAGCTCCTTGCCGGCCGCGACGAGGAAGGGGCGCTCCCCGGGACCGGCAGCGCGGGCGACCTCGCGGATGGCGGCGGCGACGACGGCATCGTCGGCGGCGGGGTTGGCGAGGAGGGGGACGAGGAAGCGCCCCTCGTCGGCGATGCGGACCTTCTCCTCGTCGGTAGCGGCCTGCACCTCGGCGAGAAGGGGCGGGGGCATGGGCGGGAGGGCGGGGCGGGCGACCTCGCGGTCGATGTGCCCGCAGATGGCGACGGTGAGGGTTGTGCGCAGGAGCATCTCGATCTCGGGGTTGTCCGCCATGACGGCGGCAGCGCTCTGCCCGGGATCGCCACGGGGGACGAGGGGACGGGAGGGGTCGTCGGGGCCGCTCTCGCTGCCGGTCACGACGCCGAAAGTGTCACAGCGCCCTTCGCGCACGACGAGCATCTGGCCGAGGGCGAAGGGCTCGCTCGTGTAGCGGGAGTAGGCGCACTCGAAGGCGCGCACGCTGGCGTTGACGACGCGGCAAGTCTCGCTCAGATCGACCTCCTCCGCTTGCTCTGCTGCTTGCCGTTGAGGGGCGCGCGAATGCCAGCGTCGCCGGCGAGGCGGTCAAGCAGGCGCTCGAACTGCTCACGGTCCGAGGCAGAGATGACGGCCTGCTCGTGCGCCTCCTGTAGGGCGCGCGGGTATCCCTCGCAGCGCTCGCACTGGTCGACGAGGGTGGCGTGGAGGCGGTCGACCTGGGTGGGCGTGGCCGCCCAGGCGGGGAGCTCGACGCGGGCAATGTCGTCGCCGACGCGGAGGTAGAAGAGGGCGACCTCGTGGCCGGGAAGCAGGGACTCGACGCTCCCACGGCGGCTGCTGCGCGAGTGGAAGATGGCGCTGCGTTCGCCGGGCTGCAGCAGGCCGCGAAACACGTCGCCATCGGTGAGGGGCGGGGCGGAGGGCGGGGACGGGGCGAGCACGTCGAGGGCAGCCACGACCTCGCGGGCGGCGGATGCGGAGATATAGGCGCCCATGCTGAGGGGTTCGCCACAGGCGCGAATGCGGTCGAGGGCTTCGATCGTGCGGTTGCGGTAGGGAGCGAGGGCCTCATCGGACGCCTGGCGGGTGTGGAGGTCCCAGGGGAGGAGGGTGCCATCGAGGAGGAGGACGGCGGGGCCGGCCTCGGCAGCCGGGACAGCGAGCTCGACGCCGCACTCCAGCTCACGCACGTCGCGGAGGAGACGCGTGGCGAGGCCACGCGGGGCCTGGCGCATGCCGGCCGAGCCTTCGAGGAGGTCGCCATCGAGGCCGACCTCGGCGACGGCGTCGAGGGAAGGCTCGACGGGGACGCCGTAGGGGAGGAGGGCGTGACCGATGTTGATGGCGTAACAGCGGACGGTGGAGAAGCGATTGGGGGTGATGGAGGAGCCATCGACGCCGATGACGGTGACGGGGCCGAGGGAGGGGGTGGGGCAGGTGGCGGCGGGGTCGTCCTCGGCGAGGGCGTAGGGAACGGCCTGCCCGCCGAGCGCCTGCTCGATGCGGGCGGAGGCGGCCACGGGGTCGTCGCTCCACTCGCGGAGGGCATTGCGGGCACCCTCGATGGCCTCGCCGGCCGCAGCGCGAGTCTCCTCGTGGCGGGCGATGAGGGCCGGAAGCTCGGCGGCGACGGTATCCATGCGCAGCGTCACCGGCGGGCCTCCAGGGGGGAGCGGAGGACTCGGACATCGCCGGTGCGGCGGGTCACGTGGGTTGCGTCGAGGTGCTCAAGCAGGGCCTGAGCGTACTTGCGGCTCGTGCCGAAGAGGTCCCGCACCTCGGCGAGGCTGACAGAGCCGTTCGCCTCGATGTGCTCGCGGATCCGCCCGACAAGGTCCGCGTAGACCCCGGACTCGAAGACGACGCCCGAGCCCGTGTCCTCGACCAGTCCCGCACCGGCGAGGTAAGCGAGCAGGTCGGAAGGGGGGAGGGACTCGGTGGGGGGGCTGGCGCCCCCGGCCCTGACGGCGTCGATGAACGCGTCGGCCTGCTCCTGCTGGGCGGCGGTGAGGCTGACGGTGTAGCCGGGCGGGTGGAACCCGCCACCCGGGCGCTCGACGAGGTCGCCGGTAGCGACACCCTCGGCGGCGACGAGCTCGAAGAGCTGCGGTTCGAGGGCGAGTCGGCTGCGAAGATGCTCGCGGGGAGCGGCGGGGCGGAGGGGATGCTCCGCGAGGTAGTCGCGGACGGCCGCAGCGAGGTCAGCGGCGGCGGCGGCGAGCCAGGGGCGGCCGGCGAGGAGGGGGCCGTGGTCGCTGGCGCGGCCGGAGGCCACGAGGTCGGCGGCGGCAGCGCTGGCTTCGTCAGACTCGAGACCGAGGGCGGCGCCGAGGGCGGCGCGGGGCTGGGGGCCGGCGGCGAGGAGGTCGGCGAGACGCTCGGCGGGGGGCGCTTCGAGCTGGCGCTCCAGCCCTTCGAGCGTCGGGAGGTGGTTGCGGCGGTGGCGGCGCGGGTTGACGGCGGCGATGGGCCCGCCGGCGACGGTCTCGTTGGGGGTACGCACGATGCAGCTATCGTGCGCGAGGACGGCGACGGGGGTCTCGAGCACGAGCTGGGCCCAGCCCGTCTCCGCGGGGGCAAGCTCTTCGCGGTCGAGGAAGCGAACCTTCGCCTCGGACTCGGCGGTGGCGGAGAGGAAGGTCACGCCCGCGTCGTGGGCTAGGGGGTGGGTGAGGATGTCGGTCGCCTTGAGGCGAACGTCGAGGGCGTAGGCGGGTTTGAGCACGTCGCGAGCGGCGAGCACCATGCCGCGCCGCAGCTGCTCCGTGCGGATGCCGCTCACGTTGACGGCGGCGCGCGTTCCGGGCGCGAGGCGCTCGACCTTCTCGCCGTGACGCTGGAGGCCGCGGATGCGTCCCCGGAGGCCGCCGGGCTGGACCTCGATCTCCTGGCCCACTTCGAGGCTACCGTCCAGCAGCGTGCCGGTGACGACGGCGCCGAACCCCTGGATGGTGAAGGCGCGATCGATGGGGAGGCGGGGGCGACCGAGGTCGCGTTTCGGGGGCGTGGCGTCGAGCGCCGTGTCGAGGGTGGCGACTAGGTCGTCGAGGCCATCGCCGGTCGTCGCGGAGGTGCGCACGATGGGGGCTCCTTCGAGGCGGGAGCCGGCGAGCGTGTCGGCGATCTCCTCCTCCACGAGGTCGACGTACTCCTCCTCGGCGAGGTCGCACTTGGTGATGGCGACGACACCTGCAGGGACGTCGAGCAGGTCGAGGATGGCGAGGTGCTCGCGGGTCTGGGGCATGGGACCCTCGTCGGCGGCGACGACGAGGAGGGCGAGATCGACGCCACCGGCGCCGGCGAGCATGTTCTTGATGAAACGCTCGTGCCCGGGGACGTCCACGATGCTTATGTCGCGTCCCGAGGGCAGGGCAAGCCAGGCGAAGCCGAGGTCGATGGTGAGTCCGCGTTCCTTCTCCTCACGGAGGCGGTCGGGGTCGATGTTGGTGAGGGCGCGCACGAGGGCGCTCTTGCCGTGGTCGACGTGACCAGCGGTACCAACGACGTACATGGGCGTGCAGCGATTATGCCACGCCTGAGGCGCCACCTCGCGTGACGGAGGGGGACTCTTCAGCGCGTTCCTGAAGGTGGAGCATGACCTGCACCGCAACCTCGTTGTGGAGGAGGCGGCCCCGGGGGGTGAGGCGCAGGCGGCCACCGGAGTCTTCGAGGATGCCGGCGGCGCGGCAGGCGTCGAGGGGCGGTCCGGCGGCGGCCTCGAGGGACTCGCCGAAGGTCGTGGCGAACGCGGCTGCGTTGAAGCCTTCGACGAGGCGCAGGCGGAGGGCGAGCCAGTCCGACATGGAGGTGGCGGCGTCGGGGCGGACGGCCTCGGCGATGGCGCGTCCATCGTGGCGGACGGCGTCGATGTAGGCGCGAGGGTGGGCGACATTCTCGAAGCGCTCGCCATCGAGGAAACCGTGAGCGCCCGCGCCGATGCCGAGGTAGTCGCCCCAGGTCCAGTAGACGAGGTTGTGACGGCTCTCGTGGCCGGGTCGAGCCCAGTTCGAAAGCTCGTACTGGCGATAGCCGGAGGCGGCTAGACGTTCGGCAGCGTCCTCATACATGGCGGCCACCGCGTCGGGGTCGAGAGGGGCGACCTCGCCGCGTTCGACCCGCCCGTCGAGGGGCGTGCCCGGCTCCACGGTGAGGGCGTACAGGGAGAGGTGTTCCGGGGCGAGGTCGAGGGCCCGCCCGAGGGTCGCCTGCCAGGCCGCCGGGGTCTGGTCGGGGAGGCCGTACATCAGGTCGAGGTTGACGCTGCGAATGCCGGCCTCGCGGGCGAGGTGGAGGGAGGCGGAGGTGGCTTCGGGGGTGTGGACGCGGTCGAGGAAGGCGAGCTCCGAGGCGTCGAAGCTCTGGGCGCCGAAGGAGATGCGATTCACACCGGCACGGGCAAGGTCGCGGAGGGCCGGGGCGGAGGTAGTGCCGGGGTTGGCCTCAAGGCTGATCTCGGCGGCGGGGGCAAGGGCGGCGGCAGCGCGGACGGCATCGATGATGGCGACCAGCGAGCCGGCCGCCATCTCGCCGGGAGTGCCTCCGCCGAAGGAGACGGATGTCACCTCGCGGCCGGCGATGCGGGGCGCCCAGGCCTCGATCTCGGCGACGACGGCGGCGGTGTAGGCGTCCTTGACGGCGTCCATTCCGGCGTAGGTGTTGAAGTCGCAGTAGCCGCAGACGCGCACGCAGAAGGGGATGTGGACGTAGACGGCGAGGGGGCGAGCAGCGCTCACGGGGACTGGGGGAGCGCGGCGCGTATCTCCTCGACCCGGTTGGTGGTGATGGCGTCGACGCCCCACCGCAGGAGGTCGCGGGCACGGTCGCCGTCATCGACGGTCCAGGCAGCTACGGCGAGCCCGGCATCGTGAAAGTCGCGAACGGTGTTCCGGTCGAGCAGCGTGTGGCGGCAGGAGACGCCGGCGGGCAGGGGGTCGTGCAGCATCACGGACTGGAACAGGTCGAACTGGTCGGGAGTGTCGATTGAGTAGTACAGGTCGAGCCAGGGGCATGCGACCTTGACCTCGCGGAGCAGGGGCCAGTTCGGCGAGGAGGCGACCACGTCGACGCTCTTCCCGAAGGCCGCGAGGGCCTGGCGGAGGATGGGCGCAAGCTTGCCGAGACCGTTCTTCAGGTCGAGCAGGACGCTGGCTCGGCCTTCGCAGGCGAGCAGCAGATCCTCGAGGTAGTAGGGCGGGCGGGGTGCGGGCATGAGGTACCAGAGTTCATAGAGGATAGGCAGGGGGCCGGGGAGGCGGCGCTCGTGGCGGGCCTCCAGGCGTCCGTGGTGGAGCCAGAGGTCGACCTCGATGAAGGGGGCGCTGGCGGCGAGCGCGTCGCGGACGGCGCCGGGACCGTTCCCGCCTCCGTGGGCGATGAGGGCGGGGCGCGACGACACGCCGGCGAATGCCTGCGCGCCGCTGCCACCGGGGGCGCTCAAGACTTGGGGGCGGTCGGCTGGCCTCGAACGGGGTGGCGCGGCGAGACGGCGACCGCACCGCTGGCGATCTTGCGCAGCAGCTCCTCATCGACGAGACGGTAGCCGCCGTCGCCGTGTTCGATGGCGCCGAGGGTGACGAAGCGGCTGAGAAGCGCGGTAACGGTCTCGCGGCTCGTGCCGATGGTCTGGCCGAGCTCCTCATGGGTGAGGCCGAGGCGCACATCGTCGCCATCGACACGATCGAGGAGCGCGTCGGCGAGTCGCCCGGAGACGGGCTTGGAGACCAGGTTCATGAGGGTGCGCTGCACGCCGGAGAGGCGGCGGGCCATGATCTCGGCCATGGTGAAGGCCAGCCCCGGGGAGTGCTGCACGAGGTAAAAGAAGTCGTCCCAACAGATCGCGACGACGACGGTCTCCTCGAGGGCGCGGGCATAGATGGTGTGGTCTTCTCCCTCGAGGATGGCCACATCGCCCACCAGGTCGCCCTTGCCGGCGATGTCGATGATGACCTCCTTGCCGTTGTCGGAGGTGTGGTAAAGCTTGACGCGGCCCTTGAGGAGGAGGAAGACCCGTTCGGGAACCTCCCCGGCGGAAAAGAGCAGCTGGCGGGAGGAGAAGCGACGCTCGGTGAGGAGGGGGATAAGGCGGTCCAGCTCGGCGTCCGTGAGGACGTTCATGATGCGCGAGATGCGGCGCAACGAGCGGGCGATGCGCAGGTAGGCATCGATCTGGATCTGGCGGCGCCGGGGCGGCTGGCTGCCAGAGGGGGCGCAGGGCAGAACGCCCGTCATGAAGTCCCCCCTTCCCGTCCAAGCCGCATTCGGAGGTCATCGAGTACGCGGAGCGCTTGCGGACTCAGATTCGTTTCACCGCTGCCAACGTACCGTTCGAGATCAGCCAAGGCAAGCGCTTCCTCTCCCTGCTGGTAGTAGAGAAGACCCCGCTCCAGATAGAGCGCCGCGTTCCATGGCTCGAGGCGCAGACGGAAGCCGAGGGCGTCGATCCAGCGGGGGGCATCACCCGTGCCCTGGTAGGCCCCGCAGAGGTTGACGAGCATGCGCTGGAGAATCTGGCGACGAGTGACGGCGGCGAGGAGCGAGTCGATGCTGGGGAGGTCGGATGTGTGGCCTTCGAGGCGTCCCTCGAGGTCCTCGCGGGTGAGCTGTTCCCCGGCGTTGAAGGGGTCGAGGAAAAAGCCGTCGTCGCCCCCGCAGCGCACAAGAAAGTGGCCGGGGAAGCCGATGCCGTCGCACTCCAGACCGACGCGCTGGGCAATCTCCATGTAGACGAGGGAGAGGGTGATGGGGATGCCGAGACGGCGCTCGATGACGCGATCGATGTAGCTGTTCTCGGGGTCGGTGTAGTGCTCGCGGTTGCCGCGATAGCCGAGCGTCTCGAAAAGCTCGGCGGTGACGGCGCGGGCCAGCTGCCCGGGCCCGGAGCGCTCGGCGTCACGCTCACGGACCGTCTCGGCGATGAGGTCGAGCTCGCGGGCGAGGGCGTGCGCGTCTACGTCGTCACGTCCAAGACGGGCGATGGCAACGGCGCCGCCGAAGAGGTCGACCTCGTGGTCGTGTCCAGCGATCGCCTGGGCAAAATCGCTCTCGGGGGTGTTCTCCACCGCGAGTTCAGGATAGGCGCGGTGGGGACAACGGACCAGAGAGTGTGCGGAGGACAAGGCCCACAGCGGTACGCACCGGTAGAGTCTCGGGATGCGGCTGTGGCTGGCCTTGCGCACCTGGCTGACGGGGGCGCCGCATGCCCTCGGGTTCAGCATCTTCTGCGCGCAGGTGGCGCTGGGGATCGTGATCTTCGCGATCTTCCAGGAGTTCGTCCCGAACAACCTGGGGGCGAGCGATGGGTTCGGAGGGTATCTGCTGGCGCTCTACGGAGGGGCCCGCTTCCTCTCCGAAACCCCGGCGGGAGCGATCAGCGACCGCATCGAGCGGAAGTACGCGCTCCTGCTGGGATTCGCGCTGATGGTCCCGGCCCTGGCCCTCATGGGCGGGATCCAGCAGGAGTGGGCCTATCTCGGGTTCTCGGCGCTGCTGGGCATCTCGACGGCCTTCATCTGGCCGGCCACGTACGCCATCGGGGCGGATCTCTACCCACCGAGCGAACGGGGCAAGGTGGTGGGGTTCCTGAACGTGGGGCAGTTGCTGGGGTTCGGACTGGGCGCGCTGATAGGAGCGCTGCTGGTGGAGACCTTCCCGGACTCACTCTTCATCATCGGGATCGTGGCGGTAGCGGGCGCACTGCTCACCGGCCAGATGGGCGTCCCCGCTTACCGGCGGGAACTGGGGATGGTGCACGAGCAACGCCCTCCGCTGCGCAGCGTCTTCTCAAAACGGCTGGTGTTCCTGAGCGCGCTGATCCTCTCGGCGACGATCGGGATTAGCTCGCTCGTGCCCGCGATCCGGCCGTACGGCGACAACGTGCTCGACATCTCGTTCGCGCAGCTGACCGTCTTTCTGATCCCTGCGGTCGTGGCGGGCGGAATCCTGTACGTGCCGTCGGGGCACCTATCGGACCGAATCGGGCGGACGCTCCCGCTCCTGCTGGGGCAGTTCCTGATCATCGCGGGGGCGATGACCGCCGCGGCGACGACGAACATCTTCCTGGCGGCGGCGGCGACAGCGGTAATCTTCAGCGGGCACGTGCAGCAGGTGCCCGCCCTGAACGCCTCGATGATGGACCTGGCGCCGGAGTCGTACCGGGGCACGCTGATCGGGTGGTCGGTGGCCCTGAGCGGGCTGGGGCTGGCCGTCGGGCCCGCCCTCGGGGGGGCAGTGGTGGACGCCTACGACGCCCCGATGGCGTTCCAGACCGGGGCGATGGTGGCCGGGTTCACGGCCGTGCTGACGATCGCCTACGGACTCGTGTACGGATACGCGCGGCCGACACACCCGGACGAGGCGGAGCCGGAGGGGAAGCCGGCGGAGCGCTGAGGGTTAGCTCTCGGCGATGGTGACGCCGCTGATCGCGACGGGGTCGACGGGCCGGTCGTTGGCGCCGGTCTGGGCGCCGGCGATGGCGTCGACGACATCCTCGCCCGCCGTGAGTTTGCCGAAGATGGTGTAGTTCGGGGGCAGCGGGTAGTCGGCGTGCATGATGAAGAACTGGCTGCCGTTCGTGTTGGGGCCGGCGTTGGCCATGGCCAGCGTCCCGCGGTCGTAGGAGCGGGTGACGGGCTCGTCGTCGAAGCGGTAGCCGGGACCGCCGCGGCCGGTGCCGGTGGGGTCGCCGCCCTGGATCATGAAGCCGCTGATGACGCGGTGGAAGATGACGTCGTCGTAGAAGCCGTCGCGGGCGAGGAAAACGAAGTTGTTGACGGTGTTGGGGGCGTCGCCGGGAAAGAGCTCGGCCGTCATCGAGCCGGCCGATGTCTCGATGGTGGCGGTGTAGCTCTTTTCGGCGTCGATGGAAAGGGCAGGGGGCGAGTCGTACTGCTTCACGGGTGCTCCGTTCGGTGTGGGGGTGGGGCAAGCATACGAGAGCGCGGCGTTTCGCTCGCGCTCAGGCGTCCTCGGAGATCCAGCGGTCGGTGTCGCGGGACCAGGCAACAAGCTCTTCGGGGGTGAAGAAGAGGGCGGTCTCGCGCTCGCCGCTCTCGGGGCTGTCGCTGGCGTGCACGAGATTGCGACCAACTTCGAGGCCATAGTCGCCCCGGATGGTGCCGGCCGCCGCCTGGGAAGGGTTGGTCGCGCCGACGCTGTTGCGGACCGCGCCGGTGGCGGAGTCGCCCTCGAACACGGCGGCGATGATGGGACTGCTGGTGATGTAGTCGACGAGGCCCTCGAAGAAAGGCTTGCCTTCGTGTTCGCCGTAGTGGCGGCGGGCGAGGTCGGTGTCGACCTGCATGAGCTTGAGGCCGATGACGCGGAGACCGCGGTTCTCCAGGCGCTGAAGGATGGTGCCGGCGAGGCCGCGCTGCATGGCGTCGGGCTTGACGAGGACGAGGGTGCGTTCAGTTGCCATGCGGCTATCGTGCTGGCAGACGGTCCTGCGCGCCAGCGGGACCAAAGGGGCGGCGCGGGGCGGTGATGTTGGGGTCGCGAAGGTAGATGGCCGTCAGCTCGGCGACGGGTTCGAGGGCGCCGGCGCGGAAGCGCGCCAGAGCCGCGACGGCCCGCTCGCGAGGAAGCACCTCGCGGCCTCCGAGTGCGGCTGCGCCCTCGCCGGCCAGGGCGGCGGCGGGGAGGTCGGCGGGGGCGACGATGTGCATCGGACCCTCCGGGACGAGCGCGCGGAAGTCCTGGACGGCGAACTCACCGCGACCGGCGGGGTGGACGGCGGTGAGGACGGGCGCATCCGTCTCAACCTCGCAGGCAGCGGCGACCGCCGCGAGCGTGGAGACACCCGCCAGATCGCAACCCTGTGCAAGGGCGAGTCCGTGCGCGGTGGCGATCCCGGCGCGCAGTCCCGAGTAGCTGCCGGGACCGCACACGGCCACGACGGCGCCGAGGGAGACGCCGCGAAGGTGCTCCTCGACGGCCGCGAGGAGGGAGGCGTGGGTGAAGTCGGTGGCGCTCTCGACGACACGGGGTTCCCCACCGGGCCCCTCGTCGAAGGCGAGGGCGAAGGCGGGGGAGGCGGTGTCGATGACGAGGACGGCGCTCACGCGAGCTCCAGGGAGGCGAGCAGCTCACGGCCACGGGCGTCGCCGGCGCGCAGGCGGAAGCTGCGTTCGTTGCCCTCGTTGCCAGCGATCTCGACGGTGAGGGTGGCGGCGGGGAGGTGGCCCTCGGCCCGGTCGGGCCATTCGACGACGAGGACGCCGCGTTCCGCTTCTTCCCAGAGGCCAAGCTCGGAGAGGTCGCCGGCGCCGGCGATGCGGTAGAGGTCGGCGTGGAAGAGGCGTTCGCGCCCGACGTGGGTATTCACCAGGACGAAGGTGGGGCTGGTGACGGGGCCGGGGCAGTCGAGGCCACGGCCGATGCCCTGCGCGAGGCGCGTCTTGCCGGTCCCGAGGTCGCCGCTGAGCAGGACCACGTCGCCGGCGCGAAGGCGGGCGCCGAGGCGCTCGCCGAGAGCGCGCGTGGCCTCCTCGCTGCTGGTCGTGAGACTCGTCTCGACGGCGGCGGTCATCGCTGGTCCAGTATAGGGAGGGGCGTTGCTGCGCCCTATCCCGCGGCGGGAGGCAGTCGTGCGAGTCGCGCTCATCTCGGACGTACACGCGAACCTTGTCGCGCTGGAGGCGGTGGTGGCGGACGCGGAGGGGCGCGGCGCCGAGGCGATCTGGAACATGGGGGACACGGTGGGGTACGGGCCGGACCCGAACGGGGTGGTCGCGCGGCTGGCGGAGGCGGGGGCGGTCTCGGTGCTGGGGAACCACGACGCGGCGGCGACGGGGGTGATCGGGACGGAATGGTTCAACTCGCTGGCGGCGGAGGCGGCGGAGTGGACACGCGCGCACCTGGAGCCGGAGACGGCGGCCACGCTCGCGGGGCTGGGGGAGGTCGCACGGGAGGGGGAGTGGAGCCTCGCGCACGGAACGCTGCGCCAGCCGCTATGGGAATACCTGATCACGGAAGAGGCGGCGGCAGGGCACTTCGAGATGCAGGAAACGCCGTACAGCGCCGTGGGGCACACGCACGTTCCGCTGCTGGTGCGCCGGGGGACAGCGGGCGTGGAGGGGGAGACGCCGGTTGCGGGCGAGGGCGCGGAACTCGGGGAGGGGCCGCTGTGCGTGAATCCGGGTTCGGTGGGCCAACCGCGGGACGGCGACCCACGCTCTTCGTATGCGCTGGTCGATACGGGGGCGGGAACGGTCACGCACCATCGCGTTGCCTATGACATCGGCGAGACGCAGCGCCGGATGGAGGAGGCGGGACTTCCCCGGGCGCTGGCGGAGCGCCTGCGGTTCGGGCGCTGAGCAGGAGGTTTGGCAACTTCCGAGGTTGACAGTACCGAGCCTCTTTGTACCCTATTTCACAATCTTCTCTACCCCTCGGAGCGAATGGCCGGGAGGCTTCACACAGCCCGAGGGACGACGGTGAGCGACAGTGACCGAGAACGGCAAGGACTTCACTTCGGCGGTACTGGGCAATCGCATCCGGCAGGCGCGCAAGGACGCGGGCCTGAGCCAGGTGCGGCTGGCGCAGATGCTGAACACGACACAGAGCGCGATCAGCCTCTATGAGGCGGGGCAGCGGGCAGTAGGCATCGACATGCTGCTGAACGTGGCGCGCATCCTGAACCGGCCCCTGCACTACTTCCTGGGCGCGATCGACGAGGTGCTGTACGTGCGCGACAGCCGCATCGCGAACCTGGCGAACGAGCTGGAGAAGCGGCCGCAGGACATCGAGGAGCTCCTCGAGTACTGGGAGTTCATCCGCTGGCGGAACGCGCAGGAGCACGAGCAGGGGTTGGAGCTGGTCGGCGGCAGCTAACATAGCCGCACACCCCGCGTGAGGCGGGGTCCGAGACCAAGCCAGGAGCACCAAGGTGGGGCGTCGCGTCTACGATCCCACGGATGCCCGGAGACTGCTGAATCCCGGGCCGGTCAGCATCGTCACCGCGAGCTGGCGCGGGGACGCGAACGCGGCCCCGGTAGCCTGGACGGCGCCGCTCTCGATGTCGCCGCCGATGGTGGGGGTGGTCCTGCACCCGATCCGGCACACCGCGGACATGATCCGCTTCAGCGAGGAGTTCGCGCTCAACATCCCCGGACCGGAGCTCATGCGGGAGACGGCGTACTTCGGAAGCCGCTCGGGGGTCGACGAGAACAAGGTCGAGGGCAGCAAGCTGGATGCGTTCACGGCGCTGCGCGTGGACGCGCCGCTGCTGGATGGCTGCCTGGCATGGATCGAGTGCGGGCTGCGGGACGTGATCCCCACGGGGGACCACGTGCTGTTCGTGGGCGAAGTGGTGGCGGTGCAGGCGCTGGACGAGGCCTACGCCGAGCGCTGGCTGCTGGAGGAGCGGAACTTCAGCCCGCTCACGTTCCTGGGGGGCAGCTGGTACGCGCGGGTGCGCGAGGCGCGGGAGGCGGAGTTCGAGGTGGACGCGCAGGGCGGCCTGCTCGCGGAGAGCGCCGAGCAGCGCGAGGAGCGCGAGGAGCTGGAGGCGCGCGAAGCCGAGCTGCGCGAGCAGGAAGGCGACGAGGGCTACGAGGAGATGGTCAGCGAGGAGTAGAGCTCTCGCCCTGACCACGGGCCTCGATCGGTTCGTACACGCGGAACTTCTCGCCGGCGTAGACGGCGTTCGGCCGCACGAGCCGGTTGTCGGCGTACTGCTCGAGCAGATGGGCGCTCCAGCCGGCAATACGAGCGACGGCGAAGATGGGCGTGTAGAGGTCGTGGGGAATACCCAGCATCCGGTAGACGGAGGCGCTGAAGAAGTCGACGTTGGGGTAGAGGGGTCGGCCGCTCAGGCGCTCGGCGAGGTAGTCGCGCACCTTGCGGGAGAGGTCGAAGTACTTGCGGTCGGGGGAGGTCTCGGCGAGCTCCTCGCCGAGCTCCTCGAGGATGATGGCGCGGGGGTCGGTGGTCTTGTAGACGCGGTGGCCGATGCCCATGACGCGCTCGCCGCGGGCGAGCATGGCTTCGATGTGGCTCTCGATGTTCGACTCGTCGCCGATCTCCTCGAGCATCTCGAAGACGGCGCTGTTGGCACCGCCATGGAGGGGCCCCTTGAGGGTCCCGATGGCGGAGGCAATGGCGGAGTACATGTCGCTCATGGTGGAGGCGGTGACGATGGCCGAGAACGTCGACGCGTTCATCTCGTGCTCGGCATGGAGCGTCATGGCGACGTCGAACACCTTGGCCTGGAGTTCGGAGGGCTCCTCGCCGGTGAGGGTGTAGAGGAAGTTGGCAGCGTGGCCGAGGTCATCGCGGGGGGCGAGGATGTCGAGGCCCTGTCGCTGGCGGTGGAAGGCGGCGACGACGGAGGGCATGCGGGCCGTGAGGCGCGCGGCCGTCCACTTGAGCTGCTCCTGCGAGAAATCACTGGCCTTGGGGTCAAGGGCGCCAAGGGCCGTCACGCAGATCTCAAGGCCGCGCATGGGCAGGCACTTGCCGGCGAGCTCGTGGATGAGCGTGCGGTTGAGGTCGGAGAGGGGGCGTTCCTCGATGAGGAGCGCGTTCAGGTCATTGAGCTGCCTGCGGGTGGGGAGATCGAGGTTCCAGAGGAGGTAGGCGGTCTCTTCGAAAGAGGCGTGCTCGGCCAGGTCGTAGATGTCGTAGCCGGCGTAGATGAGCTGGCCCTTCTGGCCGTCGATGGTGCAAAGCTTGGTGGCAGCGACGTTTACGCCTTCAAGGCCGCGCTGGATTTCGGCAGTGGTCACAGAAACCTCTCTCTCACTGGCGGGGTGCCGCGGCGCGGCCCTGCGCGCCGGTGGATGAGTCGAGCGCCCTATCCTACCAATTTGGCAGGGGGCGTGGCGTTACGTTTGATCAGGTGGCAAGGCGCTCGGCGACGAGCGTGCCCATGCGGGCGGTGTCGACGGTTGAACCGCTCCCGGACTCGATATCGGCGGTGCGGTAGCCCTCGGCGAGGACGCCGTCGACGGCCTCCTCGATGGCCGCGGCCTCGTCCTCGAGGGCGAGGGAGTGCCGCAGCATGAGGGCCACGCTGAGGATCATGGCGAGGGGATTGGCGATGCCCTGACCGGCAATGTCGGGAGCGGTGCCGTGGATGGGCTCGTACATGCCGATGCCAGTGCCGTTGCGACGGCGGCGGCCGAGGCTGGCGGAGGGAAGCATCCCCATGGAGCCGGCGAGCACGGAGGCCTCGTCGGTGAGGATGTCGCCGAACATGTTGCCGGTGACGATGACGTCGAAGGTGGCGGGATGGCTGATGAGATGCATGGCGCAGGCGTCGACGAGGACGTGATCGAGCTCGACATCGGGGTACTCGGCGGCGAGCTCGGTCGCGATCTCGCGCCAGAGGCGGCTGGTATCGAGGACGTTGGCCTTGTCGACGCTGGTGAGCTTGCCGCGACGGCCGCGGGCGAGCTCGAAGCCGGTGCGCAGGATGCGCTCGATCTCGCGTTCGCTGTAGCGCATGGTGTCGACCGCCTGGCGCCCGCGGGTATTCTCCCAGCGCTTCTGGGGCTTGCCGAAGTAGATGCCGCCGGTGAGCTCGCGGATGACGACCATGTCGACGCCCTCGAGGACCTCGGACTTGATGGAGCTGTCGGCGAGGAGGAGGGGGTTGACGCGCACGGGGCGGATGTTGGCGAAGAGGCCGAGGCCCTTGCGCAGGCCGAGGATGGCCTGCTCGGGACGGACGGAAGCCTGGGGGTCGTCCCATTTGGGGCCGCCCACGGCGCCGAAGAGGACGGCGCGGGAGCGGGCGGCGGCCTCGAGCGTGTCGTCACGCAGGGCGATGCCGTACTCGTCGATGGCGGCGCCACCGACGAGGGCGTTCTCGTACTGGAACTCGTGGCCGAAGCGGCGTTCGACGGCGCCGAGCACCTTCAGTCCTTCTTCGAGAACCTCGGGGCCGATGCCGTCTCCGGGTGCAAGGAGAATCGGGTAGGCAGGCATGCTTCGAGTGTACTGGTTCGCCCGTTCAGAGGCCCGCTGCGGCGAGACGCCGGAGGTAGGCGTCGCGGGGGATGGCCTCGGCGCCGAGGGAGTCGAGATGAGGCGTGGGGAGCTGCACGTCGATGAGGGCGATGCCGTCTCGGGGGGCGAACTGGCAGAGGGCGAGGAGGGCGATCTTGGAAGCGTCGGTGGCGCGGTGGAACATCGACTCGGCCCCGAAGAGCGCGCCCACGCGGAGTCCGTAGAGGCCGCCCACGAGCGCTCCCTCGGGATTCCAGACCTCGAAGCTGTGCGCCCAGCCGAGGGTGTGAAGGCGAAGGTAGGCGCGCATGATGCCGGGGGTGATCCAGGTGCCCTCGGGGCGGACGGCGCAGGCGGCGATGACCTGGGCGAAGGCGGCATCGAGGGTGACGCGGAAGCGGCCCTGACGGACACGTCGGGCGAGGCGGCGGGACACATGAAAGCGATCGGGGGGAAGGACGGCGCGGGGGTCGGGGGACCACCAGAGGGTATCGACGCCATCGTGCGGCCAGGGGAAGAGGCCGGCGCGGTAGGCGCCCACGATCGTCTCCGGGGCGAGGTTGCCGCCGGCGGCGACGAAGCCGCTGCGGGGCGCGCCACGGGGGTCGGGAAAGCGGAAACGGTTGGGCGGGAGGGGCTGGGGCGGGAGCCGCGTGTGGACGTGGAGCTCCACCTCGGGCGGGGAGGACATACCCGGCTAGCTTGCCTGGTTTCCGGGGCCGTCCGTACCGGACGGCGGAGCGGGCGCTCAACAGCCGGGCTGGCCGTAGTTCCCGCAGCAACTGTCCAGGCGCCGGAGCTTGATCCAGTGGTTGCCGGCGGCAATGCGAGTGCGCTCCATGAACTCGATGGTGGAGTAGTACCAGTTGCGCCAGTACCAGACGGGGCTGGGACGAGGATGACGGCCGCGCTGACTCATGCCGGCGCTTCCGTGGGAGCGGTGGACGGGTAGCGGTCGTCGGGACGGGTGGCCTCGAAAGCGGCGATCTGGTCCTCATGCTCCAGCGTGAGGCCGATGGCGTCGAGCCCTTCGAGCAGGTTGCGCTTCACCGCCGGGTCGATCTCGAAGGAGCGCACGAAGGAGCCATCGGCGGTGGCGACGGTCTGCGACTCGAGATCGACGATGGTCTCGGCCTCGGGCAGCTCCTCGGCGCGCGCCATCAGGAACTGCACGTCTTCGGGGGCGAGGGTGATGGTGAGCAGGCCAATCTTGGCGCAGTTGTTGCGGAAGATGTCGGCGAAGGAGGGGGCGATGAGGGCGCGGAAGCCGTAGTCCTCGAGGGCCCAGGGGGCGTGCTCGCGGGAGGAGCCACAGCCGAAGTTATCGCCCGCCAGGAGGATGCGGGAACCCTGGAAGACGCCCTCATTGAGGATGAATTCGGGATCCTTGCGCCAGTCATCGAAGAGGAACTGGCCGAAGCCGCTGCGTTCGATCCGCTTGAGGTACTTGGCGGGGATGATCTGGTCGGTATCGACGTCGGCGCGGTTGAGGGGCAGGGCCTTGCTGCGAACGGCTTCGAATTTTCTCATGCGGGCGCCCCCTCGTTGCCACTCCTGTCGCAGGTGCTCACGCGGGCGCCTCCCCGTTGCGGTTTTGCAAGCCTGCTCATCGGAACGGCTTCCTCAGGATGAGGCATCGCGCATCTCCCAGTCGCGGATGTCGACGAAGTGGCCGGCGATGGCGGCGGCTGCGGCCATCTGGGGGCTGACGAGGTGGGTGCGGCCGCCGGGTCCCTGGCGGCCCTCGAAGTTGCGGTTCGAGGTGGAGGCGCAGCGCTCGCCGGGGAGAAGGATGTCGGGATTCATGCCGAGGCACATGGAGCAGCCGGCGTCGCGCCACTCGAAGCCGGCGGCGCGGAAGACCTCGTCGAGGCCCTCGGCCTCGGCGGCGGCCTTCACCAGCCCGGAGCCGGGCACGACCATGGCGCGCACGCCGGAGGCGACCTGGCGGCCGCGCACGGTGGCGGCGGCGTCACGCAGGTCGGCGAGGCGCGAGTTGGTGCAGGAGCCGATGAAGACGCGGTCGAGGGGAACGTCCGCGAGGGCGGTGCCGGCCTCGAGATCCATGTAGCGGAGGGCACGCTCGGTCTGCTCGCGGGCGGCCTCGGTGGGGGCGTCGCCGGGGTCGGGGACGCGCCCGGAGACGGGCACGCTCTGGGCAGGGTTCGTTCCCCAGGTGACGCAGGGCTCGATGTCGGCGCCGTCGAGGGTGACGGTCGTGTCGAAGTGAGCGTCCTCGTCGGTGGCGAGGCCGCGCCAGTGGTCGAGAGCGCGCTCCCAGGCCGCCCCGGCCGGGCTGGACGGGCGGCCTTCGAGGTAGGCGAAG
This sequence comes from Dehalococcoidia bacterium, assembly GCA_022827945.1. Taxonomy (GTDB): domain Bacteria; phylum Chloroflexota; class Dehalococcoidia; order Tepidiformales; family Tepidiformaceae; genus UBA2991. The sequence goes on along the minus strand of JAJEIT010000094.1, from coordinate 656 downwards.
GTGGTTTCGTCGGGGGCGACGAGGCCGGCGCGAGCGCCCGCCTCGATGCTCATGTTGCAGATGGTCATGCGGCCCTCCATGGAGAGGGCGCGGATGACCTCGCCGCAGTACTCGACGATGTGGCCGGTGCCGCCGCCGACGCCGATCGTGTTGATGATGGTGAGGATGACGTCCTTGGCGGTGACGCCGGGGGCGAGCTCGCCGTCGACCTCGATGGCCATCGTCTTCTGGGCGGCCTGGGGAAGGGTCTGGGTGGCGAGCACGTGCTCGACCTCGGAGGTGCCGATGCCGAAGGCGAGGGCGCCGAGGGCGCCGTGGGTGGAGGTGTGGCTGTCGCCGCAGACGATGGTCATGCCGGGCTGGCTGAGGCCCTGCTCGGGGCCGACGACGTGGACGATGCCCTGGCGGGGGTCGTCGATGTCGTAGAAGGGCACCTCGAACTCGGCGCAGTTGGCGCGCAGGGTCTCGACCTGCTGGATGGAGAGGGGGTCGTCCCAGGGGCGCTCGCGGCCCTCGGTGGGGACGTTGTGGTCCACGGTAGCGAGGGTGCGCTCGGGGCGGCGAACGGGACGTCCGGCGAGCCGCAGGGACTCGAAGGCCTGGGGGGAGGTGACCTCGTGGACGAGGTGGAGGTCGATGTAGAGGAGGTCGGGCAG
>JAJEIT010000076.1 GCA_022827945.1 Dehalococcoidia bacterium | reverse complement strand
GACGAGGAGGCCGTTGAGCCGGTACCTGCGGGGCTTGCCGGTCCTCTCGTCGGTGGCGTATCCGGGGACCCACCTGCCGGGCAGGATCACTGTCAGGATCGCGAGGGCGATGAAGATCACCAGCGGGGTGAAGAGTCCGGCGATCTTGTCACCGGTCGAGAGATCGAAGAGGTGCTCGATGCCAAGCCACTCAATCATGGCCGGACCCCCTTCCCTGGTGGCGCCGGGGCCCTCACGTTAAGGGGCTTTTCCCAACGATTCCCAGCTTACAGAACCGGCGTGGGCCGCGATGTGAACGGCACCTCGAAGGTCGTACCGCCTGCCGTCATGTGGACCCTCCGGTCTCGGTGGCGGTGAAGGTCCCGCCACAGCCTTGCCGGCGTGCGTCTCGCGACGGACGGCTGGTCACGAATGCGCTGATTGCGCCTGTTGAATTCGGCTAGGATGTGCGGGTGAGCTACGCGCCGAACTCGTGCCGGGGTGGTGTGCGCCCGTGGAGCAGAACCCTGGATAGCCCGGAGTGGAAGACCGCAAAGTATGGCTGAGCACGCCCCGGACGCGAAACCGACGGACGAGCCCATCGCCATCGTGGGCATGGCCTGCCGCTTCCCGGGGGCCGAGAACCTCGACGCATTCTGGCGGCTGCTGGAGGCGGGCGAGAGTGGCGTGATCGAGGGCGTCCCGGGTTCCGGCGTCGGGCGCATCGGCCAGCTCTTCCCCAACGCCGAGGTGCAGAGCGAGGCCTGCCGGTTCGGCGCGTATGTCGACGGGATCGACCAGTTCGACGCGTCGTTCTTCCGCATCTCGCCGGTCGAGGCGCAGCTGCTGGACCCGCAGCAGCGGATGATGCTGGAGACGAGCTGGCAGGCGCTGGAGGACGCGGGGATCGACGCCGAGGGATTGGCGGGCAGCCGCACGGGTGTCTACGCGGGGATCAGCAACTACGACTACCGCTGGCTGATCATGGACTCGACCGATACGGCGGAGCCCATCACCAGCCTCTACTCGGTCAGCGGCACCTCCTTCAACACGGCCATCGGGCGCGTGGCGTTTGCACTGGGCCTGCACGGGCCCGCGATGGCGGTCGACACCGCCTGCTCGTCGTCCCTGGTGGCGGTTCACCAGGCGGCGGCGGGCCTGCAGCGGGGCGAAGCCGACCTGGCGCTGGCCGGTGGCGTACACGCAATCGTGTCGGGGCGGCTGACTGAGCTGCGCGGCAATGCCGGAATGCTGGCGCCGGACGGCCAGTGCAAGACGTTCGACGCAGCCGCGAACGGCTACGTGCGGGGCGAGGGCTGCGGCATCGTCGTCCTGAAGCGGCTGAGCGAGGCGGAGGCGGACGGGGACCGTATCTGGGGCGTGATCGCCGGCTCGGCGGTGAACCAGGACGGCGCCACGCCGGGACTCACGGTTCCCAGCGGGGAGGCGCAGCAGCGTGTCGTCGAGGACGCGCTCGCGAGGGCGGGCGTGCAGGCGTCGGACGTGGACTACGTCGAGACGCACGGGACGGGAACGCCGGTGGGCGACCCGATCGAGGCGCAGGCCATCGGGACGGCCTACAGCCGGGGTCGCGACGCGTCGAACCCGCTGCTGATCGGCTCCGTGAAGACGAATATCGGCCACCTCGAGGCCGCAGCGGGAGTCGCGGGTCTGATGAAGGCGACGCTCGCGGTCGAGCGCGGCTTGATCCCCCGGCACCTGAACTTCCGCGACCCGAACCCGGCGATCGACTGGGAGCAGCTGCCCCTGCAAGTGACGACCGAGACGACGCCCTGGCCTGTCACCGACCGCCCTCCGCTGGCGGGCGTGAGCGCATTCGGGTGGTCGGGTACGAACGCACACATCCTCGTGCGGGGGCACGGCGCCCGCGACGGAGAAGGCCGAGAGCGTTTCTGGACTTCCGGGTCGCCACACCCCGTCGCCGTCTCCCTGCCGGAACCGGCGCCGGACGTACCGCTGGAAACGCGCGCGACACGGCTTCTTCCCCTCTCGGGCAAGTCGGAGGGCGCGGTCCGCGATCTCGCCGGACGCTACCTCGACTGGCTCGACGAGCGCTCCGGGGACCTGGAGGACGGTGGCGCGGCCGGCGCGCTGCTCTCGGACATGGCCTGGACCGCGGGGGTGGGGCGCAGCCACTTCGGACACCGGGCGGGGGTCGCCTTCCGCGACGCCGAATCGCTGCGTGAAAGGCTGACGGCGCTCGCCGAGGCGGACGCGGGGCCCGGGCCTGGCGCCGCGACGAAGGTGGCGTTCGCGTACACGGGCGGGTCGAGCCAGTGGCTGGGGATGGGCAAGGCGCTCTATGAGCGGGAGCCCGTGGCGCGGGCGGTGCTCGACCGCTGCGACGCGGTGTTCCGCGAGGAGCGGGGCAGCTGCCTGCTCGACGTGATGTTCGGGCTGAGCGATGCGGGTGACCTCGACGATGCCGATTGGATGCAGCCGGCGCTCTACGCGCTGGAGTGCGCGCTGACGGCGCTCTGGGAGAGCGTAGGCGTGCGGCCGGATGTCGTGGTGGGGCACAGCCTGGGCGAGATCGCGGCGGCGCAGACGGCCGGGGTCTACAGCCTGGAGGACGGGATGCGGTTCACCGCCCGTCGCAGCGCGCTGATGGCGGCGCTGCCGGACAAGGGGGCGATGGCGGAGGTGTTCGCGCCGGCGGACCGCGTGGCGGCGGCGGTGGAGGAGCAGAACGCCGCTTCCCCGGGACCGGACGTGAACATCGCCGCGGATAACGGAGCACAGCAGGTCGTCAGTGGGCGCGAGAAGGACGTGCAGGCGCTCGTGGAGCGCTTCGGTTCGGAAGGCCTGTGGGCGAGACAGCTGCGGAAGAGCGTCGCGTACCACAGCGTCCTCGTGGAGCCCGCGCTGGGCGACCTTGAGGCCATCTTCGGGGACCTGGACGTGGAGCCGCCCTCGATCGACCTGATCAGCAGCACGACGGGCCGGCTGGTCGAGCCCACCGAGCGGCCCGACGGGGCGTACTGGCGCCGGCACGCGCGGGAGCCGGTGGCCTTCCGCGAGTGCATCAACACGCTCGCGGAGGAGGGAATGGAGGTCGTGGTGGAGGTGGGGCCGCAGGCAGTGCTGGGCACCATGATTGCCATGAACTGGCCGGGCGCGAAGGAGCCGGCGATCGTCACCAGCCTGCTTGGTCCCGCCGGTACGGAGGAGACGGGCGACAGCGGCTTCGTGGAGGCGGTGGCGGGAGCGTACGAGGCGGGGTTGGAGCTTTCGTTCGAGGGGTTGTATGCCGGGGAGGAGCGGCGCCGTGTCTCGCTGCCGACCTACCCGTTCCAGCGGCAGCGCCACTGGGTGGAGGAGCGGAGGCGGCGACGGCCCGCCGACGGGCACCCGTTGCTGGGGGTCCGCCATGAGTCCCCCCGTGGCGAGGTGCTCTTCGAGCGGGAGATGGCGGAGGACGACCCGGGCTGGCTGGACGACCACCGCGTGTTCGGGCGCGTGATCGCGCCGGGCGCGCTCTACGGGGCCATGGCGGCCGCGGCCGCGTCGCCCGACGCGGTCGGGCCGGTGGCCGTTGCGGACCTGCAGCTGCGCAGCGCGCTGGTCCTGCCGGAGGCGGAGGAGGACGGCGAGGCGGCCGCGAGTCGGAAGGTACAGGTCGTGCTCGGCGCTTCGGGCACCGACTCGTCGCGTCGCGTCGAGGTCTACAGCAAGGGCGACGGGGAGGAGGAGTGGACCCTCCACGCGGAGGCGCAGGTGTCGTCGGGAGAGGCGGCGCCAACCGGCGGGCGTCTGGACCGGGCAGGGCTGACGGCCGGCCTGTCGGAGGAGGACCCGGCGGCGTTCTACCGCGCGCGATCCGAGGCGAACATCCAGCTTGGGCCGCGGTTCCGTACGATCCAGCGACTCTGGTGCGGGGAGGGTGAGGCGGCTGCCGAGGTCGCGCTGCCCGACGGGGTGGAGGATGCGGGGGTGGCGGCCCACCCGATCCTGCTGGACGGCCTCCTGCAGGTGATGGGGGCGGCGCGCACGCTCTCGGGCGTCGAGGAGGGGGACACCTACCTGCCGTTCGCCTGGGACCGCTTCTGGCTGAGCGCACCACTGCCGGAACGGGTGATCTGCCACGCGCGGATGCGGGAGAGCGACGGCGATGAGTCGGCGGGGGCCCCGCGGGAGACGCTGAGCGGCGACCTGCGGCTCTACACGCCGGACGGCGTCGAAATCGGAGGGCTGGAAGGGTACGCGGCGAAGCGGGCGACGCGCGCCGCGCTCCTGGCGGGCACGGAGAGCGTTGACGACCTGCTCTACGAGGTGACCTGGGAGGATCGGCCACTTGCCCCGGGGATGGTCCCGGCGGACTTCCTGCCGAGCCCCTCCGCGGTCGCCGCGACCTGGAGGCCGTTCTCGCACTACCTGGCGGAGGAGGACATGGAGGTCGAGGAACGGGAGGCGCTGCTCCTGGACCTTGAGTGGATGGCGAGGTCGGTCGCGCTCACGACGCTCGAACGGCTGGGCTGGACGCGCACCGCGGGCGAGACGGTCGAGCCGGAAACGTTGCGGGAACGGCTGAACGTTCTGGAGGTGCACCGGCACCTCTTCCGGCGGATGTTCGATCTCCTGGCGGCGGCGGGCATCGTGGAGCAGGCAGGAGACGGGTTCGTCGTGCTGCTGGGGGCGGATGGGCCGCTCCCGCAGGACATGCCCGCCGATCCGATCGCGTTCGCGGACGAGATCGCGCCGAAGCACGGGCAAGGGGGCGCGACCGAGATCGCGCTGTTCCGGCGGTGCGGCGGGGCCCTGCTGGAGGTCCTCGTTGGGGACGCCGACCCCCTGACGCTGCTGTTCGGCAGCGGCGAACCGAGCGCCGGCGACCTGTACAAGCTGGCGCCCGCGGCCCGAGCGGCCAACCGCATGCTCGGCGACGCCGTCGCGGAGCTGATGCACGACCTCCCGGAGGACCGGAAACTGCGCGTCATCGAGGTCGGAGCGGGCACGGGTTCGGGCACCGGGGTGGTGCTGCCGGAGCTCCCGGAGGGCCGCTACGACTACACCTACACCGATATCTCCGCTGGTTTCTTCGCGGAGGCTGAGGCCCTGTTCGGCGGGAGCGAGGCCTCGATCGACTACCGGCCGCTCGACATCGAGCGGGATCCCATCGAGCTGGGGTTCGACGCCCACGGGTACGACCTCGTCATCGCGTCGAACGTGCTGCACGCAACGCGGTTCCTGAAAGAGACGCTGGCGCACTGTCTGGATCTGCTCGCGCCATCGGGCCACCTGGTCGCGCTGGAAGGCCTGCGCATCCAGGGTTGGATGGACCTGACGTTCGGGCAGCTGGACGGCTGGTGGCGGTACGAGGACGACTTCCGCCCGAACCACGCACTCCTCAGCCCCGAGCTCTGGAAGCAATCGCTCGGCGACGTGGGGTTCGTGGGGGCAGAGGTGCTGGGCCCGGACTCCACCACCCGGCCGGACCGGGGAATCATCGTTGCGCAGGCGCCGGAGGAAGTCCTGGAACCGGCGGGCGCGTGGATCCTGGCAGCTGATGAGGGCGGCGAAGCGGAGAAGCTGGCAGCCGAGCTGGCCGCGCACAACCAGACGGTCGTCGTTGCCTCGGAAGACGCGGAGAGCCGGGAGTCGTGGAAGGCGCTGGTCGAGCGGTTGCCGGCGGACGTGCCGCTGAGCGGCGCCGTTCACCTGATGGCGCTCGATGGGCACGGGGCGGAGTCGACGACCGCGGAGTTGGCGTCGAACGTGACGCGCTCGACGGGGAGCGCCCTGGCGCTCGTGCAGGGCCTCGCGGACGCGGACGTGATGCCGGCGCAGGGCGTGTGGTTCCTGACGCGTGGCGGGCAGGTGCTGGAGCGCGAGCGCGACGGGGAGCTGGCGGGCTCGCTGCTGTGGGGCCTGGGCAAGGTGGTCGAGCGGGAGGCGCCGCAGCTTAAACCGCGCATGATCGACCTGGACCCCGAAACGGAGACGCCGCCGGCGGACCTTGTCAACGAGCTGCTCTACCCGGATGCCGAGACGCACGTCGCCTACCGGGAGGGATACCGCCAGGGCGCGCGGCTCGTGCGGGTTGCGGACGTTCCCGAGCGGCTGCCCCTGCCGGAGCAGACCGGCTGGACGATCAGGCCCGACGCGGGGGGCGCGCTCGAACGGCTACGGATCGAGCCGCTGCCCGAGCAGCCGCTGGCGCCGCGCGAGGTACGGGTCGCGATCGAGGCCGTCGGGCTGAACTTCCGGGACATGTTCGTCGCGCTGGGGACCTTCGAGGACGAGCTCGGCGGCGAGCTCTGCGGGCGCGTGATCGAGGTGGGGGACGAGGTCTCGACGGTCGCCGTGGGGGACCGGGTGGCGGGGCTGGGGCTGGCCACGTTCCGATCGGAGACGGTCGTGCTGGAGGACCTGATCGTGCCGGTGCCCGAGCGCATCCCCGTGGACGCGCTCGCGACCTTCCCGATGGCGTTCGTCTCGGCGGCGCTCTCGTTCGAGTACGCGCAGCTGAAGGCCGGCGATCGCGTCCTGATCCACGCGGCGGCGGGCGGTGTGGGGCTGGCGGCGGTGCAGCTCGCGCAGGACGCGGGGGCGGAGGTGTTCGCCACGGCGAGCGCGCCGAAGCAGGCGTTCCTCCGCTCGCTGGGGGTGAAGCACGTCTTCGACAGCCGCCGGACGGCGTTCGCCGAGCAAGTCCTCGAGGCCACGGGCGGGGAGGGCGTGGACGTGGTGCTGAACAGCCTCACGGGACCGGGGTTCATCGAAGCGAGCCTCTCGTGCCTGAAGGAGGGCGGGCGCTTCGCCGAGATGGCGCGCGTCGATAACTACACGGAGGAGGAGATGGCGGCGGCTCGTCCGGACGTGTCGTACTCCATCCTCACCGTCGAGATCCTGAAGGAAGAGGAGCCGGCGATCCCGGGCGCTGCCCTGGGTCGCGTGATGGAACGGGTGGCGGCGGGCGAGCTGGCGCCGCTGAACCGCATCCGCTGGCCGCTGGCGGAATCGGAGGCGGCGATCAAGTACATGCGGGCGGCGCGCCACATCGGGAAGATCGTGCTCACGAACTCGGCGCTCGAGACGGGACAGCTGCGGGGCGATCGGACCTACCTCGTGACGGGCGGTGTGGGCGGCATCGGGTGCGCGGTGGCGGGGTGGCTGGCCGACCGCGGCGCGGGCGTGATCGTGCTGAATGGGCGTCGCGACCCGGATGCCGAGGCGGTGGAGGCGATCGCGGCGCTGCGGGCGCGGGGCGCGCGCGTGGAGGTAGAGCTGGCGGACGTGACCGACAGCGAGGCCGTGGACGCGATGCTGGCCCGCATCGACGAGTCGCTGCCGCCCCTCGCGGGCGTCATCCACAGCGTGGGCGTGCTCTCGGATGCGGCCCTCACGAACCAGACATGGGAAAGCTTCGAGGAGGTGCTCTGGCCGAAGGTGCTGGGAGCCTGGCGCCTCCACCGCGCGACAATGGACTTCGACCTCGACCTCTTCGTGCTGTTCTCGAGCGTGGCGGGAGTCCTGGGGAATCCGGGGCAGGCCAACCACTCGGCCGCTAACGCCTTCCTCGATCAGCTCGCCGGACACCGCCGCGCGCTGGGTCTGCCGGGCCAGGCCATCGCCTGGGGCGCATGGGAGGGCATCGGGGAGGCGGAGGAGCAGCGCCAGCGCATCGGGCGGCAGCTCGAGGCGGTGGGAACGGGCTGGATCAACTCGCAGCAGGGGCTGGAGGCGCTGGAACGCCTCGTGCGGCAGGACGCGACGACCGGCCTGGTGGCCTCGGTGGACTGGCAGGTGTTCTCCGAGAACATGGAGGAGCGTTCACCGCTGCTCGAGCACCTCCTTGCCGCCACGGAGGGCGATGCGGAAGGTCAGGGCTCCCAGGCCGACCTGCTCTCGGAGCTGCGGGTCGCGAGCGCGGAGGAGCGCGAGGGCGTGCTGGTGGCGTTCCTCCAGCGCGAGCTCCAGGAGGTGATGCGGCTGCCGACCGTGCCGTCGCCGGCGATCGAGTTCGCGGACCTGGGCATGGACTCTCTGATGGCGGTGGAGCTGCGCAACCGGATGAACCGCGCACTCGACGGCGAGTACGTCGTGTCGAACACGGCCGTGTTCGACTACCCGAGCATCACCAGCCTCGCGGAGCACCTCGCCGGGGAGCTCGGCGGCGGCGAGACGGCGGCGCCGGAGCCGCAGGCCCCGAGGCAGCGGACGAGGGCGCAGACGGAGGATGAGGGGATCGCGATCGTGGGGATGGCCTGTCGGTTCCCCGGCGCCGACGACCTCGATGCGTTCTGGGACCTGCTGGAGGCGGGGCGGGACGCGGTCTCGGACGGGCGGCAGGACTCGGGTGCGTGGACCGGTATCGCGGGCGACCCCGCAGCCAAGAAGGCCCGGGACCGGCAGGGCGCGTTCATCGAGCGGATCGATGAGTTCGACGCGAGCTTCTTCCGCATTCAACCCATCGACGCGCACATGATGGACCCCCAGCACCGGCTGCTGCTGGAGACGAGCTGGCAGGCGATCGAGGACGCGGGCATCGACCCCGATTCGCTCAAGGGGAGCCGCACGGGCGTGTACGCCGGCCTCGGGGCAGGGGAGTACCGGCGGGTGGTCGCGGTGAGCGGCCGTGACGACAGCTTCTACGGCACCTCGGCCAGCGTGGGCGTGGGACGTGTCGCCTTCACCCTGGGGCTGGAAGGGCCGGCCGTGCCGGTGGACCTTGCCTGCGCGTCCTCGCTGGTCGCGATCCACCAGGCGGTGACCGCCCTCCAGCGCGACGAGGTGGACATGGCGCTCGCCGGCGGTACCAACGCCGTGCTCTCGACGGCGACGGCGAGGTTCCTGCAAGAGGCGACGATGCTCTCGTCGCAGGGGCGGTGCGCACCCTTCGACGCCTCCGCCGACGGGTACGTGCGGGGCGAGGGGTGCGGGATGGTGATGCTGAAGCGTCTGAGCGACGCGGAGGCGGACGGCGACCGCATCTGGGGCGTTATCAGGGGCTCGGCCGTCAACCAGAACGGGTCGGGGCTGGGGCTGACCGTTCCCAGCGGACCGGCCCAGATGCGGGTGATGGAAGAGGCGCTGTCGCGGGCGGGTCTCGCGGGCGCGGACATCGACTACCTGGAGGCGCACGGCCCGGCGACCCCCATGGGCGACGTGGCCGAGATGAACGCGGCAGCTGCCGTTTACGGCCGGGACCGCGATCCTGGACGCCCGCTGCTGCTGGGGTCGGTGAAAGCGAACATCGGCCACCTCGAGTCGGCGGCGGCGGTCGCGGGGCTGATCAAGACCGTGCTGGCGATGCGGCGGGGCGTGATCCCGCGGCACCTGAACTTCGAGAACCCGACTCCGGACATCGACTGGGACCAGATCCCCGTGCGCGTCACGTCGGAGGCGACCGCGTGGCCGGCGCATCCCGATCGGGCGCCGCTGGCGGGGGTCAACACCTTCGCGATCTCGGGCGCGAACGCGCACGTCGTCGTGGAGGGCTACGTTGAGCCGGGCGCAGTGCCTGAGCCCGCGGGGGACGCCGATACGCCGGCCGGGGACGAAGCGCGCACGGCGAGGTTCCTGCCCCTGTCGGCCCGTTCCGAGGGCGCGCTGCGGGCGCTTGCCGCGCGCTACCTCGCCTGGCTCGAGGGGCGGGCCGGGGAGCTCGCGGCCGCGGGCCCGGCGAGCGACGCGCTCCTCTCGGACATGGCCTACACGGCCGGCGTGGGCCGGCGGCATTTCGATCATCGAGCGGCGCTCACGTTCCGGGACGCGGCGTCGCTCCGGGACAGCCTCGAGTCGCTGGCGTCCGGGGACGCCCCCGTCGCGCCCGACCGCTCCGGCGAGGTCGAGGAGCAGGCCAGGGCGTACGAGGCCGGGCTCGAGGTGGACTTCGCAGCTCTCTTCGCCGGAGAGAAGCGGCGACGGATTGCGCTCCCGGGCTATCCCTTCGAGCGCCGCCGCTTCTGGGTCCGGCCGGCGAGATTGCCGGGCCCGGACCGCGAAGGTCAGGGCCCCTCCGGGGACTCCCGGGCGGGGCGTTCATGACCAACCCGGAACCCGCGTGGCAGGTGCCGGAGCCACTGTCGACCCTCGACGTGCGCGTCGACGAGCACACGGTCATTACCGTGCGAAGGCACGGAAATCCGGATGGTCCCCGGCTCGTGCTCAGCCACGGCAACGGGCTGGCGGTCGATCTCTACTACCCCTTCTGGTCGCTCCTGATGGAAGAGTTCGACCTGCTCGTGTACGACTTGCGGAACCACGGCTGGAACGAGGTGGGGCCCCCGGAGCATCACAACGTCCCCACCATCGCGCGTGACCAGGACGCGATCCTGGAGGTCATCGACGCGCACTACGGGGCGAAGCCGATGGTGGGAGTGTTTCACTCCGTCTCCGCCATGACGACGCTGCTCTCCCCCAGCAACTGCAGCGCTTTCTCGGCGCTGTTCCTCTTCGACCCTCCCCTGCGAAGGCCGGGTGTAAGCCACGAGGAGTTCGACGAGGCCTCCATCAAGACCGCCTCGATGGCCAGGCGCCGCGGGGATCGGTTCCGGAGCAAGGATGCGTTCGTCGAGTTGCTCGGGTTCTCGCCGAACTTCCGCAACACCGTTCCCGGTGTGCTCCAGCTCATGGCCGACACGACGCTGCGGGAGTCCGCCGGCGGGGAGGGCTACGAGCTCATCTGCCCCAAGGATTACGAAGAGCAGATGATCGAGTACGCGAGGATCTTCGCCGTGCTGGTGGACTTCGCGGCGATCGCCTGCCCCGTGAAGGTGTATGGCGCCGACCCGACCCTGCCCTACGCCTACCTGCCGACCCTGGACCTTGGCGACATTCGCGAGGTCGACTACGACTTCCTCCCCGACGCAAGCCACTTCCTCCAGCTCGAGCATCCGGACATTTGCGCCGCTGCCCTCCGCGAGTTTCTGGCCAGCGAAGGCTGCCTGTAGGGGCGTTGTCTCCCATGACCACGCAAGACGGCGACCTGCTGAGCAATGCCCGGGCCACGGCTCGACTGCGTGACCTCGTCTCGCGGCTGGACGAATCGGCCATGTCCCGTTCGCTCGGAGGCGGGTGGACGGTGGCCTTCGCCCTCGGCCATGTGGCCTTCTGGGATGTGCGCCAGGATGTCGCCCTGCAGCGCTACCTGCGCGGGGATGGGTTCGCCGCCGAGGACGTGACGACAAACGCAACACTGGAGGCGATCGCGCCACTGTTCGACCCGGGAGCGGTCGGCGCCGTCGCTGTGCGGGCGGCGGAACAGCTCGACGCCACCCTGGAGTCCCTCACCGGCGATCAGCTCGAATCCCTGCGTCGGGCCGGCGTCGCGTACGCGATCGAGCGCTGGCGCCACCGCGAGGATCATGTCGCCCAGATCGAGGAATTCCTGCCCTGAACGATCGGCTCCCTCGGAGGGCGCCTTGACCGGCCCCGCCCCCCGCTGGTAGGCATACAGCACAACCGGTTGGAGGAAGAAACATGGGGAAGTACCTGCTGCAGGCGAGCTACACCCAGGACGGCCTTTCGGGCCTGGTCAAGGAGGGCGGCACGAGCCGCCGGGCGGCCCTGGCTGAGGCCATCGAGGGCGTCGGCGGCTCCCTGGAGTCCCTCTACTACGCGTTCGGCAAGACCGACCTCTTCATCACGGCGGATCTTCCCGATGACGCCGCCGCGACCGCCGTCTCCCTCGCGATCGGCTCCGCCGGGGCCCTCGGCGTGAGCGTGACCGTGCTGGTGACGCCCGAGACGGTCGACCAGGCCGTCGCCATGAATGTGCCCTACCGTCCTCCCGGAGGCTAGCCACCGCCCTCCGGACGCCGTCCGGCCCGGCCTTAATCTTCGGCCTCCGGCTCCTGCCAGCGGAGCACGGGGCGTCGCGCGGCATTCGCCTCGTCGAGTCGCCCGATCGGAGCCGTGAGGGGAGCGGCGTGCAGCGTGTCGGGGTCGCGTTCCGCCTCCTCCGCGATCGCGATCATCGCCTCCGCCAGCGCCTCGATCGCTTCGGGCGGCTCCGTCTCCGTCGGCTCCATCATGAGCGCTTCGTCGACGATCAGCGGGAAGTAGACCGTCGGCGGATGGAAGCCGTGGTCGATCAGCCGCTTCGCGATGTCGTACGTGCGCACGCCGTGCTCCTTGCGCTGTCGCGACCCGGAGAACACCACCTCGTGCAGCACGGGACGGTCGTAGGGCAGGTCGTAGTACCCGTGGAGCAGCGCCCGCAGGTAGTTCGCGTTGAGCTCTGCCTGCCCGGAGACCGCCCGCAGCCCCTCCAGGCCGAGCGCCCGCATGTAGGCGTACGCGCGAATCAGGACCCCCACGTTGCCGTGGAACTGCTGGAGCTGGCCGATGCTGCGCTCGGGCGCCGTCAGCTGCACGACCCCGTCCTCGCACTCGTCCACGACCGGCGTCGGGAGATACGGCGCCAGCTCCTTGCTGCAGCAGACCGGCCCCGCCCCCGGCCCGCCCCCGCCGTGCGGCGTGCTGAAGCTCTTGTGCAGGTTCAGGTGCACCACGTCGAAGCCGAGATCGCCGTACCGCACCCGCCCCATGATCGCGTTGAGGTTCGCCCCGTCCCCGTACAGGTAGGCCCCTGCCTCGTGGATCAGCCCCGCCACTTCCTCGATTCCCTGTTCCCACAGCCCGAGCGTGTTCGGCGCCGTGACCATCACGGCCGCGACGCTCTCGTCCAGCTCCTGTTCGATCGTCGCCCGATCGAGCGAGCCGTCGGCCGCGGTCGGGATCTGGGTCACGGTGAAGCCCGCCATCGCCGCCGTCGCGGGATTCGTGCCGTGCGCCGAGTCCGGCACGAGGATGCGGCGGCGCGTCTCCAGCTCGCCCCGGTCCTCCAGTGCCCGCGTGATCATCAGGACGCCCGCCAGCTCGCCCTGCGCCCCAGCGGCGGGCGCCAGGCTCACCGCAGGCAGGCCCGTCGCCTCCGCCAGCCCGCGACGCAGCTCCAGCAGCGTGCGCAGCGTGCCCTGTGCGTCCTCCGCCGGGGTCTGCGGATGCGCGCCTGCGAACCCCGGCAGCGAGGCCACGAGGTCGTCGACCTTCGGGTTGTACTTCATCGTGCAGGAACCCAGCGGGTACGTTCCGGAGTCGATGCCGTAGTTCCGTGCCGAGAGCGCCGTGTAGTAGCGCACGAGCTCGCCCTGGCTCAGCTCCGGCAGCCGCAGGGAGTCCCGCAGCAGGCGGGCGTCGGGGAGCGGCGTCGCTTCCCCGTTCCACGCCGGTACGTCGACCGCCCGCCGGCCCGGTCCCCCGCGGTCAAAGCTGAGCCGCGCGCCGAAGTCGTCGCCGCCCGGTCGCAGCGCGCTCACGCGTCAGCCCCGATCTCCGCCAGCGCGTCGACCAGCGCATCGACGTGCGCGTCCGGCGTTGCCTCCGTCACGGCGAAGAGCAGCGCGTCCCGTGCCTCTGCCTCGGCCCGCGACGAAACGTCCAGCCCCGGCCCGATGCCCAGTTCCCTGAGCCGGTCGGCCAGTTCCGCCGCGGGCAGGGGCCCGCGCACGAGGAACTCCTGGAACCACGGCCCGCGGACGGGTACTTCGTAGCCCGGCAGCCCGGTTATCCGCGCCGCGGCGTCGTGCGCGCGCTGGTAGCACAGCTCCGCCGCCTCGCGCAGGCCCTGCGGCCCGAGCGCCTGCACCGTGATGGTGAAGGCCAGCGCGATGAGCGACTGCGCCGTCGAGACGTTCGAGGTCGCCCGCTCGCGGCGGATGAACTGCTCCCGCGCCTGCAGCGTGAGCACGTAGCCGGTGCGGGGCTCGCCTCCCTCCGGCGGCTCGTGCAGCTCTTTTGTGCGTCCCACGATGCGCCCGGGCATCTGCCGCATGAACGGCGATCGCGCGGCGAACAACCCCAGCGACGGGCCCCCGAACGCCGGCGCCCCCGCCAGGTCCCGTCCCTCGCCCGTGACGATGTCCGCCCCCGCGTCCCCCGGCGAGCGCAGCAGCCCCAGCGCGAACGGGTCGGCGACCGTGACCAGCAGTACGCCGCTTTCGTGCGCGGCCTCGGCCAGCGGTTCGAGATCCACGATCGCCCCGAGGAAGTCTGGCTGCTGGACCACGAGGCAGGCGTGCTCTTCGCTCACCGCATCCGCCGACGTCAGGATGTCGACCCGCAGCCCCGCGCCGCGGGTGTAGGTGCGAACCACCTCGATGGTCCCGGGGTGAATCGGCTCAAGCAGGGCGACCGCACCGCGTCTCGTCGCCCGCGTCGCCAGCAGGCAGGCCTCGGCCGTGGCGCTGGCCACGTCGTAGAGGCCCGTGTTCGACACGTTCATCCCCGTCAGCTCGCAGACCACCGACTGGTACTCGAACGCCGACTGCAGCGTCCCCTGGCTGATCTCCGGCTGGTACGGCGTATAGGCCGTGACGAACTCGGATCGGGAGGTCAGGTGCGCGGCCACGGCGGGGATCGAACGCCGGTACGCGCCCGCGCCCAGGAAGTTCGGCTGCGAGGCGTCGGCGTTCTCGCCGGCGCGCTCCTCCAGCAGGGCGATCAGCTCCGGCTCCGTGAGCGCGGGTGGAAGGTCGATCGCTGGGTCTCGCATCGCCGCCGGCAGGTCCGCGAACAGCGCATCGAGGTCGGCCACGCCGACGCGTTCGAGCATCCGCGCGCGATCAGCCTCCGTGGCGGGAATGTACGGATGAGGCGCCCCGCCCGGCGCCGGCGATGCCAACGCTAGTCCTCCGGCAGCTGCGCGCGGTAGCCGGCGGCGTCCAGGAGAGCCTCGAGCTCGCTCTCGTCGGCGATGCGCACGCGGATCATCCAGCCCTCGTCATAGGGCGAGGAGTTGACGAGCTCCGGCTGGTCCTCCAGCGCCCCGTTCGCTGCGATCACCTCGCCGCTCACCGGCGAGTACAGGTCGGACACTGTCTTCGCCGACTCGATCTCGCCGCAGCGCTCGCCCGCGGTCACCGCATCCCCCTCGGCGGGCAGGTCAAGGTAGACCACGTCGCCTACCTGGTCCTGGGCGAAATCGGTGATGCCGATCGTGCCCTCCTCGGGGCTCCCGGCGTCACGGCGCAGCCACTCGTGGTTCGGCGAATAGAGCAGCTCCTCGGGGGTTTCATGGTCCATCGTCCTAGTCCTTCGGCTTTCGGTAGAACGGCCGGCGCACCACCTCGAGCGGGAGCGCGCGACCGCGCACGTCCACCTCGAGCATGACGCCCGGTTTCGCGAGCCGCACGGGAAGGTAGGCCATCCCGATGCCGAGCCGCAAGCTGGGACTGAAGGCGCCGCTCGTCAGCTCCGCCACCGGCTCGTCGATTCCCGGCTCGCGCACCGCATAGTGAGCCCGCAGAACCCCCCGCTCCCTGGCAGCCAGGTGGGCGAGCCGTCGCGTGCGGGGCTGCGCCTTCGCCTCCACCAGCGCCTCCCGCCCCGTGAACGGCGCGCCGTCGTCGAGCGTCACCGCGAACCCGAGCCCCGCCTCGTACGGATGCGTGGTCGTGTCGATGTCGTTGCCGTGCAGGGGCAGCGCCGCCTCCAGCCGAAGCGTGTCGCGCGCCCCGAGCCCCGCCGGGGTCGCGCCCCCCTCGATGAAGGCGTCCCAGAGAGCTGCCGCATGGTCGGCGCCGACGATGCACTCGCCGCCGTCCTCGCCGGTGTAGCCGGTGCGCGCGACCAGTACGGACGTCCCGTTCCAGTCGAGCTCTGCGCAGTCACGCTGCTCCAGGCCCGCGAATCCGTCGCCGAGGACGTTGCTCAGCAGCGCCACCGCCTCCGGTCCCTGTACCGCCAGCATCACCGTCTCCGGTGTCACCTCAGAGGCGGCGTCGCCGGCGACGGCGCGCAGTCGCTCGAAGTCCGTGTCCGCATTGGCGGCGTTGTGGATGACCAGCCAGCGGTCTCCCGGCAAGTGGTACAGGAAGATGTCGTCCTCGATGCCGCCGTCCTCGGTGCAGTAGAGCGAGTAGTGCGCCTTCCCCACCGGCAGCGTGGTCACGTCGAACGTCGTCACCGAGCGCAGCAGCGCGGCCGCTTGCCGCCCCTCCACCCACGCGCGCGCCAGGTGCGAGACGTCGAAGACCCCCACGCGTTCACGTACGGCGTGGTGTTCCCCCACGATGCCCTCGTACTGGAGCGGCATCTCCCAGCCTGCGAACGGCGCGAACCGGGCGCCGAGCGCCTCGTGGCGCTCGCGCAGGGCCAGCGTCGTAAGCACGCCGCTGCCGCCGGAGTGGTCGGATCCAGCCATCCTGCGACTGTAGACCACCGCCTGCCGGGGCCGCTAGCTCCTGGGTAAAGGCCGCCGTCCCTCCCTGCTGGTTTGGTTGCTTCGGCGGTGCCGCACCCGGCGGGCGATGCGCTAGGCTGTGCCCGTGGCCATCCGTGGACTCTGGAAGCGAAGGCACTGGGGCTTCGGGAGCGGGGTCGAGGAACGGGGGGCGTCGGCCGAGGAGGAGCGCATCCTCCTGCGGGCCCTCCAGGACCTCGCGGGCGCCGCTCGCGGCGTCGTCTACGACGTGTCCCGCGCCGAACGTCCCTTGCGGCTGCCGCTCAGCCCCGTGTACCTCGAAGGGTCGTCGTCATGGAGACGGTTCCTTCGCACCCGTCGCGCCCTCGATGACGGCCACCTGACCCTGCTGGTCTCGCTCCGCCAGTTGCCCGAAGACGAGCGCAGGCTGGTCGTCGACTGGGGCACCGCCCATGCGAACACGTTCCTGCTCGTCGAGCCCGGAGAACCGGGCTGCGACCTCAGTGACCCTCGCTCGTCAATCGCGTACGAGCTCCGCGACCTCTGCCGGCAGGCAGCGAGGGTTGAACCCGCTGATGGCGGGCTTCACGAGCCATGGACCTCGCGCACGCCCCTGGGTGCCCGGCTCCGTGAGCTGTACGGACGCTGGGTGTGGTGGGACGAGCCCCTCCCCCGCGGCCGTTCGAGGGAGGAGCCCATGCGGCTGGCCGGCCCCTCCGACACGCTCTCCGTCCACCTCCTGCCCCTGCTCTACGAACGCTTTCCCCAGCAGAGCTTCGATATCGCGCTCGCCGAGTTGCAGTCAACCGAACGCGAGCTCTTCGGCGGCGAGGTCGCGACCGCCCGTTCCGTCTTCCGCACACGCCTCGGACTGCCCGTCCTGCACGACGCCCGCGCCGCCGACCGCGCCGTCCGGCAACTCGTCAACCTCGGCCGGATGTCCGTCACGACCGGAGGCAGCGACGCCCTCGTCTTCGGGCCCGGCCATCCCGTCCCCGAGGACATGCCCGAAGAAGAGTTCGAACGCCTCCTGATGGTGTAGACGCGTTGCGCCTTACCGGCGTACCATTTCGGTAAGGAGCCGTCACGATGATCGTCAAGGTCACGTCAAAACGCCAGGTCACCTTCCCCAAGCGCGTGCTTGAGGCGCTCGGCGTCGGCCCCGGCGACCGGATCGAGCTGGAAGAGCATCCCGAAGGCTTCATCCTCCGCCCGAAGCGCATCAGGTTCGAGAAGCTGGGGACGCTGAAGGTGCCGCCCGGCACGCCACCTTTCGATATCGAGAAGTTCCGCGAAG
>JAJEIT010000031.1 GCA_022827945.1 Dehalococcoidia bacterium | reverse complement strand
GTCGGGATGGATGACGTAGCCCTTCTCGCGGAAGCGGTAGGTGATCTGTGACCGGTGCGTGGGGAGCAGGTCGACCAGCTCGTAGCCAGGGCGGTAGGTCACCTCGCTGCAGAGCATGTCGAAGAACGCTAGCAACCCCCGCTGGTGCTCACGCTGCGAGGCGAGGGCGCGCAGCGCGCTGCCAAGGTAGCCGCCTGAGGCCTCCCGTGTGGCACTCCAGCGGTCGAGCGTCTTTCCCACGGCGGCACGGTCGCGACGCGCGAGGGCAGTCAGTCCCTCGTCGGTGAGCACCAGCGCGTTCCTGTCGCTGCGTACGAGACCGCGCCTGCGTAGTGGGCCCAGCACCTGGTTCGCGCGCCGGCCGCTCACCCCGCCCAGTAGTCCACCCAGTTGCTCGGTGGTGCACAGCGGCCACGACGCAAGCAGGTCCAGCGCCTGCTTCTCTGCAGCCGTCAAGTGCATTGCGAGGGCGTCCCCAACCCGTTCATCGGGTGCGGGCGCTGTGGCCCGCACGGAGTCCGCGTAGAGCCGGTCGGGGTGCGGCCTCCGTTGCAGGGTGTGGATGGGATGCCCGGCCATATCCCCTGCCACGTCCACCATCCGCGCCAGGCTGACGTCGGGCGCGACGACAGGTGTCTTCCCGAAGCCGTCGCCGCCGGGTTGCCAGACGCGCGCCCACGTCCCGCCGGCGAGCACCTCGCTCAGTTTGGCGACCGCGCAGTGGTGGAAGCTCCACGACTCCCCCGGCGCTCGCACGGCCCGGCGCATGTCCTGCTCGGAGTCGGTCACGACCAGCGTGACCAGGGGGCGCTCGCCCACACCGAGCCGCTCGATGGTGCGAATGCGGTACCGCAGGCTGGCAGGAGTCAGCAGGGGCCCCTGCCGCACCACCCCCAGCGAGCGGTCGCCCGAGAGCGTGATCAGCGCGTCGTACGGCCCCTGGCGGTAGTGGTCGACGCGCACGGGAGCCTTCTCGGGGTCGGCCTCGGCGACAAGCGCCGCCACCCTGTAGACGAGGGCAACGGAATCGAGGCGCTCCATGAGCAGCCGGAACCACTGGCGGGACACGGGAAAGACGCGCGGCACGTCGTCTGATGTCGTGTCGCTCAGAGCAGTGATACCCGTTGCGGTCGGGAAGTAGCGCTTCTGGGGGCGCCCGCCCAACGCCGCTAGGCGGTGCGGGTGACTGTCCGCGAGGCCCCGCTTCCGAAGCTGCGCCAGCCGTCCGCGCAGGGTCGAGGCGGGAACGCGGTTGAAGCGTGAGAGTTCGTCCACGCTGGTGAACGGGGCCTCGCACAGCGCCCACAGCGTTTCACTCAGGTGGCGCGGCAGGAACGGGTCGAGGCACTCCTGCGGGGCGGCGCGCGCCTCACCGGTGAGTGTGCGGGTCGCCTCCGCTATTGCCTCGGCGGTGTTGCCCACCTCGGCCATGACGGCGCGGGGCAGGGAACGTCCGAGCTGGCTGCGCTCGAGGAAGCGCCAGAGCGTGTGGCGCGAGACACCGAACGCCGAGGCCGTGTTCTTGCGGCCGTGGCGCGCGATGTGCGCACGCAGGTAATCCCCGATTGCGTCGAACAGTCTCGGTTCCACCGCTGTACTCCGGCATGAACCATTTACCGTACATACGTTCTGTGGCTATGTCACTCCGCGACCGGAAGGAACGGGAAAAGAAGCGGGTAAGACAAGACCACTTGAGAGCCGCCGCATCAGCCGAGGGGCGAGGCATCCGGGCGCCCTGTGAGTTACCTAGGCGGCGCCGAGCTAGTGCCAGTTGCGGGAGTCCTCAACCATCTGCTCCAACGACCACATCTCACGGAGGTCACCGTTCCTGCCAATCAGCTCTCCAGGTAGCTCAGGGTTCAGATGCACCAACCGGTTGATCGCTGAGTTCGGCATCGCCGGCGATGTCTGACCTATGACCTTCTTCAGCCTTGCTGTCCCAAACTCGGCCGTCACTCCAAAGAAACGGCAGTCGCGGTTCAACGTGCGAGCGGCAGGGACGTAAGCACGAGCCTCGTCGATGATGTCCACCCGATCGTGGCGGTACGTCCATCGAGTAGTGATCAGGGCCACCGTGCGCGGACCTCGTCTCACGACAATGTCGATTCGGGCATCCTTGCTCCGGTTCCCGAAGTCGAAGCCCGGGAAGAGTTCTCGGGGCGAGACCTCCTCGGCCACCTCAAGATCAGGGTCGCCGAATCGCGCGAGCGTTTCGGCCACGAGCGAGCGAAAGGCATGACCCCTTGGGTTATTGGGCTGCAAACCCTCAATCTCGTGATCACGGAAGAAGAGGCCCAATTCGGAGCAGACCTCATCAGGATCAACCTCCAGTTCTTCCGCGATGCGCTCTTTCACCTGCAGGGCTTCCGACAAGGTCTTGTTGGGAGTGCCCACTTTGGTAAGGCCATAGTCATTGGATTCCCGCAGGACGGGAGCCTCGTGGAAGGGTACCCACTCCCCATACCGCCAGATCTCGCAAGTAACCAACAACATGGTGATGGCAAGCCACGACCGGTCAAGGTGCCATCCGCGCGCAGTCAAGAGGTCTTGGTACAGGGCGACCGCAAGTTCTGCATGACTATCTGAAGTCCCACGCCTAGGCATGAACGGTCTCGTAACCGGCAGGTTGCTCAAGGAGTCTTCGTTGCGTCGCTACGAAGAGCTCATAGGCAGGGGATTCGGTATCCACGCCTGTTAGTGCATTCCGGATCGCAGTCCCTACCGCCTGGGCAACCGGCGGGGGGAAGGCGTTGCCAACTTGGCGATGGGCTGCGGTCTTGCGGCCCGAGATTACCCAGTCGTCAGGGAATCCTTGGAGGCGAGCCACCATCTGCACAGTCAGCCTCGGGAGCACCGTCAGGCTGTGGTCTGGAGCGGGTGGCGCATCCGCCAGCCCTAGTCCGTCGACACCGAGGGCGCGCCAAGCACGCCGGGCTCGGGTTGGGCCGAGGTCGGGCCCTCCATGCTTCTTGGAGCCGCCCACAATAGTAGGCGCGATCGCGTCCGCCTTCATGGCCCATGCGGCAGCTCCGGGCCAACCGCGCGCAGCCATGAGGTCCCCGATCGCTTCGCCAACTGTAGGCGCCTCCTTGGTGGGCTCGGGCCAGATGAAGCGAGGGGCGTATTCCGGACGCAGCGCGACCAGCACGAATCTCGGACGCAATTGAGGAACGCCAAAGTCGGACGCCGTAAGCAGCCGCCACTCTGACTCGTAGCCGAGCCCCGACAGTTCTCCGAACAGCCACTTGCGGTAGAGGTCGAATCTGCTCGTAGCGAAGCCGCGCACGTTCTCCAGCATGACAGCCGTGGGCCGCGACTCCTCTACTAGGCGAAGCGCCTCGGGGAAGAGATCACGTTCGTCGGCCGCGCCGAGCTGATCTCCAGCGATGGAGAAGGGCGGACAAGGAACGCCACCCGCCAGCAAGTCCACGCCCCGAAACTCCGTTCCATCTATCGCTGCCACATCTTCCTTGATGACCTGCCAGGTCGGGCGGTTGTGCTCGAGTGTGGCACACGCGTGTGGGTCGTTATCCACCACTGCGGCGTGCTCCCAGCCTGCGGCCTCGAGCCCAATGGCTTGGCCGCCGGCGCCAGCGCAGATCTCAAGAACGCTGAGCCTTCTCATCATTCCGGCTGCTCCACTGCGTTGCGCAGCGACGCCAAGCGATCAACCAAGCTCTCGGTGTCTCGCTCCAAGGTGCATTCCCGCACTGTGAACACGTCCCAATTCGCCTGCTGGAGCAGGTCGGCGTTTCGCTGATCGCGAAGAATGTTCCCTTGAATCTTCGGCCCCCAATACTCCGTATTCGTCCGCGGCCGCTGAGCCCGGTTGCAGTCGTGGCCATGCCAGAAGCAGCCATGCACGAACACGGCTACGTGGTAGCGGGGCAGCACAAGATCAGGGCGCCCAGGAAGGTCGCGGCGGTGCAGCCGGAAACGGAATCCGGCCCCGTGAACTCGGCTACGTACGTACAGCTCAGGCTGCGTGTCCTTGCTCCGGATAGCCGCCATATTCCGGCGGCGGCCTTCGGTTGGAGACTTTAGCACGGATGTTCTTCCCTGGGAAGAGATGTCTAATTGCGAGGGGACTATAGCACATTACCCAAGACTCCAAGGCATGGTCCGGCTTCGATTTAACGGACCGGCAGCCAGCCTAGGTGTTCTTGGCTGGGAACCGCGGCCTGGGGGCTTCGCCCCTCTGCTGTCTGCTCCCTCACCCACTGGCATCTCCCGCAGATCGTGTGTGAGCTGCCTCTCTCCGACTCCTGACTCAGTTTGGACACCCACCCGTGGATCGGACGTTCCTCACTCGACAACAGAGGCTGCCCCTAGGCGTCAGACCAGTCGAGCCTCCATGCCCTTGTCCCATATCCAGATCAGCGAATCAGGGTCGGCCCTGTAGTCGTGCAAGGCGACCTCGGGAATGACCCTATCGGCAACCACGAAGGAATCTGAAGGGAGCAGCGGGCCATCCAAGATCCCCCGGACCCGCACTACTCCCCCATCGTTCGAAGCTGTTCCGCGTTCTGCAGCGATCGTCAGACATCGATCGCCGTCGTCGTTGCTGGAGTCTTCCAGCAACCGGCCCCCTATGGTCGACCGATAAGGACCCCACTCTGGCTCAGCTGCACTCAGGAATGCTGGACAACTGCCCTTGAACAAGCAGTACCTGCACTGCTCGATGCCCGGCGTGGCAAGCGTAGTGAAGTCGGCCCCCGACTCGGCGAGCTCATTGAACGAGTCCAGCGCCACTAGGGCCTCCCCGGCAAGGGTCTCACACTCCGCTGGAATAACGGTCAGTGGCAAGCGAGTGCCGTCCAGGAGTTCAATCACAGCACCGTGCGGCCACTCGCCCCAGACCTCATGCCACAGCCACGAGTACAGCTGAAGCTGCTGCTGGTAGGCAGCCGGGACATCATCAGGCTCGATTGAGCTGGTCTTCAGGTCGACAACGGTTGTGCGTCCTTCTGTGGTCTCGACTCTGTCGGGGCGCCCCACGACCTTGCCATCCGCTGACTTCAGCCAGGCCTCGATCCGCGCCGACGTTGCTTTGCCGTCCGTCGGCAGGCCCTTCTGCATGCTGGCCGCGACAGTCGCAGCCCGCGAAGCGGCACGCATTCGCTTCATCTGATAGCCGCGCCAGCGTGTCGGTTCCTGGGATACCGAACGTTCGCTGGCGAGCTTGGCGACCGTGCTGTCCCAGAACGCTAGGGCCGCTCCCCGCGGATCCTCCGCAGTTGCGAACGCGCCACGGTACGCAGCTTCAAGCACGGCATGCGCTGCTATCCCCATGACTGCGGATGGGGAGGAATGGCCGAGGTCGGCGAACACCGGATCACGATCAAATGCCGCTTGGCACTTGCAGCTTGTCAGCGTGGCGAACTGGGTGGGCGAAATGGAAGCGACTGGAGGCGGACGCGGGCTCCGCGCCTCGATCACAGCGTTCCCCCGCTCAGCCACCCAAACGCACGGTTCGGAAGCCTCCCAAACGTGAACGCATCAAAGGACACGGCTTCGGCGCCCAGATCCTGAGCTGCGATGTGGGCCTCAGCCTGCTGCTCAGCGTAATACTGGGGGTCGAAGGGCCACAGTGGCGGCGAAAGGAAGACCGCTCGTTTCCGATCGTTGTGCAGAATTCCCGGAAGGGCTCCTAGCTGGACAGGGTCCAGACCCGCGCCCGCATACCCGCTGACGAAGGCTTCAACCGCTCTTGGGATCGAACCTAGCCAGCGTTCATCCCGCAATGGCTCACCTGCGGCCAGTTCAGCGACATCGAGGGCAAGGCGCCAATCCAGAGCGGGATGGAGCCATCGGTTGTCGTAACTCCTCAGGCAGTCGGGACACGAGCTACGACAGCGCGACGCGTGCGGCAGACGCTCGAAGGACTGGCCAAGTTCGAGCGCATGCAGCAGAAGGCGCTGCATTACGGGCTGGGACCCAAGGAAGGAGGCATATCCCGCCCCGTTGGCGAGGTCGTCGGCAAAGAAGATCCTCTGGGTGAGCTCCCCATCAACGTTTGCTGGTTGCAGCCCAACTTGCAGTTCTTCTGCCCGGATGTCCAAGACCTGCTGCGCTGCTGTCACCCGCAGGAGCGCAGCATAGGAGACGAGTGCCGCCAGCCCAGGTGCAAGTGCAGTACCTGGGGGCCTTCGCGAGCTGATCACTGGCAGGCCGCCAGGAAGAGCCAGGTCTACAAGGGTCAGGGTTAGCGCGTCGGTGCGCCGAACTGCACCGATGGCAGCCGCGACGTCAGGCGGATCCTCGCCAAGCCGGATGCCGCGTGGAGGCTCGGCGTAGACAGCCGGGTCCTCAACAAGCACAGACCGCCCGCGACGTTTCAGCCCAAACAACCTCCCAGCATTGTCGTTGATGGTGAAAACGTCAGCAGCCTCGAACACGCGCACCTCTGCGGGTCCGGCCCGGTACGTCTTATGCGCACTTGCGTTCAGGCCTAACTGCGGCCGGGCGGATGCGGGCCCTCGTTCGAAGTTGTCATCAAAGTCCTGAGGTTGATAGTCCGTCCGGAATCCGTGCGGCTCGTACATGTGGAACGTGTTCGCGGTCCGGTCGCACACAGGACATTGCACAGAGCTACCCTCCTGCACCGCCACCGCCCCGCAGTGGGTGCACCGCAATACCGGGTAGCCTGCTCCAAGAGGGTCGTCCTCTTGAAGGGCGCGCGCACCCGACGGGTACCAGTGAGCGAAGCCCACGACGGTGTGCTTGCGCTTGTCTTTGACAATCTCCGAGCCCGGGGCGAAGTTTGAGACCGCCAGCTCAATGTCGCGATCAGCGATGGTGGAGTTTGCGATGTCCGCGCTTGATTTCGGCTCACTCCCGAACAGGGACCTCACGCGGGTGGGAAACCCGAACATCGGGAGCAATCCCGCGTTTGCGAGCCGCTCACTTAGGTCGGGGTGGTTGTAGGAAGGGTTTTCCAGCGCTCTGTCGATCTCATTCGCGAGACTGCCCCGTATCCACTCTTCCAGCCGCTGGGCGTCAACGCCTGTGTACTGAGTGAGGCGGCGTGCGACCTGAGCTACATCGGGTGCAGACGCCAACCATTCGCCAACCCGGGCGCGGCTCGCTTCCCACCCCGCCGCCTCGCCGAAGGCGCCGTGGACGTTCGCCCCGCCGTCGAAGTCGGGGCTCAGAGTCCGGAATGCGCGGCGAAGCACCTCCGCAGTGACAACCCTCCGCACTATCGACTCACGAGAGAGGTCGAGGTAAGGACTCGGAGGCCGGTCGCCTGTGATTCGCTTGGGGTGGTTGAAGTAGTAGTCGTCGTGAGTCTGATCGCGGCAGACGGTTAGGGCGTAGGAGTAAGGCTGCCCCAGGCGTCCAGCACGTCCCACGCGCTGCTGGTAGTTGAAGCGCTGCGGCGGCATGTTCGCCATCACGACGGAACGCAGGCTCCCGATATCAACACCAACCTCCATTGTTGTCGTGACGCTCAGCACATCAATGCCGTGACTGAGCGCGTGCTCCGCGGGGGGCTGCTTGAAGGCCCCCTTGAAGTAGCGCTGGCGCGCCCGCTGCTCCGAGAGCGGCTTTGTCTGACCCGTGAGTTCTTCCGTCCGGAGACGGAAGGGCGCAGTCCGGGCAAGCCACTCGAAGTAATCGTCGTCTCGTGCGTCGAGATCGGCAGGCTCGAACTCTGTGGAATAGCACTCGCGCGAAGTACAGACGCCAGCCGAAGCATGCAGATGCACACGGGAGCACGTAGCGCAGCGAATTGGCTCGGTGTCACTAGGCGACCACCGCGCTACCCGCAAGTGAGACGCGTCGAGGGCCCACTGGTCCGTGATGGCCCCCGTCTCGCGAAGTCCCGCAGCTAGTTCGGTTGCCAGGGTCCCGGCCTCAGTCCCATGGAGCTCTGCGACAGCTTCAACGTACTTGCGCAGCGCTTGAGGCATGGTCTCACGGCCCGTAAACCAACGGGCACCCGGGTAGTTGCCGGCGAGCCCAAGCACGCGTACCGCGCTGAGGATGAGTTCCTTGGTCTCAGAGTGAGTAAGGGAACCGATCAGTGCGGGCGGCTGGAGAGTCGGCTCGATCCACCCGAGTCCAAGCGACTCGAAGTCCCTGGCAGTCAGGTCGAACAGAGATGAGAAGAGCGCGACGGAGAGTTCCTCCTCGCGCGTCTCGCGCGATCGCTCCCGTCGGTCGGCCGCGGGGGTTGCAGCCTCCCAGGCCCCACCTGTTGGTGGCAGGTAGGCTTGCCACCAGCGAAGCGACATGCCCGGCCCCCAGTGAGAATGGCTCGGACCAGGCCCCGCGGGATTAACGCCAAGGTCTACCAGTTCGCTCTCGAGACGGCGCAACAGGTCATCCCACGAGAGTTTCTGGGCTGTGTCGGCGTGAACCTTTTCGAAAGCCTCGATCTGCGATCTCGGCAACTCTTCATCAACCTTGTACATGTACACGGCGGCGTAAGCGCTCCAGACGATGGCGTGGTCGCTTTGCAGGGTCTCGAGCTGAGCTGCTTCCCTCTCAGTGAGCTCAAGGCCCTGGGCTGCAGAGCGCATCAGATCCGCGGGGGAACGCTGCTCGCTCAGCAGACGATCCGTGAATTGACGCACCAGGTCCCTGAAGTGGTTCAGTTCGATGCCGGCGGCGGCAACAGCAGCCTCGTCACGACTGTCAGAGAAGACAATCGTCCGCCGCTCTCCGCCGTCCTCAGCGAGAGCCCGGATGAGCTGATCAAGGACGACCTGGCTAAGGCGCGCGAAGCCGGTTCTCATCCCGCGGATTGAGCTTCGGACATTCCCCCGGAAGAACTGGCGCAGCGGATTTCGGCGACGGTGCGCACAGTTGGGACAACGCTCAGGGAGTGCCGGAACCACGCCGCTCTCCGGGTCCGGGGCGCCACCCACGACGAGCATCGTTCCCGTGGGATCTCGTGACGGCGGCGTTCGCCGCAGCAACCCTAGCTTGGGAACCCAGGTAGCCGGGGCGAAACCGAGGCTAGTGCCGTCGTGCGTCCACTCATCTGTCCCGGCGGTCGGCGGCCTCGGGCGATACCACATGTACGAACCGTAGAGGCGGCGATTGACCATCGCCTGCTGGACAGGGGGGAACTCGGCCTCCTCGGCGCTGAGGTACCACGAAGGCGCGCCGCTCGAGTCTTCTTCAGCAACGACGATTCCGCCCAGCGACTCGTCGCCACACTGGTCGCAGTAGAGAAGTTCGAGCACGCGCGCCCCACAACCACAGAACGGTGTCGGAGACCTAAAGAGCCTCCCGATGCAGCGATCCTCATGCCGCCACTGTTCATCCACCTCGCTGCATTCAGGATCCGAGCACGCCCACAGGCCGTTCACGCTCCGGATGAACATGTGAGAACGAAAGGTGACCGTCTCCGGGCCCGGAGTCCTCCCCGCAAGTGCTTCGAGAGCAACGTCAATGCCGGGGGACCCCAATACTGCATCCCCGAAGAGGCGCTTTTCGATCTCACGAATCGGCGTGGCGCGCGGGGGAGAACCCTCACAACTCGAGGCTACCGCGTCTGGCAGCTGGAACTGTTCAACGGCAGCGCGCATCGCTTCCTCCCGCTCAGTTCCATCGAGGCTGGCAATTTCCTCAAAGTGCCTGCGGGGAAGCGGGAGCTCGGCCGACGAAACGACAGGCGCACCGGGGACGATCTCAAAACGGCTCCGGGGAACGCCGAAGAATTGCTCAAGGTAGTCCAGCGGCAGCCCACCAGAGCCGGAGCCATCGGCCTCGAGTGACGCGCTGGTGCCAATGCACCGGAGCTGCGGGGAGTCGGGCTCGAGACCCAGCCGCATCAGCAGGTTACGGACGACCAATGCGACCTCGCTCCCGGGAGTGCCACGCTGCTGGTGGAGTTCGTCGATGACTAGCGTGAACGCGTTCCCAGGGTCTCTCAGCCACGCCCGTGTCTGATCCCAGATCGGATCCTCGTGCTCCCGCATCAACATCACATTGAGCATCGAGAAGTTGGAAACCAGGATGTCCGGGGGGGCAGCGATCATGTCCCACCGGGTTACCAGCTCCCCTCGTGTTGGGTCGGGGAACTGAACGCGGAGCTCAGAGCCAGCCGCACCGAGCTCCGCAGCGTCTGTGGCCATTTGTTGGACCTCGCGGGCTACCTGCAGGATGCGATCGGTCCGGAGCACCGAAGGCCGCTGGACACGTGCCCCGCCGAGGGTCTCGCCGGTGTAGCGGCCGAAGAACAACTGAGGACCGGACTTGTCTGAACCGGCAGCGATGTGAATTGCCCTCCGCAGACGGGTTATCTGGTCCTCTACCAGCGCATTTGTCGGGTAGAGGACCAACGCCCGCACCGCAGCCGGCCGGTCCGTGCGGGCTCTTCTGACGGGCTCCCACTTCGATCCTTCAGCCCCCTCCCACCAGCGGTGGATCGGCTCCGCGTTTGCACGCCATCCACCGTGCTGCTCAGCCTCTTGGAGCAGCCGTGCGAACACAGGCAGGAGGAAGCTCTCGGTCTTCCCCGACCCTGTTCCAGTGGTAATCACGGGATTCACGGGGCCCGAGTCAGCATCCGAGAGCGAGACTTCGAGTGCCCGGGCCTGGTGCTCACGCAGACGGAAGTCGGCGTCGGATGCCAGCCCCGGGAACAGCATCGCGGCTAGTCGGTCCGCTACTCCACGGCTCAGGCCTGCCTGCTCCGCAACCTCGGAGAGAGCTCTTGCTGACGGGTACGGCAACACTGGTTCGAGAAGCGGTTCCCGGGTGATAACTCCCTCGGCGGCGAGCAAGGCGCGCCGCTCGGCGCGCACTCCGGGAGACCGAACCCAGAAGGCCGTGTCGTAGTAGCGGAGGTAAGCCTCCATGAGCTGCTGGTAGACATCCCGTGGTTGCGCCATCTGTTCACTCCCGGAAGGACGCAGATCCAAGCTTCGCCGCCATCCAGGATGCGACTTCGGGTGGCACGCCGTCGTAAACCGCTGTTTGGTTGGAGAGCGGGCGCGGGAGTTCCCCGCTGGCGAGCACGAGTGCCCGCTCATACAGGCCAGGAGGCCTCGCGCCGAGCAAACACGCCAGCGTTTCAGTCTCCGGGTCGTAAGACATGATGTGGCGGCCTGCTGCTGACGCACCGACGAATTTTGCGACCATGGCGTCACACTCCTTCAAGCCATCGTCAGCAAGTGCTGCGTGGTGAATGACGTCTTCCTTGATGCGGTACGCGCCGGCAAAGAGCGGCTTCTCTACCGTCACCCATTTGTTCAGGCCAAAATCGAACTGTTCATGGGCGGCGCCTCGAGGTACGTGCATTGCAGGCAGGCTCTTGTAGACCTCCCGAATCGAGGGGAGCCGCTGAGCGATCCACTGCGGGGCACCCCGCACGCACGCCGTGCCGGTGACCCTAGCAGGGTGCTGAAAAAGTCCTGAGCGGGGAACATGGGGAGAACCGAAGGAGGTTCCCCATGCGCGGAGACAGCGAGCGACAGGCGAACAT
>JAJEIT010000028.1 GCA_022827945.1 Dehalococcoidia bacterium | reverse complement strand
CTCGGGGAGCTGGCGGCCCTTGATGCAGGTGAACCCCTGGTACATGGGGTTCTTGGCATCGCCGCGCACCTTGATGGCGCGGCCGTCCTCGATGTCGACCTCGATCGCGCAGAAGGCGTGGCAGAAGCGGCAGAAGGTCTGTTTCGTCTCGACGACCATGGGATCCCCCGGAGCGCTGGGGCGCTGCCGGAACTGTACCGGAAGCGGGATCGCCCCGGCCAGCGGGAACGCGAGTGCGTTCCCGCCGGCAACGGGCTGGCGACAGGCGCGCGGGCCGCTAGCTGTCGGACTCCTCCGGAATGAGCTCACTCTCGCCGCGCAGCACGCCGACGCCGATGACCAGGAGCGCGGCAGCCGCCACGAAGAGCACGATATTGCTGGCCATGATGAAGGCTTCGGGATCGACCTCCGCCTGCTGGCCGATGACGACGTTGATGAGACCCGCCACTCCGGCCAGAGCGAAGACCCAGCAGGCCGCGGCGGTGAGGCCCATCGAGCCAAAGCGCCTGGCAAGGCCGATGCCCACGAGGATGCCGCTGATCGACGAAATCGTCACGAAGCCGAAGTGGAGGCCGCCGCTGGTGGCATGCAGTACGAGCATGAGCTGATCGGCCTGCTCGGGGGCGACGAGGGCATCCCTGTGCTGAGAGACGGCGACGAGCAGGTGCCGCATCCCGAACGTCATGATGTAGATGCCGTAGTGGAAAAGGTTGACCAGGATCCCGAAGCGCAGCAGGGAGTGCCCAAGGCTTCCCGCAGGGCCGCTCAGCCGCCAAAACGAGAATATGCCGTAGGCGACCGCCAGCGACGAAAGGATGATGACGAAGGACAACGCGTGGGTGAGGTTGTCGTTATCCGTCATGGACTGGATGGTGGCCTGGAAGTCGAGCGGGTCGGCTCTGCCTACCGCCCAGCCCCCGGGATAGATGATGAGGCAGACGATCATGAGGCCGAGGCCACCCACGATGGCCCACCCTGGCGCCTTGCTACCGGAGCACATATCTCGAAGTACGTTCATCAGATCCCCCTTGCGCGTCCCCCGACTGCGCAAGGTGACACTAGCCGCCTGAGAATCGCCTTTCAACTGCCGCGAGCAAGCTGTCAAATGGTTATGTCCGGGCCTCCCCCGCACCCCCTGGCAGGGGCTAGACTCGCCGCGCAACCAGACCCCGCCAGGAGGGACGCCATGCAGGCCGAGCCGTTCGACATCGCAATTCCCGAGGAGAAGCTGCAGGACCTGCGCGAGCGGCTCCAGCGCATCAACTGGGCGCCCGACTTCGGCAACGAGGGGTGGGGGTACGGCGTGAACGGCGAGTACCTGCGGGAGCTCGCCGACCACTGGCTCCATCGCTACGACTGGCGCGCGCACGAGGCGGAGATGAACCGCCTCGACAACTTCCGCGTCGAGATCGAGGGAATGCCGATCCACTTCGTGCAGGAGCGGGGGAAGGGGCCGAACCCGATTCCCATCATCCTCTCGCACGGCTGGCCCTGGACGTACTGGGACCTGCGCCACGTGATCGGGCCGCTGACAGACCCGGCCGCCCACGGCGGCGACCCGGCGGACGCGTTCGACGTGGTGGTGCCGTCGCTTCCGGGCTACGGCTTCTCCACACCCCTGACGACTCCCGGGATCAACTACTGGCGGACGGCAGACCTTTGGGTGACGCTGATGCGGGAGGTGCTGGGCTACGACCGCTTCGCGGCGCAGGGCGGGGACTGGGGGGCGCTGGTCACGAGCCAGCTCGGGCACAAGTACGCCGAGCACCTGATCGGCATCCATTTGACGGACGCGATCATGCTGAACATGTTCACGCACGACCGGCCGTGGGTGCTGGGCGATCCGGGGCTGGCGTCCATGCCGCCGGGCGAGGCGCGGGCGGCCAACCTTGCACGCCTCCGCTACTACTCGGCGCACGTGGCCGTGCAGGCGCTCGACCCGCAGACGCTGGCGTTCATGGCGCACGACTCGCCGATCGGGCTCTGCGCCTGGATCCTCGAGCGGCGGCGGAACTGGGGCGACACGAACGGCGACGTGGAGTCGCGCTTCCCCAAGGACGACCTGCTGACGACGATGATGCTGTACTGGGCGACGGACGCCTTCGTGACGTCGGTGCGGTACTACTACGAGGCGGCCTGGAACCAGTGGCAGCCGAGCCACGACCGCACGCCCGTGGTGGAGGCGCCGACGGGGATCACGTTCCACGGCCCGGGGGCGCCGCAGGAGCCGAGCGAGCAGCAGCGAGAGTACTGGAACGTGGTGCACTGGGACTCGCACCCGGCGGGCGGCCACTTCGCACCCGCCGAGGAGCCCGAGGCGATCGTGCGCGGCATCCGCGCGACGTTCCGGGGCCTGCGGTAGCGCTCGCTAGCTTGCGGCCCAGGCGCGCGCTTCCTCCGACGCCACCCAGTGGAGGGCATTGTGGAGGAGCCTGCGGAAGCCCTCGCTCTCGTAGCTGCCGGGGCCGTCGCCGAGGTAGGTGGCGACAACCGGGGAGTTGACGCTCTTCTTCGCCCAGACGACGAGGTTGCTGCCCTCGGGGTGAACCCAGCGGTCCTTCTCCTCCTGGGGCGCCATGGGCGGCGGGTTGAAGTGCTCCTGCACCATGGGGAAGTCGGTGCGCATGAGCGGCAGGACATCGGGCGCCGACTCGAAGACCTTCGAGACGAGGTAGAGCTCGTCCTGCACATCAAAGCCGTCCTCGATGCCGGCGACGACGGGGTGGCCGGCGGCGGCGGGGTCGGGCGTGACCTTGCCGAGGACGTTGCCGCGCGGGTCGGCACCACCACCGCGGTAGCCGGAGCCAGGGGTGAGCTCGCCGTAGACCTCACCCTCCCGCAGGAGGAAGGATGCGCCATGCACCTCGCGCCAGGCCGGGAAGGCCGGCCACTGCACGAGCGCGTGGTTCATCAGGAAGATGCCCTTCCCGCTCTCCAGGAGCGCGGCGATGCTCTGCTGGTACTCCTCCGGTGCGGGCGAGAAGTCGACGCCCCACATGTCGTAGAAGCAGACGGCGTCGTACTCGGCCACGTTCTCGGGACGCAGGAGCACCTGCGCGGCCGGCTGCTCAACCTGCGTGGTGAGCAACTCCGGGTTGTCGTCGAACATGGAGTAGAAGCCGTTGTAGTTGAAGCCGTGACCCTTGGTCACGAGCAGTACCTTCACTGCCATGGGTTCGCTCCTTGCGCTAGCCGGCGGCCCAGGCGCGTGCTTCCTCGGTCGCGACCCAGTGGAGGGCGTTGCTGAGGAGCTTGCGGAAGCCGGGGTTCGCGTAGCAGTTGGGGCCATCGCCGATCTGCATGGCGATGACCGGGGAGTTGACGCTCTTCTTGGCCCAGACCACGAGGTTGCTGCCCTCGGGGTGGTCCCAGCGCGCCTGCTCCTCGGCGGGAGCGAGCGGCGGCGGGTTGAAGTTCTCCTTCACCATCGGGTAGTCGGTGCGCATGAGCGGGAGGATGTCCGGCTGGAACTCGAACCGCTTCGAGGTCAGGTAGAGCTCGTCCTCGATCGTGAAGGGTTCGACGCCGTCGAGAACGGGGTGGCCGGCGGCGCCGGGGTCGGCGGAGACAGTGCCTTCGGGGTTGCCGCGCGGGTCGACGGCGCCGCCGCGGTAGCCGGAGCCGGGCGTCATCTCGCCGAAGACCTCGCCCTCGGTCAGCAGGAAGGATGTGCCGCTCACGTCACGCCAGCCGGGCCAGGCCGGCCACTGCACGATGGCATGATTCATCATCACGATGCCCTTCCCGCTCTCGAGGAGGGCGGCGATGCTCTGCTGGTACTCCTCGGGCGCGGGGACGAAGCTCGCGCCGCCGTCGGGGCTCTCGGTGCCCCACAT
>JAJEIT010000052.1 GCA_022827945.1 Dehalococcoidia bacterium | reverse complement strand
GCGGCGGTAGATGTCCTCGCTGGCTTCGGAATCGAGCACCTCGTCGGCGCTGCCGTGGACGAGCAGGAGGGGGCGGTCGAGCTCCTCGACCTGGCGGGTGCCGTAGAGCTGGGGCGAGAGCGAGGCGACTCCGCGCACGAGCGGATGGAGGGCGCCCGCCTTCACCACGACGGCGCCACCGAAGCTGTGCCCGACGAGGACGGCGTCGGTGGCGCCGATTCCCTTCAGGAACGAACAGCCGGCGAGGATGTCGAGGACGCACTCCTCGAAGACGTTGGGCTGGCGGTAGTCGAGGCGGAGAACGCTCACGTTGCGAGGCATGAGGAGGCCGGGAAGGCGGGCGAAGAGGCCACCGGCGGGGCCATCAAGGCCGCCCATCGCGCCACCCGCACAGATGGCGGCGCCGGAACCGCCCTGCACCGGGTGGAAGATTCCCGGGATCTCCCCCCGGCTGGTCTCCAGAACGACGGACAGGCTCTCGGGCGTGGGACCGGGGGCGGCCGTCACGTTGTGGAGGGACAGCGTCAGATCTTCGGGCTCGGGATGCTCGGGCTCGGTCACGCGAGCACGATACAGCCCGGCGCGGGCGGCGGGTCAGGTAAGCCAGGCGTCGTCGGGGAGGGGGTCGCGGGGAACGTCTTCGTGGGCGTTGACCATGTGGTGAGCGAGCGTTTCGAGCCGCCCCCAGATGGAGTCGAACTCATCCCGGGGGAGCTGCTGCGACTCGAGGGCGGCGCGCATGTGCGTGAGCCAGAGCCGGGCGTGGTGCTCAGCGATGACAAAGGGGAAGTGGCGGCGGCGGAGGCGGGGGTGGCCGTAGCGTTCCGAGTAGCGGGCCTCGCCGCCGAGCCACTGTTCGAAGAAGAGCGTCAGCTTCTCGCGGCCGGGGGCGAGGTCGTCGGGGTAGAGGGCGCGCAGGGGGGCGTCTTTCGCGACGGCGTCGTAGAAGGTCTCGACGATGGCCTCGATGACGTCGCGCCCACCGATGCGCTCGAAGGGGGTTCCGGCACTCACGAGGTCCTCCAGCGCAGGGCGAGGAAGGTGAGGGTGAAGGAGGCGATACCGAAGCCGACGATGGCGGCCGCGCCCCGGAGGAGGTCGAGGGCGTTCCAGCCTTCGATGATGAGCGAGCGCTGCGCCTCGAGGATGTAGGTGATGGGATTGATGGTGGCGAGCACCTGGAGCCAGTCCGCGAAGACCTCCTTCGGGGCGAAAGCGGTGGAGAGGAAGATGAGGGGGAAGAGGAGGAGCCCACCGGCGGCGGCCGCCTGGGGGCTGCCGGTACGGAGAGCGACGGCCGCGTTGAATCCGGAATAGGCCGTCCCGAAGAAGAAGGAGCCGGCGAGGAGCACGATCACGCCGAAGACGCCCGTGTCGAAGCCGGTGCGGAAGATCAGGCCGACCACGACGATGACGCCAGTGATGATGACGGCGCGGACGCCATCGGCGGCGATACGGCCGAGGACGATGGCGGAGCGGGGCGCGGGGGTAAGCAGGAGCTTGTCGAAGTAGCCGCGCTGGATGTCGGTGATGGTGCCGAGGCCCGCGCTGGCGGAGATGCTCGAGGCCGCCGAAAGGATAGCGACGGGCACCTGGAAACCGGTGAAGTTGTCGATTCCGAAGGCGTCGGCCGCGATCGACCCGATGGAGCCAACGGTAACCGCGAAGAAGAAGAGCGGCACGAAGATGTTGCCAACCTCCTGGGCGGGGTTGCGGACAGCCTCGCGGAGGGAGCGCACGGTGAGGAAGTAGACGGTGGCGAGGGGTTGCATCAGGCGGCTCCCCCCTCGGCAGCGGCCGGTTCCTCGACCCGGAGGTGGTGGCCTGTCGCCTCCAGGAACACGTCGTCGAGGCTGGGGCGGGAGATGCCGACGTCGCCGACCTCGATGCCGGCATCGTCCAGGGCGAGGACGATGCGGGCGACTGCGCGGGCGCCATCGGGCACGTAGACGACGGCCGCGCCGTCCGCGATCTGCACCCGCTCGACGCCCGCGACGCCGGCTGCGACCTCGGCGGCGCGGCCGAGCCCATCCGCCACGGGCACCTCGACGGTGACGACGTCGGTGCCGATGCTCGCCTTCATCTCGGCGGGGGAACCGCGGGCGATGATGCGTCCCTCGTCGATGATGGCGAGGTCGTGGGCGAGGCGGTCGGCCTCCTCGAGGTACTGGGTCGTGAGGAAGACGGTGATGCCATCCTCGACGCTGAGCCGGTTCACGTAGCGCCAGATGGCCTCGCGGCTGACGGGGTCGAGGCCGGTGGTTGGCTCGTCGAGGAAGATGATGCCGGGGCGGTGGACGAGGGCGGCGGCAAGGTCGAGGCGGCGCTTCATGCCGCCGGAGTAGGTGCCAATGGCGCGGTCGGCGGCATCCTCGAGGTCGACAACGGCGAGGAGCTCGTCGACGCGCTGGCGGCGGGCGTTTCCGCCCATGCCGAAGAGGCGCGCCTGGAGGGTCAGCAACTCGCGGCCGGTCTGGATGTCGTCGAGTCCGGCTTCCTGCAGGGCGACGCCGATGCGGCGGCGCACCGCGCGGGCGTCGTCGAGGATGTCGAGGCCGTCGACTCGCGCGCTGCCGGCGGTGGGGCGGAGGAGGGTCGTAAGCATGCGGATCGTCGTGGTCTTGCCGGAACCGTTCTGGCCGAGGAAGCCGAAGATGGTCCCGGGCGCGATGTCGAGGTCGATGCCGTCGACGGCGCGCACCTCGTCGAAGTGCTTTACGAGTCCCCTTGCCCAGATCGCGCTCACCGAATCGAGCGTAGGACACTGCGTGCGTTCGGCAAACTTCGAGATATTATGTCGTGTTTTGGCCAGACGCATTCGGGAAGGCCTCGCCGTTCGCGATGACCTGGGCGAGGAGGTCGAGGTTGTCGCTGTTGACGCCCGCCGCGCCGGCTCCGAGGACACGCTCCAGGTCGGCGGTCGTGTTCACCGGCCACACGAACGTCGAAACGTCACGGCCGGCGAGCTCGCTCATGAGGGCCGGCTCGACGAGCGTGATGTGCATGGAGAGGGCGTGGAAGCGGTCTCCGAGGTGGGGCATGAGTTCGGCAAGCTCGTGGGGCCAGGCGGCGGAGGGGATGAGGCAGACGCCGGGGCGCCCCTCGAACGGCTCCAGGAGCCACCACTCGCGGGTCGTGACGGCATAGGTGGCGCCGGGGCGGCGGTCGAAGGCGGCGGCAACACCCTCGGAGAGGGCGAGCGTCTCGGACTTGAGGTCGACCATGAGCTGGACATCGGGGCCCGCCGCTTCGATGACAGTGTCGAGTTCGAGGCGGGGCCCCCAGCCGGGGGAGAGCCGCCAGCGTTCGCGGAGGAGAGGCAGGGGTCCAACGGTCTTCGCGTGGCGCACTTCGACGCGGCCGCGGCGAAGCCAGACATCGAGCTCGGCGAGGTCGGCGCCGATGGATGTTGCGTGTTCGAGGCGGGCGAGGTCGTTCCCGGCCCGGTGAGCGATCGCGACCGGACGGCCGTCGGGGCGGGGGCAGGTCACGAAGGGGCTCCGCCCCGCTGGAGCAGGTACTGGACGTCGGGGGGGAGGGGGACGCCGCGGCCGGTCACGGTGTCCAGCCAGGCCCAGGAGTGGACGAAAGTGGCGACGGGGGTTCCGCGGGCGGTGGACCGCACGGAGAACTCCTGCTCGAAGCCCCGGTCGTCGGCGCTGGTGGTCGTGACCTCGATGGTGGCGCCGTCCCGCCAGGGAAGGGGGGCGTGGTAGAGGGCGCGGGTCTCGCGCTGGACGGCGACGACGTGGTCGGGCTTGGAGACGCCGCAGTGCTCCTCGAAGGCGGCGTAGGCGAGCTCCGTGAGCGCGAGGAGGACGCCCGCATGGACGAAGCCGGTGTCCGTGAAGGTGTCGGTGTGGCGGGTGGGGTAGGAGATGGAGAAGGGCACGGCCCGATCGTGGGAGTCGCGGGCGCGAGAGGCAAGCCTAGAAGATGACGGAGTCGAGGCCCCAGACCTGGCCGGCGCCGGTCACGAAGAGGACGACGGCAATCAGGATCATCATCAGGTTCTGGCCCTGTTCGCCCTGGTCCTTGAGGCCGGCGAGGAGGAGGTAGTTCAGGTTGAGGAAGGCGGCCAGCACGAGCCCGGCGAAGGTGAGGATGCCGAAGGTGATGCTGACGCCGGCGGCAAACTCGCCGAGGACGACCATCCAGGAGGTAACGACCCAGGTGCGCTCGCTGCGCAGGGCCGTGGCCTTGAGGATGCCGGCGAAGGCGGGGATGGGGTGATTCTCGACGAGGCCCTCGACCCAGCCACGCGAGCCGCCACTGAGGAAGCCGGGCAGGTCCTTGTGGCGCACGCTCTCCAGCCACCAGAGGCCGAGGCCGATGCGGAGGATGGCGAGCCACTCTTCCTTCGTGAGCCAGTCGAAGATGTCCAAGGGTTCCATCGGCACGGGATTCTAGCGCTCCTGTGGCGGGCTCGCGCTACGATCAGACGATGGCAAGCGAAACCCGTCCCCCGCTGGTCTGGGTCGACATGGAGATGACGGGCCTCGACGTAGCACGCCACCACGTACTCGAGGTGGCGGCGATCGTCACGGACGGAGACCTGAACGAGGTCGACGAAGGGCTCGACGTGATCGTGCACCAGCCCGAGGAAGTCCTGGCGCTGATGGACGAGTGGTGTGTGAACCAGCACGGCCAGTCGGGGCTGACGGCGGCGGTGCGGGAGTCGCGCGTGGGGCTGGCGGAGGCGGAGGCGCTGCTACTCGACTACCTGCGGCGGCACACGTCGGAAGGGCAGTCGCCGCTCTGCGGGAACTCGGTGGGGCACGACAAGCGCTTCCTCGAACGGTGGATGCCGCAGGTGGTCCAGCACCTGCACTACCGCATCATCGACGTGTCGACGGTGAAGGAACTGGCGCTGCGCTGGTACCCGGCGATGGAACGCTTCCCCAAGGGCGAAGCGCACCGGGCGCACGGCGACATCCGCGAGTCGATCGCGGAGCTGCGGTACTACCGGGAACAGCTCTTCCGCTAGCGGCCGCGCAAACGGCGGGCAGCCCGCTGAATGATGCCCGGCCGGCGGATGCGTTCGCGCAGCTGGGTCAGGCCCTCAGGCGTCCCGACGAGGACGGGTCGCGACCAGTCGCGGAGGGTGGGCGTGCGGTCCTCGCGGACGCGGGCGGGGGGAACGAAACGTTCGAAGGGCTTCCAGGCATTGCCCTCGCGGATCAGGGCCTCGCGCCCCGCCGCTTCGATGAGGGCGAGGCCGGCGGCGAGGTCCCAGGCGTGCACGCCCCAGAACTGGGCGGTGGTGAAGACGCCGGCGGCCACGTAGGCGCACTCGATGGCGGCGGACCCGGTCACGCGGTTGTCCCAGCTTGCGGAGCGCCCCGGGGCGCCGCCGGGGACGGCGCTGAGGCTGCGACGGACACCCTGGTTCTCGACGGCCTCCACGGGCTCGCCCTCGAAGCTCAGGGGACCGCCGTGGTGCGCGTGGTAGACGCCTGGGCCGAGGCCGTGGCTAGCGGAGCACCAGATTGCTCCCGCGACGGGCACGCCCTCGTGGAGGACGCCGACCGAGGCGGCGAAGAGCGGGTAGCGGTTGACGAAGTTGGTGGTGCCGTCGACGGGGTCGATGGCCCAGAGGTACTCGGCATCGGGCAGGGGGGCGTCGTCCTGCTCCTCGCCGAGGACGGCGTGATTGGGAAATCGCTCGGCGAGGCGCTCGCGAATCATCTCCTCGACGGCGCGGTCGACCTCGGAGACGGGGTCGGTGGGCGCAGTCGCCTCGGACTTGCCCTCGGTCTTGTAGTCGACGTTGATGGAGCGTCCGAGGGCAGCGGTGATCTCGGCGCCCGCGGCCTCGGCGAGCTCGCGGGCGACCGCTTCAAGCTCCGCAAGCAGGGCAGACCGCGGGCGGAGACGTTCCTGCTGTGGAGCGGCCTCGTCGGTCACGTGGGCGTCACGATCCGGCTTCGGCGGCAAGCTCGTCGAGGGTGACGCGGGCGACGCGACGGTCGCGGGCGAGCAGCGCTTCGAGGTCGCCCTGAGCCTGTGCAGCCTTGAGCTGGGCGAAGGTCCAGGGCTTACCGGGGACAGGCGCGTCGACGGGGTCGTCGCGGACGATCTGGACGAAGGCGCCGCTGGGCGGTCCGCCCTTGTGGAGCTGGCCCGTGGAGTGGAGGTAGCGCGGTCCGAAGCCGGCGGTGGTGGCAACTCCGTGACGGTCGCGGAGGCGAAGGCGGAGTTCCTGCAGGGCACTGGCGTTCTCCGGTGTGCGGGGCAGGTAGGCGAGGAGAGCGAGGTAGTCGCCCGGGCGGAGGGAGGCGAGCACCTCGGCGACGGGCGGGGTCAGCGGGGGCGGGGCGGGGGCGGCGAGGACGCGGGCGGTGGCGTCCTTGGCCTCCTGCACGTTGGGCTGGTCGAAGGGGTGGACGCCGAGCACGTGACCGGCGACGGCGGTCGCGACCTCCCAGCGAGCGAACTCGGCGGGGAGCTGGGTGGGGTCCGCGTAGGGGAGGCGCACGACGGGGTGGCCGGCTGCCTCGACGGCTCCGAGGCCGTCGTGCTCCCCGAGGGCGACGAAGATGCGGTCGTCGCCGTAGACATCCGTCGTTGCAAGGGGCTCGCCTTCGATCGGGACGATGCCCTTCCCCTCCTTGCCCAGGGACTCGGCGAGGATCTGCTCGATCCAGATGCCGAGCTCGCTGAGCTCCGCGGGGAGCGCGAGCGTGAGCTTGTCGCGCCCGGCGAGGGCGGCTTCGCCAAGCACGGCCCCGAGGAGGACGCCG
This sequence comes from Dehalococcoidia bacterium, assembly GCA_022827945.1. Classification (GTDB taxonomy): domain Bacteria; phylum Chloroflexota; class Dehalococcoidia; order Tepidiformales; family Tepidiformaceae; genus UBA2991. The sequence goes on along the minus strand of JAJEIT010000052.1, from coordinate 43,212 downwards.
GGATTCTCGGCGGGGACGGTGCGGCGGCAGGCGTCGAACATCTCCTGGGCGCGCATCGCGAGCTGGCCCACGTCGGCGCCGAAGAGGGCGGCGGGGGCCATGCCGAACGCCGAAAGGGCGGAGTAGCGCCCGCCGATCTCGGGGTCGCCGTGAAAGACGTGCCGGAAGCCGCGCTCCCGCGCGAGGGCGTCGAGGGGGGAGTCCGCGTCGGTAATGGCGGCGAAACGGGATCCGTCGGGCGCCTTCTCCCAGAAGTAGGCGAGCTGGGCGCTGGTTTCGATAGTGGAGCCGCTCTTGCTGGCGGCGATGAAGAGCGTGCGGTCGAAGTCCAGGCGGGATTCGAGGGCGAGCAGCTCCTCCGGATCGGTCGTGTCGGGAACGTGGAGGGTGAGCCCCCCGTTGGCAGTCCCGAGGGCGGCATGGAGCACGCTCGCGGTGAGGCTCGACCCGCCCATGCCCATGAGCACGACGTCGGTCAGGCCTTCGCCGGCGATTTCGGCGGCGAAGGCGGTCAGCTCGGGAGCGTCTTCGAGGCTCTGTTCCGCGGCGGTGAGGAAGCCGAGGCGGTCGCTGATCTCGGCGGGTTCGGGCTTCCAGACGGTGTGGTCGCGCATCCAGATGCGGCGAACGACCTCGTCGCGGCGCAGCGCCGCGAGGCGCTCCTCGACGGCGGGCGCGAGGTCGCCGAGCACGTGCGAGGCGGCGGGTTGGCGGCCGGGAGCCGTGGCGAGGCGCCGGTCGAGCTTCGCCATGAGCGCCTTGTAGCTGTCCTCGAAGGAAGCAAGGCCGTCGACGAGGAGCTTCTCGGTTACGGCGGTCAGATCGATTCCGGCCGCCCCGGCCTCGGCGAGCAGGCGGCCCGCCTCTTCGAGCGTCTCGGGACCGGCGGGTTCGACGACCAGGTGGTCGAGCACGGCGTCGAGGGTGGCCTGGGGAAGGGTGTTCACGGTGTGCGGGAAGACGAGGGTCTCGACGTAGAGGATGTCGGAATAGGCGGGGTTCTTGGTGCCGGTTGAGGCCCAGAGGGGGCGCTGGGGGCGGGCTCCGGCCTTCGCGAGGCGCTCCCAGCGCTCTCCGGCGAAGATGCCCTGGAAGCGCGCGTAGGCGTGGCGAGCGTTCGCGACGGCGATCTGGCCGCGGAGGGGGGAGTCCTCGGGAAGCTGCGCGTCCACGGCGGTGTCGACGCGCGAGACGAAGAAGGAGGCGACGCTGGCGATGGTATCGAGGGGGTCGCCCGCTTCGAGGCGCTGTTCGAGGCCGGCGATGTAGGCGTCAGCGACACGCTCGTAGACGGCGACACTGAAGAGGAGCGTGACGTTCACGTTCACCCCGGCCGCAATGAGCTCGGTCAGCGCTTCGACGCCGGCGGGCGTGCCGGGAACCTTGATCATGACGTTGGGCCGGTCGACCAGGCGGAAGAGGCGCAGCGCCTCGGCGACCGTGGCCTCACGGTCGTGCTCGATGCCGGGCGGCACCTCGAGGGAGACGTAGCCATCGACGGCGACGGTCGACTCGTAAACGGGGCGGAGGGCGTCGGCGGCGAGCTGGATGTCCTCGGAAGCGAGGGCGACAAAGGCGTCGTAGGGGTCGGCTTCGCCCATGCGGATGATGGCCTGGAGGGCTTCCTCGTAGTCGCCCGACTCGGAGATGGCCTTGTCGAAGATGGTGGGGTTGGAGGTCATGCCGGTGATCCAGCCATCGGCGACCATGCGGTCGACCTCGCCGGAGCTGAGCAGGCCGCGGCGGATGTAGTCGAGCCAGACGCTCTGGCCGCGCTGGATGAGCTGCCGGGTTGCCAGAGGCACGATCGCTATCCTCCCGCGGGCTCGGCCACCCGGATGCGCTCGACGAGAGCCGCCGCGCGCTCCGCGATGGCTTCTGCGGTGAACCCGTAGCGCTCCATCATGACCTTGCCCGGAGCGGAGGCGCCGAACCGATCGATGCCCGCAACTTCGCCGGCATCGCCAACGTAGCGCTCCCAGCCGATGCTCGTCCCAGCCTCGATGGCGAGGCGTGCGGTCACGGCGGGGGGCAGCACCTCGTCCCGGTAGGACGGGGGTTGGTCGGCGAAGAGCTCCCAACTGGGCATGCTCACGACGCGGGCAGCAATACCCTGCTCCGCCAGCGTCGAGGCGGCGTCGCGGGCGAGCGAGACCTCGGAGCCGGTCGCGATGAGGATGATGTCGGGGGAACCTCCAGGGGCGTCGTCGAGGACGTAGGCGCCTCGGGGCACGCCCTCACGGACTCGGTCCTGCTCGGCGATGACGGGCACTCCCTGGCGGGTGAGGGCGAGGAGGGTGGGACCGTTGCGCCGTTCGAGGGCGACCCTCCAGGCGGCGGCGGTCTCGTTGGCGTCGGCGGGGCGGAGGACGGTGAGGCCGGGGATGGCGCGGAGGGCGAGGAGCTGCTCGATGGGCTGGTGGGTGGGGCCGTCTTCGCCGACGCCGATGCTGTCGTGGGTGAACACGTAGATCGAGTGGCAACCCATGATCGCCCCGAGGCGGATGGCGCCCCGCATCCAGTCGGAGAAGGCGAGGAAGGTGCCGCCGTAGGGGATGAGCCCGCCGTGCACGGCCATGCCGTTGACGATGCCGCCCATGGCGTGCTCGCGGACGCCGAAGCGGAGGTTGCGTCCCTCCCATGCATCCTTCGCGAAGTCGGTTGAGGCGTTCAGGTAGGTGTTGTTCGAGGGTGTCAGATCCCCGGAGCCACCCACCAGGTTGGGGATGACGGGAGCGAGGGCGTTGAGCACCTTGCCCGAGGCTGCGCGCGTCGCCATCGCGCCGTCGTCGGGGGAGAAGGCGGGGAGGTGGGCGTCCCATTCCTCGGGAAGGTCGCCAGCGACGCCGCGGCGCCACTCGTTCGCCTCTCCGGGGAAGGCGCGCTCGTAGGCCTCAAGGCGCTCCTGCCAGGCGGCCTGGCGAGCGGCGCCCTGCTCGAGGGCGACGCGGAACTCAGCAAGCACGTCCTCGGGTACGTGGAAGGCAGCATCGGGGTCCCAGCCGAGCGCCTCCTTGGTGAGGCGCACCTCGTCCTCGCCGAGGGGGTTGCCATGGGCGGAGGCGGACCCGGCCTTGTTGGGGCTGCCGTGGCCGATCTCGGTGGCTGCAACGATGATCGAGGGGCGGTCGTCGGCCACCTGGGCGGCGCAGAGGGCGGCATCGACGGCGTCGAGGTCGTCGCCGTCGACGTGCTGGACGTGCCAGCCGTAGGCAGCGAACCGCTCCCCGACGTTCTCCTGGAAGGCCAGATCCGTGCTGCCGTCGATCGAGATTTCGTTGTCGTCGTAGAGGAACGTGAGCTTGCCCAGGCCGAGCGTCCCGGCGAGGGAGCATGCTTCGGAGGCGATCCCTTCCATCAGGTCGCCATCGCTGACGAGGGCGTAGGTGCGATGGTCGACGATGTCGTGGCCGGGGCGGTTGAAGCGGGCAGCAAGCATGCGCTCGGCGATGGCCATGCCGACGGCGTTCGCGACGCCCGAGCCGAGGGGTCCGGTGGTCGTCTCGACGCCGGGGGTAAGGCCGTACTCGGGATGGCCGGGGGTCTTGCTGCCCCACTGGCGGAAGTTCCGAATCTCGTCCAGGGGGAGGTCGTAGCCGGTCAGGTGGAGGAGGCTGTAGAGGAGCATGGAGGCGTGACCGGCGGAGAGGACGAAGCGGTCGCGGTCGGGCCAGGCGGGGTCGGTCGGGTTGTGGCGGAGGTGGCGCGTCCAGAGGACGTAGGCCATGGCCGCAGCCCCCATCGGAGCGCCGGGGTGGCCGGAGTTCGCGGCCTGGACGGCATCCATGGACAGGGTGCGGATCGTGTTGATCGCCTTGTGCCTGAGCGTACCGGCGGGTGCGGTCATGGGATGGGCGCTCCAGAGCGTCGATTGGTCTGGCGGAAGCCGGCGGGTCGTGGCGGGGGCAACGCCCGCGGGAAGGCTAGCACGTCTGTTTCTACCCAGACAGAAGAAAGCGTTCAGGAGCGTGCGGGTGCGGGGGTGAGGGTCTACGATCCGGACAGGCGGGAAGCGGCGGGGAAGCCCGCGCAAGCCCAGAGGGAACGTGATGCGAGAGATCGAGGCGGCGGCCATTACGGAGACCGTCGCCAGGCTCGCCGTGGAGTCGACCCACTTCCTTCCAAAGGACGTGGAGGGCGCCATCCGCGACGCACGCGAGACGGAGCGCTCGCCGCTGGGCGTGCAGATCATCGACGAAATCCTGGAGAACGCGGAGATCGCGCGGGAGCGGATGCTGCCGCTCTGCCAGGACACGGGCACGGCGGTCGTTCACGTGGAGCTGGGGCAGGACGTGCACGTGTCGGGGGGTTACCTCATCGACGCCATCAACGCGGGCATCGAGCAGGGGTACGGGGAGGGCTACCTGCGCAAATCGATCGTCGAGCACCCCTTCGGCACGCGCACGAACACGGGCACGAACGCACCGGGCGTGATCCAAACCGAGATCGTGCCGGGCGAGCAGATCCACATCGGCTTCATGCCCAAGGGGGGCGGGTGCGAGAACATGTCGCGCTACCAGAACTTCCTCCCGGGGGAGGGGCGCAGGGCCGTCATCGACTTCGTCTGCGAGACCGTGGATGTGTCGGGTGGAAACCCGTGCCCGCCGCTCATCATCGGCGTAGGCGTGGGGGGCACGGCGGAGAAGGCGATGACGATCGCAAAGCACTCGCTCTTCCGGAAGGTCGGCGAGCGCAACCCTGACGCGGAGGTGGCGGCACTCGAGGGCGATTTGCTGGAAGCGGTGAACGCGCTCGGGGTGGGGCCGCAGGCGGTAGGAGGCTCGACGACGGCGCTCGACGTGTTCGTCGAGACGTTTCCGACCCACATCGCGGCGCTGCCGGTGGCGGTCAACATCCAGTGCCACAGCGCGCGCACGAAGCACGCGGTGCTCTAGGGAGGGGGAGATGGCGGAAAGCAGGGCGATCACGCTGCCCCTGACGGACGAGGTCATCGACGGGCTGCGTATCGGCGACCACGTGGAGTTCAGCGGCGTCATCCATACGGCGCGGGACGCGGCCCACAAGCGCATCGTGGCGATGGCCGACGCGGGCGAGGAGCTTCCGCTCGACCTGCGCGGACAGGTCATCTACTACGTGGGACCGACACCGCCGCGCGAGGGCCAGGTCATCGGCTCCGCGGGACCAACGACGGCGATGCGGCTCGACCCGTACACGCCGCGCATGCTGGAGCTGGGCGTGAAGGGCATGATCGGCAAGGGGGGACGGGGGCAGACCGTGCGCGAGGCCATCCAGGCGGGCCATGCCATCTACTGCATCGCCGTGGGGGGGACGGGCGCGCTCCTGAACCGCCACATCAGAAGCGCGGAGGTCGTGGCGTTCGAGGACCTGGGGACGGAGGCCATCCGCCGGCTCGAGGTTGACCGCTTCCCGGCGATCGTCGTAAACGACGCATTCGGGGGCGACCTGCTGGAGGCGGGGCGGCGGCAGTACCGCACGAGCTCGCGGCCGGTTCCGATCGGGGGCAGTGGAGCTTGACGACATCAGAGACGCGAACCACCCAGGTACCGACGCTAACGGCGTGCTGCTGGGAAGCGGCCACGCTCGACCGCGAGGCGGTGGCGGCAGTCGAGCGGCTCGCCGGCGAGACGCATCCCGACGCAGCGATCATCCGGACGTGCCAGCGGATCGAGGCGTACGCGGTGTCGCCGTGTGACTGCCCCGCACCGAAGCGACGGGAAGGGCTGGGAGCGCTGCGTCACCTGAGCGAGGTGGCGGCGGGGCTGCACTCGGCGGTGCTGGGCGAGGCGCAGATCCTCGGGCAGAGCCGCCGCGCCTTCGACGACGCGGACGGCGCCCTGCTCGGTCTCGGCCGCACGGCGATCGCGGCGGCGCGGGCGCTGCGCGCGGAGACGGAGTTCGACAGCCACGCCGGACACCTGCTCGACCGCGGGCTCACGCTCTCGGGGGTGGAGGCGGGCGGACGGCTGCTCGTGCTGGGCACGGGCGCGATGGCGCGGCTCGTGGCGGAGCGCGGCGAGGCGATCGGCTTCGACGAAGTGCTGGTGGCGGGCCGCCGCCCGCCCCGGCAGCCCATCGGCGGCACGTACCTGCCGCTGGGCGCCATCCGCCGGTCGGGACCGGTAACGGTCGTGGCGGGATGCCTCGGGTCGGCGGCGAACGTCATACCGCTGGAGGCGCTGCCCCCGGCAGCGCTCGTGCTGGACCTGGGGACGCCGCGGAACTTCGCGGGGGAGGCGGAAGCGCGGGTGGTGACGATCGCGGACCTGCTCTCGGACGAGGCCGGGCGGCCGCACTCGGTCGCGCGACGGGGGGCGCTGCGCGAGCGGCTTCACGCGCTGCTCGACCGCGAGCTGGCGTCGCGGCGGGAGACGATGTCGACGCCGGTGGGGGCGCTGCGGGCGTCGGTCGAGCGGGCGCGCCGGCGGGAGCTGGCGCGCATCGCAGAACGTCACCCGGAGATCCCACCGGAGACGCTCGACGCGCTCACGCGGGCGCTCATCAACCGCATCCTGCACGAGCCAACGGAGCGTCTGCGGGCGCTGGGGGAAGGGTCGGAGCTGGCGCGCGAGCTGGCGGCGCTGTTTGCGGAGGGGGAGTGATGGCGCAATCATCGGACATGTTCAGGGAGTTGAGGGCCGAGATCGCCGCCGTGCGGGGACGAGTCGAGCTTGTGACGTGGATGTCTGGCGTCGGGGTGGTGGCGACGGTCGCGATGTCGGCAGTGTTCCGCTACGTGGGGTAGGAAATGCCTAGCGGTACGAACGGTCGCTGTCTGCGCAGACTCTCAGGTGCTCGTCTGTGGCTACGCGGAAAGCTTGAGCTAGCGCCTCGCGAGAGTTGCCCTCAATGGTGACGCCATCACGGGCGCCGACGACCTGGCCGTGCAACATTCCTGTCGTGTCATCCTCATAAACACAGGCAACGTATCCTCGATACTCGATTGCTCCCAACGCCCCCCTCCTGTTAGCCAAGGCCATCAACAGGAAATTTCGAAGGTAGACCGCCTGCCACATGATGCCTCGCATCGTGTCCCATCTGTGGATCTGACCATTCTCGTCCTGGAGTGCCCAACCCCAAGCACCACCATCGTTCTCCAGGAGCAAGGTGCGACGGTCTGTAGCGTGGACGAGCTTGTTCCTGATGCTCCTAAGCTCCTTGACCATCCACCGCTCGCCGAGTTCCTTGGAGATCGACAGCGCAGCATCCTGCTGCTTCACAACAGCCACAGCAAGAGCGACCTTTGCGACTAGCAGGATATCGGGTGCAACTCTCTCTTCCCTAAGGATGCTTGAGTAGTAATCCACAATCTCTTGGCCCTGCCGCATTTCGCTAAAGGCCATCGAGTGCTCGTCGCCGAAGTCACTTCTTACCAGTTCCATCAAGTCCTTTAGCGGCAGGGCCGAACAAGGACACGCGTCTTCTCCCCAAGCTTCAGTGTGCTCCGCCAAGGGGTGCTCCACTACTTCTATGGGGTTCTCCCGTGGGGACTCGATAGGGTCTTCACCGCCGAGTTGACTCTGGGGATGGAAGAGGAGGACTTCGCACCACCCGTCTGAACCACGGCCCTCAAGCAGGAAGTGTCCATTGCGCAGCCCAACCCACCGTCGGGCGGCCTCTCCAGAAAGGAAGGCATGGATTGGGAGGCGGTTCACAGTGGATGAGTCGCGACAAGGGCCAACCGCGAAGGCTACGTGGTTGAAGGAGGCTCTCTTGATTGAGACGGATTCCACAGCGGCTACCTTCAGCTACCTGTCGCACGGAAATACTGGCTCAATCTCCCAAAGCGGGAGGTTCCAACGATACGAGCGCCTACTCGCCCTCGTCGGCCATGATGGCGAGGAAGCCGAGGCGGCGCTGGCCGTCGTCTTCCTCGGGGTGGACCTCGACGCGGAAGATGGTGGTGTAGGGGAGGAAAACCTGGATGTCGTGCTCGTGGTCCTCGCGCTGGGTGTGGAGGGCGACCCAGGTGTCGGAGACGCCGGAGATGGCCTTCACGAAGTGCTTGGCGCCATCGACCGTGTAGAGCTCGACGATGGGGGACTCGCAGACAACCTGCGTGCAGAACGACTTGATGGCCTGCGGGAGGGTCTGCTCGAAGAAGTCGCGGTCGAAGGGCGGGCCGCCGCCGGGGGCGGTGGCCTGGGCGGGCGGAACGACACCGGGGGGCAGGAAGAGCGCGGTCTCGGGAGGCATGGTGCCGGCAGGGTACGCCGGAGGACGCCCGTTCGCCAGACGGCGGGTGATCCGCTGTGAGGCGGGGGTTCGCTAGACTTGTGGCTTGCAGGGGAGGCCCCGCATGACGGACACGAAGGAATCGAACGCGACGCAGCCCAGCCTGTTCTCGGATGAGGCGCTGGCGGAGCTGTCGCGGGTGGTGCATGGCTGGGAGGAGGGGCCGCTGGCGAAGGCGCTGCAGCGCTCGCCGGAGCGGTCGGACGAGTTCGCGACGAGCAGCCTCGACGTACACCGGCTCTACACGCCGCTCGACATCGCCGACCTCGACTACGAGCGCGACCTCGGCTTCCCCGGCGAGTATCCGTTCACGCGGGGCGTGCAGCCGACGATGTACCGCGGACGGCTCTGGACGATGCGGCAGTATGCCGGGTTCGGCACGGCGGACGAGTCGAACCAGAAGTTCCGGTACCTGCTGAGCCAGGGGCAGACGGGCCTCTCCGTCGCGTTCGACCTGCCCAGCCAGCTCGGCTACGACTCCGACGACCCGATGGCGATCGCGGAGGTCGGCCAGGTGGGGGTCGCGATCGACTCGCTCTACGACATGGAGACGCTGTTCGCGGAGATCCCGCTGGACAAGGTCTCGACAAGCATGACGATCAACGCGCCGGCGGCGGTGATGCTGGCGATGTACGTGGCGGCGGGGGAGAAGCAGGGCGTGCCCGCGGAGAAGCTGCGGGGCACGGTCCAGAACGACGTGTTGAAGGAGTACGTGGCGCGCGGGACCTACATCTTCCCGCCGGGGCCGAGCGTGCGGCTGGCGGCCGACGTGATGGCGTTCTGCGCCAAGGAGGTGCCACTTTGGAACACGATCAGCGTGAGCGGCTACCACATCCGCGACGCGGGCTCGACGGCGGCACAGGAGATCGGATTCACGTTCGCGAACGCCTGCGCCTACATCGAGGCGGCGCTGGCGCGCGGGCTCGAGATCGACGAGTTCGCGCCGCGCATCAGCTGGATTTTCAACACGCATAACCACTTCTTCGAGGAGGTCGCGAAGTACCGGGCGCTGCGGCGCCTGTGGGCGCGGCTGCTGAAGGAGCGGTATGGGGCGAAGAACCCGCGCTCGATGATGCTGCGCACGCACACGCAGACGGGCGGCAGCACGCTGATGGCGCAGCAGCCTGAGAACAACATCGTGCGGGCCGCGGTGCAGACGCTGGCGGCGGTGACGGGCGGGGTGCAGAGCATCGCGCTGAGCTGCTTCGACGAGGCGCTGGCGCTGCCCACGGACGAGGCGCAGCGCATCGCCCTGCGGACACAGCAGATCATCGCCCACGAGACGGGCGCGGCCGACACGGTCGACCCGTTCGCGGGGAGCTACTACGTGGAGCACCTGACCAACGACCTGGAGCGGCAGGCGGTCGCGATCATGGCGGAGGTGGAGTCGATGGGTGGCTCGGTGCCGGCGATCGAGAGCGGCTGGATGCAGAACCAGATCGCGGAGGCGAGCTGGAAGTACCAGCAGCGCGTCGACCAGGGCGACGAGGTGGTCGTGGGGGTGAACGACTTCCAGGAGGGCGGCGACCAGCCGCAGACCATCTTCAGCGTCGACCGGCGGCTGGTGGACGAGCAGCTGGCGCGTCTGGCGCACCACCGTCGCGAGCGCGACCCGGAGGCGGTCGCGAGCGCGATCGCAGGGCTGAAGGCGGCCTGCGAGGGTGACGCGAACCTGCTGCCGCCGATCCTCGACGCGGTGCGGGCCTACGCGACGCTGGGCGAGATCTGCGGAGCGATGCGCGAGGTGTTCGGGGAGTACCGGCCACCGACGGTCATCTAGCACCCAGCCCCTTCCGGTACGCTGGCCCCAGGCAGACAGCGACGGGGGTGGTCATGAGTGACTCCGAGCGGGACCTCCTTGAGGCGGCGCGACGGTTCAGCTTCGGGGGGCGAATGGACACCTCCGGTTCGGGGCCAATCTTCGTGTGCGGATCCGGAACGGAGGTCGAGGACATCAACGGGAAACGCTATCTCGACTTCAACTCCGGGCAGATGTGCGCCTGGCTGGGCCACAACCACCCGGCCATTGTCGAGGCCGTGGCGGAAGCCTGCAGGAGGCTGATCCACGCGCACAGCAGCTACTACAACGACCAGGAGATACGGCTGGCGGAACGGCTCGCGCAGCTGCTCCCGGAGCCCCTGCGCAAGAGCCTGTTCCTGCAGTCGGGCGCGGACGCCAACGAGGCGGCGATCAACATCGCGCGGAAGTACACGGGCGGGTTCGAGGTGGCCAGCCCCCACGTTTCGTTCCACGGAATGTCCGACACGACGCGGGGCCTCACCTTCGCGGGGTGGCATCGCGGCTACGGTCCGCCGCAGCCGGGGCTGATGGCGATGCTCGCACCCTACTGCTACCGCTGTCCGATCGGGCTCACGCCCGATTCCTGCGACATCGCCTGCCTCGACGCGTCGTTCGAGCTGATCGATGCCCAGACCACTTCGCGTCCGGCGGCTGTGCTGACGGAGCCGATCTTCTCCGCCGGGGGCGTCATCGAGCCGCCTCCGGGCTGGCTGCGGGAACTCAAGGCGCGATGCGAAGAGCGGGGAATGCTGCTCATCCTCGACGAGGAGCAGACGGGGTTGGGCAAGACGGGCGACACCTTCGCGTTCGAGCAGGAGGGGGTCGTGCCGGACGTTCTCACGCTGGCGAAGCACTTCGGCGGCGGCATCACCCTGTCGTCGGTCAGCACCTCGGCGGAGATCGAGGAGCGGGTGGTTGAGGAGGAGTTCATCGTCACGCACTCGCACTCGAACGACCCGCTCGCCTGCGCGGCCGGACGCGCCACCCTGGACACCCTGGAAGGGGAGGGATTGGCGGGCGTCGCGAGGCGACTGGGAGGCCGCCTGAAGTCGAAGCTGCAGGCGCTGGCGGAGCGTTTCGAGATCGTCGGTGACGTACGGGGGCGGGGGTTGCTGCTCGGCATCGAGCTTGTGCGCGATCGCGAGACGAAAGAGCCAGCAACGACGGAGGGCCGCGCGATTGCCCAGCGCTGCCTCGAGAACGGGCTCATCTTCAGCTTCAGGCGGGAGGGGTCCGTCCTGCGCTTCGTACCGCCTGCGAGCACCACCGAAGACCAGATCGACGAGGCAGCCGCGATCCTCGAGGAGGCGATCGCAGACGTGTGCCGGTAGCCAGGCTTCATTCGGTTGTCGGGTACGCTGGACCCCGCGCAATTCGGCGCAGGGAGACGGGGCATGACAGCGGAGCCAACCAGCTATTCGTGTGCGAGGTGCTCGAACCCTTCGTTCACGGACGAAGAAGTTCGCATGACGGGCAAGTACGGCCGCTTCTTCGACATGCAGAGCAAGAAGTTCACTGCGGTGAGCTGCGACAACTGCGGGTATACCGACCTCTACCGCCAGCAGAGCAGCAGGGCGGGCAACATCCTCGACCTGCTCACGAGCGGCTAACGCTCAGACGACCGAGTCCTCGCGGAGGGCCTCGATCTCGTCCCAGGAGTAGCCGAGCTCGGTGAGGTAGCGCTCGGTGGAGTCGCCAAGCTCCGGGGGCGGGGCGACCTCGGTCTGGGGTTCGCGCCCGAACTGGATGGGGCACCCCACGACGAGCGCTTCGCCGTAGGCGGCATGGGGCATGGCGGCGATGTAGCCGTTCGCGCGCGCCTGGGGGTCGGCGAGGATGTCGGCGTAGGTCTGGACGGGGCCGCAGAAGATGTCGCGGGCGCGGAAGCGCGCGATCCACTCGTCCGTCCGGCGGGCGCGGATGCCCTGTTCGAGGTGGGGCATGATGTCGGCCATGCCGGCGGCGCGGGAGCGGTCGTCGGGATAGCGCTCGGCGAGGTCGTTCAGGCCGAGCTCATCGCAGAGGGCGGCGAACTTGTCGGTGGTGGCGCCCCCGATGACGAGCCAGCCGTCGGCAGTCTGGAAGGCGCGCCAGACAGAGCGGGAGGTGAGGAGGGGGTGGCCGAGGCCGGCGCGCGGGGCGGTGTCGCCGGAAAAAGACGCGGTGTTGATCTCCCAGGACTGGAGCGCGATCTGGGAGCCGTAGAGGGAGACGTCGACCTGCTCGCCCTTACCCGTGCGCCCCCGCTGAACGAGGGCGGCGAGTATGCCGGAGCAGAGGATCATGGCGCCGACCTGGTCGGCGATGGCGGCGCCGGTGGGGGTCGGGGGACCATCCTCGGGACCGCTGCGGAGCATGATGCCGCCGGAGGCCTGGCCGATGATGTCGTTGCCGGGAACGGGGGTGCGGTCGCCATGGGGACCGAAGGCGGAGGCGCAGGCGTAGACGATGCGGGGGTTGAGGGCGGAGAAGGTCTCGTAGTCGAAGCCGAGGCGGTCCATCGCGCCGGGGCGCATGTTGCTCACGACGACATCGACCTCCTTGACGAAGCGGTGGACGATCTCGCGGGCCTCGGGGCGGCGCACGTCGAGGGTGATGCTGTGTTTGCCGCGGTTGTGGGCGACGAAGTAGGAGGTGGGGGCGCCGTCGCGGCCGCCGACGCCGCGGCCGCGCTCCCCCTGGCGGTGTTCGACCTTGATGACTTCGGCGCCCATATCGGCCAGGAGCGTCGTGGCGTAAGGGCCCTGCTGGGCCCAGGTGAAGTCGAGCACACGGATGCCTTCGAGCGGACGTCCCATGTCTTCCCTCCGCAGTCGTGGGGAGCATGGCACAGGGGCGGGCGGAGGCGCGAGGGGGCTACGGGAGGAGGCGGACCTTGATGGAGCCGGAAGACTTGTCGTCGGCGGTCTGGAAGGCCTCGGGGGCGCGGTCGAGGGGGAAGGTGTGGGTGACGAGGGGCTGGAGAGGCTCGATGAGCTCTTCGAGGAGGTCGGTGGCGAGCCCGAACTCGGTGCGCGGGCCGGGGCGCCCGTAGCAGACAGCGCCGATGAGGCGCACCTCCTTCAGCAGGAGGGGCGTGGCGGGCAGGGAGACCTCGCTGCCGAAAGCGCCGAGCATGACGACGGTGCCTCGGTTGCGGACGAGGGCGATGCCCTCGTCAATGGTGGGCGCGCTGCCGCCGACGGTTTCGATGACGGCATCGACGGGGAGGCCCTTCAGCTCCCGGCGAGCCGTCTCGCCGTCGGGGAAGACGTCAGTCGCGCCGAGGGCACGGGCCATCTCGGCCTGGAAGGGGTGGCGGGCGGTGAGGTAGACCTCGGTGGCGCCGGCGCGGCGGGCGACGAGCAGGTTCACGAGGCCGACGGTACCTGCGCCGAGGATGACGGCGCGGGTGCCGAGGCGGATGCCCGCCTCGCTGACGGCGTGCACGGCCACGGCGACCGGTTCGGCGAGGGAGCCGTCCTCGGGGGCGACCCGGTCGGGGAGGGGGTAGACGGAGGTGGCGGGGGCGAGCATGGCCTCGGCCATGCCGCCGGCGCCGTCGCCACCGAGGAAGACGCGGTTCTGGCAGTGCCAGGTCTGGCCGGTGAGGCACTCGTAGCAGCGGAAGCAGACGGCGACCGGCTCGACGGAGACGTTGGCGCCGGCCTCGATCTCGACGCCTTCGCCAACGGCCTCAACCACACCGCCGACCTCGTGGCCGGGGGTATTCACGGCGGGACCGCCACGGCGGTAGCTGTGCAGGTCGCTGCCGCAGATGCCGGCTCCGACGACACGCAGGCGCACCCAACCGGGAGGCGGATCGGTCAGCTCGCGCTCAATGACGTCGACGGCACGGGGACCCGCCCAGGAGACCGCCTGCATGGTGCTCACGAGGGGCATGATACCGGGCTTACATCCCGACATCGTCGGGGGCGGGTATGCTGGGCGCTGGGACCATCCCCCGGGAGCGGCTGTGACGTCAGAGCAGGACCGGGGTCTCCTTGCGTTCGTCGCAGGCCGGCTCAGGAGCGTTCCCGCGTTTTCGTGGTGGGTAGGGCTGTCCTACTGGGCGGGGCTGGCCATCGTCGTGGCGGCGGCGCTGGGCGTGCTGGTGATGTTCGCCATCCTGGTGAACCCTCTGACCGCGGTGCTGGCAGGCGTAATCGTAGTGGCGCTGGGGGTGGCGCTGACCGGGGGTCTCACGCAGCGACGGCGCCTTCCTCCCGAGACGCTGTTCTATGCGGCGCTTGCACTGATCCCGCTGTTCATCGCCCTGGCGCTGATCGCCATCATCACCTGAGCCGCCTTCCCCTCCCCTGCGTAGACTGCGCGCGCGGCTCGGGCCGCGGGAGGTTGACGATGGCGCGAGAGTACATCGACGTGCTCCGGCTTCCGGAGAGCATGCCCTGGCACTACAGCCAGGCGGTGAAGGTAGGCGACACCGTCTACGTGGCGGGGCAGGTAGGGGCCGGCGAGGGCAGCATCGAGGCGCAGACGCAGAAGGCGTACGAAAGCGTCGTGGACGTACTGGCAAAGGCGGGCGCGACGATGGACCACGTCGTGCGCGAGACCGTCTACCTTGCGGACCGAACGAAGCTGCCGGAGGTGGCGAAAATCCGGGAGACGTTCTACGGCGACCGCTTCCCGGCGAGCACGGCGGTCTTCAGCGGGTCCGGCGACGGCTACGACATCGAGGTCGAGGTGACGGCGGTTATCGACGACTAGCGGCGCCGGCGGGGCTGGACGTGAAGAGGCGCTCGGCCTCGCGCAGGTCGTCGGCGGTATCGATGTCGTACCAGAAGTGGCCGCTGACATCGACGGTTCCGAGACGCCGTTCGCGTGTGAGGACGGCGAAGATGTCGCTCAGGCCGCAGTCGCCGGGAGCGGCGTCGACGGCTTCCCAGATGGCCGGCGAGCAGACGAAGGCGCCTGCGTCGAGCGCATCCCAGTCAGCCAGGGACTTGCCGATGGCGGTCACGAATCCGGCCTCGTCGGTGGCGAGCTTGGTCGCCTCGTCCGTATACCCGTGGTCGCGGGGGGCGCGGTCGGCGGCGACGCGGCAGGTGTCGCCGAGGAGGTCAGCGGCGACTGAGTCGAGGAGGGCCTGGAGGAGCTGCGGAGAGAAGGCGTGGTCGCACATGACGAGGAGGAAGGGGTCCTCGCCACAGAAGTCGCGAGCGGCGGCGAGGGAGTAGGAGGCGCCCTGGCGGAAGCGAGGGTTGGGGGCGAACTCGAGGGGCAGGCGCGCCCACTCCTGAGCGCCCTGGCGGACGGCGCGCTCGCCGTGGCCCGTCACAACGAGGGCCTGCCCGGCGCCTGCTTCGGCGAGGGCCTCGAGGGTGTGGCCCACGAGGGGCTTGCCCGCGAGGGGAACGAGGGGCTTGGGGAGGGTGGGGCCGGTCTCGCTGAGGCGCTGACCACGGCCCGCCGCGAGGACGACTGCCTTCATGAACGCTCCGGCGGGCGTGAGCCCGGAACTTGCACGCAATGGTAGCCGATTCCCGCCCCGGGGAGACTTGATAGGAACGCCTATCTGCGATACTTTGCCGTGGCTAACCTCGGGGCTGAGGCCGAATTTGAGCGCTTTCGCACTCCTGACGCGCGCGCGACTGGGGATGGACCCTCGTCCTTCCGCCGGAGCTACCGGCGATCTTGTCACGCGGCATCTCTCCTTCTCCTACGGTGACGTGCGCGCGGTCGAGGACGTTTCGATCACGGTTCCCGCGGGGACGGTGACGGCGCTGCTCGGGCCGAGCGGGTGCGGGAAGACGACGCTGCTGCGGCTCATTGCCGGGCTGGAACGTCCGGACGAGGGCTCCATCCACACCGGCGGCGAGACGCTGAGCACGTCCGAACGCGTGAGGCCGCCGGAGAAGCGGCGCATCGGGATGGTCTTCCAGGAAGGGGCGCTCTTTCCCCACCTGAGCGTGGCCGAGAACGTGGCTTTCGGCCTGCCACGCGGACCGGAACGGGAACGCGACATCGAGCAGGCGCTGGAGCTTGTGGGGCTGGCAGGCATGGGCAAGCGGTCGCCGACCTCGCTCTCGGGCGGGCAGCGGCAGCGCGTGGCGCTGGCGCGGGCGCTCGCCCCTGGACCCGAAGTGCTGCTGCTGGACGAGCCGTTCGCGAACCTCGATCCGGCCCTGCGGGTGGAGCTGCGGACGGAGGTGGCGTCGCTGCTGCGGACGCTCGGGATCACGAGCGTGTTCGTGACGCACGACCAGGAGGAGGCGTTCGTGATGGGCGCCCAGGTGATCGTGATGCGAGACGGACGCGTCCTGCAGAGCGCCGCGCCGAGCGAGCTCTACAGCCGACCCGCGAACCGCTGGGTGGCGACTTTCGTGGGCGAGGCGAACGTGGTGCCCGGGCAGGGAGGCGGGGAGGCGGCGGAGACGATCGTGGGCTCCGTGCCGCTGGTGGAGGCGGGACCGGCCATGTGCGAGGTGCTGGTGCGACCCGAGCACCTTGCGCTGGACGCGGGGGAAGCGTGGGAGGTGGAGCAGCTGGAGTTCTATGGGCACGACACGCTCTACGTGCTCAAGGACGAGCACGGAGAGAAGCTGATGGTGCGTGCGAGCGGCGCACCCCGATACGTCAACGGCGACCGCACGTCGGTGCGGTATGCTGGCCCGCCGACGGTCGCTTTCGAAGCGTAGCCGCCGTGGTGCGCGCACGGGCCCTGGCCGGCGCCGCCAGACGGGCGGCGGGCATTCGCGGGCCCCTTTGGCTGTGGCTGGCGGCGCTCGTCATCGCGGCGCTGTTCGCGGTGCCCGTCGGGTATCTCGTCGCCCGCAACATCACGGAGGGGAGCGAGACGCTCTCCATCCTGTTCTCGCGCGACACAGCGGACCCGCTCGTGAACACGCTCCTGCTGGCCGTGACCGTGTCGGCGGCTTCGGCGGCGGTGGGAACGCTACTGGCGTGGCTGACCATGCGGACGGACCTGCCACTGCGAGGGGCCTGGCGGGTGATCGCCCCGCTGCCCCTGGTGCTGCCTTCGTTCGTGGCGGGGGCGGCCCTGCTGGCGGCGGTCTCGCCGGGCGGACTGGCGGAGGAGGTGCTGAACCCGCTGGGGCTCGACACCCCCGGACGCCTCGACGGGTTCTGGGGGGCGTTTCTTGTCCTGACGGCGGTGTGCTACCCGTACGTGTACCTCCCGGCAGCAGCGCGCATCGGCGGGCTGCCGCCGTCACTCGAGGAGGCGTCGCGCCTGCTCGGGGAGGGCGGACTCGGCACCTTCCGGCGGGTTGTGTGGCCGCAGGTGCGGACGGCGGTGCAGGCGGGAACCCTGCTCGTGTTCCTCTACGTCGTCAGCGACTTCGGCGTGGTGAAGCTGATGGGGTACGAGACGCTCTCGACGAACGTCTTCGTGAACCGCCTCTACGATGCGCCGCTGGCGTTCTCGCTGGGGCTGATCCTGGCGGTGGTGGCGCTGGCGGTGGCGGGGCTCGAACGGGCCTCGGCGAACCGGTCGCTGGCGCAGCTCGCGCCGGGCGGCGTCCGGGCGCGACGGGTATCGCTGGGGGCGTGGAAGGCGCCGGCGGTCCTGGCGGCGGTCCTGTCCGTGGGGGGCGGATTGATCGCACCGGTTGTCGTGCTGGCGTGGTGGGCCTACCGGGGGCTGGCGCACACCGGAAGCGGTTTCGACCGCACGAGCATCGATGTCGGCGCACTCGGCGAACCGGTGCTGAACACGGTGGTCGCGGCAGTGGTAACGGCAGGGGTGGCGGTGGTGGTTGTCCTCCCCCTGGCGTACCTCACGAGCCGCTACGGGGGTCGGGCGGCGGGGGCGGTACACACGATCGTGGCGGGGAGCTTCGCGGTGCCGGGCCTGCTCATCGCGCTGGCGGTCGTGTTCATGGCGCTCAAGGTTCCCGGCCTCAGCTTCCTGTATCTGACGGTGCCGCTCCTGATCTTCGCGTACGTGGTTCATTTCGGCGTGCAGGCCTTGCGGAGCGCGGAGGTGGGGGTGGCGACGGTCGATCGGCGGCTGGAGGAGGCGGCGCAGACGCTGGGGGCGGGGCGATTACGACGGCTACTGCGGATCGAGGCCCCGCTGATGGCGCCGGCGCTGGCGGCGGGTGGGGGGCTCGTGCTGCTCTCGACAATGAAGGAACTTCCGGCAACGCTGCTGGCCTCGCCCATCGGCTTCGAGACGCTGGCGACACGCATCTGGAACGCGAACGAAGATGGGTTCCTGGCCGACATGGGGCTCGCCAGCGTGGTGCTGGTGGCGGTCTCGGCCGTGTTGACGTGGCTACTCGTGATCCGGAACGCGGAGCACCTGCGCTAGGCGTGTTGCGTCGCTACCCGCTCCGGGCGATCACGTTCTCGCTGAACCAAGCGATGTCATCGAAGTCCGAGGAGGAGATGGCGACCTCCTCGACGCCGACCTCAGCGAAGCCGGCGATCTGCTCCAGCATATTGTCGCCGTCGCCGAAGAGGACGCCGCTGTGGTCCCACTGCGTGACCTTCACGGAGCGGCCCCAGCCGCGCGCCATCTGGGCGATGCCGCCGGCGATCTGGTCGGCGGCCTCCCGGGTCTGGCCGCGGGCGAGGATGACGTCGGAGGTTATGGCGAGGGTGGCGGGGTCGCGGCCGATGTCCTCGCAGGCGGCGCGGGCGTGCTCGGCGACCTCGGCGACCTGGGCCGGGCCGAGCTGCCAAGTGTTGATGGCGTCTGCCTGGCGGGCGGCGAGGCGGAGGAGGGCGCCGCGCCGGTTCAGCCCGATGATGATGGGCGGGTGGGGCTGCTGCACCGGCTTCGGGGAGAAGGTGGCTCCGCCTTCGAGTCGGTAGTGCTTGCCGGCGAACTCGGTCGTCTCCTGCATCCAGAACGACTTCATGATCTGGATCCCCTCCTCGAGCTGCTCGATGCGGCCGAGGAATTCCAGCATCTCAAAGCCGTAGGGCTCGAAGTCGGCGTGCTCGTAGGCGGTGCCGATGCCGAGGACGGCGCGCCCGTTCGAGAGGGTGTCGACCGTGACAACCTGCTTGGCGAGCTGGAAGGGTGGGCGGAAGGGCATGCCCGTGACGTGCGTACCGAGCCGCATGTGCTGCGTCTGTCCCGCCACCCACGCAAGGTAGGTCCAGGCATCAGGCTGGTCGAAGGAGGGGTGGTCGACGACGTTGAACGTCTCGAACCCGAACTCGTCGACCTCGGCGATCACGTCGTTCAGGGCGCCCCCGCCCGTGGCGACGAGGCCGAACTTCACGGCGACGAGGTTCCTGCGGAGGAGTTGCCCGGGGCCTGGCTCGCGAGCAGTTCGAGGTCGTCAACCTTGCCGAACATGTAGGGCAGGAACGACTCGCCGGGGACGCGAGTGAGGATTTCGCCGTGAGTATAGGTGTCGCCCTCGCTGTAGCTCACGCCCAGCAGCTCGCGGATGGGGATGTCGGCCACGGGGTCATGGGGGGACTCGCGCAGGAGTACCTCGCCCTCGAGGCTCTCGACGAATCGGGTGCGGCCGGTGTGGCGCACGCGCACGAGGACGGGGTCGTTGTCGAAGCCGCGGCCGTCGGGGGCGGGCATGAACTTGAAGTAGAAGCGCGAGCTCTCGGGAGACTCGCGCCCCTCGAAACGCTCGACGACGCGACCGCGGACTTCGATGTACACGTGTCCGTAACGCTCGATCGTGCCGGTGATCTCGTCGCCGTCGCGGCGGACGTGGATGTTCGCGACCTTCTTGGGCTCGCCGTAGAGCTCGCGCCCGAAGATGACGGCGCTATCGGTGGACATGGGCATGGTGATGGGGTAATCGCCGACGATGCGCTCGTACTGGCACCGCACGTTGAGCCCGCCCGCCCCGAAGGGCTGGAGCGTGTTGCTGACGCCGATGTGGGAGACGCTGACCGAGGCGATGGGCTCGTCGGCGGGCTCCAGGGGCGGGGGCAGGATCGCCGCGATGACGTCCGGGTCGGTGCGGAAGCTGGCGGCGATGCCGCGGAACGACTCAAACTCGGGCGTGGCGTAGAGCTTCTGGAGGCGGCGGACCTCCTCGAGGGTCTTCACGTAGCGGAGCGGCATGCTGGCCTCCTGCGGGTTGGGGTGGATTCGCCGCCGGGCGTCAGTCCATGCGGCTGCCGCCGTCGACGTTGAGCGCCTGACCGGTCATGTAGGACGAGTCGTCGGAGGCGAGGAAGGCGACGACGGCGGCCTGCTCCTCGACGGTGGCCTGGCGGCCCATGAGGAGCGCACGGCGGATGGCGGCCTTTGAGGTGCCCGGCTCGGCGCCGGCGACCTCGTCGTAGCGGCCGAAGGTGCCGTCCATCATGTCGGTGTCGGTCGAGCCAGGGCAGACGATGTTGACGCGGATGTTGTCCTTGGCGAGCTCGAGGGCGAGCTGCTGGGTGAGGCCGTGCATCGCCCACTTGGTGGCGCAGTAGGCGCCGTAGTTGGGGATGCCGATGCGGCCTGCGGTGGAGGAGATGTTGATGATGCTGCCACCGCCGCCCTTCACCATCTCGCGGCCGACGGCGCGGATGGTGTGGTAGAGGCCGTGGAGGTTCACGTCGACGGTCTCGTACCAGTTCTCGTCGGTCATCTCGAGGATGGGGGCGGCGCCGGCCAGGCTGGGGAGGGCCGCGTTGTTCACAAGGATGTCGATGCCGCCAAGCTCGGCGACCGCGGCATCGACGGTGCGCTGGAGGTCGTCCTTGTCGGTCACGTCGCAGTCGACGGCGAGGGCGCGGCGGCCCATGCCGCGGACCTCTTCGGCGACGCTCTCGATGCCCTTCCAGCCCATCTCCTGCTCGTGCGGGGGGAAGGAGGAGGGGTCGCGCTGCCGCGCGGTCACGACGATGTCGGCGCCCTCCTCGGCGAGACGCAGGACGATGGCGCGACCGATGCCGCGGTAGCGTCCGGCGCCGGTGACGAGGGCGACGCGGCCTGCAAGCCTAGTCATCGAACGGTCCGCCGGTGATGGCGCCGAGGTCCTCCCACTTCATGGCGCGGCGCCGGTTCCAGTGCTCGACCCAGCTATCGACGTAGCCCTGCCCGCCATGGTGGTAGTCGACCTCGAGGGTGACCTCGCCCTCGTCGTTGAACTCGAGGCGGGACACGCCCTCGAAGGAGCGCCACTTGCCGTAGTTCTCGTCGTTCTCGTCCATCACCTGGGAATAGGCCATCCAGAGGATGCAGATGCCGCGGTGGTTCTCGGCGACATAGACCTCTTCGACGGGGACGCGCAAGGTGATGCCGACCTGGCGGCTGGCCCAGAACTGGCGGATCTCCTCCTTGCCGTTGAGGGCCTCGGCGTGGCTGACGATGTCGCGCATGACGGCGTCGTCAGAGAACCACTGGTCCGGGCCGTAGGGGTCGCCGCTGCTCCAGCCGCCCTCCTCGAAGAGCTTGCGTCCGGTCTCGATGTCATTGGGTCCGACGGGCATGGGTGCGCCTCCTTGGTCGTGCGGCGCGAATCATAAACGGGGAGGGAGCGCGTGAGGGGTCTGGGGCTAGGCGCCGGTGATGGCGCCCAGGTCCTTCCAGTCCATGGCGCGACGCGCGTTCCAGTGCTCGACCCAGCTGTCGCACATGCCCTGGACGCCGTGGTGGTAGTCGACCTCGAGGGTGACCTTGCCCTCGTCGTTGAACTCAAGGCGGGACATGCCCTCGAAACAGCGCCACTTGCCGAAATTTTCGTCGTTCTCGTCGACGATCTGGGAGTAGGCCATCCACATGACGGCGACGCCGCGGTGGTTCTCGGCGACGTAGATCTCCTCGGCGGGCACGCGAACGGCCATGCCGTACTTGCGGTTGCGCCAGAAGCTGCCCCAGAAGGCGCGGATCTCGTCCTTGCCACGCATGGCGCCGTCGTAGTTGACGATGTCGCGCATGACGGCGTCATCGGCGAACCACTGGTCGGGGCCGTACAGGTCGCCGCTCCCCCAGCCACCATCCCCAAAGAGCTGGCGGGCAGTCTCGATGTCGTTGGGTCCGACGGGCATGGGGCGCCTCCTGTGGGGAAGGGATGTTAGCGGGCAGTGGCTCAGTAGTCCGGGTCGGGCACGCTCTCGATCAAGTCGTGGGGGTAATTCCCGTAGAGGTGGTCTTCGACGATGCCCGCGAGGAAGTCGCGTCTATCGAGGCGTCGTAGAGCAAAGATCCGCTCCTTGATACACGTGACCGCCGCGGTGTCACTGTAATAGTCCCCTCCGCCGCGGTAGAGATTGATGATGCAGGCGTCGTAGACGAGTGCCCCGGCCAGCCAGACAACCTGGTCGAACGGGTTGTATCCGGGGGCGAAGGCCTGGTCTTGCGCCACTCGTACCTTTCCCTCGATCACATCCTGAGCGGAGCCCGAGGGGAAGGGCGTAAGGAAGATGTCCGCAATGCTCTCCTCGACCCAGGCGAAGGTTTCAGGTGCGCGGTCGGAGAGGAGGTAGAGGGCGGCCTTGACCTGGGCGACGAAGGTATCGGAGCCAACGACCCTGATCCGGGTGTCGAGCGTCTCGCCGCCCGGGGAGGGAACGTCATCCTCGCCGCCACAGGCGAGCGTCACCGCCAGGACCAGGCCCACAAGGCACACGACGGCAGGACGCCAACCGCCGGGGCGCCAGGTCACGGCTCGATGGCGGCGGGCATTCAGCCGCCGCCAATGGCGGGGACGAACTGGATCTCCGTGGTCTCGGTGACGGGCTGGAGGAGGCCGAGGTGGTTCGTCTCGCCGTCGATGGCTGCCAGGATCTCGGGGATGAGGGCGCCGTCCTCGTCGAGGAGGCGCTCCTTCATGCCGGGGTAGCGCTCGTCGAGGGCGTTGATGACCTGGCGCAGGTTGCGCCCCGACACCTCGACCGTGCGAGCGCCGCCGGTGAGGCCCTCGAGCAGCGAGGGGATGAAGACGGTGGCCACGAGCCCCTCGCTAGTCCTCCGGCTCGACCGCTCCCAGGGCCTCAAGCACGTTGCCGGGCGACATCGGCAGGTGGGTCATGCGTGTGCCGGTGGCGTCATAGATGGCGTTGGCGATGGCCGCCAGGGGCGGAACAAGGGGCACCTCGCCCACGCCGCGGATACCGTAGGGGTGGCCCGGGTTCGGCACCTCCACGAACTCGGTGTCGATCATGGGCAGGTCGAGACTGGTGGGCATGCGGTAGTCGAGGAAGCTGGCGTTCGACATGGCGCCGTCCTCCTGCCAGACATACTCCTCGCTGAGGGCCCAGCCGATGCCCTGGACGGCGCCACCCTGCATCTGGCCCTCGACGTAGCTGGGGTGGATGGCAGTGCCAACATCCTGGACGCAGGTGAATCGGAGAATGTCGACCTTGCCGGTCTCGGGATCGACCTCGACATCGACGATGTTGCCGGCGAAGGCGGGGCCGACGCGGGTGGGGTTGGAGCTGGCGGAGGCGCTGATGGGGCCGCCGGTGCGGAGCTGCTTGCCGGCAACTTCCTTCCAGGTGATCTGCTTGTCGCCGGAGGAGAAGACGCCGTCGGAGTAGCCGACGTCGTCGGCGTCCTCGACCTCGAGGAGGATGGCGGCTCGCTCGGTCATCTGGCGCTTCACGTCCTCGGAGGCGGTGATGGTGGCGATGCCGGTCGAGAAGGCGGTGCGGCTACCGCCGGTCACGCCCGTCCAACCGACGGAGTCGGTATCGCCGACAGTGGGCTGCACCTCGTCGGCAGCGAGGCCGAGGGTCTCGGCGGCCTGCATCGCGAGCACGGCGCGCATGCCGCCAATATCAACGGACCCGGTGACGAGCGCGATGGTGCCGTCGGCGTTAACGGTGACGGTGGCGGAGGACTGGTTGCCGCCGTTGAACCAGAAGCCCATGGCCACGCCGCGTCCCCGGTTCGGGCCCTCGATAGGCGCCGAGAAATGGGGGTGGTTGACGATGGCGTTCTCAACCTCTTCACAGCCGATCGTGGGGAAGGGCATGCCGTTGGGCATGCGATCGCCCTCCTTCGTGGCGTTCTTGAGGCGGAAGTCCATGGGCGCCATGCCGACCTTCTCAGCCAGCTCGTCGATGACGCTCTCGACGGCGAAGGCGGCCTGCGGGGAGCCGGGGGCGCTGAATGCGCCGACCTTGGGCTTGTTGACGACGACGTCGTAGCCGTCGACGACAAGATGCTCGATGTCGTACGGGGCGAGGGCGGTGGAGGCGCCGGCGCCGACGGGGGAGCCGGGGAAGGCGCCGGCCTCGTAGGCCATCCAGAGCTCGGCGGCGGTGATGTCGCCGTCGTTGGTGGCGCCGATCCTGGCGCGAATGGTGGTGGCGGAGGTCGGGCCGGAGGCCTCGAAGACCTCGGTGCGGCTCATCGTGACCTTGACCGGCGCGCCGCTCTTCTTCGAGAGGAGGGCGGCCACAGGGTCGACGTGGACGTAGGTCTTGGCGCCGAAGCCGCCGCCGATCTCCATGGGGATGACGGTGACCTTGCCCTCGGGCACGCCGAGGATGGCGGCGGCCTGGCCGCGGATGCCGAACGCGCCCTGGGTGCTCGTCCAGATGGTGACATGGCCATCGGGATCCCAGCGGGCGGTGGAGGTGTGGGGCTCGATGTAGCCCTGGTGGACGGTGCTGGTAGTGAACTCGCGCTCGACGACGACGTCGGCCTTGGCGAAGCCCTCGTCCAGGTCGCCGCGCTTGAACTGGAGGTGGCTGGCGACGTTGCTGTGGACGCCGGTGTCGTCGCCGCGGGTGAAACGCTCGGCGATGGAGCGGGTGGTCATGGCCTCATGGAGGAGGGGGGCGTCGTCGCGCATCGCGTCGAGGGCGTTGAGGATGACGGGGAGGGGCTCGTACTCGACCTCGATGAGGTCGAGGGCCTCCTCGGCCACGTGCGGGTTGGAGGCGGCGACGGCGGCGACGGCGTGGCCCTTGTAGAGGGTCTTTTCCTGGGCGAGGCAGTTCTCGGCGAGGAGGCGGGCGTTCCCCATGGTCTCGCCGAAGTCGATCATCATGTCCTGCACGATGGGGACGTCGGCGCCGGTGACGACGGCTTTCACGTCGGGGAGGGCCTCGGCCTTGCTCGTGTCGATAGAGACGATGCGGGCGTGGCCGTGGGGGCTGCGCAGGATCTTGCCGTGCAGCGTGCCGGGCAGGTTGATGTCGGCGCCGTACTGGGCGCGGCCTGTCACCTTGTCGACGCCGTCGTGGCGGATAGGACGGCTGCCGACAACCTTGTAGCCGGCCTTGGGGGTGCTGCGTTCCTCAATCGTGGTCATGCTTACGCCTCCCTCGGGGTTCCAGGACGTAGCCTACCGGATGGCAGTGTGATCGCGGGAGGGCGGCGATGGGTGACGAACGGTCCCGAACACGGCACAATGCCGCCGCGATGCGGGTAAAGGGACGGGCAAGGGTCTGGGGGTTGGCGGCGGTTGCGGTTGCATGCGTGGCGCTGGTGGCCTGCGGGGGTGGTGACGGGGACGACGAGGGGGGCGACGAGGGCGGACCGCCGGACGTGGCAGAACTTCTCGACTCGGCGGTGGGGCAGTTCCTGGAGATGCAGAGCTTCCACTTCGCCCTCGACTTCGACGGCGAGACGTCTCCGATGGAACAGCTCTCGGTCGACATGGAGACGATCGAGGGTGACGTCATCCTTCCCGACCAGCTCGACGCGAAGGTGAGGGCGAAGGCGCGGCAGTTCGGCGGCATCAACGTCAACGTGAGCCTGGTTGGGGTCGGCGAAGACGCCTGGGTGACGAACCCATTCGACCAGACAATGTGGCTCCCGCTGGAGGGTGGCAATCCGCTGAACGGGCTCTTCAATCCGTCGGAAGGGGTGGCGGCGGTTATTCGCGGGGCGGCGAATCCGACACTGACCGGCGAGGAAGAGATCGACGGTGTACTTATGTGGGTGGTCGAGGGAACGGTCGACTCGGGCGACCTGACGGCGTTTCTCGACTCGGCCGTCCCGGGGTATGACGTGAAGGGCACGATCTGGATCGGGAAGGACGACAACATCATCTACCGCATCTACCTGCTTGGGCAGCTAGCTGCCGAGGAGCCGGTGGACATCCTGCGGCGCTTGAACTTCTCGAGCTTCAACGACGTGGAGCCCATCGAGCCGCCGCTGCCGTGACGGGCGCCCGGGGGGCAGCGGTCGGGGCTCGATCAGCCTGGCCGGTGGTGATCGCGCTCGGGCTCGGGGTCTTCATCGGGGGCTTCGACCAGACCTTCGTGGTCCCGGTCCTGACGGAGATGCTCGGGGACCTGGGCGTGGCCGTGAACGAGCTCGAGCAGGCCTCGTGGATCCTGAACGGGTACCTGCTGGGCTACACGGTCGCCCTGCCGCTCATGGGGCGGTTCGCGGACGTTCACGGGCACTACCGCATCTTCGTGATCGGGATGCTCATCTTCATGGGTGGCTCGGTCTTCGTCGCCTTCGCCCCCAACATCACGATCCTCACGATCGCGAGGGCGGTCACGGCGCTGGGCGGCGGAGCGCTGGTGCCGGTGGGCCTGGCGATTGCGGCTCACGCCCTGCCTGCCTCGCAGCGCACGCTCGGGCTGGGGTCGATCTCGACGCTGGACGACGCTTCGAGCCTGGCCGGGCCGCTGTGGGGCACGCTGATCGGCGTGTGGATCGGCTGGCGGGGCCTGTTCTGGATGAACATCGTGCTGGCCCTGCCGATTCTCATCCTCGTGCTGGTGCTGGCGCGCCGCGCCTCCGCCCCGCCGCGCGCCAACGAGCAGGTCGACTGGCAAGGGGGATTGCTGCTCGCCCTGGCCCTCGGGGCGCTGACGTTCGCCATCGCGGGGGCGGGGGAGAGCCTGCGCGAGCTCTGGCAGATCCTGACGCTCTATGGGGCGGCGGTCGTGTTCATGGCGTTCTTCGTCCGGCGCCAGCTTCGGGTGGAGTCACCGCTCATCGACATGCGGATGTTCCGCATCCGGCGTGTCGCCTTAGCAAACGTCGTCTTCCTGCTGGAAGGCATGGCCCTGATCACAGCCCTCGTGAACGTGCCCCTGCTGGCGCAGGTCGTGTGGGGCATGGAGGGCGCCGGACCCGGACTGATGCTGGGACGGATGGTGCTGTTCATGGCCGTCGGGGGGATTGCCGGAGGGGCGCTGGCGACGATCGCGGGCTACCGCCTGACCACCATCCTGAGCTTCGCCATCGCCGCCGCCGGGCTCTTCGCCATGTCCAACTGGGCTTCCCAACCGAGCCAGATCGCGCTCTGGACGGCGCTGGGACTGGCGGGGCTGGGATTCACGCTGGCGGACGCCTCCCTCTACGCGACCATCATGGAGAGCGTCGAGGCGGGGCGGCGCGCGTCGGCCACGGCCGTGTTGCAGGTCTCGCAGACGCTGGGCATGGTCGTGGGGATGGCGCTGCTGGGGTCGGAGGGGCTGGGACGCTTCGATCAGCGCGCGGGCAGCCTGTTCGCCCAGGACCTGTTCGACATCACCGAGGAGCAACTGCTCGACGTCGTCCGGCAGACCATGGACGAGACGTTCTTCGTGGCGGCGCTGCTCATGGCGGCGGCAGCGGTGCTCTCGTTCGGACTGGGAGGGGGCCGGCTCTGGAGACGTCGGGGGAGCGGTGGGCCCGCCGCGTCCCCCGCCACCGGCGACCCGTGACGGTAAACAGCCGAGGAGGCACTCGATGACGGATACGCTGCGCGAGCAGAACGATCGGATTGCGATCACGGACGTGATCAACCGGTACGGCACGACGATCGACGGTGGCGACTACGGGGGGCTCGCGGCCTGCTTCGCGCCGAACACCGTGGTTCGGTACGGCGGGGGGCGGGAGTTCCACAGCGGTGAGGAAGTCGCCGAGTTCGTGAAGGGCATGACGGTGGACTTCGTCGCGCAGCAGCACCTGCTGGCCAATCACGAAATCGTGATCGAGGGCGACCGGGCGACGGCGACGACCTACTTGCATGCGACGCAGATCGAGCGGGAGGCGGCGGGAGGGGGCGTGGTCGTGACCGGCGGCATCTATCGCGACGTGCTCGTGCGCACGGATGCCGGCTGGCGCATCGCCGAGCGCGAGCTGGAGGGGCTGTGGCGGGAGCGGCGGGAGCTCACCTCCTGACTCGTCGCGACCCGGGGGCGGAAGCCGCTCTATGATGCGCCGATGAGCGGACAGGCTCAGAGCGCGCCGGCGCGCCCCGGCGCCCGCCCCTCGCTCCCCACGATCGAGACGTTCTCGGCGTTCAAGTCGCGCCCCTTCACCTACCTCTGGGTCAACACGCTGAGCTTCGCCCTCGTGCAGGCGATGCAGCGTTTCGCGTTCGTCTGGCTGGTGATCGAGGCGGCCGAGATCGGAGGACTGGGAAGGGGGTCGGAGTGGTCGGGCGCGGTGTTCTTCGCGCTGGGCATCCCGGTGTTGTTCGTCACCATCCCCGCGGGCGTGCTGGCCGACCGCATCAACCGGCGCACGCTGGTGCTGGTCAGCCAGGTCGTGGCGGTGGCGGTAACGGTGGCGGCGGGGGTCATCATCGTGGCAGGGGCGATGACGACGGTGCTCGCGCTCGTGCTGGCGGCGGGGGTGGGGGCGACCATCGCCGTCGGCCTGCCGGTGCGGAATGCGATCGTGCCGACCGTCGTCGACCGGGACACGCTCCTGAAGGCGATCGTGATGATGAGCATGGCGATGAACATCTCGCAGATCGTGGGAGCCGCCCTGGGGGGCTTGCTCATCGCGGCCTGGGGCATCGGCGGGGCGTTCATCGCACAGGGGGTGCTGCTGCTCGTCGGGACGCTGGCGCTGATCCCGCTGCGGGTTCCGGACGTGCGCTCGGCGGAGGAGCGCCGTCAGCCCCTCCACGAGCTACAGGAGGGAATGCGCTTCGTCTGGGATCACCAGGGCATCCGTACCCTCGTCATCCTGCTGGGCATCGCGGGGATATTCCTGATCGGACCGTTCGGCACGCTGCTTCCACAGATCGCCAAGGAGGAGCTGGGCCGGGATGCGCTGGAGGCGAGCCTGCTGTTCACGATCATGGGCGTGGGCACCGTGGTCAGCTCGCTCGCGATCGCTTCGGTGCCACAGCTGCGAAACAAGGGCGGCTGGGTGATCGGGACGCTCATCTCCGCGGGCATCGTGGTGCCGCTGCTGGGGATCTCGCCCTGGTACGCGTTGACGGCCGGCGTCATGTTCTGCGGGGGCGTGGCGGCGGGAATCTTCATGAACCTGAACCAGACGCTCGTGCAGGCGAACACGCCGCCGGAGATGATGGGGCGGGTGGTGAGCATCCACACGCTCTCGTTCCAGGGCATCGGACCGTTCGGGGGGATGCTGGCGGGGCTGATGGCGGCCTGGATGGGCGCGCCGCTCTGGATGGTGATCAGCGGCGCGATCCTGTTCGTCGTGGCGACGGCCACGTTCGTCACGCAGCCGGTGCTGCGGAGGATGTCGTAGGCGGGCGAGACGGCGGCTCCAGCCCGGACGGTTAGTCCGTGAAGACGCCCCCGTGGGGATGGAGCAGGGCGCCGGTATAGAAGCTGGAATCGTCGCAGGCGAGGAAGAGAGCGGTCTTGGCGACCTCCTCGGGGACGCCCATGCGCTTCATGGGAGTCAGGCCCATGGACCAGCTTCCACCCACCTCGCTCTCGCTCAGGCCGGCCGTCATGGGCGTCTCGATGAAGCCAGGACCGATGGCGTTGACGCGAATGCTGTGGAAGGCGAGCTCCATGGCCAGCACCTTGGTCAGCATCCAGACGCCCGCCTTGGAGACGCAGTAGGGCCCGACGCCCACCTGGGGAACCTTCGCCATGATGGAGGCGATGTTGACGATGGCCCCGCCGTTTCCCGCTTCGATCATGCGGCGGGCGACGGCGCGGTCGGAGAGCAGCACGCCGGTGAGGTTCACATCGAGCACCTTCTGGAAGGCCTCGACGGGAGCGTGCACGAGGAACGAGTCGTTCACGCCGACATTGCTAATCTGGACGGGCTCGGGGTCCATGTAGCGCCAGTTGCTGATGCCGGCGGCGGCAAGGAGCACATCGACGCCGCCGAAGGCCTCGACGGCGGCGTCGGCCATGGCCTCGCAGGCGGCTTCGTCGCTTGTGTCGGTGCTGACGAAGATGGCCTCGCGGCCGCGCTCGCGGACGGCGGCGACGGCTTCGGCGCCGTCCTGGAGGTCGGCGATGACGACGTTGGCGCCCTCCTCGGCGTAGAGCTCGGCGGAGGCGCGACCGATGCCGCTGGCTCCGCCCGTGATGACCGCGACCTTGCCTTCGAGCTTGCCCGCCATCTGAAGCCTCCTCGCGCGGGAATGGCGGGACTATAGGGGACGTACGGAAACGCGGCACCGAAGCCGCCCTGTAGGATGCGACGGGTGACCGAACAGGCCCAGGGCGCTCCGGCGGCTCCGGCGCGCCCCGCCACGCGCCCCTCACTCCCCACGATCGAGACGTTTTCGGCATTCAGGTCGCGGCCCTTCACCTACCTCTGGATCAACACGATGAGCTTCGCGCTCGTGCAGGCGACGCAGCGGTTCGCGTTCGTGTGGCTGGTAATCGAGGCGGTCGAGATCGGGGGACTGGGCAAGGGGCCGGCCTGGTCGGGGGCGGTGTTCTTCGCGCTCGGCATTCCCGTCATGTTCGTGACGACTCCCGCTGGAGTGCTGGCGGACCGCGTCAACCGGCGGTCGCTCGTGCTGGGGAGCCAGCTGGTCGCAGTGGCGGTGACGGTGGCGGCAGGCGTGATCGTCATCGCAGGGGCGATGACGCCACTGATCGCGCTGGCGCTGGCGGTGGGCGTGGGGACAACCATCGCCGTGGGACTGCCCGTTCGCAACGCGATCGTGCCGACAGTGGTCGACCGGGACACGCTGCTGAAGGCGATCGTGATGATGAGCATGGCGATGAACATCTCGCAGATCGTGGGGCCGGCTCTTGGGGGCATCGCGATCGAGGTGTGGGGGATCGGGGGCGCGTTCATCGCCCAGGGGATCGTGCTGCTGATCGGAACCGCGGCGCTGCTGCCCCTGCGCGTCCCGGACGCGCGGACGGCGGACCAGCACCGGGAGCCCGTGCAGGACCTCCTGGACGGGGTTCGCTTCGTGTGGGGGCACCGGGGGATTCGCACCCTCATCCTGCTGCTGGGGGTCACGGGCATCTTCATGATGGGCCCGTTCGGGACGCTGCTGCCGCAGATCGGCAAGGAGGAGCTGGGGCGATCGGCCTCGGAGGTGGGGTTCCTGTTCGCCTTCATGGGGGCGGGCATGGTGATCAGCTCGCTCGCCATCGCCTCGGTGCCCGACCTGAAGAACAAGGGCGGGTGGTTCATCGGATCGCTCATGATGGCGGGCTTCGTGCTGCCGGCCCTCGGGCTCTCGCCGTGGTACGCACTGACGGCGGTGGTGATCTTCATCGGAGGGATGGGCGGTGGCGTGTTCATGAACCTGAACCAGTCGCTGGTGCAGGCGAACTCGCCGCACGAGATGATGGGTCGCGTCGTCGGTATCCACACGCTGGCGTTCCAGGGAATCGGGCCGATGGGCGGCATCCTGGCGGGCTTCATGGCGGCCTGGCTGGGAGCCCCGATCTGGATGGCGATCAGCGGCGGGATCCTGCTCGCGCTGACGACGGCGGCGTTCATCACGCAGCCGGCGCTGCGGAAGATGGAGTGAGGATCCCAGCCGTTTACGGCCTCTGGGGGGTCTGGTAGCGTTCGGGCGGCCCCTGAAGGGGGCGCGGAGAGACCCCATGGACTTCCAGGACACTCCCGAACAGGCCGCCTGGCGCGAAGAGGTGCGCACGTTCATCGAGAACGAGCGACCGGCCGAGTACGACCCCGACAAGGGCATGCAGGGCGGGGAGGAAGGCCCCCCGCGGAACGCGCCCTGGTACCGGCGCTGGACGGGCAAGCTCTCGGAGCGGGGCTGGATCGCGCCGGCCTGGCCGAAGGAGTACGGGGGCGCGGGCCTCGGCGTGATGGAGCAGTTCATCATGAACGAGGAGTTCGCCGAGGCGCGGGTACCCGCCGGCAGCATCGGCAACGGCGTCTCCATGCTGGGGCCGACGATCATCGCGCACGGCACGGAGGCGCAGCAGGAGGAGCACCTGGGCCGCATGCTGCGGGGCGAGGTGATCTGGTGCCAGGGGTACAGCGAGCCAGGCTCCGGCTCGGACCTGGCGTCGCTGCAGACGCGCGCCCTCCGCGACGGCGACGACTACGGGATCAACGGCCAGAAGATCTGGACCTCGGGGGCGCACTACTCCGACTGGATCTTCATGCTGGCGCGGACCGACCCGGACGCGCCCAAGCACCGAGGCATCAGCTACTTCCTGCTCGACATGAAGACGCCCGGCATCACGGTTCGGCCGCTGGTGAACATGGGGAACATGCACAACTTCAACGAGGTATTCTTCGAGGACGTGCGCGTTCCCGCGGAGAACATCGTGGGCGAGGTGAACCGCGGCTGGTACGTGGGCGCGACGACGCTCGACTTCGAGCGCAGCTCGATCGGGAGCGCGGTGGCGCACCGGCAGACGCTTGAGCGCTACCTGGACTACTGGCGCGAGCACTCCGACGGGGTCTCGAACCCGGAGGGCGTTCGCGAGGCGCTCGCGGAGCGCTGGATCGAGGCGGCGACGGCGAAGATGCTGAGCTACCGCGTGATCGGCATGCAGGCGGCGGGCGAGATCCCGAACGCGGAAGCTTCGATCGCGAAGATGTTCAGCACGGAGCTCTCGCAGCGCATCGCGGGCACGGCGATCAAGATGCTGGGCACGGCGGGCATCCTGAACGGCGGCGAACAGGCCCCGTTCGAGGGCCGCCTGGGAGCGGGCTACGTGGCCTCCGTCTCGGCGACGATCGCGGGCGGCACCAGCGAGATCCAGCGAAACATCATCGCCACGCGCGGGCTGGGCCTGCCGCGGGCCTGACGGCCCGGGGTCTGCGATGACCCTTCCGGAAGGGCGCTACTGCTCCTACTGCGGCAAGGGGCTGCGTCGCGCGCCTGTGGATGGCCTGGACCTGCCGGAAGAAGTGCTGAAGCCCGCATGCCCGGATTGCGGATACGTGCATCTGGACGCGCCCACGCCCGTAGCGGCGGCCATCGTCGAACGCGGGGGAGAGGTGCTGCTGGTGAGACCGCACGGCGCCGAAGCGTTCGCGCTGGTGGCGGGCTACCCGGAGCCGTACGAGACGATCGAGGAGGCGGCGGCGAGGGAAGTACGGGAGGAAACGGGGCTGGAGGTACAGGTGGAGCACATCTTGGGCAGCTACTCCTGCGAGCCGATGGGCCAGAACCTGGTGTCGGTCGTGTGCGTGGCGCGGGTGGCAGGCGGGGAGTATCGACTGCAGGAGGAGGAGCTGGCGGAGGGACGGTGGTTTCCGCTGGATGGATTGCCGGCATGGCCGGAGGAATGGCCTCTGGCGGAGGTATTTGCCGACTACGGTTGGGAAGGAAAACGTTAAGGACCAGGACTTTGTTGCCGTAAGGGGGTAGCGCTAAGAGGCGGGATGCTCCACACTTGTGTGTAGCAACCGTTGAATAGGGGCTATCGGGCATGACCGCGACGGCAGCCGACGAACTCAGCGAGGCGCTGACGCGCCTCCAGGGCGAGCGCGAAATCATCCTCAGCGAGATCGCGACGATAGAGCGCGACCTCGGGGAGAAGCATGAGTCGCTCTCCGACGTGAACGAGAAGATCGAGGCGATGCAGAAGACGCTCGCCGTACTGCGCCCGGAGCTGGCGCCCGAACCGGAGCGACCGGTGGATCCCGAGGATGAGGACGAACCGACCGAGCAGGGGCCACCGGAGGCCGCGACGGCAGCGGACTTTTCAGTCCTGCCCCGCCAGACGGCCGTGCTCGGCATCCTCGCAGGCGCCACCGAAGCGATGCACTATCAGGAGATCGCGGAGATCGCGGGCGCGCCCGCCAGCAGCGTCTCTCCCAACCTCTCGCACTTGAAGTATCGGGACCTGGTGGAAACCACCGATCCGGGCACGTACCAGCTCGCTCCGGTGCTCGCGCTCGAGGGCGAGCAGGAGGCCAACGAGGCGCTGCGGGCCGTGGCGACGGCGATCGTCGACGACCGGCAGTGGGACATTCTCGAGGCGATTTACGACATGGACGAGCGCCTGCCGTTCGTCGGATTCGAGCACTTCCGGCGGAACCGGCTGGCGAACGTCACGGGCGTACGCTGGGCGAACGACCGCTTGACCCACGCCCTGATGAAGGAGCTGCTGGGCCGGGAGCTGATCGAGGTCTACCACACGGACAACCCGCGCAACCCAGAATTCCCGACGGCGGCGATTCGCCTGACGGCGGAGGGGCTGGACGAGATCGAGGAGTAACCCGGCGGCGCGCTAGATGACGCCGCCATCCTTGAAGCGCTCGATGTCATCCCAGGTGTAGTCCAGCCCTAGCAGGATCTCCTCGGTGTGCTGGCCGAGGTCCGGAGCGGTCGACCTGGGGCCGGAGGGGGTTTCGCTCATGTTGATCGGGGTCCCGACGACGCCGACTTCACCAAGGTTCGGATCCTGCAGGGTCGTGAGGTACTCGTTGGCGATGACCTGGGGCTCCTTCGCCACGGCCGCATAGTCGTTGACCGGGCCGCAGGGGAGGCTCGCGGCCTTGAGGAGCCGGAGCCACTCGTCGCGCGGCTTCGTGGCGAAGGTGCGATTCAGCTCCTCGATGAGCGCTTCGCGGTTGCCGGTGCGGCCCGCCGGCTCGGCGAAACGCTCATCGACCATGAGGTCCTCGCGCTCGAGGACTTCGCAGAAGGCGGGCCACCACTTTGGGTCGAGCAGGCCGAGGCTGAGGTAGAGGCCGTCGGCGCAGGGGTAGTAGGTGAAGAGCGGGTTCCAGCGGGGACCACTGGGCCGCTGCTGTTTCTGGCGCAGGAAGCCGGTGAGGCCAAGACCCTGCAGCGCAAGCTGGGAGCCGAGGAGGGAGGTATCGACGTGCTGGCCGACGCCCTGCAGCTCGCGTCCGGCGATGGCGGCGCAGATGCCGAGGGCGAAGATCATGGCGCCGACCTGGTCGGCCATGCCCCCGATGACAACGGCGGGCTCGCTGCCGGGGCCGCCCCCCTGGGCGACCATGTGGCCGCCCATCGCCTGGCCGATGGAGTCGAAGGAGGGCTCGTGCGCGTGGGGACCCTTCGGCCCGAAGCCGGAGGCGCTGGCGGTGATGATGCGGGGGTTGATGGCGGCGAGGGACTCGTGGTCGAGGCCAAAGCGCTTCATCGTGCCGGGCCGGAAGTTGTCGGTGACGACATCGGTCTCGGGGATGAGCCGGTAGATGATCTCGCGGCCCTCGGGCGTCCGCGTGTCGATAGTGAGGGAGCGCTTGTTGCGGTTGAGCGCCTGGAAGTACGCACACCAGCCATCAGGTTGCAGACCCAGGCTGCGGCCGAGGTCGCCATGGGTAGGCTCCTCGACCTTAATCACGTCGGCGCCAAGATCGGAAAGCAGGACGGTCGCGAAGGGGCCCTGCTGGTAGCGGGTGAAGTCGAGGATGCGGACTCCTTCGAGCGCTCCTGGCATGGGTTTCTCCTGAGACGGGTTCGCGCCCGCATGGTACGCAACTCGCCGTGGCATTGCCCCCGCGGAGGCGCGGCGTTTCCGTAGCGGGGGACTGCGATACGCTGCCGCCAACCTCCCCGAGAGGCGAGCCGCCATGTCCCCACTGAGCCAGGTCGACCTCCGCACCTACTCCCTTGATCGCTTCCGCGAGGTCGTGGAGCCGGCCGCCTACGAACGGGCGGTAGCCGTGCTGGAACGCAGCCGGGAGCTGCTCGGCGGGCGCACGGTCTGGCACCTGAACTCGACGGCGGAAGGCGGGGGCGTCGCGGAGATGCTGCGCTCGCTGCTGGCGTACGCGCGGGGGGCGGGCATCGACGCACGCTGGGCCGTGATCGAGGGCGAGCCGGAGTTCTTCCGCATCACGAAGCGGCTGCATCACTCCTTGCACGGCTCTGAGGGGGACGGTTCGCCGCTCGGCGCGCAGGCATCGCGGGTGTACGGGGAGGTGCTGACCCCGAACATCGAGGCGTTCCTCGAGGACCTGCGACCCGGGGACGCTGTCTTCCTGCACGACCCGCAGACTGCGGGCATGGCGCCGGCCCTGATGGCGCACGGTGCAACGGTGATCTGGCGCTGTCACATCGGCACGGAGGACCTGACGCCCGAGGCGGAGCGAGGCTGGGGGTTCCTGGCGCCGCACGTGCGCGACGTCCCCCTGCGCGTGTTCTCGCGGCAGGCGTACATCCCTCCAATCCTCGACGACGGCCGGAGCGCGGTCGTGCAGCCGTCGATCGACGCGTTCTCGGCGAAGAACGAGGAGCAGGACGACAACGTCACGCGCGCGATCCTCGCGCAGAGCGGTCTCATCTCGGGGCCGGCCGGCGACGGTCCGCGGAGCTTCACACGGGAGGACGGCACGACCGGATCGGTCGAGCGACAGGCAAGTGTGCTTCGCGAGGGGGACGCGCCGGACCGGGAGGACCCGCTCATCGTGCAGGTCTCACGCTGGGATCCGCTCAAGGACCATGGTGGTGTGATGCGCGGCTTCGCCTCGTTCGTCG
This sequence comes from Dehalococcoidia bacterium, assembly GCA_022827945.1. Lineage (GTDB taxonomy): Bacteria > Chloroflexota > Dehalococcoidia > Tepidiformales > Tepidiformaceae > UBA2991. The sequence continues at coordinate 6,780 of JAJEIT010000052.1, read as the reverse complement.
AGCGCTGCGACGCGGACGGGCGGTCGCAGCTCGTGCTGGCGGGGCCCGATGTCTCGGGGGTCACGGACGACCCGGAGGGCGGCATCGTGCTGGAGGAGCTGAAGGCGGAGTGGGCGGCCTTCCCCGAGCACCTGCGGTCGCGCATGCACCTGGCGACGCTTCCCATGGACGACGTGGGCGAGAACGCGGCCATGGTGAACGCACTCCAGCGGCACGCGAGCGTGATCGTGCAGAAGAGCCTGCGCGAGGGGTTCGGGCTCACGCTGACGGAGGCGATGTGGAAGAGCCGGCCGGTGATCGCGAGCCGCGTGGGCGGCCTGCAGGACCAAGTCAGCCACGGCGAGGAGGGGCTGCTGCTGGACGACCCGGCGGACGTGGAGGCGCTGGGCGACGCGCTCTGCCGCGTGATGGACGACGAGGAGCTGGCGGCGGAGCTGGGCGCCAATGCGCGCGAACGAGTGCGGGCCGACTTCCTCGGGATCCGCCACCTGGCGCAGTACCACGACCTGCTGAACGGACTGTTGGCCTGACGGGCAGCGCCCTCCCCATCCCGTACGATCGGTCGCGATGCGCGACACGGTAATCCTGGCGGTGGCGCTGGCGGCGGGGGCGGCCGTCGCGTTCGGACTCCGCGAGGCCTTCGATACGACGGGCGTAGCGCTGGCGGCGGGCATCGTGGTGGCGTGGATCGCGTGGGGGGAGATGAGCGACCGATTCGGATCAGAGCAGGGGCAGGGAGGGGAGGACCAGCCACTGCTGCTCGACCCGGCACGGCGGCGGCGGGTCATCGGCGTAGCTGCGTTGGCGCTGGCAGTGGTATTCATCATCGGCGACTTTGCCCTCGGAGACCTGGAGACGGACGACATCCGCGAGTGGGGCGAAGGGCTGGGCCCGTGGGGGCCGGTGCTCCTGATCGCGATCCTGGCGGCGGCGATGGTGTTCGCGCCGATCCCGAACCCGCCCTTCATGATCGCGGCGGGGCTCATCTGGGGGACGGTGCTCGGGGTGGTCTACGCGGTCATCGGGCAGATGATCGGGGCGGCGATCATCTTCTGGATCTCCCGGCACTTCGGGCGGCAGTTCATCCCGCGGCTGGTGGGGGAACGGGGGGCGGAGCGCATCGACCTGCTGGCGCGCGAGATCGGCCCGCAGCTCGTGTTCTGGTGGCGGATGATGCCGATCTCGTTCGACTTCGCCGCCTACGCGGCGGGGCTGACGCCGATGTCGTTCCGCTTCTTCATGGCGCTCGTCCTGTTCGGGTCGATCGTGCCGACGGCGGTCGTGGTGGGATTCGGAGATTCGCTGAACCACTCGTGGACGGCGCGTTTCGTGTTCGGGGGGCTCATCATCGTCGCGATCGCCACGCCGGCGACGATCCTGTACGTACGCTACCGGGACCGGCTGCCGCCACCGCGCGAGATGCTGCGGTGGTTGGTCGACTTCGAGTCGTAGCAGAGACCGCTAGCCGGAGTCGCGGAGCTCGCGGTTGAGGTAAGCGCGGGCGAGGGTGAGCTGGTCGTAGGAGAGGTCGCCGCCGAGGGCTTCGCGGAGGGGGCGGAGGGCGGCGAGGGGACGTCCGGCGGCGATGCGGCGGATGCGGGCGAGGTCGGTGTCGCTGACCCAGGGGCGCACATCCTCTATCTGGCCCTGCTCGATGAAACGGGCGAGGTGCTGGGCAATAGTCTGGGCCTTGAAGCCCCGGCGGGCCGCGATCTCGTCGATGGAAAGCCCCTCGTGGTGCAGCTCAAGGGTGCGCTGGGCGGTAGGAGGAAGGTTGGCGCCGGCGCGGGGTTTGACGAGGGAGCGGGGAGGTTCGGGGGCAGGCGGCGCATCGGGAGGGGGCGGCGTTTCGCCGCGGTTCGAGGTGATGACGGCGAGGAAGGCGGGGCCGTAACGCTCGGCCTTGACGCGTCCCACGCCGCTAACCTGGAGCAGGCCCGCCTCGGTCGTTGGGCGCTGCTCGACCATGTCGTGCAGGGTGGCGTCGCTGAAGATGACGTAGGGCGGGACGCCTTCCTCCTCGGCAAGGCGACGGCGGAGGGCGCGCAGCTCGAGGAAGAGCGGGGCTTCCGTGTCGGCCTCGCGGCGGCGGGTGGGGGCGAGGCAGGGGCCGCAGTTCCCGCAGGCGCGGGCGCCGTCGGTGTCGCCGAAATAGTCGAGGACGCGGGCGCGCAGGCAGCTCGCCGACTCGGCGTAGGACTGCATCGCGTCGAGCTTGGCGGTGGCGTGGGCGCGGTGCTCCTCCAGCCCGGCGAGATCGATCGCGTCCTCGCCGTCGGGGCGAAGGGCCCAGGCAAGGCGCCCCTGGCGCTGGGCGAGCCCGGATTCGACGAGCGCCTGGACGGCGGCGTTCACGCCGGGCGTCTCTTCGCTGTCGACGAGGTCGTCGATGATCTCGCGGTCGCCGGCGCGCCGCACGAGGGCGCGGTAGACCTCGAGCACGGTCTCGGGCGAGGGGTGGGAAAGCTCGATGAAGAACTCGCGCAGTCCGCGGTCGCGGGGGGCGTAGTAGAGGACGCACTCGGCGGGGTCGCCGTCGCGTCCGGCGCGGCCCGCCTCCTGGTAGTAGGCCTCGATGGACTCGGGCAGGTCGTGGTGAACGACGAGGCGGACGTCGGGCTTGTCGATGCCGAGGCCGAAGGCGTTGGTCGCGATGATGATGCGGACGCTGTCGCGGGCGAAGGCGTTCTGGATGCGGACGCGGTCCTCCTCGGGGAGGCCGGCGTGGTAGCGGGCGCAGCGGATGCGTCGCGCCTGGAGCGCTGCCGAGAGCGACTCGACGCGCTTGCGGGTGGCGCAGTAGACGATGGCGGAAGCCTCGCCGCCGAGGGCCTGGAGAAGCTCGGCAATCTGCTCCAGCTTCTCCTTCTGGCTGCGGATGCGGAGGGCGTGGAAGCGAAGGTTGGGGCGGTCGAAGCCGGCGATGCGGATGTCGGGATCGTCGAGGCCGAGGCGCTCGACGATGTCGTCGCGGACGCGGGGGTCGGCGGTGGCGGTGAGGGCGACGATCGGTGGGTTGCCGAGGCGGGCGCGGGCGGCGCCGAGGTCGCGGTAGCTGGGGCGGAAGTCGTGGCCCCACTGGGAGATGCAGTGCGCCTCGTCGATGGCGAGAAGGGGGACGTTGACGCCGCGAAGGGCGGCAACGAAGCGGCCATCGGAGAAGCGCTCGGGGGCGACGTAGAGGAGGCGGAGGTCGCCATCAGCGGCGCGGCGCAGGATGTCGGCCTGCTCCTCGCGGGGCACGGTCGAGTTGACGGCCGCGGCGGCGACGCCGTTCCGGGTGAGGGCGTCGACCTGGTCCTTCATCAGCGCAAGGAGGGGAGAGACGACGAGCGTAAGGCCATCGAGGAGGAGGGCGGGGAGCTGGTAGCAGACGCTCTTGCCGCCGCCGGTCGGGAGGACGGCGAGCGTGTCGCGCCCGGAGAGGACGGAAGCGACGACCTCGGCCTGGCCGGGAAGGAACTCGCCGTAGCCGAAGACCTCGCGGAGCTGCTCGCGGGCGGGGGTGAGGGCGCGGGGGTCGTGGGGAGGGGCAGGGGAAGTGGGGGCGGTGGCGGTCACGCTGCGCAGTCTAGAACATTTGAGCGCAGCGCGGGCAAGCGCGCAGCCACCCTCCCGCAGGTACCTCTACTCCTGCTCCTCTCCACCCTGTGGATGCGTCCCGACTGGGGGCACAGCCTCATCGACGTAGGCTGGCTTCATGACTTCCAGGTACTGCAGCATGTGAGCCCATGCCTGCTCCGTCATGGCGGCTGGAAGCTCGACGACAGCGACATAGCCCCCTGACAAACGAAGGGGAAGCCGCGTGGCGTTATCCGCCACGCGGGCGCCACCTTGGTGGCTCGCGGGCTCCCCACGGTTGTCCCGGATATCTCCTACCGGTGCTAGCCCGTCGTCTGCCTCTCCGTCGCTTACGTGATCCCCTTCAGCAACCTCGTCTTCCGCAGCCTGAGTGGCAAAGGGTTTTGTAGCTTGAAATACATCTATGAATCGTGATGCTCCATCAGTTGTAAAGTCCCTATTTACCACGAGGTGTTGGAGCAAAGCATCTCGTGCGGAGTTCGCCCTACCTTCAGCCAGGAGCTCCGCAAAGAGAGGTGGCTCCTCTGCCGCCTCCTCCAGAGCCTGAACATACTCCGCGGAGGTAGCGTCCCGGAGTGAGACGGTAACGCCACGGGGTGTGATAGTGCCGTTCTGGCCCTTCCTCTGCTCAACGAGTCCATACTGCTTGAGAGCACCGAAAATCTTTTGAGACAGACCGTTTGGCCGGCTGTAGCCCCACGCCTTCGCCGCGTCGACAGAGGTAAACTCCCCCCGCTCGACGGCGCGATAGAGTTGCCTCGTGCGTTCGACCGCCTTCCCCAAGTCAATTCGTGGGTAGTTGGGGCTTCGCCGCTTCGTCACCATCGCCGGGCTCCTGTGACTATGTGTTATTCACCATAGTGCCAAAACGTTGACTGTGGTGTCAAGAACGCTTGATTTAGCGGTGCTATTAGTTTACGCTCCGACGCAAGGAGGGGTTAGCCCCCAAGATGCAGAAAACCGGCGCATCTTAGAGCGCCGGCCTCTGGGGCGGTGAGACGGTTCTCGGGCAGGTGTTAGGGCCGTGCCTCCGGGGTTCGACTCCCCGCCGCTCCACCATAATAGCATTGGGATTCTATGCCGGACGGGGACGGGATGCGGTTGCGGCTGGCGCACCTGTATGCGGACGTGATGAACGTGTACGGGGATCGCGGGAACGCGATCGCGCTGCGCTACCGCTGCGAGGCGCGGGGCATCTCCCTCGACATCGACGGGATCGGCATCGGGGATGCGTTCGACCCGGGCGAGTACGACCTGCTCATCATCGGCGGAGGGGAGGATCGCGAGCAGCGGCGCATCGCCGACGACCTCGCGGGGAGGGGCCGGGCGATCCGGGCGGCGATCGAGGACGGGCTGCCGGCGCTGGCGGTGTGCGGGGGGTTCCAGTTGTTCGGTGAGCGTTATGTAGACGCGGACGGGGGCGTGCTTCCGGGCATCGGGGTGTTCCGCATGGAGACGGTCCACGCGGGAGAGGGGGCGGAGCGCGCCATCGGCAACGTGCTGCTGCAGACGGAGTTCGGGGAGGTAGTGGGCTTCGAGAACCACGGCGGGCGCACCTGGCTCGACGACGGGCAGGAACCCCTCGGCGAGGTGATCGCGGGGCGGGGGAACAACGGCAGGGACGGGTCGGAGGGGGCGCGGGTGGGGAACGCGATCGGGACGTACCTGCACGGGAGCCTGCTCCCGAAGAACCCGGCGGTCGCGGACTTCCTGCTGGGCAAGGCGCTCGCGCGGCGGTACGGGGAGGGGGTCACACTGGCCCCGCTCGACGGCGCACTGGAGGAATCGGCACGGGCGGCGGCGAGCACGATCGCGCGGCGGGGCGACGGCGAGGGGCTGCGGCGGCGCCTGCGGGGACTGCTGCGGCGGTAGGCGGGAGGATTCGCGGGCTTGATTAGCACTCTTGCGGTAAGAGTGCTAACATACGCGCCATCGAAATTCGGGAGAGGTACGAACAGGTACATGGCCAAGCAACTGCTTTTCGATGAAGACGCCCGCCACGCAATGAAGCGTGGCATCGACGCGCTTGCCGACGCCGTCAAGATCACGCTCGGTCCCAAGGGCCGCAACGTGGTGCTCGACAAGAAGTTCGGCGCGCCGACGATCACGAACGACGGTGTGACGATCGCCAGGGACATCGAGCTGGAGGAAGCGTTCGAGAACATCGGCGCCCAGCTCGCCAAGGAGATCGCCTCCAAGACGAACGACATCGCCGGCGACGGCACGACCACGGCGACCGTGGTGGGCCAGGCGATTGTGCAGGAAGGCCTGAAGAACGTGGCCGCCGGCGCGAACCCGATGTCGCTGAAGCGCGGCCTCGAGAAGGGCGCCGAGGCGGTCGTGGACCGCGTCGGCCGCAACTCGATCAAGGTGAACGCGCGCGCGCAGATGGCGCAGGTTGCGTCCATCTCGGCGAACAACGACCCGACCATCGGCGAGCTCATCGGCGAGACGATGGAGAAGGTCGGCAAGGACGGGGTGATTACGGTCGAGGAGTCGAAGGGCATCCAGACCGAGGTCGAGTACGTGGACGGCATGGCGTTCGACCGCGGCTTCATCAGCCCCTACTTCGTGACGAACCCGGACCGCATGGAAGCGGAGATCGAGGATCCGCTGATCCTCATCACCGACAGCAAGCTCTCCTCGGTGCAGGAGCTCCTGCCGCTGCTGGAGAAGATCGTTTCGCAGTCGAAGAACCTGCTCATCATCGCCGCCGACGTGGACGGTGAGGCGCTGGCGACGCTGGCCGTGAACAAGCTGCGCGGCACGATGAACGTGCTCGCGGTGAAGGCTCCGGGCTTCGGCGACCGCCAGAAGGACAACCTGGGCGACATCGCGACGCTGACCGGCGCGCAGGTCATCTCCGAGGAGATCGGCCGCACGCTCGACAGCGTGACGCAGGCTGACCTGGGCAGCGCCCGCCGCGTGCTTTCCACCAAGGAAGACACGACGATCATCGAGGGCAAGGGCAAGAAGAAGGACATCGACGCGCGCGTGGGCCAGGTCCGCGCCATCCTCGGCGAGGCGAAGAGCGACTGGGACCGCGAGAAGGCCCAGGAGCGGCTCGGCAAGCTCGCCGGCAGCGTCGCCGTCATCCGCGTCGGCGCGGCCACCGAGGTCGAGCTGAAGGAGAAGAAGGCGCGCGTCGAGGACGCCCTCAGCGCCACCCGCGCCGCCGTCGAGGAAGGCGTGGTCCCG
>JAJEIT010000093.1 GCA_022827945.1 Dehalococcoidia bacterium | reverse complement strand
CGATGCCGCCGGCATCGCGCTTCTGGTACGTCCCCGTCGGTTTCGTCATCGCGGCCGCCATTGCCTACGGCATCGTCTGGGGTATCGACCGCTTCCGCGACGATGGCGGCAGCGAGCAGCCCGCCGCTCCCGTGGCCACGGTCGAGTCCACCCCGACTCCCGTCGCCACGACTCCCGTCCCGACCGCCACGCCGGTCCCGTCCACCCCGCAGCCCACGCCGACGCCCCCTCCGACCCCGGCCGGGCCGCCCGCCCGCTTCAGCCCCGGTGACGGCGCCGTCGTCGCCGGGACGGACAGCTGCCTCAACGTTCGCGCGGAGGCCGACATCGAGGGCGAGATCCTCGACTGCATCGCCGACGGCACGATCGTCACCGTGCTGGAGGGCCCCATCGAGCAGGGCAACCTGACCTGGTGGTTGATTGCGGCCCCCGAGGTCAACGGCTGGGCCGCCGAGCTCTATCTCCAGCAGCGCTAGGCGAGCCGCTCCCGCAGCCGCGCCATCTGGATCGCCGCCTCCGCTGCTTCCTCGCCCTTGTTCCCGTGCTTCCCGCCCGCCCGCGCGAGCGCCTGCTCGGCCGTGTCGCACGTCAGGACCCCGAACGCGACCGGCACGCCAGTCTCCTGCGAGGTCGCCATAATGCCCGCCGCTGCCTGTCCCGCGATGTGCTCGTAGTGGTCCGTCTCGCCCCTGATCACCGTCCCGATGGCGATCACGGCGTCGTAGTTCCCCGACTCCGCCGCCCACCGCGTCGCCGGCGGCACCTCGAAGGAACCCGGCACCCAGGCCACCGTGATGTCGTCCGGACGCACTCCGCGTTCCCCCAGCCCCGCCTTCGCTCCGTCCAGCAGCTTGTACGTCACGGACGCGTTCCACTGCGCCACCACGATGCAGACGCGCAGCCCCTCCCCGTTGCTGTCCGCCGCAAGGTCGTTCATGCCTGGTCCTCAGGCCCGCCGTCGAGCTGGTCCAGCAGGTGCCCCATGCGCCGTCGCTTCGTCTCCAGGTAGTCGAAGTTGAACCGGTTGGGCGGCACCTCCAGCGGCACGCGCTCCACCACCTCCAGCCCGTACCCTTCCAGACCCGCCAGCTTGTCCGGGTTGTTCGTGAGCAGCCGCAGCTTGCGCACCCCGAGGTCGAGCAGGATCTGCATCGCGATGCCGTAGTCCCGCCCGTCCGCCGGGAAGCCCAGGGCCAGGTTCGCGTCGACCGTGTCGAGCCCGTCGTCCTGCAGCCGGTAGGCGCGCAGCTTGTTGTGCAGCCCGATGCCCCGCCCCTCCTGCCGCAGGTAGAGGAAGACGCCCCCCTGCTCGCCGATCAGCTTCAGCGCGAGGTCCTTCTGCTCACCGCAGTCGCAGCGCATCGAGTGCAGCACGTCGCCCGTGAAGCACTGGTCGTGGACCCGCACGAGCACCGGCTCATCGGGGTCGATGCTGCCCTTCACCACGGCCACCTCTTCCTCCGCCGCGTATTTCGCCTGGTACGCGACGATCGCCATCTCCCCCATCGGCGTCGGCAGGTGCGTTTCCGCCACCCGCTGCACCAGCCGCTCGTTCTTCAGGCGGTACTTGATGATCTCGTTCGTCGTCAGGATCTTCAGGCGGTGGCGGCGGGCGAAGCGCTGCAGCTCCGGCATCCGCGCCATCTCCCCGTCGCCCTTCATGATCTCGCAGATGACCGCCGCCGGACGCATCCCCGCCAGCCGGCAGAGGTCGACGCTCGCCTCTGTCTGCCCTGCCCGCACGAGCACGCCGCCTTCGTGCGCCCGCAGCGGGAACATGTGCCCCGGCCGCACCAGGTCCTCCGGGCGCGTCTCCGGGTCGAGCAGCACCTGCACCGTCCGCGCCCGGTCCGCCGCGCTGATTCCCGTCGAGACGCCCGTGCGCGCCTCCACCGACACCGTGAAGGGCGTTCCGAAGGGCGAGTCGTTCGTGCGCTCCTCGACCATCATCGGCAGGCGCAGCTCGTCCACCCGCTCCGCCGAGAGGGCGATGCAGATCAGCCCCCGCGCATACCGCGCCATGAAGTTGATCGTCTCCGGCGTCACGCATTCGGCCGGAATCGTCAGGTCGCCCTCGTTCTCGCGGTCCTCGTCGTCCGCGATGATCACGAACTTGCCCTGCCGGTACTCCTCGATCGCCTCTTCCACGCTGATGGACACGGGATCCCTCACCTCGGTCATGCCGGTTCCCCCGCCGCCTCGCGCTCCGCCACGAACTGCTCGACGTAGCGCGCGAGGATGTCGGTTTCGAGGTTCACCTTCGCGCCTACCCCGCGGCTCACGAGATTCGTGTGCTCCTGCGTGTACTGCACCAGCGAGACAAACAACGCCGATTCGTCCTTTCCGGTGATCGTGAGGCTCACGCCGTCGATGCAGACGGGACCCTTCACCACCGTGTACCGCAGCAGCTCCGGCGGCGCCGCGACGCGCACGATGAGCGCCTCCCCTTCCGGGGCGATGCCGGTGATCTCCCCCACCCCTTCGGTGACGCCCCGCACGATGTGTCCGCTCAGCCGGTCGCTCGGCCGCACGCTCCGTTCGAGGTTCACGACGTCGCCTTCGCGCAGATCGCCCAGCGCCGAGCGCCGGTACGTCTCGGGCATCAGGTTCGCGAAGAAAGTGTCGCCTTCCATCTCCGCCACCGTCAGGTCGACGCCGTTGATGGCGATGGAGTCCCCGAGCGCCGAGTCGCTCACCACCATGGGCGCGCGGATCAGCAGACGGCCTTCGCCGCTTTCGAGGACGGTGCCAAGCTCTTCGATGATGCCGGTGAACATCCCGCCTCGCGCTTTCGTACATAACGCGCCTGGGGTGACGGGAAAGGCGGTACCAGCGGCTTGCCGCCAGAGACGGCCGCTCGGTCGTTCTCTCCCATCCGGACTTTGACCGTCGGCCCCGGAATTCCACCGGGTCAATCCGCCGAAGCGGAGTCGCGGGCTTTCACCGCCGGTGAGGATTTTCACCTCGCCCCGAGAACGTCGCCCCGATCGTTAGGGTCAGGGTTGCCATTGTCAAGGAGCGCCCCCCAGACCAGCCCGCTCCGCCAGCTTCACGAGCACGTCGTAGGTCGCGTAGGCGTCCGCGAGCGCGGTGTGCTCCCCAAGCCGCCCGATCCCCAGTCGGTCGGCCACGTGGCCCAGGTTGAAGCGGTCCACCTCGTCCCTGTCGAGCAGCCTCCTCGCGATCAGCTGCACGTCGATGGCCACGTCCCCGAAGGGCCACGGCGTGTTCGTCCGGCGTGCGCTCTCCGCGAGGAACGCCATGTCGCTGCCGATGCCCCACCCCGCGATCGTCGCCCCGCCGCCCAGCTCCGCCAGCCGCGCGAACGCTTCCTCGAGCGGGACCGCATCCCGCCACTTCCGCGCCGAGTACCCCGCCACCTTGAGCGCCCCCACGTTCGCCGTCCCGATGTGCAGCGGCCGCACGCGCGCGCCCCACGACCCCTCCTCCGGGAATCCCGCGCCCACCGACGCGAGCACGCCCCCTATGTCGATCACCTCGTGCTCGCGAGGGCTCGGCCCGCTCATCTCCAGGTCAACCACAAGCAGGGCCGTCCCCGGCGAACCACGGTGCTGTTCGTCCCGCGGAAGGAGCGTTCCGTCCGAGGCGAGCGCCCGGCGTCCCGGTTCAAGGAAGGACTGCACCGTCTCCATGCCGGGGAGACTACCGAAATCGCCGGGAGCCATCGTGAACGCGCTTCGCCCCTGCCTCGGACCGTGCGCTACCATGACCGCCATGTCCGACCCTTCCCGGGAGGCCCAGCAGTTCTTCGCCGAGCGCTACGGCATCGACTCCGCCCGCATCGCCTCCCTCCTGTCCGACGCTCTCGCCCAGGGCGGCGACTTCGCCGAGCTCTTCTTCGAGCACCGCACCAACGGCGCCATCAGCCTCGAGGACCAGCAGATCAAGTCCGCCCTCCGCAGCGTTGAGCAGGGCGTCGGCATCCGTGTCGTGAAAGGCGACAGCATCGGCTACGCCTACACCGAGTCGCTCGACCCCGAGGCCATGCGCCTCGCTGCCGGCACCGCCGCCCGCATCGGCGAAGGCGGCGACCGCCCCACCGCCGTCGACACCACCCCCGTCGGCGCGGGCGAGAGCTACTACGGGGAAGACGCGCTCCTCAGCGACGAACCCGCCCCCGCCAAGGTCGCGCTCCTCGAGCGCGCCGACCGCGCCGCGCGCGCCTTCGACCCCAGCGTCGCCCGCGTCGACGCGAGCATCGCCGACGAGCGCAAGGTCGTGCTCGTCGCCCGCAGCGACGGCCAGATCGTGGGCGACGTGCAGCCCCTCATGCGCTTCAACGTGATGGCCCTCTCCCAGCGTGGCGAGGACCGGCAGACCGCCCGCACGGGCGGCGGCGGCCGCCTCGGCGTCGAGTACTTCGACCGCGTCACCCCCGAGGACACCGCCCGCGAGGCCGCCCGCCAGGCCGTCCTCCTCCAGGACGCGGTCGATGCGCCCGCCGGTGAGGTGCCCGTCGTCCTCGCCGCCGGCGACAGCGGTATCCTGCTGCACGAGGCCATCGGCCACGGTCTCGAGGCCGACTTCAACCGCAAGGGCACCAGCAACTACACCGACCGCATCGGGCAGCCCGTCGCCAGCGAGTTCGTCACCGTCATCGACGACGCGACCGTCGAGCAATCCCGAGGCTCCATCAACATCGATGACGAAGGCAACCCCTCGAAGAGCAACACCCTCATCGAGGGCGGCATCCTCCGCGGCTACCTCCACGACGAGATCAGCGCCCGCCACTTCGGAGTCGAGCCCACCGGGTCGGGCCGCCGCCAGTCCTTCAAGCACCCGATCATGCCGCGCATGACGAACACCTACATGCTCCCCGGCCCCTCGACGCCCGACGAGGTCATCGGCAGTGTCGAACGCGGCATCTATTGCGTCTCCTTCTCCGGCGGCCAGGTCAACATCTCGAACGGCGACTTCGTGTTCTCCACCACCGAGGCCTACCTCATCGAGAAGGGCCAGATCACCGCTCCCCTGCGTACGACCAACCTCATCGGGAACGGCCCCGAGGCCCTGTCTCGCGTGAGCATGGTCGCCAACGACTACGCCCTTTCCGACGGCCGCTGGACCTGCGGCAAGGAGGGCCAGTCGGTGCCCGTCGGCGTCGGTCTCCCGACCGTGCTCGTCTCCGCGATGACCGTGGGTGGGACCCAGCTTGGCTGAGGCGGCTCCCCTCGAACTCGCGGGCCGCGCCGTCGAGCTCGCCGCCGCACGCGGCGCCGAGCAGTGCGACGCCATCGCCTTCTCCCACACCGAGTCGACCGTCTCCATCCGTCTCGGCGAGATCGAGAAGCTGATCGAGGCCACCTCCCACTTCCTCGGCCTGCGGGTCATCAGCGGTGGACGCACCGCCGTCTGCTCGACCAGCGACTTCACCCCTGCCGCCTTCGAGCAGTTCGTCGCCGAAACCGTGGAGCTGGCGCGTATCTCCGCGCCCGACGAGTACGCCGGGCTTCCCGACCCCGAGCAGCTCGCCTCCGGCGCTGGCGACTCCCTCCAGCTCTACGACGAGCGCATCGAAAGCCTCCCTCTCGATGACCGAATCGATATGGCCCGCTCCTGCGAGGCCGCCGCCCTTGGCTTCGATTCCCGCATCACCAACTCCGAGGGCGCCAGCCTCACCACCCGCGTCGGCGAGGTCGCCCTCGCGAACTCGCGAGGCTTCGCCGCCGGCTACCCCGCTACCTCCATCTCCCTTTCCACCGAAGCCCTCGCTGACGACGAGGACGGCAAGAAGCGGAACGCCTGGTGGTTCAGCGCCGAGCGCAACCTCCGCAGCCTCATGGATCCCGAGACACTCGGCCGCATCGCCGCCCAGCGCGCCGTCGACCAGCTGGGCGCCCGCAAGACCGACACGAAGCGCGTCCCCGTCATCTTCGAGCCAATGATGGCCGCGCGCCTCGCCGGCGACGTCGCCGGCTGCGCCACCGGCGGCGCCCTCTACCGGGGGGCGACCTTCCTTGCCGGTCGCACGGGCGAGGCCATCGGCTCGCCTCTCGTGACAATCGTCGACGACCCCACCCGGCCCGCCCGCGCCGGCTCCCGCCCCTTCGACGGCGAAGGCGTGGCCGCCCGCCGCAACGTCCTCTTCCGGGAAGGCCGCTTCGAGGGCTTCCTCTTCGACTGCTACACCGCCCGCCGCATGGACGCTCGCACGACCGGCAGTGCCCAGCGCGGCGTCTCCTCCCTCCCCGAACCCGGCCCCGCCAACCTCATCTTCGAGCCCGGCGAAACCCCTGCCGAGGAGATCGTCGCGGACACGCAGGAAGGCCTGCTCGTGACCGCCCTCATGGGCTTTGGCTTCAACCCCACAACCGGTGACTACTCCCGCGGCGTGGGCGGCTTCTGGATCGAGAACGGCGCCATCGCCTACCCCGTCGCCGAGGCCAACATCTCCGGCGAGGTCGGCTCCATGCTCGGGAAGGTGGACGCAGTTGGCAGCGACCTGACCTGGTTCGGTTCCTCCGCCGCCCCCACCGTGCGCATCGCCGAGATGACCGTCTCCGGGGTCTGACGTGCCCCTCCCCCCGTACTTCGCCTACGGCTCGAACATGGCCTCCTCGCAGATGGCCGACCGCTGTCCCGGGGCCGTCTCCCTCGGCGCCGCCCGCCTCCCCGGCTACCGCCTCGCCTTCGACGCCTGGAGCAACCGCCGCGGCGGACTGGTCGCCGATGTCCTCCCCGCGCGCGACTCCGAGGTGTGGGGCGTCCTCTGGACCGTCACGAAGGACCACGCCGAAGCCCTCGATCGCTACGAAGGCGTCGCCCGTGGCCAGTACCGCCGCGAGAACGTGCTGGTCGAATCCGCGAGCGGCGATGAGGTCGAGGCCTTCGCCTACGTCATCTGCAACCCCGGCCAGGAGGGCCCGACCACCGACGCCTACCGGGCGCTCCTGCTCGAGGGCGCCCGCGACCATGGTCTCCCCTCTGGCTGGGTGAAGGCCATCGAGGCCGTCCCCACCCTCCCTCCTCGCCCGTCGCCTACACTGAACCCGTGACCGTCGACCCCTCCCCTCCCCCCTCCCCCGACGATGTCCGGCGCTACCGCCGCAACCTCCAGGAAGAGGTCGACGGTCAGGGCCTCTATCTGCTCCTCGCCGCGGCCGAGACAGACCCCAACCTGACGAGTGTCTTCGAGCG
>JAJEIT010000020.1 GCA_022827945.1 Dehalococcoidia bacterium | reverse complement strand
GTCGGTGGTCGGTGGTCGGTGGTCGGTGAGTCTACAGGCCGGAGTCAGGCCGTTTCGAGCGTGCGCTTGAGCCAATCGAGCATGGCTTCGGCAGCCTGCTCCCAGTTCGCCTCGAGCATGATGTCGTGGGCGGTTTCGGGGATGAGGGTGAGGTCGGCGCGATACAGATCGGCGGTGTGGCGGAGGGCAGACTCAGGGATGAGGCGGTCGCCTTCGCCTGCGAGGATGAGGATGGGGGTGCGGCGAATGCGTTCGGCGTCGGGGCGGTTTGTCAGCATCTGCGTCCAGGAACGGAACGATTCCCGGCCGAGCCGGGACCAGTGCCGGTGCAGGGTGTCGCCATCGATATCGGGCGAGAAGAGGAAGCGCCCGGCCCGCTCGGGGGTGGCGAACATGGTGTAGGGCTCCATCGAGAGGAGGATCCTGAGGGTCAGCAACGGATCCCGGCGGGACATGCGCGCGGACGCGGAGAGCATCCCGACGGCGGGGGCGGGGGCGACCAGCACGGCGCCCGGAGTCTGGTGGCGTTCAAGGTATTTCTGGACGACGAACCCGCCGAGGGAGTGCCCGATGACGACCGGCTCGCGGGGCAGCTCCGCGGCGACCTGCTCGACATCGGCCACGTAGGAGGCGATGGAGGTCCAGCGGAGGCGCTCACCGCCTTCGCTGGCGCCGTGGCCGCGCAGGCTCAGGGCATGGGCGTCGAAGCCGCGCTCGGCGAAGTAGGGGAGGAAGTGCTCGTCCCAGCACCAGGCGGCGTGGCAGGAGCCGTGGACGAAGAGCAGCGGCGGGTAGCCGGACCCGCCCTCGGCCTTGCGGGCGATGACCTCCAGATCAAGCGCCATCGGGCCTCCCGGCTAGTCCGTGTCGAACTCGACCCAGAGCTCCACGGGAGAGCGGAAGCCGCCGGAGCCGAGGTTCGGTGAGGTGACGCCGGGGTGCGTGGGGAACTTCGGGCGCGGGTTCTTCATCGCCTCGAGCAGGCGCGTGGAGGCGATGATCGCCTCCTGGCGGGCCATGGCGTACCCCATGCAGAAGTGCTGCCCCATGCCGAAGCCGAGGTGTCCGTGCTTGCCGTCGGGGTAGCGGCCGGAGCGTAGCTCGCGACCCATGTGCAGGTCGTCGCGGAAGATGTCGAAGGTGTCCGGGTCCTTGAAGACGCGCTCGTCGCGGTTCCCCGCCCCGAGGAGCAGGGTGATGCTCGCCCGCTCGGGGATGACCTCTCCGTGGAGCTTGATCTCGCGCGTGGTGTAGCGGTACTGGAAATGGACGACGGGGTCGTAGCGCATCATCTCGGTGAAGACGTTGGTCCAGAGCTCGGGGTTCTTCTTCACCTCCTCGAACTGGTCGGGGCGGGTGTAGAGCATGTGGTACCACATGAGCGCGATGGCCTTGTCAGTCGTATCCCCGCCCGCCGCCAGCAGCAGCGCAATGAAGCCCTTGATCTCGTCGGCGTTCATGCGCTGGCCGCGGAACTCGGCGTGAACGATGCGGGAGACCAGGTCCTCGCCGGGGGCGTCCTCGGCCCGACGGATGAGCGGGTCGAGGTAGTCCCACATCTCGTTCCGCGCCTGCATCCCCCGGGCGAAGTACTCGCCGCCGAACCCGAGCCCCTCGATGAGGTGCTGGTACCAGCGCACGAACGTGTCCTCGTCCTCGCGCGGGAGTCCGAGCATGTTCGAGATGACGCGGATGGGGAACTGGGTGGTGAACTGGCTGACCAGCTCAACCTCGCCGGTCTTCGCAAACCCCTCGGCGACGTCGTCGGCCGACTTCGCCCAGATCTGGCCCATCAGCTCGCGCGCGATCTGCTCGATGAAGGGGAGGAAGGTCTGGAGACGGTTGCCGACGAACTGGTCGGCGACGACGTTGCGGAGGAAGCGGTGCTCGTCGCTGTTCCCGTACTCGAGGATGTTCGGCCCGAAGACGTGCTTCGTGCCGAATTCGTAGTCCCCCTTCGGGTCGTATTCGGCGCGGTCGAAGTCGTCGTTGTTCTGGAAGATGGAGACGATGTCGTCGTAGCGGGTGACGACCCAGTTGTTGTGGAAGAGGTCCTGGTAGGCGGGATGGTGGTCGCGGAGCCGCTTGTAGAGGGGGAAGGGATCCTTGATGTACTCGGGGCTGTCGAACTCCTGGGGCTCGATGGCCAGCGCAAGCTGCTGCTTGATGGCCTCTTCCATGGTCATGGACTCTTCGGCTGCCGTCATCGTCGTCTCCGTGAACGTGGGTGTCGTGCGGCCAAAGGCTACCGCATCGGGGGTGGAGGTTGGGAGGGGCGAAAGGGGCGCGGTTGCTACAATCGCGAAACGCCGCGAGCGGGAGTAGCTCAGCGGTAGAGCGCCTGCCTTCCAAGCAGGATGTCGCGAGTTCGATCCTCGTCTCCCGCTCCAGTCTTCTTCAACCTCCCCCCGGCGACCGGACCAGGAGACCATGATGGCAAGACGCGAGAAGTGGACCGCCGACGACATTCCCGACCTGACCGGCAGGGTTGTGGTCGTGACGGGCGGGAACAGCGGCATCGGCTTCGGGGCCGTAAAGGCCGTCGCGCGCAAGGGCGCGGACACGGTCATCGCCTCGCGCTCGCCGGAGCGGGGGCAGGCCGCCCTCGATGCGGTGAAGGCGGCCTTTCCCAACGCGAAGGCCGAGCTGATGCTGCTCGACCTGACCAGCCTCGCCTCGATCGAGCGGTTCGCCACGGAGTTTGCCGACCGGTACCCGCGCCTGGACGTCCTGGCGAACAACGCCGGGATCATGGTGATCCCATACGGGAAGACGGAGGACGGCTTCGAGCGGCAGGTCGGCACGAACCACCTGGGCCACTTCGCCCTGACGGGCCGGCTGCTCGACGTGCTGGTCGCGACGCCGGGGGCGCGGGTCGTGAACGTGAGCAGCCTCGCGCACAAGCGCGCTGAGCTCGACCTCGACAACCTGCTCTACGAGAAGGGCGGCTACAGCGAGTGGGGGGCCTACGGCCGCTCGAAGCTGTTGAACATGCTGTTCACGTACGAGCTCCAGCGCCGTTTCGAGCGGGCGGGGGTCGACGCGCACTCGCTGGCGGCGCACCCGGGCTTCTCCGCCTCGAACCTGACCGGCCACATGGCGGATCGATGGCACCTGCGGATAGCGCTTCCCATCTTCAACAGGCTCATCCAGGGGCCGGACATGGGCGCCCTCCCCACGTTGCGGGCGGGCACGGACCCCGAAGCCACGGGCGGCCAGTACTTCGGTCCCGGCCGCCTCAACGAGACGACGGGGCATCCGGTGCAGGTGGAAGCGTCAGCCGGGGCACACGACGAGGCGGACGGGAAGCGGCTCTGGGAGCTGTCGGAGGAGCTGACGGGTGTGCGGTTCACGGCCCTGGAGGCGGACGGGAGCGAAAGCTGAACGCTCGCCCGTCCAGCAGTGGCGGGACCATTCGGACCTGGCACTTCCAGGATGCGATTGGGAAGGGTCGCACTCGCGGTTGGCGCCGCCCGCGCCCTCCCGTGGAGGCAGTGTTGATGCTTCGGTCCGCTCGCGCTCTCGTCGCTGCGCTCCTCGTTGCACTTGCGGTCTGGGCTGTGTCGACCCCCGGGGTCACGCTCGCGCAGGACGGGGCGCCCACGGTCACGACGAGGTTGTATCCGGGCTGGAACATGGTGGGCTGGGTCGGGAAGACCACAGCGGTGGCCGACCTCTTCGCGGCCATCCCGGAACTCCAGCAGGTACGCGGATGGGACACCGAGGCTCAGCGCTTCCGGCGATCGACCCGGACGAGCACTGGATACGGGATGAGCCGGGTCACTGGTGGACAGGGGTTGTGGCTGGAGATCGGCGGTGAAGCAGCGGTCGACTGGGAACGCCCGGTCAGCGACAGGTACGTCCTGCTCTCCATGGAGGCGGGCCTCAACCTCGTGGGCTGGACGGGGAGTGACGGCACACCGATCGAGCAAGCGTTCAGGCGGTTCGGCGACGCGGTTCGCTCCGCATTCCGGTGGGATGCGGAGACCCAGCGGTTCGACAGTTACCATCCTGGCGCAGGCGCATTCAACACGCTCGGCGTGCTGAACCGCGGTGACGCCATCTGGGTCGACCTGGCTCACGAGGCACGGTGGTGGCAGTCGGAGACGGGAAACACGCACTTCACCTATGGCGAGGGCGTATCAGCCGAGCGCCAGGCAGAGGTCCGGCGGGCGCTGACGAACGTAATCGGGTTCTTCGCGGAGGAGTACGGAGTCGAGCCACCGCAGTTCACCCTCAGCACCGGTGAGGGCTCTCCCAGTGCCGTCACCACCACGTTTGTCGGCACACCACCAACAAGTCGCGTCACCATGAGTACGCTCCAGATTGCCAACCATCTCGTGGGGGACGCGCTGGAGAGCACGCTGGCACACGAGTACTTCCATGTGCTTCAGCACAACTTCGCCCGGTACCCCTATCCCCCTTCGTGGATGACCGAAGGGGCGGCGACGTATGCCAGCGGAATCTACGAGGTGTCCCAGTTGGACGCCGACGGTGACGGCATCCGGCAGTACTGGCTGCTCGCCTCTGTACCCCGTTACAAGGAGCTCGGGGATCTCGAGGACGTCAAGTCGGCATCTGCCGAATATCGCGAGACCTACAACCTGGGCGCCATGGGCCTGGATTGGCTGGTCGGGCACTCAGCACAGCAACTGGAAGCGCCGGAGAACCTGCCTCCCGAGGGGCCGCTGCCGCTGGCAGAACAGGCAGGCTACGACTCGTACCTCGAGTACTACCGGCTACTCGCCTCTTCCGAGGGTTGGCAGGAGGCATTCGCAGCCGCCTTCGGAATCAACCCCGCGGATTTCTATCCGGAGTTCGAGCGCTACCGCGAGGAACTGGCGAAACCCGTCGTCGTGTTCGCCGGAGACGTACCGCAGACCGCACGAGAGACGATCGAGCAGGAGGTCGAGGGGACGTACCAGTTCCTCACGGAGCGGCTGGGGGCGCAGGGTCTGGCCTACCTCGTATACGTCGCAGCGGACGAGGAATCAGGTCGTGCTGCCTTCGGCGCGCTCTCCCGCCAGGGACTCGTGGGGGGGTCGTATGCATGCTCGCTCCGCAGCTCCCTTCGCTTGATCTTTCACGCCCAGGACTGCCAGGCCAGCTTGGACCACAGCTCCTATTTCCTCGGGTACTTCGACGTGCTTCGGTCGAATACCCAGCCAGGTCCGTACTGGCTCTTCTCTGGAGCGCACGACTATGTGGCTGTGGCCTACGAAGCCAGCATCGGGGCCGCTTCCTACGATGCGGAACTCGCAAGACGGATCGGAACGGTGCACCAGGCTTCGGCGACCCTGCAGGAGATCGAAGACCACGACGGCTGGACTTCCGCAGAGACCGACAGTCGGGCGCTTGCGTTCGTCGCGGTGGACCTGCTGACGCAGATTGCGAACGAACAGGCGGTCATGGAGTACTTCCGCCTCCTGCCACGGGGGGATCCCGAGGACCTGACCTACGAGGGCGCCGGAAGCTGGCAGGCGGCATTCGAGCAGGCCTTCGGCCTGGCCATCGACGACTTCTACCAACAATTCGCGGAGTACCGAGCCGAGCTGCCGCAACCATGACCCCCAACGACCCGGAACGGACTCCGTGCGTGGCCGAGGAAGACGCGAACGTGCGACACTCGGGCGGCGACGCCCGACTGGCGACGAGGAGCAGGCCGTGGCACTCGAACCGGGCCCGATGCAGGTCATCCATAACGCCTTCACGACCAAGGAAGAGGTGCTCGAGGACATCAAACGCCTCGACCTCTGGCCGACGACCTACGTGTCGGAGCGGATGGAGGAACTGCCGCTCCACTGGCACGACGTCGACAATTGCGGCTACGTGCTGGAGGGACGCAGCTACGTGCTCAACGAGGAGGGGGAGCGGTTCCCGCTAGGCCCGGGGGACAAGCTCGTGATACCGGCGGGCGCGATCCACGCCGAAGGCGCGGTGAAGGAGCGGATGGTCTACATCGTCGGCATCTCGGAGGCGGCCAACCTCTTCGAGGTGCTGGAACTGCGCGACCCAAAGGAGAGCCCCCTCGCCCGGAAGGCAAGCTGACCGGCGCATGGACAGGCGGCCCGCGTTCGGGCTGAACCGCTGGGACTGGACCTCGACCGAGGCCTTCGTGGCCGACATCGAGCGGGGGGAGGAGCTGGGCTGGGACTACGCGCTCATCCCCTGGAACCCGCTCTCGCGGCGCGACCCGTACATGGAGCTGGCGATCGCGGCGGGGCGCACGTCGCGCATCAAGCTGGGGCTGCTGCTCGACAACCCGGTCCTGCACCACCCCGCGGTTTCGGCGAGCTCCATCGCGACGCTCGACATCCTGTCGGAGGGGCGGGCGCTGCTGACCCTTGGCGTCGGCGATACGGCCGTGCGCTGGCTGGGGCTGCGCCCCGCGCGCATGGCCGAGCTGGAGGAGGCGACGGTGCTCGCGCGGCGGCTGCTTGCGGGGGAGGCGGTGGATGTGGGGGCGGTGCGTCCGGCGGAGCTCGGGCACGCGAGGCCGGTGCCGGTCTGGATCGCGGCGGGCGGGCCGAAGACGATCGAGATGGCGGGGCGCGTGGCGGACGGCGTCTTCCTGCGCGTGGGACGCCATCCGGAGAACCTGCGCACGGCGATCGCGCGCGTCCACGCTGGGGCGCGGGCGGCAGGGCGGGACCCGGACGAGATCGGCATCGGGCTCATCTTCCACACGGTCATGAGCGACGAGCCCGAGGAGATTCGCGCGACGGCGCGGTCGATGGCGGCGGGGTACTACGAGTACTCGCCGGCGCTCTTCGAGATTCCGGGGCTGCCATGGGACGGGCCCACCGTGGAGGAGCTGAAGAAGCAGGTCTACCCCGACTTCCACCACGCGCCCGACCTCGTCGAGTCCGGCAATCTCGTGAGCTTCCTCGACGAGGAGACGGCCGACTCGTTCGCGCTGTTCGGCTCGGCGGACGACATCGCGGGCCAGCTCCGAGCGGCAATCGAGGCCGTGGGGCGGGTCGATATCGTCGTGCCGCACCCGGTCCCGATGCCGGTTCCGGGCGCGCCGATCGCGCGCTCGGTTCCGCCCGCGCTGGCGGGAGCTGACTACAAGGCCTGGTTCGCGGCCGAAGTACTGCCGCGGCTCTAGCGCGCGGCCCGCAAGGCGGGTCACACGGGCGCGATACGAATCCGTAGTATTGCGGCGAGGTGGCCCATGGCTGAGTTCGACATCGTCGTCAAGGGCGGAACCGTGATCGATGGGCTACGGACGCCCCGCTACGTGGCCGATGTCGGCGTCACCGACGGTCGCATCGCCTACATCGGCAAGCTGAACGCCTCGGACGGGGAGCGCGTGCTGGACGCCGAGGGTCTGATCGTCGCGCCGGGCTTCGTCGACCTGCACACGCACTACGACGGGCAGATCTACTGGGACCCGTACTGCTCAATCTCGGGCTGGCACGGGGTGACGTCGGTGGTCATCGGAAACTGCGGGTTCGGATTCGCGCCGGTGAAGCCGGACGACCGCGAGCGGGCGATGCTCTCGCTGGCGCGGAACGAGGCGGTCCCGCTGGAGTCGATGCAGGAGGGGATGCCCTGGGACTGGGAGACCTACCCTGAGTTCCTCGACAGCATGGAGCGCACGCCGAAGGGCGTGAACGTCCTGAGCTACGTCGGCCTGAGCCCGCTGATGATGTACGTGATGGGGCTGGAGGCGGCCAAGAACCGCCAGCCGACCGAGTCCGAGATGGCGGAGATGTCGCGCATCCTGGAAGAGGCGATCAAGGCGGGCGGGTGCGGCTTCTCCGCGCAAGTGCTGGGACCGGGGAGCGGCCAGCGCGACTACGACGGCACACCCATGATCACCGACACGATGGCGCCCGAGACGCTGGTGTCGTTCGCGGAGGTGCTGGGGAAGTGCCGGGCGGGATTCATCCAGCTCACGGGCGGCGGGATGAAGCTGAACGAGCAGTTGGCGGAGGTGAGCGGCCGGCCGGTGATATACAACCTGATTCTCGCCATGCCCCAGGACCAGCACGGCAACAAGATGGAGGGGCACCACAAGACGATCGCGTGGCTGAACGAGGCGAACGCGCGCGGCAATCGGATCTACGGGCAAGCGGTCACGGTGAAGATCGGCTACGAGTTCACGCTCGAGCACTGGAACATGTTCGATACGCACGAGCTCTGGCGGGAGATGACGCTGGGCACGGTGGCCGAGCGGAAGGCGAAGATGGCCGACCCCGCTCGCCGGCCTGCCCTGCGCGCGGAGTACGACGAGGGCAAGGGCCCGAGCGCGCCGGGCCGCGACGAGGAAGCGGAGATCGCCGGACACGTCGGGCGGGGGCTCGCGGTGCTCACGGTGCAGGAGGTCGAAGACCCGTCCCTGAAGCACTTCGAAGGGCTGACCGTACAGGAGATCGCCGACCAGAGCGGGAAGCACGTGATCGACGCGTTCCTCGACCTGGGCGTGGCCGACGACCTGCACACCACGTGGGTCACGCCGCCGGAGGAGACGGACATCCAGTCGATGAGCGAGGTGGCGAACTCGCCGTTCGCGATTCCGGGGGTCTCCGACGGCGGGGCGCACACGAAATTCCTGGCGATGGGCGTCTACCCGACGGAGATGCTGTCGGAGCTGGTGCGCGACCACGGGATCATGGACCTGGAGCAGGCGCACTGGCGGCTGAGCGCCTACCCGGCGATGGCCGCGGGTTTCAAGGACCGGGGCTGGATCAAGGAAGGCTCGCCGGCGGACATGGTCATCTACGACCTGGAGAGCCTCGGCAGCGGGCCGATGGAGAAGGTCTACGACCTTCCCGCAGGCCAGTGGCGGCGCGTGCGCCGGGCCGAGGGGTACCGCTGGATACTGGTCAACGGCGAGGTGACGATGGAAGACGGGGAGACGACCGGGGCAACCCCGGGCCGGCTCCTTCGGTACGGCGCAGGCTAGGCGCCGAGACAACAGGCAGGAGGAACCAGATCATGCCGAAATTCGTGCTCATCGGGCTCTGCGAGCCCACAGGTCCGGACGCCCAGGAGGCGTTCGACGAGTGGTTCGTCAACCAGCACATCGAGGACACGGCCAAGTGCCCGAACTTCATCCGCGGGAGCGTGTTCAAGCTGAGCGGTCCGCACGGGAACGGCGAGACCGTCTCCGGCTACCTCTCCCTTTACGAGGTGGAGGCGGACAGCTACGACGAAGCCGAGACGACGCTGAACGCCTGGCAGCGCGACCCCGACGCGTGGGAAGGCCGCAAGGTCCACCGCGAGACGGGCGAGAAGCTGGGCGGCATCCCGATCGCGGTGAACGGCTCCGGCTGGTACGAGCTGATCGACTACTGGGACGGCCCCAAGGCAAGCGCGCGGTGAGCGCTGCCCAACCCGGGGTCCGCGCATGACCCGCCCGGGCGGCATGAGCCGCGAGCAGATCGAGGCGTTCCTGGCGGAGCCCCGCAACGCCATGGTGGGCGCCATCCGCAAGGACGGGCGCCCGCAGATGACACCGAACTGGTTCCACTGGGACGGTTCGCGGTTCTACGTCTCGACGACGAAGGCGCGGCGGAAGTACGAGAACTTCAGCCGCGACCCGCGCGTGCAGCTGGCGATCGACGACGCAACCGGATTCCGCACGGTGCTGGTCGACGGCACGGTCGAGCTGCGCGACGACCACGAGGCGGTGTTCGAGCAGTTCAAGGCGATCCGCGCGAAGCACGGTCGCGAGCAGAACGACGAGGACTTCCTGAAGGAGTTACGGCGGGACGAGCGCGTCCTGCTGGTGATCACGCCCGACAAACCGATCGACGAATGGACCTCGTGGGGTCCGCCAGGCTAAGGAGCAACACGATGGTTACCCCCCAGGAACTGTGCGAAATCGAGGAGATCAAGGAGGTTCGCTACCTCTACACGCATTACTACGACGGGCAGCGGGTCGAGGAGCTCGCGAACCTGTTCACCGAGGATGCGGTGTGCGAGTTCGGCGAGGAGTACGGCGGCGACTGGGTCGGCCGTGAGCAGATCTACAACAACTACAAGAACTTCATCGAGGGTGAGGGCGACGACCCGCACGGGGTCATGCACGCCGTCGTGAACCCGTGGATCCGGCTCGCGGACGAGACGACGGCGCACGGGCGCTGGTACCTGCTGGACCTGCGCACGACGGAGGGCGTGGAGAATCCGCTGATCCTCTTCGGCATCTACGACGAGACGTACAAGAAGACGGATGACGGCTGGAAGATCGCGCGCACGCGGATCGACTTCCTCTGGCCGCGGCGGGAATACCAGCCAAGCGCCAACCTGTAGGAGGTTCGACGGTGGTGACACCCGAGGAACTCTGCGAGATCGAGGAGATCAAGAACCTCCGCACCCTCTACGCCCACTACTACGACGGGAACCGCGTGGACGAGCTCGTGGCGCTCTTCACCGATGACGCCGTGTGCGACTTCGGGGAGAACTACGGGAAGTGGGTTGGGAAGGAGGAGATTCAGCGCGAGTACGCAGCGGCGGCCGCGAGCGGGCGCACCGACTACGGCATCCTCCACAACGTGATGAACCCGTGGATCCGTCTGGTCGACGAGACGACGGCTCGCGGCCGCTGGTACCTCATCAACATTCGCTCGACGGTGGGGGAAGAGAACCCCCTGATGCTGTGCGGAATCTACGACGAGACCTACAAGAAGACCGGGGACGGCTGGAAGATCCAGAGGACACGGATCGACTTCCTCTGGCCACGCCGGGAGTACGCCGGCAGCACGGACCTGTAGGGGGCCCGGCAATGGTGGAGTTCTGGACGACCTCGATGGGCCTGCCGCCGGTGGTGGTCAAGGCCGCCACCCGCGCGGAAGCGCAGGGCTGGGACGGCATCGGCGTGCCCTACGCCCCCACCATGGCCCCCGACCCGTACGTGGTGCTGTCCACCGTCGCGGCGGCAACGAGCCGCATCAAGGTCGTCACGTGGGTCGCCACGCCGGGATCGCACACGCCGGCGGCCGCTGCCGGGTCGATCAAAACGGTGCAGGCCGTGTCCGACGGTCGGGCGGTGCTCGGGCTGGGGCGGGGCGACTCAGCCATGGCCTACCTGGGCATGGCCCCGGCGCCGGTCAAGTTCTTCGAGCGCTACGTGAGCCGTCTGCGCAACTACCTGCAGGACGAACCGCAGCCGTTCGACTACGACCTCGACGGTGGGGGACACTTCCCCCCGGTCGACCGGCTCGGGCTCGTGTCGACGGCAACCGAGGCGAAGTTCGGGCTGTTCATGCGGAACATCCCGCCGGTGCCCATCGACCTGGTCGGCACGGGACCGAAGGTGCTCGGGATCGGGGCTCGCCACGCGGACCATGTGACGACGGCCGTCGGCGGCGACCCGGAGCGGGTCGCCTGGGCGCTCGGCGTCGTGCGCGAGGCCCGCGAGGCGGCGGGCATCACGCGCCCGGTGAACCTCGGGGCATGGGTGCCGGTGGCGGTGACCGACGACCTCGCCGCCGGCCGCCGCATGCTGAGCGGCAGCACCACCTCCATGGCCCGCTTCACAGCGATGTACGGCAAGGCCGTGGCGCCGGTTTCGGATGCGGACCGGGAGGTCTACGAGACCGTGCACGACAACTACGAGCTGCACGGCCACTTCCGCGAGGGGTCCCCGCAGTCCAAGGTGGTGCCCGACGAGTTCATCGACCGGTTCGCGGTGATCGGCCCGCCCGAGGTCTGCATTGAGCGGCTGCGCGCACTGGTCGATCTGGGCATCCAGCGATTCGTGATCTCGGGCCCTTCGGCGCTGGTCACACCGGACCTAGCGGAGGAAGCGGCCCAGCGCTTCGAGGAAGAGGTCATGCCGGCGCTGCGCTGAGCAACGCCCAGCAGCCTCGACTCTCGGACCTACCAGACAGGAGCGGCCCGCCGATTGGCGGGCCGCTCTTCGTGCGGGGATGCCGGGTCCGGGTCTAGCCGGAGAGGTCGAGGGCCATGATCAGCAGGTCACGCGGCAGCCCGCGACGATCCGTTACCCATCCGTGGAGAGTAGCCTCTTCCGCGAACCCGAGACGCTCGAAGGCAGCCCGGGCGCCACCCTGATCGACCGTCATCTGGGCCGTGATCTTGCGCGAGCCGAAGTTCGGAGCGGCATCGATGACATCGCGCACCATCCGACCTCCAAGGCCGCTGCCGCGGTAGTCACTGGCAACGATGACGCGTACCTCGCCGACGTTCCGGGTCCAGCGCATGGGCTCGCCGTGCAGAGAAGCGTACCCAACGATCTCGCGGGTGTTGCGGTTCTCCGCGACCAGCACGAAGTCGATGCCGTCCTGCACGTTCCGCACCATCGTATCGACCACGCTGCTGCTGGAGATGTCCTCCCGCAGGAAGAGCAGGTCATCGTGGGGAAGGGCGCGGGCGAACTGGAGGAAGGCGCCTCGGTTCGAGGGACTCAGATGGTGCAGTTCCACCTCGCGTCCGTCGGCAAGGTTCCAGGTGACGGGATAGCGCGCCTGGATGTTGGGGCGCTCCTGCAGGCCTCGGCGGATGCGGTCGGCCTCTGTGCCGCGCAGAATTTCCTCCTCCTCGCGCGTGAAGCTCTCGTCGCACGTGTTGCACCGGTAGCTGCTGGCCTTGTCCTCGATACCCATGTTCTCGGGCGAGTCCCAGTGCGGGACCAGGAGGACGTGCTCACAGGTCTCGGAAGCCACATCGGCGACCTGGGTGCTGGATTCATCCTCTCCACGTCGAAAGAACCGCATGTCTACGCTCCCCTTAATGGAATCGGGCCCAGCCTACTCCTTTTTCGGCGGGCGCAAGGAGGGGCGCGGTCGGCCTGCCCACATTCAGGGGGCCGCGGCAGCCTCAGCTTCGGTAACGTCGGCGGAACGCTCCTGCTGTTCAATCCTGGGGAGGAGGAGGAAGCCGAGGAAGGCGAGCGGGCCGGCAATGGCGAACGCAGCGATGATGCCGATCTTGCTGTCGCGGAGGAGGTCGGGGTCGGAGTAGGCGAGGTCGCCGACGAAGAGAGCGACCGTGAAGCCAATGCCGGCGACAAGACCGATGGCCCACACACCTCTCCAGGTCACGCCTGTCGGGCGCTGCGCACCACAGACAACCGCGATCCATGTCGCAGCTACCAGCCCGACCGGCTTCCCCACCACGAGGCCGATGATGACGCCCCAGGTGACGGTGCTGGTAAACGCGTCGGTGAGCGTGCTGGGATCGAGGCGGACGCCGGCATTGGCAAGTGCGAAGGCAGGCACCACCAGGTAGGCGACCCACGGATGCAGGTGGTGCTCGAGGCGATCGACGTGCGGCACCGCGTTGCTGCTGAGGTCGCTGAGGCTGAGGAGTGAGTCGACCACCTGGTCGTGACCGAGGGGCGTCTCCGGGTCCTCGTCCCCGGCGCGGAAGCGTTCGAGGAGCTGTCGGGCGGTGCGAACGAAACCATCGAGGGGCATGGGTGGGCGCCAGGGGGTGAGGAAACCGAGGACGGCGCCCAGCGTCGTGGGATGCACACCCGAGTCGTGAATGGCGGCCCAGGCGACTACCCCCATCCCCGCGAAGATGAACATCCTGCGCAGGCCGAGGCGGTACACGACGAGCATGAGCGCGACGACCGCAACCGTCAGCAGGAGCTGGTCGACCTGAACATCGTCGGAGTAGAAGAAGGCGACGACCACGACGGTCCCGATGTCGTCGACGATGACGAAGGTGAGGAGCATCGCGCGCAGGCCCAGGGGGACGCGTTTCGCGAAGAGCATGGCGATGCCGAGGGCGAAGGCCACATCGGTGGCCATGGGGATCGCCCAACCCTCACGGGCATCACCCGCGGCGTCCTGGGTGACGAGGAGGAAGATGGCCAGAGGCAACAGCATGCCGCCGACGGCTCCGACAATGGGGGCCGCCATGACTCTCGGGTCGGAGAGCTCGCCGATCGTGATCTCGCGCTTCACCTCGAGGCCGATGAGGAAGAAGAAGAGGACCATTCCCACTTCGTTCACCCAGAAGTGGAGGCTCCCTTCGACAGCCCAGAAGGCAAGGTCGACCCCGAGATGGACGTCCAGCAGATCCTCGTACGCGTGGTGCCAGGGCGAGTTCGCCCAGACGAGCGCCACGATGGCGGCGACCATGAGGAGGACGGCGCCGGCGCTTTCGGTCTGGACGAACTCCTGCACGGGGCGAACGAAGTTGGTAAGCGGCCGCCGAGGAAGGCGCTGGCGAGGATCGAACCTGCGGAAGACGCCCCCGAGCATGCACCTAGGGTAGTTGGCGCGGGCCCGAAGCGTGCGATGTACGCGCATTGCTCCCCGGTATATTGACCCGCCTCTGGCCGATCGCTAGCGTGGGCGCCGAGCCTCAGGCGCCACGCGGTCCCGTCCGGGCTCCTCCGGGTGGTTTCGCAGCGAGCAGCGGCTGGGAGGTACCCGATGAAGATCTCGATGTTCCACCTGATGCCCCACCGGGAGCTGCCGGACGACTTCGAGGAGCGCTACCACTCGGTCTGGGTGGACCCGCCGTTTCACGAGCTGGCGACGCCCGAGCGCGTGGGCGACTACTACAACTGGACGCTCGACGAGCTGATGCACGCGGCCAACCTCGGCTTCGACGGTATCTGCGTGAACGAGCACCACCAGAACGCCTACGGCTTCATGCCCGGCCCGAACGTGATGGGCGGGGCGCTGGCGCGCGCGACCCGTGGCCAGGACGTGGCCCTGGTGCAGATGGGCGCGACCCTGCCGACGACGAACCCGCCGATCCGGATCGCGGAGGAGTACGCGATGCTGGACTGCATCTCCGGCGGGCGGCTGGTGGCGGGAATGCCGCTGGGAACGGCGATGGACGCCAACATGGGCTACGGCATCACGCCGATCGAGCAGCGCGAGCGCTACTACGAGGCTCACGACCTGATCCTGAAGGCGTGGCAGTCTCGGGAGCCGTTCCCCTACAACGGGAAATACACGCAGCTGCCGATGGTGAACCTGTGGCCACGGCCCGTGCAGCAGCCGCACCCGCCCGTCTGGGTTCCGGGCATGGGCAGCCTGAGCACGTGGGAGTTCGCGGCGGAACAGGGACACTGCTACTGCTTCCTGAGCTACTTCGGGCACGCCCGCGGCAAGGCGGTGATGGACAGCTTCTGGGAGTTCATGGACAGCAAGGAGAAGGAGCTGAACCCGTACCGGGCCGGCTTCCTCCAGCTGGTGGCCGTCTCGGAGACGGACGCACAGGCGGAGAGGGACTACGAGCAGCACATCAAGTACTTCTTCGAGAAGTGCCTGCACATCGCTCCCGAGTTCACGCCCCCGGGACACCAGGACTACCGCAGCCTCGAGAACAATCTTCGACGGATGCTCTCGCAACAGATGTCGGAGCAGCAGCGGCTGAGCGATTGGTCATTCAAGGATTATGTTGACAACCAGTACGTGATCTCGGGCGGCCCGGAGTCGGTGCGGGACCAGCTCGAGGAGCTGATCAAGAGCCTGCGGGTGGGAAACCTGATGCTGCTCCTGCAAATCGGCTCGATGCCGCACGAGCTGGCGATGAAGAACATCGAGCTGATGGCCACCGAGGTGCTTCCCCAGATCCGCCACCACTGGACGGACGAGTGGGAGAACAAGTGGTGGCCGGAGAGCCTGCGCGGGGGACGGCAGATGAACGCCGAGGCCGAGGTCGCGGCCGTGGCGGGCGGTTCCTGATGGCAGCTGTCAGCGAGCGCGAGACGAAGGTCTGGCAGGGCAAGGTCCAGTCGCGCGCGCTCGTCGCGGGCGATGGCCCGCCGCTGGTCTTCTTCCACGGGGCGATGGGGCTGACGTGGGACCCGTTCCTCGACGCACTGGCGGAGTCGTTCACGGTGTACGCGCCGGAGCATCCCGGCACGACGCCGGGCCAGCCGGACGCGATCAAGCCGATCGACAATCTCTGGGACCTCGTCCTCTCCTACTACGAGGTGTTCGACGAACTGGGCCTCGAGAGTCCGGCGGTGGTGGGCCACTCGTTCGGGGGGATGGTGGCGGCGGAGGTCGCGGCGACGAATCCGTCGCGCGTGAGCCGCCTCGCGCTCATCGACCCGGTGGGGCTCTGGCGCGACGACACGCCGGTGAAGAACTGGATGGCCACCGCCCCGCAGGATCTCGGCCCGCTGCTGTTCGCCGACCCGACGGGGCCGGCGGCGCAGATGATGGCGGCGCCCCCGCCGGACCCGGAGGCCGGCATCCAGATGGCGCTGCGCACGACCTGGTCGCTGGCGTGCACGGGCAAGTTCGTGTGGCCCATCCCCGACAAGGGGCTGAAGAAGCGGCTGCACCGCATCACGGCGCCGACGCTGATCCTCTGGGGCGAGCAGGACGGCCTCGTCCCGCCGGTTTACGCGGGCGACTTCGAGAACGCGATACCGGACGCTCGCGTCGAGCTGATCGCCGGGGCGGGACACGTCCCGCAGGTGGAACAGCTGGAGCAGACTGCAACAGCCGTGAAAGGGTTCCTGGGCGGGTAGGGATCGATGGGGACGTACATCCTGCGACGGCTGCTTCTCGTGCCGGTGACGCTGTTCATCCTCTCCTTCGGCACGGCCATGGTCATGCGGCTCACGCCGGGCGACGTCGTCGACTACCGACTTCAGAACAGTTACACCCCTGAGCGCGCTGAAGCCCTCAGGGAGCAGCTGGGGCTCAACAAAGGCCCCTTTGAGGCGTACTTCGACTGGATGTCGAACGCCTTCCAGGGAGACTTTGGCAGCTCCTTCATTAGCGCCACACCGATCGTGGACGAGATCAAGCGGCGCTTTCCCGTGACGATCCAGCTGGTGGTCCTCACGGTGCTCGTGCAGGCGATTGTCGCGATTCCCTTCGGAGCGCTCGCGGCCGTGAGACAGAACGGCTTGAGCGACCACTCCATCCGCATCATCAGCGTCGTCGTGCTCGCAGTACCGAGCTTCGTGGTTGCGGTATTCGCCCTGAAGTTTCCCCCCATCTGGTGGGGCTGGTTGCCCCCGTTAGGCTACGTGCCATTCCTGGATGACCCGCTGCGGAACATGCAGGTCTACTCGATCCCCGTTGCCGTGGGAGCGCTGGGGTTGATGGCAACCCTCATCCGGCTCACCCGTACGGAGATGCTGGAGGTGCTGCGGCAGGACTACGTGCGCACCGCCCGGTCGAAGGGTCTCCAGCAAATGACCGTGGTCCGGCGGCACGCGCTCAGGAACGCGCTCATCCCGGTCGTCACGGTCCTTGGACTCTCCTTCGGCGGGGCGCTCGGCGGAGTGGTCATCATCGAGCAGATCTTCAGCCTGCCGGGGCTCGGCCTGTATGCCCTCAACGCCGTCAGGCAAGAAGACTACCTGGTCGTGCAGACGTTCGTGGTCTTCTCCGGCTTCATGTTCGTGATGGTCAACCTCGCGGTGGACCTGGTGTACGCATGGCTCAACCCACGGATTCGGTACTCGTGACGGGATCCGCGGCCCTCGCCACCAATGTGGAAGACACCTACGCCCTGCCGGCCCGTCCGAGCGTCTGGCACAGGCTGGGGCAAACGGCCCGCTCCCAGCCCGTGGGGGTCTTCGGTCTCTTCCTCACGCTGGTGGTGGTGGTGATTGTCATCTTCGGGCCCTACCTCGCCACGCACGAACCGGATGCCGAGACGACGAATCTGCTGGCGTCGCCATCGGGCGAGCACTGGTTCGGCACGGACCTGAAGGGCCGGGACTACTTCTCACGCACGCTGGCAGGCGGACGCATCACGGTGACGATCGCGGTGGTCTCGCTGGCGCTGGGGACAGCCGCCGGGACGCTCATCGGCATGGTGTCGGCCTACGTGCGGTTCCTCGATCTCCTGCTCCAGCGGCTCATCGACGCAATCCTGGCGCTCCCGGGCCTCTTCCTCATCCTCCTGTTCATCACCGTGTTCGGGAAGGAGGTCGAGATTCTCATCTACGTGCTCGCCCTGTCCGTCACCCCGCCCCTCGTGCGCATTGCGCGGGCGGCCACACTCTCAACGCTGACGAACCCGTACGTCGAGGCAGCGGAAGTCGTTGGCGCTTCCTGGCTTCGCATCCTGCTGCGGCATGTGCTGCCGAACATCACGCCAACAGTGGGAACCATCTTCGCGGTCGGTGTCGGAAACCTGATGCTCGTGACCGGGGCGCTCGGCTTCCTCGGCCTGGGCGTGCAGCCGCCTCAGTCCGAGTGGGGCCAGATGGTCGCGGATAGCCGCCAGTACGTCGCCAGCGCCTCACACCTGTTCATCTACCCGGCCATCGGCCTGGCCCTCGCCGTGCTGGGCGTGAACCTCCTTGGCGACGCGCTACGCGACCTGTGGGATCCGCGACTGCGAGGAACGACCTAGGCCGGCGCCACTCCCGCAAACAGCAAAGAGGCCGCCCCGACGGGGCGGCCTCTTCAGTGTGCGGTGCGGAGTTGATGTGTTGCTACGCTTCCTTCCAGAGGCGAGCAAAGTTGAAGGTCAGGCCGGCCGGAACGGGCTCGGCGTGGCCGTGAACGTAGCTGCGAGACACCGGCCAGAACACCAGCTGGGCCGTGAAGGCCTGGGGCGAGTGCTCGATGATGGCCAGCGACGCATCCCGGATCGCATCCGCCCGGGCCTCAGGGTCGAGGGTCGCGCGCTGAATCTCCAGCAGGCGGTCGACCTCGGGGTCGGAGAAGGCCGTCCGGTTGAACGGGGCGCCGGTGTGGAACCGGTGGTAGATGTAGGTGTCGGGGTCGATCCCGCCGACCTCGAGGCCGATGTTCATGATGAAGTTGCCCTGTGCGCGCTCGGCGAAGTAATCGGCGCTGGTGGCCGGCTCGAGCTCGAGGTTGAGGCCGAGCTGCTCCACGTCCGCCTTGATGCCGGTGGCGTGACAGGGGCACTGGATGGGCGTGTTGATGGTAATGGTCTCGTCGGCGCCAACCCCGACGCCGGCGGCGTTCATGAGTGCAATGGCGTCGGCGATGTCCTGGTCCTTGTCCTCGCGCCAGCCCGGCATCTGGAGGAGCTCCTCCTCCGTGAAGGCCTGGGGCACGAAGTTCTGGGGCACGGGGCCCATGAGCACGCCACTCCCCGGACCGAGCGGGTTGGCCGCGATCTGGCGGTTGATCACCAGGTGCACGGCCTGGCGCACCCGCAGGTCATTGAAGGGCGGCTTCTGCGTATGCATGTGCGTCTCCGAGATGGCGGAGTGCAGCTTGCGGTAGACGTCGATGCGGTCGCCCATCTGTCCCTGGAGAGACTCGGCCTCGGTCAGGCTCAGGCCGGTCGTGAAACTGACCAGGTCGACCTCGCCCGTGATGAAGGCGCCCTCGTAGGCCTCGCGCGAGAGCGCGACCAGCTCGATCCCGTCGAGGTAGGGCAACTGCTGGCCGTCCTCGCCCATCTCGAAGTAGTTCGGGTTGCGGTCCACCTTGGCGTAGACGCCAGGGTCGAACGTATTGCGGATGAAGGGGCCGGTGCCGAGCTGATTCTCGTAGAGCTTCATGCCCTCGTCGCCGACGGCTTCCCGCTGCTCACGGTTGACCATGAGGACGGGGTCATCGGCGAGGAAGCGGAGCATCGGGGCGAAGGGCTCCTTCGTCGTGATGCTGAAGGTGAGGTCGTCGATCACATCGATGCGGTCGACCTGGTCGAGCTGACCCTGGATAAACTCGGCGTTGTCCTCGTTGAAGCGGTTGATGCCGAAGGCCGCATCCTCGGCGGTGAACTGCCGTCCGTTTGCGGGCGGCAGGTCGTGCCAGTGGATGTTGGGATTCAGCTTGAAGACATAGGTGAGGTCGTCGGGCTGCTCGGGGAGCGACTCGGCCAACTCGGGGTTCACCCGGCCCGTCCCGTCGTAGTTCAGGATGCGGTTGAAGGTCCGCCCCATCGCGATCGCGTACGTGGTCGCGTGGTTCGTGATTGCCGGGTCGTACACCTGGTCGCCGGTAACGGGGCTGGCCAGTGTCAGAATCCCGCCACGCGTGATGTCCGTCCGAACGGGCGCGGCCGTGGCGGTGGCCTCCGCCT
Source organism: Dehalococcoidia bacterium (assembly GCA_022827945.1). GTDB lineage: Bacteria > Chloroflexota > Dehalococcoidia > Tepidiformales > Tepidiformaceae > UBA2991. The sequence continues at coordinate 4,782 of JAJEIT010000020.1, read as the reverse complement.
CCGCAGCAGCCTCGGTGGCCTCGGCGGCAGCCTCGGTGGCGTCTGCTGCGGCCTCGGTCGCCTCGGCGGCGGCTTCGGTCGCCCGCGCGGCGGTCGCTGCCGGGGCGGAAGGCTCGTCGTCATCGTCGTCGCCGCAGCCGATCAGCAGAGCCGTGGCGGCCCCACCGCCTGCGAGGGCAGTTCCCGTCAGGAACGCCCTGCGGGACAGGGGACGCCTGCGCATGTACCTGGTCCAATAGTTCTCGGCCATGTTCCCTCCTTGTCGGTCGGGCCGACGCGTGCGATGACGGGCATTCTATGGCATCGCACAAGGCCCGTGACGCGGAGCGGGGCGCCCCGTGGGCGCCCCGCGCTGGTGCGTTGTTGATGACGTTCTGTCCTACGCGGAGCCGTGGCGCAGGAGCTTGCCGGTCGTCGCGCCCGTGCACTCGCCGTCCACAAACGTCTCCTCGCCGTTGACGATGATGTGACGGTAGCCCTCGGGCTTGCGGATGAGGCGCCAGGCGCCCGCCGGGTAGTCGTACGCCTTCTCCACCTCGCCCATCTGCAGCTTGTCGAAGTCGTAGATGACGATGTCGGCGGGGGCGCCCTCGCGGATGGTACCGCGGTCGCGGAAACCGGCCGCCAGCGCCGGGTACGCGCTCAGCCGCCAGTGGGCCTGCTCCAGGTCCATGACCTCGTTGTCGCGAACGAGGAGCGCCAGGAACTCGGTCGGGTAGCGGCCGAGGGTGATGAACTTCGTGTGGGCGCCGCCGTCGGAGACACCGGGCAGCGCGAACGCGGAGTTCGCCATCTCCCTCATGGCGTCCATGTCGTAGGGACGCGGGGAGGTCACGAAGAGCGCCTTCATGTCGTCCGCGAGGGCGATGTCGAGCATCGCGTCGATGACGTGCTGGCCACGCTCCTCGGCGGCCTCGGCAACCGTGAGGCCGGTGTACTTCTCAAGCTCCGGCGTATGCACCTCGCCGATGATGAGGTCGTCCATGGAGAAGACGACGCCCTGGCCGGTGCGCTCGGAGTCGTCGTACTCGGCCTTGGCGGCGGCGCGACGCTCGGGGTCGGCGAGCTTGGCGGCGCGCTCGGGCACGGTGCCGAGCGTCATCTCGCGCCAGACGGGGCTGGTATCGAAGAGGTTCCACTCCTCGAAGGTGAACTGGAAGTTGTTCTCCGAGGTGAGGGCCTGGCCGAAGACGCGCGTGCCACGCGCGTTGCAGTCGTCCAGCCACTGCATGGTGTCCTTGTACTGCGGCATGGCGACGCCGTGCTGGTCCATGGCGACGGCAAGGACGTTGTAGATGACCGGGCGGCCGCTCTCGTCGGCCAGGGTCTCGGTGAGCTCGCGGGAAGCGCCGATGCACTGGATGAAGCCGCGGCCAACTTCACGAAGGACGCGGGCGAAGGAGACGAGGTCCTGCTCCTTCATGAGGTTCGTGATCATCAGCGTGCCGTCGTAGTCGCGCTGTACGTCGTTGTCGCCGAACTGGCCGGACCAGCCGCAGCCGCCGGCTTCGAGGCCCTCGATCATGAGGCGGCGCATCTCCGCCATCTCCTCATCGTTGGCGGGGCGGCCCTTGGCCGCCTCAAGGCCCATCACGTACATCATGAGGGGGTTGAGGGGCATGTAGCTGAGGACGTTCACGCCCTTGGGAATGCGATCGAGGCTGTCGAGGAACTCAGGGTAGGTCTCCCAGTCCCAGGGCATGCCTTCCTGCATCGACTCCAGGGGCACGGCCTCGTTGCGCGACATCGTCAGCATGGCGCGGTCCTGATCCTCGGGCTTGCAGGGCGCGAAGCCGAAACCACAGTTCCCGATGGCGACCGAGGTGACGCCGTGCCAGCCGGAGATGGAGCAGTACGGATCCCAGAAGATCTGGGAGTCGTAGTGCGTGTGCAGGTCGATGAAGCCGGGAGCGACGTTCAGACCGGTGGCGTCGATGACCTTGCCGGCGTCGGATGAGTGGATCTTGCCGCCGATGGAAGCGACGTGGCCGTCCTTGATGCCGATGTCGCCGTTGAATCGTGGCGTGCGCTGGCCGTCAAAAACCGTCCCGTTCTTGATGACGGTATCGAATTCGGGCATGGGGCTCCCTCCCGTGGGATAGACGTAACGCAATCCTACCGCCGGGCCTGCCGCGATACCAGCATTTCGCCGCCTGGGAGGGCTTCCCGAGCGGGTTGGGAGACGCTTGTCAGGGCTGCTCGGGCGTGGCTATCGTGCGGCACCACCAGCGACCTGCGCCCAGGGGCGCCGTCAGGAGCGAAACGATGGGTGACCTCTCGGTCCACGAAGCGATTTTCACGACGCGGAGCATGCGTCACCTGAAGCCCGATCCGGTGGCGCGCGAGGACCTCGAGTACATCATCGAGGCGGCAACGATGGCTCCCAGCGCGGGCAACACGCAGATGTGGGCCTACGTGGTTGTGACCGACCCGGAGCAGATCGCGAAGATCGGCGCGGCCTACCGCGACGTGGGCGAGCGCTACATCCGCGATGGCGTGCTCGCCGACCCCGACATCACCGCAGACCGCCAGCGCGTCTACTCGAAGGCGATGCACAACGTCGAGCACCTGGACGAGTCGCCCGCGATCATCGTGACGTGCCTGCACGGCCGCGCGCCGGACAGTTCCGACATCTCCTCCGGCTTCTTCAGCTCGACCTACCCGGCCGTCCAGAACATCCTGCTGGCGGCCCGCTCACGCCGTCTCGGCACCGTGCTCCTGACGCTGGCGACGGACTACACGCCGGTCAGGCCCGAGGACACGGCGGAAGTTCGCGACGTCCTGGGCCTCCCCGAGGACGTCACGATCACGGCGCTCATCCCGGTGGGCTACCCGGAGGGTCCGTGGGGCCGCCCCTGGCGCAAGCCCTGGCAAGACTGCACGCACTGGGACCGGTGGGGCGGGTAGGGCGGCACTCTCCCCAGGTACCGACCGGATGGTGGCGAGCCCCGCCGCGGAGTGCGATCATGCGGCCAGCCTGACCGGCGCGGCCAGCGCCGAGAGGAGTGCGTGATGTCGATGACCTATCACGGGACCACCGAGGTTCCGACAGCGCCGGCGCAGTGCCCGGTGAATCACGAGGAGATCGACCTCTTTGCGGCCGGGTCGCAGGAGTGGTGGTTCGAGGCGTACCAGAGGCTCCAGGAGGAGTGTCCGGTGATTTGCCTGCCGGGCGAGGGCCGCGAGCCGGGGACGGACGCCTTCATCCTGACGCGGTACGAGGACATCGCACGGGTCGCGCGCGACCGGAACCTCGTGCTCGGTCGCGAGGACCAGGCCATGCAGGGGAACGGCAACAGCCCCCTGCAGGAGGAGATCTTCGAGGAAGCGGGCTTCGGCGACGCGTTCAACGCCCAGCAGGACCTGCGCTCGAGCGATGAGCAGGCGATGCGCTACAAGCGCCTCGTGACCGACCCGTGGGTGGGGCCGGAAGGGGCGCAGCGCCACCAGAAGATGGCGGAGGCGGCCGCGCACCGGCTGATCGACAACTGGATCGAGGACGGCGAGGTCGAGTTCGTGAAGGGCTTCGCCGCGCCCCTTCCCCAGGTCGTGATCACGACCATCCTCGGGCTGCCGCTGGAGGACATGCCGATGCTGCGGAAGATGGAGGAGGCGCAGGTGCGCCGCTTCGTCTACGGCAGGGGCGTGAACAGCACCATGAGCGACGAGGACGAGGTCGAGAACGCCCGCGAGCTCGTCGCCTTCAACGAGTACCTCGCGGAGCAGATCCAGGAGAAGCGCCGCAACCCCAAGGACGACATGATCTCGTACCTGACGGGTGTGGAGTTCGAGGGGAAGCCGCTGAGCGACGGCGACATCACGAGCGTGGCGCTGCTGATGCACATCGGCGGCAACGAGACCACACAGTACGCGCTCACGGCGGAAGCGATGCTGCTCGCGCAGCACCCGGAGTTCGTCGAGGAGCTGCGGGCGGACCGGACGAAGGTGCGCTTCTTCGTCGAGGAAGCGCTCCGCCTGTACGCGCCGACGCAGGGGCTGACCGCGCGGACGGCGCGCGTCGACTTCGAGATGGGCGGGGTGAACATCCCGGCCGGGTCGACACTGCACCTGCGCTTCGGGGCGGGGAACCGCGACCCGGAGCACTACCCGAACGCCGACCAGCTCGACCTGACGCGACCGCACGCGGGGCGGCACCTGACATTCTCGCAGGGGCCGCGCTCCTGTCCGGGAGCGGGGCTCTCGCGCATGGAGCAGAACGTGGCCGTGAACGCCCTGCTGGACCGGCTGGAGACGATCGAGCTGAAGGACACGAACGACTTCCAGCACCAGCCGGGCATCATGCTCGGGCTGTACCACCTCGACCTGGCCTTCACGAAGCGCCAGGCGGCGGTCACGGCGTAGCGCCAGGATGGTCGACGGGTACAACCCGCTCTCGGACGAGGTCCGGGCCGAGCCGAGCGTCGCCTACCACCACCTCCTCGAAGATGCGCCGGTGCACTTCTTCGAGGAGTTCGAGCCGCCCTTCTATACGCTGTCGCGATTCGCCGACGTGCAGGGAGCGCTGCTCGACATCGAGACGTACTCGAGCGAGTGGGGGCAGGGACCACGCCACAGCCCGCCCGGAGGCATGCTCTCGAACCCGCCCCAGCACACCTTCTACCGGAGCCTCGTGCAGCAGGCGTTCACGCCAAGGGCGATCGCCGAGTGGGCGGACCGGATCGTGGAGATCTCGGAGGAGCTGCTCGACAAACGGGCCGACGCTGGCAACTGGGACATGCACGACGACTACGCCTTCCCGCTGCCGGTGATCGTGATCGTGGA
>JAJEIT010000089.1 GCA_022827945.1 Dehalococcoidia bacterium | reverse complement strand
CTCGTACGGCTCACCACGAGGGAGCCCGAGGCGGAATTTCTGAGGTGTGTCGAGGAGCTTCGCGCACTGGTGGAAGGCGGCGCCGAGGTTGTCGCCTCGAACCAGGTCATTGGCGAGGCGTATGTGGCTGTTCAGCACCACTACCGCGTTACCAAGACCGCTGCGCGCGCCACGCTGCTGGATGTGCTTGAAAGCGGGATGGTATCGCCCCTGAACGGTGAGCCGGTCCTGGACCTGCTGCGCGAGTCGGGCGGCCCCGGTCTCGTCGACCGCCTCATCGTCGACGGCTACACCCACAATGACCTCGACACCCTGACGCTCGACCGGCGGATGGCGGGCCTTCCGCGGTCCAGACTCTTGTAGGCCGGGCATGACGGACGCACCCGGGCCCGACCGCCTCTGGACCCTCGCCGATCGGCGCGGCATGCCCCGCCGCCGCTTCCTCCAGCTCCTCGCAGCCGGTGGAGCCACCGCCGTCCTCGCGGCTTGCGGCGCCGACACCTCTGGCGACGACGCTTCCGATGCAGGGGCGCCGCCCACCGAGCGTTCGGGCTGGTTCAAGGACACGGGCCCCTTCATCGTCCACTCCGACGGCAAGAGCCTCGAAGCGCGCCTCGAGAACATGCAGGGGTTGGTCACGCCCGTCCCCCTCTTCTTCGTCCGCAACAACTCCGTGAGCGTGGATGTGGACGTCGATGGTTGGCGACTCGTGGTGGAGGGCGACGCCGTCACCGACCGGGTCGAGCTCTCCTACGACGCCATCCGCCAGTTGCCGAGTCGCGCGTTCATCTCCTATCTCGAATGCGCCGGGAACCAACGCGCCATGTTCGATCGCGTCCAGGGGCGGCCCGCCGAAGGCACCCAGTGGGGTACCGGCGGTGTCGGAAACGGCGAGTGGACCGGCGTCGCCCTTCGCGACGTCCTGGAACTGGCCGGCATTCGGGATGATGCCGCCAGTGTGCTCCTCGTTGGCCTCGACAAGGAGTCGCCCGAGGAGGGCTTCCGCCGCGCCCTCCCGGTCGAGAAGGCCATGCACCCCGACACGCTCCTCGCCTACGCCCTCAACGGCAAGCCCCTCACCCGCGACCACGGCTACCCCCTGCGGGCTGTCATCCCCGGCTGGGTCGGCGCCTCGAACATCAAGTGGCTCGGCCGCATCGTCGTCTCTTCGGAGAAGCACTGGACCCGCAACAACACCACCTCCTACGTCCTCATCGGCGACGAGTACGCGCCCGAGGGCGAAGCGCTCGGCCAGCCGGTCACGACGCAGACTGTGAAGAGCGCGCTCGCCCTCCCCTGGCCAGCCGAGCTCGCTCCGGGGCGGCAACGCCTGCAGGGCTTCGCCCACTCCCCCGACGGTCCCGTCACCCGTGTCGAGTGGAGCGACGACTCAGGACGGACGTGGCGCGAGGCGTCCGTCCTGGAGCCGCAGTTCCGCTACTCCTGGGTGCGGTTCGAACTCGTGTGGGAGGCCAGCGTGGGCGAGCACACCATCATGACCCGCGCGACGGACTCCGCCGGCGCGACCCAGCCCGAAACGGTTCCCTTCAACAGGAAGGGTTACCTCTTCAACCAGCCTGTTCCCCACCCCATTCGGGTGGAGTAGGGAGTTCCTACGCGAGCTTCGTGAAGCCCAGCTTCAGCCTGATCGGGATGCGCTGGATCACGCTTGGGACGTAGGGGGGATCGCCCTCCAGCATGCGGATGTCGCCCAGGCGCCGCAGGAGCTCCTGCATCGCCACGCGACCCTCCTGTCGCGCCAGTCCCGCCCCGGGGCAGTAGTGCACCCCGTGCCCGAAGCCCAGGTGCGGGCAGGTCTGCTCCCGGCCGAGGTCGAACACCTCGCCGTTGTCGAACTTCTCCGCGTCGTGGTTCCCCGACCCGTAGATGACCATCAGCTTCTCGCCCCGCTTCACGGGTACGCCGCCGACGCTCGTGTCTTGCAGCGCGATACGGAACACGCCCGGCACGGGCGTGTCGTACCGCAGCACCTCCTCGATGAACCCGCCCGCGAGCGAAGGGTCGTCCCGCAGCGCCTGCATGACGTCCGGCTGCCGCAGCAGCACGAGCATCGCGTTCGTCATCAGCTCGGGCGTGTTCGCGTCGCCTCCCGCCGCGTAGAGCAGCGTGATCATGCTCACCAGCGACTCCAGCGGGACCGGCTCCTTCGTGTCGACGAACGTGGCGTTGGCGAGATCGCTCATGATGTCGCCCTGCGGCGACTTCCGGCGATCCGCCATCGCCTCCATGAAGTACTCCTGGAGGAACTGGTTCTCCGTGATCTCCTCGCGTTCCTCCGTCTGCTGACGGTAGGCGCCCGAGGGGTCGGCTGCGGCCTTCGCCATCTCCGCCAGCCGGTCCATGAAAAACTGCTTGAAGCGCTCCGCGTCGTCCGGAGGCACGCCGATAAGCTCCCCCACCACCAGCCTCGGCAGCATGTGCGAGAACTCCGTCACGAACTCGACCTCGCCCCGGTCGATGAACGCGTCGATGATCTCGTTTGTGATCTCCCGCACCCGCGGCTCCAGAGCCGCCACGTGGCGCGGTGTGAAGAAGCGGTTGATGAGCCGCTTGTGACGCGTGTGGTCGGGCGGGTCGTTCGAGAGGATCTTGTCGCTGAACGGTTGCGAGTCGCGCCACTCCGGCAGGTCTTCGAGTGCCGCCGGCGGGTCCGCGTACGGCGCGTTCGCCACGAGGATGCTGGAGAACACCTCAGGCTGTGCGTTCACCTCGAGAATGTCCTCGTAGCGGCTGAGCAGGTACACGCCGTAGTCCGGCTCCCGGTAGATGGGCGACTCCTCACGCAGCGCCCGGTAGAACGGGTACGGGTTGGCCAGGATCTCCTCGTTCAGCTTGAGGAAGCCGTAGTCCTCCAGTGCCTGAACCACGCTCCTACTCGGCTCCTATGTACTGGTCCCAGAGCTCGTGGAAGTGCCGGATCTTCCCCTCCGAGTAGGCGGAGAAGTAGACGTACGGATCCTGCTTCGTCTTCAGGCCCTTCTGGATCTTCGGCAGGTTGTAGCAGTCCTGGTTCAGGACGCGCGCTAGGCCGCCCATTTCCGGCGCGAGCGTGAAGTCCTCGTCCTCTTCCAGCCAGTGCATCTGGGCTGCCGGCGGCTTCTCCTCGTCCTCGGGCCAGGGAACCAGGTAGAGAACCTCCATGATGCTGCGGTCCGGGTCGTCCCCGTACGGCCGGAAGCGGTAGACGATGCGGCTGAAGCAGCCCCACGGGTGGAAGTTCGGGAACAGGTTGTTGAAGTACCCGTCCAGCACCTCCGCGTCGCAGAAGATGTCGGCCTTGTCGCCCATCACCTGCCGCAGGCCCTCGCGGGCCATCTCCGCGCCGCCCCGTCGCATCGCGAAGATCTCCTCGTTGTCCGGGTAGATGCCGCGCTGCGGGCTCGTGTTGGCGCCCACCGTGATCGCCCGGCACCAGTTCCCGAACACGTCGTACTGCATGTTCGCGCCGTCGCCGCCGAAGGCCATCGCCTGTGGGTGCGTCGCCATCACGTGGTAGCCCTCCATGAAGGCCTCCTGCGTGATCTTCCAGTTCGCCGCGATCACCTTCGCCACGTGCATCTGCTTGTAGCGCTTTTCGTACTCGTACTTCTCGTAGTGCTGCGGCAGCGACCCGATGAAGTCCTCGAACGGCTCGCAGTCGGGGTCCGGGTTGATGAACACGAACCCGCCCCACGTGCCGACCTTCGCCTCGCGCAGGTGGCTGGCGTCCTCGCGCACCTCGGGGAAGTCCCACTCCGAGGGAATCTCGCGCAGCGAGCCGTCGATCTCCCAGCACCAGCCGTGGAAGGGGCAGCGGAACTCGGTCGCCTTCTTCCCGTCAAACTCCCGGATCTGCCGCCCCCGGTGGAGGCAGGCGTTGTTGTACGCCTTGAACTCGTTCTCGCCCGTCCGCACCACCAGGTACGAGAGGTGGGCGATGTCGTAGACGATGTAGTCCCCGACCTCGGGAATGTCGTCGACGTGGGCGGCGTACTGCCACACCTTCTTCCACAGCTTCTCGACCTCCAGGTCGTGCCACGCCTGGCTCGTGAAGCGCTCGGTGGGCACTCGCGTGACGCCGCCCGGCATAGGCGAGTCCTCCCACAGCTCCGGCGGGATGCGCTCCGGGTAGGTATCGCCCGCCAGCACCTCGTGGAAGGAGACGCCCTTGGAGCGGGGACCCTTCGGGGTGTCGCGCCCGGGGTCGCCGACGTACTTCGCGACCGTCGTCTGGCCCTGCGCCATGATCATGTTGCGAACCCCGTAGCGAGGGTCGCGCACGGAGCCCGTGTACGCGTCCTCGGCGAGGTCGCCGGCGCTCAGCTCCTGCTGTTCCTGCGCCGCTTTCTCGCGCGCCGCGTCGAGCTGCGCTGCCATCTCGTCGACGCCCGGCGGCAGGTCCGGTCCGCCCACGTACTGGAGCAGGTGCGGGTCGGCGCGCGTGATGTCGCCCTCTTCCCAGCGCCCCTCCCAGTCGAAGATGCCGTAGCTCTCGCCCTTGTGGACGCGCACCCGGCCATCGCCCAGGTCGTCATACGTCGCGCCGCTGATGGCATGCACTTCACTTCGCATCGCGAAACCCCCACGGGCCGCTCCGCGGCCCTTCGTGGCGGCAATCTTACGCGGGTGGGGTTGGGCAGGGGTGGGCCCGGGCCGTGCCCCGACTATCCACACCCCGTTGCCGCAGCCAGAGCCCGACAGACCTCATGCATCTTTTCGACGCTGAGCTTCCCCACGTACCCGCCTAGGCGCCGCTGGCTCACCGTCTGGACGTTGTCAAGGTTCACTGCCGAGATGTGTTTCAGACCGTCATCGGGCCCAACGATCACTTCGCTGGAGATGCCTCGGATGGTCGACGTCACTTCGGCGACCATGACGCTTCGCATGTACGGGAGGGCCTCGTCACGTGTCAGCACGACAACGGGTCGTCTCTTGTTCGGGTGGTTGAACTGGCAGCGCCAGATCTCACCACGGTGTGGGGTCATGGCCTAGTCGTCCTGCCACGCTTGGATGCTCTCCCAGTCTTCGATCTCTTCATCCGTCTGGGGGTACTTCGTATAGCCCTCGCGGTACTCTCGGGCGATGTCCTCCGACCGCTTCTCGGCGAGGTATGCCGCGGTCATCTCCCGCAAGACCCTTGAACGACCGAGCTCCTGCACCTCGGGCCGCTCGTCGAGTTGCTCCAGCAGCTCCTCGTCGAAAGTCACCTGTATAGCCTTCATCCCTATCATTGTACTACATGGAAGATGTTGGCAGCGCGCCTTCCCAACCCCACCCGTTATCCTGACCCCGCCATGACCGCCGACACCTTCGACCCCGCCCTCCTCGAGGGCGAGGAGTTCCAGCTCAACCCCTACCCGGCACTCAAGCGGCTCCGTGACGAGCACCCGGTCTGGCAACACCCCCAGCAGGGCATCTGGTTCGTCACCCGGTACGAGGACGTCGTCGACGGCTTCCTCGACCACGACGCGCTCTCCAGCACCATCTTCGAGTCCTCCCACAGCGCCGTCTTCGGCCCCTCCCTCACCGCCATGGACGGCGACGAGCACACCCAGAAGCGCGCCATCATCGCCCCCGAGTTCGTGGGCCGGAAGCTCGAGGCGTTCCTGCCCGTCATCGAGGACAACGTGCGCCGCCTCATCGTCGGCTTCACCGAGAAGGCCGCCCGCGAGCTCGTCGAGGGCTTCATCGACCGCCGCGAGACGGACCTCGTCGACACCTTCAGCACGCGCCTCCCCGTCAACGTCATCGTCGACATGCTCGCCCTCCCCCAGTCCGACCACGACCGCTTCCACTACTGGTACCCCACCTTCCTCGCCGGCCTGTCGCCCGACCCCGTCCTCCGCAAGAAGGGCATCGAGGCGAACCAGGCGTTCCACGACTACCTCGAACCCTTCGTGCAGGAGCGCCTGCGCAACCCCGGCGACGACCTCATCTCCAAGCTCTGCGAAGCCGAGGTCGACGGCCAGCGGCTCACCGTGCATGACATCAAGTCGTTCGTCAGCCTCCTCCTGACCGCCGGCGGCGAGACCACCGACCGCGCCATCGCCAACCTCTGGTGGCTCCTCCTCAACCACCCCGAGCAGTTCGAGGCCGTGCGCCAGGACCACTCCCTCATCGACCAGGCCTTCACCGAGACGATGCGCTGCGAGGCCCCCGTCGGCGGCGAGGTCCGCCTTGTCATGCAGGACTGGAAGATGCGCGGCGTGACTGTCCCCGCCGGGTCCGTCGTGAACCTCTCGATCCATGGCGCCAACCACGACGAGCGCGTCTTCAGTGACCCCGCGACGTTCGACATCTTCCGCGACGATCTCTACATCGGCCGCGAGATGCGCGTCGGTTACCGCGAGGGTGGCAGGGCCAGCCACATCGGCTTCGGCCTCGGGAAGCACTTCTGCGTCGGCTACCAGCTCGCCCGCACCGAGGCCGTCGTCGGCACCCGCATGATCCTCGAAGCCATCTCCGACGTGCGCATCAAGCCGGGCCGCAACCCCGTTATGGGCGGCAACGCCGGCATGCGCTCCGTCACCTCGCTCGACATCGAGTTCGACCCCGCCTGACCCACCGGGCGCGCCCCGCGCCCCGTTGCCCTACACTGCCCACGCGAACGAAAACCCTCAGGAGGCGCACCCCCTTATGGAATACCGCAATATCGGCAGTTCGGACCTGCAGGTCTCGGTCGTCGGACTCGGCTGCAACAACTTCGGCATGCGCATCGGCCAGGACGGCGCCAACGCCGTCGTCGACAAGGCGATCGAGCTCGGCGTCAACTTCTTCGACACCGCCGAGATGTACGCCGGCGAGCACGGCCCCTCCGAGGAGATCCTGGGCAAGGCCCTCGGTGACCGCCGCGGCGACGTCATCATCGCCACCAAGTTCGGCATGCCCACGGCCATGACCCCGACCGGCATCCAGTCGCCCGGCAGCGGCACCCGCGAGTACATCACGAACGCGGTTACCAACAGCCTGCAGCGGCTCGGCACCGACTACATCGACCTCT
>JAJEIT010000086.1 GCA_022827945.1 Dehalococcoidia bacterium | reverse complement strand
TGAAGGAGATCGCCGTCGCCCCCGGCGCCGCCACGATCCGCTACACGATCCCGATGCCCGAGGACGGCCCCATGCGCGGCGGCGAGGCCGAGGAGGTGGCCCTCGGCGGCCCGGTACTGTCTACCGTCAAGTCTGGTGGGCCCGGGTGGATTCGAACCACCGACCAACCGGTTATGAGCCGGGCGCTCTAACCGCTGAGCTACAGGCCCTGCCGGCAGTATAGGCGCGCGAACGGCCTGGCAGGCGCCCCCGCGCGGTTCGGGACCGTGGCTCGCGGTATACTGCTTGGGCTTCGTCCCGAAGGCGCCGAACCAGGGCCCGACGGGCCCCGGGCAACATGCCGTGTGAAGGTACAGGCGGGGGCGACTTCTTCATGCTCGACAGTTTCAACAGCCGCGACACGCTGACGGTGGGAGGGCGCACGGTCGCCTTCCACCGGCTCGACTCCGTCCTCAGGGGCGAGGCCGCCAACCGCCTCCCCTTCACCCAGCGGGTGCTCCTCGAAAACCTGCTTCGTCGCGAGGACGGGGACGCCGTCTCCCGCGACGACATCGAGGCCCTCGCGAACTGGCGCCCCAACTCCGGCGACGAACGCGAGGTCGCGTTCGCCCCCGCGCGCGTCCTCCTGCAGGACTTCACCGGCGTCCCCGCCGTCGTTGACCTCGCCTCGATGCGCGAGGCGCTCGAGTCGATGGGGGGCGACCCCGAGCGCATCAACCCGCTCCAGCCCGTCGACCTCGTCATCGACCACTCCGTCCAGGTCGATGCCTACGGCTCCGACGGCGCCTTCGCCCAGAACGTCAGCTTCGAGTACGAGCGCAACCACGAGCGCTACCTCTTCCTGCGCTGGGGCCAGCAGGCCTTCCGCAACTTCCGCGTTGTTCCGCCGGGGACGGGCATCGTCCACCAGGTCAACCTCGAATACCTCGCGAGCGTCGTCTTCGAGAACGACGACACCGGCCTCGTCTACCCCGACACCCTCGTCGGCACGGACTCCCACACGACCATGATCAACGGCCTCGGCGTGCTCGGCTGGGGTGTGGGCGGCATCGAGGCCGAGGCGGCCATGCTCGGCCAGCCCGTCTCGATGCTCATCCCCGAGGTCGTCGGCTTCCGCCTCACGGGCGCGCTCCCCGAGGGCGCGACCGGCACCGACCTCGTCCTCACCGTCACGCAGATGCTGCGTGAGCTCGGCGTCGTCGGGAAGTTCGTCGAGTTCTTCGGGCCGGGCCTCTCCCAGCTCCCCCTCCCCACCCGCGCCACAATCGCGAACATGGCCCCCGAATACGGCGCCACCGTCGGCTTCTTCCCCGTCGACGACGAGACCCTGAGCTACCTGCGCTTCACCGGCCGGGACGAGGGCCAGGTCGCGCTCGTCGAGGCCTACTGCAAGGAGCAGGGCCTCTTCCGCACCGACGACACGCCCGACCCCAGCTTCTCCGCGACGTTGGAGCTGGACATGGGGCAGGTCGAGCCCTCGCTCGCCGGACCGCGCCGCCCCCAGGACCGCGTCCTCCTGCGCGAGTCAAAGGATGCCTGGCAGGACGCCCTCGCCGAGCTCGCCGGCGATGCCGCCGAGGCGCCCCCCGTCGAGGTCGCGCGCAACGGCGCCTCCTTCGAGGTCGGCCACGGCTCCGTCGTCATCGCCGCCATCACGAGCTGTACAAACACCTCGAACCCGGAGGTGCTCGTCGGAGCCGGTCTGCTCGCGAAGGCGGCGGTCGAGCGCGGCCTCCAGCGCAAGCCGTGGGTCAAGACGAGCCTCGCGCCCGGCTCCAAGGTCGTCACCGACTACCTCGACGCCGCCGGCCTTACGCCCTACCTCGACGAGCTCGGTTTCAACCTCGTCGGCTACGGCTGCACCACCTGCATCGGCAACTCCGGCCCCGTCGACCCCGACGTGGCCGCGGCCGTCAACCAGGGCGGCCTCGTGGCGGCGGCCGTGCTCTCCGGCAACCGCAACTTCGAGGGCCGCGTCAACCCCGTCGTGCGCGCCAACTACCTCGCCTCGCCTCCTCTCGTGGTCGCCTACGCGCTCGCCGGACACATGGACTTCGACCCCCTCACCGAGCCTATCGGCGAGGACGGCGATGGGAACGCGGTCATGCTGTCCGAGCTGTGGCCCTCCCAGAACGCGATCGAGACCTCCATGCGTGAGGCCGTGCGGTCCGAGATGTTCCGCGACCAGTACGGCTCGGTGTTCGAGGGCGATCCCGCCTGGCGCACCCTCGAAGCGCCCGAGGGCAGCCGCTACGGCTGGGACGACGGCTCGACCTACGTGAAGAACCCGCCCTACTTCGAGGATCTCGCCGAGGAGCCCGGCGAGCTGGAGGACATCGACGGCGCTCGCGTCCTCGTCATGGTCGGCGACTCGGTCACGACCGACCACATCTCCCCGGCAGGCAGCATCGCCCCCAACAGCCCCGCTGCCGCCTACCTCTTCGACCGCGACATCAAGCGAGAGGACTTCAACTCCTACGGCGCCCGGCGCGGGAACCACGAGGTGATGATGCGCGGCACCTTCGCCAACATCCGCCTCCGCAACCAGCTCGCGCCCGGCACCGAGGGCGGCGTCACCCGCCACCTCCCCGACGGCGAGGAGATGAGCATCTTCGATGCCGCCGTGCAGTACCGCGATGAGGACACGCCCCTCATGGTCCTGGCGGGCAAGGAGTACGGAACCGGCTCCTCGCGCGACTGGGCGGCGAAGGGTCCGCGGCTGCTGGGCGTGCGCGCCGTCATCGCCGAGAGCTACGAGCGCATCCACCGCAGCAACCTGGTGGGGATGGGTATCCTCCCCCTCCAGTACCTCGACGGCGGCAGCCGCGACAGCCTCGGCCTGAGCGGCGAGGAGACGTTCGCCATCAGCGGCATCGCCGAGGGGCTCCGCCCCGGCGGCCGCGTGACCGTGACCGCCACCGATGCCGACGGAACCACGACGACCTTCGAGGCGCTCGTGCGCATCGACACCCCGGTCGAGCTCGAGTACTACCGCAACGGGGGCATCCTCCCCTACGTCTTGCGGCAGCTCGCGGCCGGCTAGCAGCATCAGACGGCCACAGGCCAACACACCACTCGCTGGGAGAAGACGACATGCCCGACCTGATGAAGATTGCCCGCACCGAACACGACGGCGGCGACCTGCTGGGAGTCCTGAGCGAGCTCTTCGAGCCCGCCGACGTTCGCCCCGATGGCTACCCTGACGCGGTCATCTGGCAGGGCGGCAACTTCGACGGCAACGTGAACCCCGTCGCCCACTCCCTCACCGACGCCTACGCCCTCCTCGGCACCATCGCCGCCATCGACATCCTCGGCCTTCCCTTCTACGGCGTCCCCATGTGGGCCCAGTACCGCCATGACACGAAGCTCGAGGCGCTGAGCTGGTTCGGCAACATGCCCTGCACGTCGATCAAGTGGTCGACCGCGGGCGACGCCTACGTGAACGACGGCCAGGGCGGCCGCGTCGTCGTCATGGGCAAGTCGGGGAACGCGCCCCTGCGCACGCAGGCGGGCGTCTACTGCAACGTTCGTCCCTACGGCCCCATCACCGTGGTGCGCTGTATGCCCTGCCTGCCCTACTCCCAGAACCGTTCGGTCTTCGAGGTCGACCCGGAGACCGGCAACATCCACTCCGAGATGAATACCCCCGGTATCCAGATGGCCTACGCGGGGCGTCGCTTCCTGCAGATGGTCCACGAGACAGGCGCCATCGGCCGGGTCGCGTTCAAGCCCACCCAGGCGATGGAGGACGGCATCAACGCCGGCCTCCTCTCCTGGATGCTCGACGGCACGAAATTCAACGTCGGCCGCAAGTACGCCGTCGATGGCTACGTCGAGCACCGCGAACGCGTGGACCGAATCGTCAATCTCCTCCCGGACGACTTCAAAGACGGCATGGAGAACTGGACCGGCCAGATCGAGCAGCACATCTCCGATACCAACTACGGCCTGCTCCTCTGGGACCTGATCGAGCAGCAGGACACGATCGTCCTCGCCACCGACCTGGACGGCGATCGCCTCACCGACCTCCTCGCGGACGTCTCCGAACCGCTGCGCGCCTTCGGCCAGCGCGTCGTCGATGCCGTCGGCAGCAACGCGAGCATGCGCGACCTCTGGGGCGAGATGGGCTACACCACCGGCAACGGCCGCGATATGACCTCTGTCATGTATCGCATGCATGGCCCGCCCATCCACGAGCAGACGCTGGGCTCGGCCGACGCGATGCTCCTCCGCCTGCTCGACGGCGACGAGTCGATGGGCGGCACGAAGCGCCCGTACGATCCCCGCATCCACTTCGTCCTCATCCGCGATGCCTACCGCGACGCCAACCCCAATAACGCCGGACTGCACGCCTGGCTCGACGACGCCCTGGCGAAGTTCGACGAGGTGTACGCGGGCGAACGTCCGGGCTTCCTTGAGGGGTACGCGCAGCTGAAGCAGTCCATCACGCCCTGGGGGGCATAGGCTGGTGCGCTGCTGGCCCGTGGTCGGAAGGCGGGGTACCATCGAGTCGGGCACCGTGCACAGAACCCAATCAAGGGCCGCCCTTCTCTCGCGTTTCCGCCGTGATCTCCCCGCGGACTCTCCCTCCCGCTCGGCGCATGTGAAGTCGAAGAGAACCGCCGCCACCAGGATGCCGTAGCTGTAATGACCGCTCCCACCGCGGTAGACCGGGACGCCGTTCTCGCCGCACTCGCCACCGTCAACGACCCCGAACTGCACCGTGACATCGTCTCCCTTGGCATGGTCGAAGAGCTGACCATCGAGGGCGGGGCCGTGAGCGTGAAGGTCGAGCTGACGACCCCCGCCTGTCCCCTCAAGGACGTCATCGAGACCGACGTCCGCGCCGCGCTCGATGGGCTGCCCGGCGTCGAGTCCGTCGCGCTCGACTGGGGAGCGCAGGTGCGCGCCAGCGACCCGCGCGAGGGTCAGAAGCCGATCGAGGGCGTGCGCAACGTGATCGCCGTCGCCTCGAACAAGGGTGGCGTCGGCAAGTCGACCGTCGCCACCAACCTCGCCGTTGCCCTCGCCGCCACGGGGGCGAAGGTAGGGCTCGTCGACGCCGACATCACGGGCCCCAACATCCCGACCATGTTCGGTCTGGCCGCGGGACTCCAGGCGAACCAGACCGAGGGCCTGCGTCCGGTCGAGAAGTATGGCGTCGAGCTCGTCTCCCTCGGCTTCCTCCTCCCCAAGGGCACGCCCGTCGTCTGGCGCGGACCCATGATCGGCAGCGCCGTCCGCCAGCTGCTGCACGACGTGCCCTGGGAGAACATCGACTACCTCATCATCGACCTGCCACCCGGCACCAGCGATGCTTCGATGAGCATGGCGCAGGAAGCGCCCATCGCCGGAGCCGTCATCGTTTCGACCCCACAGGATGTCTCGCTGGAGGACGCCATGAAGGCGGTCTCCATGTTCGAGAAGCTCGATGTGCCCGTCTTCGGCATGATCGAGAACATGAGCTATTTCATCGCCCCCGATACGGGGACGCGATACGACATCTTCGGGCACGGCGGCGCACGTGACGCCGCCGAGGAGCTCGGCATCGACTTCCTCGGCGAAATCCCGATCGAGCCTCAGATTCGAGAAGGCTCGGATCAGGGCGTACCGCTCGTGGTCGACAAGGGAGACTCGGCCTCAGCCGAAGGCTTCCGCGCGATCGCGGGGGCCGTCGCCGCCCGAATCAGTGTTCTGCAAAGGATGGGAACGTAACCCCACATGGCACTCAACTTTCTGACCGGCAGCCGCACCTCCGAGGAGGAGGCGCCGGAAGTAACCGAATCCGAAAACACGACCACCAACACGACCGAAGAAGACGAAAGCCCGCCTCCCGCCCGGCGCCGCCGCGGCTCGCGTGGCGGGCGCTCCCGCTCCTCCGGCAGGGCCGCAGCCGCGACCGAGACCGCCGAGGAAGAAGAGGCCCCCGCGCCCCGGCGCGCCGCCTCCCGTCGCCGCGCCGCCGACGACGGTGAGGAAGCGGCCCCGGCCCGGCCCTCGCGCCGCCGTGCTCCCGCGGCCAAGGCCGACGACGAGGACGAGGAGTCCGCACCCCGGCGACCTTCCCGCAGGCGCGCCCCCGCGGCCAAGGCGACCGAGGAGGAGGACGCTCCGGCGCCCCGCCCCTCGCGCCGCCGCGCCCCCGCCGCGAGGGCCGGCGACCAGGACGAGGACGCTCCCGCGCCGCGGCCATCCCGCAGGCGCGCCCCCGCCGCCAAGGCAAGCGAGCCCGAACCGGAGAAGGAGGCGCCGAAGCGGGCCGCCCCGCGCCGCCGTTCCCGCCCCGCTGCGGCCGAGGACAGCGCCGCCGATGCCGCCCTCCTGGACGCCCTCAAGGAGCAGAACGAGCAGCTCGCCCGCCTGGTCGAGCTGCAGGAGCGTGCAATCGACCGGCTCTCCGGCAACGGCAAGGCCGGCGTCGGCACCATGCCGCGCGTGGGCGTCTTCGTCGACAGCGCGAACGTCGAGCTGGCCCGCGACCGCACCCGCGGCGGCAGGCCCATCGACTGGGGGCTTGTCCTCGATCGCGTGACCGAAAGCCGCCGCCTCGTGCGCGCCATCGCCTACTCCCCCGTGCACGACGACCCCGGCGTCAGCCGCGAGACCCAGCGCTTCGTCGAGCCGTTCCTCGGCAAGGGCTTCAAGATCGTGACGAAGCCCCTGAAGCGCTTCGCCGACGGCTCCATCAAGGCCAACGTCGACATCGAGCTCGCGCTCGACGTGATCACGATGGCCGACCGGCTCGACGTCGCCGTCCTCGTCTCCGGAGACGGCGACTTCCAGCACCTCGTCGAGGTGCTGCAGAGCCGCGGCATCCGGGTCGAGGTCGCGGGGCTGGGGCAGTCGGTGGCCGGCAACCTGAAGAACGCCGCCGACCGCTACATCGAGCTCGACTTCGCCCAGAAGAAGAAGTAGGCGCGCCCGGCCCTACTGCCTGACGCCCGCGGTCTCCCGGTTCGGGTTGCCCCGTTCGCGTTCGATGATGCGGACGAGTTCGTCGACGGCCTCCTCGAGCGCGCCCTCCCGGTTCACGACCACGTAGTCGTTGTTGGGGGCGTCGGCGAGCTCGGCGTCGACCTCGGCGAGGCGGCGAGCGAGAGTCTCGGCGCTTTCCGTCTCGCGGGCCGTGAGTCGCGCTCGCAGCGCCTCCCGGCTCTCTGCCGTCAGCAGCACGAAGACAGCTCCCCGGAGCAGCCCCCGCAGGCTCCGGGCGCCCTGCAGGTCGGTGCGGATAAGCACGTCCCGTCCCTCGGCAAGGGGTTCGTCGACCTCCCGCCTCTCCAGGCCCTTGTAGTCGTCGTACACGCTGGCGTGCTCGAGGAAGTCGCCCGCCTCGATCTTCTGCTCGAACTGCTCGCGGCTGAAGAAGTGGTAGTCGACGCCGTCCTCTTCCCCGTCGCGCATGGGGCGGCTGTTACTGCTGGTGGCGCGGTGGATGCCGGTCCGTTCGCGAAGCCGCGCGATCACGCTGTCCTTGCCGACGCCCGAGGGGCCGTGGAGGACAAGGATGAGGGGGCGGCGCTCCGCGCTCACGCCGTCGGTGCGGCCTCGGGCGCGGCGGCCTCGAGCGCCTGCCAGAAGTCGGGGTACGAGACCGAGACGGCGTCGTTCTCGATGCGCGTCTCCTCGCTGGCGAGCGCTCCCGCGACCGCGCCGAGCATGCCCATGCGGTGGTCGTGGGCGGCGTCGAGCCGGGCGCCGTGGAGCTGGCGCGGTCCCTCGACGACGAAGCCGTCCGCCGTCGCCTCGATCGACGCGCCCATGGCCGACAGCATCGTCACGACCGTCTCGATGCGGTTCGACTCCTTCACGATCAGCTCCTCCGCCTCCCGCACCACCGTGGTTCCGTGGGCGAAGCAGCCGAGCAGGGCGACCAGCGGCAGCTCGTCGATGGCCCTCGGGATTTCGCTGCCCTGCACGGTCACGCCGCTCAGGGTGGAGGAGCGCACGACGAGGTCGGCCACGGGCTCGCCGCTCGTCTCGCGTTCTTCCTGCAGCTCGATCGAGGCGCCCATCCGCCCGAGGATGTCGAGCAGGCCCGTGCGCGTCGGGTTGATGCCGACCCCCTCGATGTGGAGCTCGGCGTCCGGGTGGCAGGCGCCCAGCACGAGCCAGGGGGCGGCGCTGGAGATGTCGCCGGGGACGCGCATGCCCAGGGGCTGAAGGCGCCCCGGCCGGCTGACGCTGACGGAGCGGCCCTCGCGCGCCACAGGGGCGCCCATCGCCGCAAGCATCTTCTCCGTGTGGTCACGGGTGGGGACCGGTTCGGTGATGCGCGTGCGCCCTTCCACGGAGAGGCCCGCCAGCAGCAGCGCCGACTTCACCTGTGCGCTGAAAACGGGCATCTGATACTGGATGGCCCGCAGGTTCCCGCCACGGATGGCGATGGGGGCGAGAGTGTCGCCGCGCCGGGCGCTGATGCGCGCGCCCATGCGGCGCAACGGTTCGATGACGCGCCCCATCGGGCGTCCCCGCAGGGAGTCGTCGCCCGTCAGCACGCTAAAGAGCGGCTGGGCCGCGAGCAGCCCCGTGAGGAGCCGCATCGTCGTGCCGCTGTTGCCGCAATCGAGGGTGTCCTCGCTCTCGTAGAGGCCGTGCAGCCCCGCCCCCCGGATGCGCGCCTCGGTGGAGCCGCCAGGCCAGTCGATCTCCACCCCGAGGGCGGCCATGCACGCCGCCGTTGAGCGAACATCGTCCGAGTTGAGCAGGTTCTCGACCCGCGCCTCGCCCTCCGCGATGCCGTTCAGGATGAGGGCTCGGTGCGAAATGGACTTGTCAGGCGGAACGCGCAGGGTGGCGCGCAGGCGGCCCGGGCTGCGGACCCTCACCGGTCCCGCAGTTCGCCCCGCCGGCGGGCGGCATCGCGCTCCCGTTCTTCGCCGCGATTCAGCGTTTCCTTCAGGCGCCCGTATAGGTAGGCCCCCATGAACATCTGCCCGATCACGTCGCCCGAACGTGGCGTCTCGGTGCCTTCTTTCGGAACCTGGCGGCCAACGAGGCGGTCGTCGAAGACGAAGCGTTCCAGCCGCGCCCGAGTGAAGAGGCTCTCGATGAGGGCGTCGGCCGTTGTCTCCGCTGGCTCGTCCCCGTCGTCGGGAAGCTCGATGCCTTCGGCCAGCTGTTCCGTCTCTTCGTCGCTCAGTTCGAGCGCCTCGATGATCGTGTCGAGTTCGCCCTGGTAGCGCCGCAGCCAGGAAAGGATGGCGGTGCGGTTGGTGCCGACGATGCTGGTCGCCATTTCGGGGTCGCCCATCACCAGGCGCGTCATGTCGCGGAACCCGGGCCCCGCGAGCTGCTCCGCGTCCTCCCAGAAGGCGCTGTCCCGCACCAGCTTGAAGAGCGCGACCGAGAGCAGCAGGGGCACGTGGCTCACCGCCGCCACCACCTCGTCGTGCTCCGCCGGATCGACGTAGATGGGCACCGCTCCCGCCTGTTCGATCATGCCCAGCACAACCCGCACCGATGACTCGCTTGCCACGGCCGAGGGCGTCACCGCCCATGCCGCCCCCTGGAACAGGTCGATGCTCGCGGCGGAGGGGCCGCTGCGCTCGGAGCCGGCCATCGGATGGGTCCCGATCACGCTCACCTTGTTGCCGTACACCTCATGGGCCTTGGTCATGAAGGACGCCTTGGTGCTGCACGTGTCCGTGATGATCGCCCCTTCCGAGACGTGGGGCTCCATCGCCACCAGCATCTCCTCGGCGGCGCGCGACGGGACGGCTAGCACGATCATGCTCGCATCCCGCACGGCCTCGTCGAGGTAGCGGACGGTGTCGTCGACGGCGCCCATCTCTCTGGCTGTGCGGGCGTTCTGGCGGCTGCGATCGACGCCCACGACCTCGTACCTGCGGTCCTTGCGGGCCATCAGGTTCAGGCCAACCGAGGCCCCGATGAGGCCTGTGCCAATGATGACGATCTTCGATTCTTTCGAGTCGGCCATGCGTGATCCGTTGCGATTCAGGTGGCGGCGTCGGCGCGCTGCAGGAGGGCTAGCATAGCATCCTGCCCTGCCGGCCGATGGTGCAGGCGCGTCAGCTCGACCACCCGCGGCGAGGCCCCCGCGGCGACGAGCAGCTCCGCCCCGCGCTCGCTGTGCGCGCGGCTGCGCGCGAGCGCCCGGCGCATCTCGAAGCGGGACGCCTCGGCGGCGACGAGCGGCTCCGGCAGCCACTCCGTGAGCACGTGCGCGACGCGATCGCGGGTCCGCTGGGCGCCCTTGCCCGCGTCGTGCAGCAGGGCCGCCACCAGGAGGTCGTGGTCCCCGGCGTGGCCGCGCTCGATGAGCCAGCGGGCTGTGCCGGCCGAGTGACGCTGGTCGCGGGGCTCCTGCGCGCCGAAGACCGCCAGGAGGTCGCCGGCCAGGAACTCGCGCGCGAGCGCGAGGTCGTCGGCGTCGGGACCGATGGAGGCTTCGCGCACCTGGCGGACGCGGTCGAGCATCAGGTGATGACCTCCAGGAACAGGTCGGCGGCGCCGTCGAAAATCCAGAGGATCGGGCTGTACTCCGGGGCGATGAAGCCGATCACGATGAGCCCGATCAGCAGCGCCGGCCCCCACCGGCTGAGCGAGGCGAGGGGCCGCGAAAGCTCATCCGGCAGAACGCCGAGCAGCACCTTGAAGCCGTCGAGGGGATGGATGGGGATCAGGTTGAACACTCCGAGGATCACGTTCAGGAAGGCGATGAGGAGAAGGAACGTCCCCAGCACCTGTGAGCCGCTCGCCAGCTCGATGTAGTCGAACGAGATGGGCTCGACCCACCCGAAGATGAGCGGAACGGAGGCGATGAACGCGAACACGAAGTTCGAGATCGGTCCCGCCACGGCAACGAGCATGTTCCCGCGCTTCACCCCGACCCGCAGGCGGTAGGGATTGACGGGCGTCGGTTTCCCCCAGCCGATGCCCACGATGAACAGCAGGATGGTCCCCATCGGGTCGAGGTGGGCGAGCGGGTTCAGGGTGAGCCTGCCCTGCTTCGCGGCCGTGTCGTCACCGAGCTCGTTCGCCGCCCAGGCGTGGCTGAACTCGTGGAAGGCGATGCCCGTGACCAGCGCGATGGCGATCGCGCCGAGGTAGGCGAAGAACGCGGCCGGGTTCTCGCGGAGCACATCGATGAGCTGGAAGATCACGCTTCGTTCATGCTAGCAGCCGCCCGCTTGACGGCTATTCGGGGCCTTTCCCGGACGCTTCCGCGCATTGACCGCGCGCGGGGTGCTTGCTAGGTTCGCAGTGGTGTTCTCCGGCGAATGACACCGTTCGCCGGAGGTGCGGGGATGCTCCTGCGCCTGCTGAGGCGGTCCCGGTCGAGCGGGTCCAGGTCCTCGGTGCGGCTCCAGTCGTAGATCCCCACGCATGAACGCACCATCTTCCCTTCGCCGCGGTACTCCCCTGCCGGCCCTCTTGCGGGCGGCGGTGGGGCGCCTGCGCGCGAGCGCCGCGCACGACCGGCGCCGCCCGTTCGCGGTCCTGGCGCTGGCCGTCGTGCTCCTCGGCGTGGCGACCGTGGCGCTGCTGGCGCAGAGCGGTGGTCCCCCGCGGACGGCCTTCGCCGGCGCCGCCAGCGGCCAGTACGCGGTGGTGGCGAAGAACACCGGCGCCGCCACCGTTGTGACCGTGGTGGGCGCGACTCCGAACGCCGCCCCCATCGAGATCGCGACCGTTCCCCACCTGCACGGATTCAGCCTGCGCGGCGCTGTCTCGCCCACGGGCCGACACGTCGCCCTGCTTGCGCCCGACACCGCCATCGCCGGCAGGCCCTTTGCCGCGCTCGTCACCCTCGATCTGGAGACCGGCCTTTCCCGCAGGCTCGCCGAGGGCCTCGAGCCCCTCCAGGACGTCCTCTGGACCCCCGACGCGACCGCCGTGGTGGTCACCCGCACCATACGCACGGCGGCCGGGGAACCGGGCGTGGCGGTGGCCCGCGTTGGGTTCGACGGCACGGAGTCCGTGCTGGAGACCCACCTGGGCGCGGGCATGGTCGCGCCTATCGGGTTCGATGCCCAGGGGCGGCTGTTGGCCGTCCGCATCGACGCCCGCGGCTCGACCCTGACGCGTGACGGAGCCGAGATCCTGTGGCTGAGCACCCACGTCACCCGCGACTGGGCCCTCAGCCCCGACGGCGCACGGCTGGCGTACGTGGAGGTCAGTCTCTCGGAGGGCTTGCGCTACCTCCCCCGCGTCGTCTCGATTGAAGGCGGTGGCGGCGCCGTCTCGGCGGCGTCGACACCGACGCAACAGGCGCTCGGCGTTGCCTGGTCCCCCGCGGGCGACCCGCCCCGCTTCGGCAGCGAGCCGCCCGCGCTGCCTCCGGGCAGCGTCGGCGCGCAGGGTCCGGCCGGATTCGATGTGCCCCTCGCCTACAGCCGTGACGGCGCCGCACTCGCCGTCCGCCACTGGAGCGGCGACAGCTTCGACGAGCCGGGAACGCCCCGGCTCGAGATCGTGAGCGGGTCGGGTCGGCAGTCCCTTGATGGATTTTCGAGGTTCTTCGGATGGTCCGCGCGCTAGCGGCGCTGGCCGTGGCCGCGGCCGTGCTGATGGTCGTCTTCTCCGGGAGGGACGGCGCGGTGGAGGCGCAAGCCTGCTTTGGCATCGAGCCCTTCGAGTTCGACACCTACGAGGCCTACGACAACGCCGGCCTCTACCTCGCCGCGATCGAGCTGGCGGCCGCGGGCGAGGCGGTTACCTTCCTGACGACGCCCTCCGGCGAGGCCCACAACCTCGAGTACCCCGGCCTGCTGACAGGTTCCCGCGACGAGCGTCTCGAGCAGGCGCCGGACACCTCCCTGCGCATCCCCCCGACCCTGCTGAAGTCGATCGTGTGGGTCGAGTCGGAGTTCGCGCACGCGAACAGCAGCGTTCCCTGGGGTGGTGTCGGCCCCATCCAGCGCTCCTTCGACTGCGGGTTCGGTCTGGGCCAGATCACCTCCGGCATGGAGAACCGTTCGGGCAACCCCAACGCCCAGCAGGCGCTCGTGGGCACGCATTTCGTCTTCAACGTGGCCGAGGCCGCGCGCATGCTCGCCCAGAAGTGGAACGACGTGTCCGTACCCATCGCCGGCGACGGCGACCCCGCGAATCTCGAGGACTGGTACTACGCCGTCTGGGCCTACAACGGTCTCTTCCTCACCAACCATCCCCTGTACGACTACGACCACCAGTCCCAGTGGCTGGCCTGGTGGGACTCAAGCCAGTACCCCTTCCGCGACCCGCTCCGGGGCGACGTCTGGCACTGCGACGACACGACTTCCCCCACCTGGATCAGCTCGGGTTATGGCGCCACCCCCTGGTTCGGCTACGGCGACTACACCTATCCGGAACGCGTCTACGGCTGTCTGCGCTATCCGCCTGAGTACCCCGCCCGGCTGTACGACGACCCTGAGTTCGCCCCCACCCCCTGGCCGGAGCCCACGCCAACCCCCACGGAAACGCCGCCGGCGGAAGAAGGCGACGATGCCGCCGAGGGCGGGGATGGCGAAGCCGGGGGCGATGACACGGCGACCGGGGAAGAGACCTCGGAGGAGGAGACGCCCGAGCCCACCCCCACGCCCGCGGGCGACCCCTGGCCCGCGCCCGGACCCGATGGCGTCCCCCGGCTCTGGCCGCCCGTCCAGGTCAACATGCCCGACTTCACCATCCCTGCCGTGGCGGCGGCCTTCTCACCCCAGTCCTACTTCCCCTGTTCCGACTCCTTCTGGTACGACGGCTGCCCCGCCCTGCACTTCCCCACCTCGTTCCCCGACCTCGGAATCGAACCCCACCAGGACCCCACGCCCCCGGTCGACACGAGCCTGCGCCAACGCCTCATCGGCGCGCCCGATCTGTTGGTATCCGGCCCCGACGACGCCTCGATCGCGGTCGACGAGGAGGGTCTCCCCGGCAGCGTCGAGGTGAAGATCGAGAACCGCGGAACGTGGATCGCCCCCTATCGCATCGAGACGTCGGCCCCCTGGATCCTCGTGCGGCGTGCCGGGGGGGAGGACCGCCTCCACGGGGGTGTCGCCATCGGCGCGGAGACCATCGTCTGGATCTGCCGCGCGATGTATTGCGGGGCGGATGTCACCTCGGAGGGGCACACCGCCTACCTGGAGATCACGCTCGATCTCGAAGAGCTGCCCGAAGACCAGGCCGTCAGCGGCTACGTCCTGATCGAGCCGCTGCTGGGCGTGGGCGAGTCGAAGCGCATCGTTGTGCACGCGGGCTCGGGCGTTGAGGAGACCACCAGCCAGGAGGAACAGCACGAGGAAGACGAGGGGCTGAAGCTCAAGCACCGCATCGTCATGCCGAACGTGGGCAAGGACGAAGAGTAGCCGGGGCCCCGCCGGACCGGGCTAGCCGCGCGGCAGCCCCAGGCCCCGCGTCGCGATGATGTCGCGCTGGATCTCGCCCGCGCCGCCCGCGATCGGTCCCGAGACGGCGAGCAGGTACGCGGTCTCGACCCGCCCCCGGAGCTGCGCCCACTTCGAGCCCGGCGCCAGCTGCCCGTAGCCGCCCATCAGGTTCACGCCCGCGTTCGCCACCTTGATGCCGTACATCGCGAACCACACCTTGCCGATGCTGGCTTCGTAGTTCGGAACCTCGCCCTTCGACTGCAGCCAGGCCGTCCGGTACGCCACCAGCCGCCCGATCTCGCCCTCGGCGTAGAGCCCCGCGAGCTTGTTGCGCACGTGGATGTCGTCCCAGGGGCGCAGGCCGCCGTGCTCCTCCTTCGCCCAGCGAATGAGGTCGGCCACCGTGCGCCGCGCCCCGCTGATGGCGGCGATGTTCGAGCGCTCGTAGTCGAGCACCGTCATGGCGACGCGCCAGCCGTTGTTCTCCCCGCCCAGCAGGTCGTCGGCGGGCACGCGCACGTCTTCGAAGAACACCTGGTTGAAGTCGTTCCGGTAGGCGATGTTGGGCACCGGCTGCACGGTCACCCCGGGGGCGTGCATGTCCAGGATGAAGGCGCTGATGCCCCGGTGCTTCTGCACTTCCTGGTCCGTCCGCGCCAGCACGATCATCTTGTCGGCGAGGTGTGCGTTCGAGGTCCAGATCTTCTGGCCCTGGATCACGTAGTCGTCGCCGTCGCGCACCGCGCGCGTCTGGAGCGAAGCGAGGTCGCTGCCGGTCTCCGG
The DNA here is from genome assembly GCA_022827945.1 of Dehalococcoidia bacterium. GTDB lineage: Bacteria > Chloroflexota > Dehalococcoidia > Tepidiformales > Tepidiformaceae > UBA2991. Next base: position 13,897 of record JAJEIT010000086.1, on the reverse strand, counting down.
CTCGCTGAACCCCTGGCAGTACCAGGCGTCCCCCGAGGCCATCTCCGGAAGTAGCCGCGCCTTCTGCTCGTCCGTGCCGTGCACGAGCACGGTCGGACCGGTGATGCCGATGGTGAACAGCCGCCCGCCCGAGGGCGCGCGGTGGTAGGCCAGCTCCTCGTTCAGCACCATCTGCTCGAGCGCGGTCGCGCCCATCCCGCCGTACTCCTTCGGCCAGGGCGGCGCCAGCCACGTGCGCTCGCCGAGCTTGCGCATGAACTGCCTGGCGAAGGGCGCCTGCTCCTCGTTGTCGAAGAAGTCGTCGTCGCCCTCGAAGCCCTCTGGAATCTCCGCGCGCAGGAACTCGACGAGCTCACCGCGCCAGCGCTCGGTCTCGGTCGGCAGGTGGAAATCCATGGGAGCGCTAGTCTACAGCCGTCGCCGTTAGCCGCTGGCGTCGCGCTTGGGTACGATCGGAGCCTGCGCGGTGGGCGTAGCGTAGTGGTTAACGCGTCAGGTTGTGGCCCTGAAGATCGAGGGTTCAAATCCCTCCGTCCACCCCAGACTTTCCCCTGATCCCCGCTAGACGATGCGCTCGATGACGAGCGCGGCCAGCCCCAGGAAGAGCACGAAGCTGAGGATGTCGGTCGTGCCCGTCACGAAGATGTTGGCGGCGAGCGCCGGGTCGATGCCCCGCCACTTCAGCCCCAGCGGGATGATCACGCCCAGCAGCGTCGCCAGTGCGATGCTCCCCGCCAGAGCCCCCGCCAGCACCGCCGAGAGGGCGATGTTCCGGTCCCACGCATAGACCGCCGCGCCCGCGATGATGCCGATCACGACGCCGTTCGCCAGCCCCACCGCGATCTCCTTGCGCGTCGCCCGGAAGACGTCGCGCACGTCCAGGTCGCCGATCGCGATGCTGCGCACGGCGATCGTCGCCGTCTGCGCCCCCGCGTTCCCGCCCTGTCCCGCCACCACCGGCATGAGCGCCGCCAGCAGCGTGAAGCGCGCCAGCGTCTCGTCGAAGAGGCTGACGATGGCCGCTGCGGCGAAGGCCCAGACGAGGTTCACGACCATCCACGGCAGCCGCCGCCGCACGCTCGTGCGCACCGGGCTGAAGACCCGCTCGTCCTCGTCGAGGCCGACCATGCGGTACATGTCCTCGGTCGCCTCCTCGGCGAGAACGTCGATCACGTCGTCCGCGGTCGTCGCCCCCACCAGCCGCCCGTCGCCGTCTACGACCGGGATTGCGAGCAGGTTGTAGCGCTGCAGCGTCTGCGCGACCTCCTCCTGGTCGAGGTCCACGCTGACCGCGTGGATGTCCCGCTCCGCCAGCTCCGTGAGGGGCGTGCCCGGCGCCGCCACGATCAGGTCGCGCACGCTCACGACGCCGCACAGCCGCTGCTCGTCGTCGACCGTGTACAGGTAGTAGGCGCGATCGGAAGGGGGACGCAGGCGGCGCAGCGTCTCGATGGCCCGCTCGACCGGCAGCCCCTCATTGAGCGAGACAAAGCCGCTCCGCATGATGCCGCCGGCCGATTCGTCGGGGTACTCCAGCAGCGCCGTGATCTGCTCCTCGTGGTCGAGGGCCGCGAGCACCTCCCGTCGCCGGGCCGGATCGAGCTGTTGCAGCACGTCCGTCGCGATCTCGTCCGGAACCTCGTTGAGGATCGCGAGCAGCGCCGAGGTCTCCGCGGCCTCGGCGAATGCCGCCAGCCCGTCCTCGTCGAGGAAGTCGAGCGCCTGCGCGGTGACGTCGATGGGCAGGCGGTGCAGGAGGCTGCGGCGCTCGTCCACGTCGAGGTCGAGCACGATCTCCGCGAGGTCGGCGGGGTGGAGCGCCGTCAGCAGCGCGATCGACTTCGACCACTCGCCGCTCCAGGCGAGGTCGCGCAGCTGCGCCAGCAGCTCTTCGCTCGTCTGCTCTTCGGTCATGCTTTCTGCCGCGATCGTATAGGGCCGGTGTGAAGAGGACGGTCGTGCGTCGAGGCAGTCAACCCTCCGGAGTAGATGCCAATGTCCGCTTCTTGCAGCCAATTGCATCTGCAACCCTCGGACGGTACCCTGCCGTCGTGCCTTTCCACGCGACCACCGGCGCTTTGAGACGGCTCCTCCTCGTGACGGGGCTGCTCCTGCTTCCCGCCGCGCTGGCCGCAGCCTGCGGCGGTGACGGCGCCGGCCCGGAGGGGGACGGCGAGACCGCCTCCACCATCCGCGTCGTCACGACCGTCTCGCCCATCCGCAGCATCATCGAGAACGTCGGTGGCGACCGCGTGAGCGTGACCGCCATCGTCCCCGAGGGCACCAACTCCCACACCTTCGAGCCCGCCCCCTCCGTGGCGCAGGATATCGCCCGCGCCGACCTCCTCGTCGCCAACGGCCTCAACCTCGAGCTCCCCGCGCTCGAGCTCGCGGAGGCGAACCGCCGGGACGGCGTCGAGATCGTGCTGCTCGGGGAAGCCACCGTGACCCCCGACGAGTACGTCTACGACTTCTCCTTCCCCCGCGACGGTGGCGACCCCAACCCCCACCTCTGGACGGACCCCATCCTCGCGGGCGAATACGCCGCCCACGTGCGCGATGCCCTCTCCCGCCTCGACCCCGAGAACGCCGCGTACTACGCCTCCAACACCGCCGCCTTCTCCGCCCGCATCGAGGCGCTCGATGCGGCCATCAGGGCGGCCGTCGCCACCGTGCCCGAAGGGCAGCGCGTCCTCCTCACCTACCACGACTCCTTCCCCTACTTCGCCCCCCGCTACGGCTTCACAATCATCGGGGCGATCCAGCCGTCCGACTTCTCCGAGCCCTCCCCCCGCGAGGTCGCCGAGCTGATCACGCAGATTCGCGCGGCCGGGGCGCCCGCCATCTTCGGCTCCGAGGTGTTCCCCTCCGAGGTGCTGGACACGATCGCCGACGAGGCCGGCGCCGTGCAGGTCGCCACCCTCCGCGACGACGACCTCCCAGGCGACCGCGGCGATCCGGAGAACACCTACCTCGCCATGATGGTCGAGAACGTCCGCACCATCGTCACCAGCCTTGGCGGCGACGCCTCCGCCCTCGACGGCTTCGACGTGAGCTACAGCTGGATCCCCTTCGAGGAGCACGCCGGTGGTTGAGCTTGCGCCGAGCGCTCCCGGACACCGCCCGCCGCCCCATCCCGACGGCGAGCCGCTCGTGCAGCTCCGGTCCCTGAGCACGGGTTACGAACGCACGCCCGTGCTCCGAGACGTCGACTTCACCCTGCGGCGCGGCGAGTTCGCTGGCGTCGTCGGGCCGAGCGGCTCGGGCAAGACCACCCTCCTGCGCGCCATCGCCGGTCAGACCCGCCGCTTCGCGGGCTCCGTGGAGACACACCCCCGCCCGGGCGAACGCGCCCTCCGCCTCGGCTACGTCCCCCAGGTCGAGGCGATCAACTGGAACTTCCCGCTGACCGTCGGGCAAGCCGTCCTGCTCGGTCGCTGGCGGGAGATGGGCTGGCGGCCGTGGCCCCGACGCCACGACCGCGAGCTGCTGGCCAACATCCTCGAACGCCTCGGCATCGGCCACCTCGCCGACCGGCAGATCCGGGCGCTTTCGGGCGGCCAGCAGCAGCGCACCTTCCTCGCCCGCGCCCTCATCGGCGACCCGGATCTGCTCCTCCTGGACGAGCCCACCAGCGGCGTCGACATCAAGACGCGCCACGAGATCATGCACCTCCTCGGCGAGCTGAACCGGGCCGGCACCACCATCCTCATGTCCACCCACGACCTCAACGCCGTCGCCACCCACCTGCCCCGCCTGGTCTGCGTGGGCGAGGGCGAGCTCGTCGCCGACGGCGCCCCCGAGGACGTGCTCACGCCCGAGGTGCTGCGCCGCACCTATGGCGCCGACATGCTCGTGCTGCGCCGCGGCGACGCCATCTACGTCGTCGAGCACCTCGACGACGCCATGACCGGCGAGGGCGACTCCGAGGAGACCCCCGTCCCCACGACGCCCGTGGGCGGCTAGCCGTGGGAGACCTGACCGAGCCCTTCCAGTTCGAGTTCTTCGTGCGCGGCATGGTCGCGGCCACGCTCGTCGGTGTCCTCTGCGGGGCCGTTGGCGTGTACGTCGTGCTGCGCAGCCTCGCCTACATCGGCCACGGGCTCGCGCACAGCATCTTCGGCGGCGCCGTCGTCTCGTTCGTGTCCGGCATCAGCTTCTACATCGGCGCGACGCTCTGGGGCGTGTTCACGGTCCTGCTCATCAACGCCGCCGCCCGCCGCCGCCAGATCGGGGGCGACGCCGCCATCGGCATCATTACCACCTGTGCCTTCGCCCTCGGCGTCGCCCTCATCAGCCGTCACGGCCAGTTCACCCGCGACTTCGACGCGGCCCTCTTCGGCGAGATCCTCGGCATCACCAGCGGCGACCTCGCCGTCATCGGCGGCGTCCTCGCGCTCGCCGCCGCCGTCGTCTTCGCCTTCTGGAAGCAGCTCCTCTTCACCACCTTCGACTCTGACGTCGCCGGCACCTACGGCGTGCCCGTCCCCTGGGTCGAGGCGCTCTTCTCGCTCGTGCTCGCGGCGACGGTCATCGCCTCCCTGCAGGTTCTCGGCGCGACCCTGATCGCGGCCGCCCTCGTCATCCCCCCTGTCACCGCCCGCCTCCTGACCGACTCGTTCACGCGCATGTTCACGATGGCGGCGGTGCTGGGCGGGGCCAGTGGCCTCGTGGGCGTGTACGTCTCCTGGTTCGTCGACGTCTCCTCCGGGGCGACGGTCGTGCTCCTGCAGGGCGCGCTCTTCGTTGTCGCCCTGGCCTGGGCGGTCGCCCGCTCGCGCTGGCCCGGCACGGGCAGCGGCGAGCGCCTCGCGGCCATCGAAGGCGCCACCCTCGACTGAACCCTTCTTACACGCCGTTGACCGCCTAGGGCGACGGTGGCTATCTTTCGGCAACCCTAGAGGGCATAGAGTGGAATTCGCTCTACTCCTTCATCGCATATTGCTTATGAGCATCAAAATCGTCGTCGCAGTGACGGACTTTGAATGGTTTTCGACACTTCGTGACCGGGAAGACCTGTCTGAGATCAATTTCTGGTCCCCATCGCCCCGTGGCTTTCAAGCTCTCGACGAAGGAGAGTTGTTCCTCTTCAAGCTCCACGCCCCTTACAACAAGATCGTCGGCGGCGCGATATTCGCCTATGCCAACACGCTCCCGTGTTCACTGGCGTGGGAGGCCTTCGGCGAAGGAAACGGCGCGAAGTCACTCCGGGAGATGCAGGAACGCATCATCAAGTACCGACGTTCCGGGCCTGCCAGCCCAGGTGACTTCGACATCGGATGCAGGATCCTCACCCAGCCATTCTTCCTGGCACAGCCGGAGTGGATAGAGCCACCACCATCCTGGAAGCCCAACATCGTCAGCTTCAAGACGTTCGACTCCGACACCGAGGAGGGGCGCGAACTCTGGGAGGCGGCCCAGCAGGCCATCCGCCGATCCGATGTGGCCTCGACCCCAGAGGAAGTTCGCTACGGACCACCCCAGCTGATCAAGCCGCGCCTTGGGCAGGGCATCTTCCGCGTCAAGGTGACAGAGCTGTATGGGCGGAGTTGCGCCGTGACAGGAGAGCGAACACTGCCCGCCCTTGAGGCCGCGCACATCGTTCCCTATTCGGAAGGTGGCTCTCACGACGCCAACAACGGGCTCCTGCTGCGCCGGGACATTCATAGCCTCTTCGGTGCAGGCTATGTGACGGTTACCCCCTCACTGGAATTCAGGGTCAGCAAGATGATTCAGGAAGAGTTCAGAAATGGGCGCGTCTACTATGCAATGGACCGCCACCATGTCCGCGTACCCGAAGAGCAGGGCCTGCAGCCCGCCCGGGAGGCACTCGCCTGGCACAACGAGAATCGTTACAGGGGGTAGTCCCCGGTCCCTGGGCCTCTGTCCTCGACTGACCCGCGACCCTCTGGGACATAAGCGGCGCGCTCCGCTTCAGGCTGCCGAAGGGTGACGTAAGCGCCGCCTTCGGAAGGGGATCGCGCCGGTAGAGTTCCCATCGCCGAACCCGTGGCGGATCGCCTGCGAGAGGCCTCGAAAGGCGACCCTCGACGGCGTACGATGGCCCAACACCCAAATGTTCACGCACTTACACACGCACACCGAATTCTCGCTCCTCGACGGGATGTCCCGGATCCCCCAACTCCTCGATCGCGCACAGGAGCTGGGGATGGATGCCATCGCCATGACGGACCACGGCGCCCTCTACGGTGCGCTCGACTTCTACCGGGAAGCGAAGGATCGCGGCATCAAGCCGATCATCGGGCTCGAGGCGTACGTCGCCCCCGAGTCGCGCCACAGCCGCATCCGCGAGCGCCAGCCCTTCCACCTCACCATGCTCGCCCGCGACCTGACCGGCTACCGCAACCTCCTCCAGCTCGTCACCAAGTCCAACCTGGAGGGCTTCTACTACAAGCCCCGCATCGACCGGGAGCTGCTCGAGGAGCACAGCGCCGGCATCACCGTCCTCAGCGGCTGCCCCTCGGGCGAGTTCTTCGAACGCCTCAGCGAGGGCGACCGCGACGGGGCCATCGAGGTCGCGCGCTGGTACCGCGAGGTCTTCGATGGGCACTACGCGCTCGAAGTGCAGGAGCACGGCGTCGAACGCTTCAGCCGCGTGAACCCGGAGATCATCTCCGTCGGCCGCGAGCTCGACATCCCCGTCGTCGCCACCAACGACGGCCACTTCACGATCGCCGATGAAGCCCAGGCGCACGACGTTCTTCTTTGCATCGGCACGAACGCCACCGTCGACCAGGAGGACCGCTTCCGCATCGACGGCGAGGGCTACTACCTCCGCAGCGACGAAGAGATGCGTGCGCTCTTCCCCGAGAACCCCGAGGTCATCACGAATACGGAGAAGCTCGCCGCCGGCTGCGACCTCGAGCTGAGCTTTGACCGCGCCCTCCTGCCCGAGCCGGTCACGCCCGACGGGGTCACCAACGAGGCCTACCTGCGGCAGCTCTGCCGGGACGGTCTGACCTCCCGGGTCGGGACGCTCACGCCCGAGCTGGAGCAGCGCCTCGACTACGAGCTCGACGTGCTCCGCGAGACGGGCTTCACCGACTACTTCTTCGTCGTCAAGGAGATCTCCGACTTCGCCCGCAAGGAGCGCATCCCCATGGGCATGCGCGGCTCCGCGGCTGCCTCCCTCGCGCTCTACTCGCTTGGCGTCACCGACATCGACCCCGTCGCGAATAACCTGGTCTTCGAGCGCTTCCTCAACGTCGAGCGCCGCCAGATGCCGGACGTCGACTTCGACTTCGCCGACGACCGACGCGACGAGGTCATCCGCTTCGCCTACGAGCGCTTCGGCGAGGACAAGGTCGCCCAGATCATCACCTTCGGAACCCTCGGCGCGAAGGCCGCCATCCGCGACGTCGGCCGCGCCCTGGGCATGACCTACGCCGACACCGACCGCGTGGCCCGCTACATCCCCAACGCGCTCCACATCACGCTCGGGGACGCGCTGGAGCAGTCAAGCGACCTCAAGGAGGCGTACGACACCGACGCGCAGGTGCGCCGCCTCGTCGATATGGCCCAGCAGCTTGAGGGCGTCGCCCGCCACGCCAGCACGCACGCCGCCGGCGTCGTCATCTCCCGCGAACCGCTGGCCGAGGTGGTGCCCCTCCAGCGCACCGGACGCGGCGACGAGCAGGCCATCCCCACCACGCAGTTCGCCATGGAGCAGGTCGACGCCATGGGACTGCTCAAGGTCGACTTCCTCGGCCTCTCGAACCTGACCATCCTTGGCCGCGCTGTCGACCTCGTCCGCGAGACGACCGGCGTCGAGGTCGACCTGCTCGAGCTCCCCGAGGCCGACCCGGCGACCATGGACACGCTCGGGCGCGGCGAGACCTTCGGCGTGTTCCAGCTGGAGTCGGCCGGCATGCGCCGCTACGTCCAGGAGCTGAAGCCGAAGAGCGTCGCCGAGATCTGCGCCATGGTGGCGCTCTACCGTCCCGGCCCCATGGCCCATATCCCCACCTATATCCGCGCCAGCCACGGCGAGGAGGCCATCCAGCACCCCCACCCCGACCTCGCCGGCATCCTCGCCGATACCCACGGCGTCATCGTCTACCAGGACCAGGTGCTCCAGATCGCCCAGCGCTTCGCCGGCTACACGCTGGGCGAAGCGGACGTGATGCGGAAGGCGATGGGCAAGAAGAAGGCCGAGGTGATGGCGGCGGAGAGCTCCCGCTTCATCGAGGGGGCGGTAGGGAACGGCTACCCCGAGGACCGCGCTCGCGCCGTCTGGGAGCTCATCGAGCCCTTCGCCGGCTACGCCTTCAACAAGGCTCACGCCTGGTGCTACGGCAACATCGCCTACCAGACCGCCTACCTGAAGACGAACCACGCGGTCGAGTACCTGACCGCCGTCCTCCAGCTCGCCGGAAGCTCCCCCGACCCCTTCGAGCGCATCGCCCAGGCGGTCGCGGAGTGCACCCGCCTCGGCATCGAGGTGCTCCCGCCCGACATCAACGCCAGCAAGAAGACGTTCGCCGTCGAGCATCGCGACGACGGTTCGCTCGCCATCCGCTTCGGCCTCGGCGACATCAAGAACGTCGGCCCCGCGGCGGTCGAGGGCATCATCGCCGTGCGCGAGAAGGACGGCCCCTACCGGGACGTCGACGACTTCTGCAAGCGAGCCGACCTCGAGGGGGCCACCAGCCGCACCCTCGAGCACCTGGCGCTCGCCGGCGCGCTCGACGAGATCGGCGACCGGGGCACGTTGCGGGCCAACAGCGAGCGCATCGCCAACCTCGCCAAGCGCGAGCGCGAGCTTCGCGACAGCGGCCAGTCGACCATGTTCGACCTCTTCGGCAGCGAGGTGGATACGCCCATGCCCGCCCTGGAGCTGGTCGACGCCCCCCTCGACCAGGACGAGCGCCTGCGCTGGGAGAAGGAGCTGCTCGGCGTCTACCTCAGCGAGCACCCCTTCCGCCGCGCCGCCCAGGAGCTGGCCGCCCACAACCCCGTCCAGCTCGCCGACCTCTCCCTGGAGCTTGCCGGCCAGACCCTGCGTGTCGCCGGGATGATCACGCAGGTCACCGTCCGCTACACGCGCGATAACCGCCGCTACTACCTCGTCACGCTTGAGGACCTGTCGGGACGGGCCGAGCTCGCCGTCTGGAGCGACGTGCTCGAAATCTCCAGCGAGGAGACCTGGGCGGAGGGCCAGATCGTGCTCGTCTCGGTCGATTGCCGCGACCGCGGCGACCGGCTCAACCTGAGCGCTCGCCGCGCGGCCCCCTGGGACGCGACGGAGGGCACCCTGATCGGCTTCCGGCCGGAGGAGTGGCAGGTCGAGCCGCGTCGCGGCGGCGGTCGCCGCCGCGCCCCCGCCCAGCGCCCTCCAGCGCCGCAGACCCCGCCTCCCGCTGCCGCCCGCACCGCAAACGGGAATGGCAACGGAAACGGCGCGGCCCCTCCACCGCCGCCTCCCGCCGCCACGACGGAAGCCGAATCCCCGGGAGTCCGCTCGCCGGTCGGTCGCGACTCCGCCCAGCTCGTCATCACCATCTACGAGACGGAAGATGAGATGACCGACAAGGCCCTGCTCAGCAGCGTGGCCGCCCTCCTGCAGGACCGTCCCGGTCCGGACGAAGTGCGTCTCGTCATCCACGACACCGATGGCCAGGACCAGGAGTTCGACCTGGAGCGCGCCGCCGTCAGCGAGGAGCTCGCCCGCAGCATCGAGAAGGTGCTCGCCGCGAACAAGGGGACGGCGCGTCTCTCGCGCAGCCGCCAGCCGGCGGCCGCCGGCGCGGCGACCTAGCCGTCCCGCTCGCGGATCGCCTTGACCGCCCGCGCGAGGAAGTCGGCGGGCAGCGAGTCGCGGTACCGCTCTTCCGTCCAGATCGCCGTCAGTTCGGCCTCCGAAGCGTCGGGGAACTGCTCGTGGAGCGTGGACATGCGCGCCTCGATTCCCATCTTCGCGAGGTCGAGCATGGACTGCAGGCGCTCGGCGCCCGACAACCCCAGCCACCGCTCACGGTGGCGTGCGGCCATCTCAGGCGTCGTATCTCGTGGTACGACTGGCGTCCAGGAGTTCCCGGGAATGTCGCCACGCGGTTCTGCCTCGGAGGGAGGCATCCCTACTCCGGGGGGCGGGCGCGGCGCTCTTGCGCCTCGTCCGCCGTTTGGCCCAGGAGCGCCTCGATCTGCCCGAGGTGCGCGGCGTCGTGCCCGGCCCAGATCTGGACGAACTGGGCGGCCGTGATCGCCTCGTCGCGCGGCCCGGGGGCCGTGCGCTCCCAGTCGGTGTCGCGCATCGTCGCTATCAGGTTCAGCGACGCCTGCCGCTGCAGCGCGAAGTCGCCCAGCAGGACGCTCTTCTCGTCGCGGTCGCGGTTGCGCTCGCGCTCCCACTGGTCCGGGGGCAGGAAGTAGAGGGCGGGATTCGGCTCGGCGACCAGCCGCTCCAGCCCCACGCGAAACTCGAGCGACTCCGCGTCGCGCAGGTGCGCGAGCACGACCCGTGCCGACCACTCCCCCTCCGGGGCGTCGTCGAGATCCTCGTCGGTGCTTTCGACGGTGAGGTGGGCGAGCCTGCTGGGGGTGGCGGCGAGCTGGCCGAGCGCTCGTTCAAGTTCCGGGTTGTCTGGCATGTACGGATTCTAGCCGTCCCGTGGCCCGTGGCCCGGCCGGGAAGCGCCTGAGCGCGGCCGCGGCGATAATCGCGCGATGCAGCCGATCGAGCGGCGCGTGCGGGCGAACGGCGTGGAGCTCGCCTGGTTCGAGCGCGAGGGCCCCGAACCCACCGTGCTCTTCGCCCACGCGACCGGCTTCCACGCCCGCTGCTGGGACGCCATCGCCAAGGCCCTCGACCAGCGCAGCATCGCCCTCGACCTGCGCGGCCACGGCCGCAGCGAGAAGCCGGAGCCACCCTACCCCTGGAGCGACGTCGCCGATGATGTGGCCGCCTTCTGCGAGGCGCTCGACCTTCGCGGCGCCATCGGCGTCGGCCACTCGAAGGGCGGCGCTGCCGTCGCAGCCGCGGCGGCCCTGCGACCAGGCACGTTCGCTGCGCTCCTCCTCGTCGACCCCGTCCTGATGAAGCCGTCGCTCTACGAACGCGAGCCCGCGTTCGAGGCCGAGCACTTCGTGGCTCGCCGCCGCAACGAGTGGTCCTCGCCCGACGAGATGGTCGAGCGCTTCGCGGGCCGCGACCCCTTCCGTCGCTGGGAGCCCCGCATCCTCCGCGATTACTGCGAGCACGGCCTCCTCCCCGCGCCGGACGGCGAGGGCTACGTCCTCGCCTGCCCGCCCCTGGTGGAGGCTGCCGTCTACGCCGGCAACCGCGCCTGGGACCCCTACCCGCTCCTGCGCGAGCTCGACCTCCCCATCCGCATCCTCCGCGCCCCACCTCCAACCCCCGACCAGCAGTGGAGCATGATGGTCTCCCCCACCTGGCCCGGCCTCCTGGGCGAGCTGCGCAACGCCGAGGAGCTCGTCCTGGAGGAGAACAGCCACTTCATCCCCATGGAGTCTCCCGACATCGTGGCGGAACACGTCCGGCAGCTGGTAGCGAGGGTTCAGGCCTAGGAGTCGCCGCCGCCCGCGTTCCCGCCGCCACCACCACCGCGACGGCGGCGCCGTCGACGGCGCCTGCGGCTACTGCCCTGCGGCTGGTCGCCGCCGGAGCTGGCCGGGGGCTGGCCGGAGGACTGTGAGTCTCCTGGTGCCTGGCCGGAGGGGCGGTTGCCAGACGATCGCCGGAAGACCCGGCCCTTCGGCGCCTCATCGCGCTGCTGCTGGGGTTGTGGGGAAGCCTGCCGGGTGCCACCGCCCCGGCGGCCCCGCCCGCGGCGGCGCGAGGGACGGGAGCGCTCCCGACCGGGGGCGTCGGCCGACTCGCGGCCGAGCTCGATGGGCGCAGCTTCCGGCATCGCGGCGACGGCCTGCAGATCGGGCTCCGGCTCCTCTTCGGGCTCGATCAGCCCCTGCGCGATCGCTTCCTCGCGGGTGATGCTGGGCGGCGGCTCCGCGTTGCGCGCCGAAGGGTCCCAGCGCACGACCAGCCCGAGGTCGCGGTCGCCCACCTCGATCCGCTGGCCGCCCACGTTGAGCGTCACCTGGCGGCGCAGGACGTTGATGCCGACGACCTTGCCCTCGCCCGTGGGCGTGCTGCATCGCTGGCCCATCCGCGGGAGGGTCTTCTTCATCTCCTTGTACCCCTCCTCCTCATAGGAGAGGCAGCAGAGCAGGCGGCCGCAGAGGCCGCTGATCTTCTCGGGATTGAGCGGCAGCTCCTGGTCCTTCGCCAGGCGGATGGAGACCGACGGGAACGTCTCCAGCCAGTTGGAGCAGCACAGCTCCCGCCCGCAGATGCCGTAGCCCCCGGCCAGACGGGCGCGGTCGCGCGCGCCGATGCGCCGCACCGAGGCGCGCACGTCCCAGCGCCGCCCCGCCCGGCGCGAGAACTCGCGCTGGCCACCCGTGCCCTCGCCGCTGACGAGGAAGGTGAGCCGCTCGCCGTCGAGCGTGAACTCCGCCCGGTCGACCCGTCCTTCGAGTCCGGCTTCATCGGCAATCGCGCGCGCCTCCGGCAGCAGCTCCTCGGCGCGCGCGGCGAGGTCGCTGGCGTGCACGAGGTCGTCCTCCGTCGCCAGGCGGAGGATGGGATGCAGGTTGTCCTCGCCGAGCTCGTTCACCACCACCTGGTCGGGCGCGATCACGACGCGCGCCAGCTCCGGCCCGCGGTTCGTCTCGACGATGACCGATTCGCCCACTTCGAGCCGCATGCCGGCGGCGTGGAAGTACTCGATGGGCCCGGCGTTGCGGAAACGGACACCGGCAACGTTCTGCCGGGGATCGGTCATGATTCGCCCTCGTTTCCGGAGGGGCCGGGAGCGCCCTCGGCGGCCAGTGTAACGGCGGGGAACCGCAGGAGCATGAGCTCCAGCGCCATGCGCGCCACCACCTGCGCCTCCAGATCGCTGCGCGCTTCGGCTACCGCCTGGAGCGCGTCGAGCGCGTCGCGGGCGCCGTTCTCGGATGCCACGGCCGTGCGCAAGCGCTCCTCCCAGAATGTCTCCCAGACGTCAAGCTCCGTCAGCACGAGTTCCCGGTCCCGACGCCAGCGCTCGGCGAGGTCGCCCGCGTAGGTCATGCGCTCGGCCGCGCGCGCCCCGGCCAGCTCGGCGCAGCGATCGAGCAGGCGCCCGCGGTCGTCCATCAGGTCGGGTTGCTCGGCGAAGGCGAGGGCGTCGGCGGGGCGCCGGCGCGACTCGGCCGCCGCCCGCGAGGCCAGCTCGTCCGGGAAGCCCCGTTCCCGCAGCCCTTCGGCCACCACCTCGTCGGGGACGAGCGAAACGGTCAGGGTCCGGCAGCGGCTGCGGATCGTCTCCAGCAGGTTCTCCGGCGCCGCCGTGATCAGCGCGAGCACGGTCGCCGGTGGGGGTTCCTCCAGCGTCTTGAGCAGCGTGTTCGCGGCCTCGAGACCCATGCGGTCCGCCGGTTCGATGAGGATGACGCGGAAACGCCCCTCGAACGGGTAGCGCGAGACGGACTCGATGAGGCCCCGCACCTGGCAGATGCGGATGTCGCGCGAGCCGGGATGCGGCTGGTGACCGCCCCCGCCCCGGCAGAAGCTGTCGCCGGGCTCGAGGTGGAGGACGTCGGGGTGGCTCCGCTCGGCGATCAGGCGGCAGGCGCGGCACTCGTTGCAGGGGCGCTCGTCGAGGGCGGGCGCCTCGCAGTTCAGCAGCCCCGCGAGCTCCAGTGCGAGCAACGTCCGTCCCGTGCGCGCCGGTCCCGAGAAGAGCAGCGCGTGCGGCGGCTCCTCCATCGCGGCGATGTTCCGCAGGGCCTGTCGCAGCGCCTCGTGCCCGATGATTCCTGCCATCCGACAAGCTTACCAGCGAGGCTCGCCCTGCCCGCGTCCGCAAGGCAG
>JAJEIT010000079.1 GCA_022827945.1 Dehalococcoidia bacterium | reverse complement strand
CACCGCCACCGGCTCCTGATGAGCCGCGAGCGGGCGAAGGCGTGCCTCGAGTGGCTGACCCGCGTGGAGGGGCTCGAGACGTTCCTGCACCGCACCTACCTCGGGAAGAAGCGCTTCTCCGTCGAGGGACTCGATGTGCTCGTGCCCATGATGCGGGGGATCATCGGGAGCGCGGGGCGGCGCGGGGCGCGGCAGGTGTTCGTGGGGATGGCGCACCGCGGGCGCCTGAACGTGCTGGCCCACGTCATGGGACTGTCCTACGAGTCGATCGTGGCCGAATTCGAGGAACAGGCCGCGCGCGGCATCATGACCGCGCTCCCCGAACACGGCTCCGGCGACGTCAAGTACCACGTCGGAGGCCGGTCGCAGGTCGCGGAGGACGAAGTCGAACTGGACGTGCGGCTCGCCCCGAACCCGAGCCACCTCGAGCACGTGAACCCCGTCGTCCTCGGCATGGCCCGGGCCGCTCGCTTCACCGGCGAGGCCTCCGACTCCTCGGCGATTCTCCCCATCATCATCCACGGCGACGCCTCCTTCGCGGGGCAGGGCGTCGTGGCGGAGACGCTGAACCTGTGCCGGCTCCACGCCTACGAGACGGGGGGCACCCTCCACATCATCACGAACAACCAGCTCGGCTTCACCACCCTTCCGGGCGACAGCCGCTCCACGCGGTACGCGAGCGATCTGGCGCTCGGCTTCCGGCTCCCCGTCGTACACGTGAACGCCGACGATCCCGAGGCGTGCATGGCCGCGGTGCGGCTCGCCGTCGACTACCGGTTCGAGTTCGGGGAGGACCTGGTCATCGACCTCGTGGGCTACCGGCGCTACGGGCACAACGAGGGGGACGAACCCTCCTACACCCAGCCCATGATGTACGAGCGGATCGCCTCGCACCCGCGCGTCCGCGCGCAGTTCGCGGAGGTCGTCGTCGAGCGGGGGCTCATCTCCCGCGAAGAGGCCGACGACCTGGTGGCGGATGTGGAGGCGGAACTCGACGCGGCGAGGGGGGCGATCGCGGCACACAAGGCAGCGGACGAACGCACGGGCGCGGCGCCGGACCCGAAGCGGCTGCTGGATCCGGCGGAACCGGCGCGGCCGACCGGCATCCCGGAGGCGCGGCTGCGGGAGCTCAACAAGGCGATCCACCGTTGGCCCGACGACTTCAAGCCGTTCCACAAGCTCGGGCGCCAGCTGGAACGCCGCCGCGCGGCGCTGGACGAGGGGATCGACTGGGGCCACGCGGAAGGGCTGGCGCTCGCGGGCCTGCTCACGGAGGGGGTGCCGGTGCGCCTCACCGGCGAGGACACCGAGCGCGGCACGTTCAGCCACCGCCATCTCGTGTTGCACGACGCCGAGGACGGGCGGCCGTACGCGCCCATGGCCCACCTCGAAGAGGGACAGGCGGCGTTCCGGATCGCGAACAGCCCCCTGTCCGAGATCGCCACGCTCGGCTTCGAGTACGGCTTCTCCACCATCGCCGCCAACGCGCTCGTCATGTGGGAGGCGCAATTCGGCGACTTCGCCAACGTCGGGCAGGCGATCATCGACCAGTTCATCGTGTCCGGCCGCACGAAGTGGGGCCTGGAGTCGCGGCTCGTCCTCCTCCTTCCGCACGGCTACGAGGGGCAGGGCCCGGAGCATTCGAGCGCCCGGCTGGAGCGCTTCCTGCAACTCGCCGCCGAAGGCAACATCCGCGTCGTCAACTGCACGACGCCCGCGCAGTTCTTCCACGCCCTGAGGTGGCAGGCGCTGCGCGCGACCCGCCGTCCCCTGATCGTGATGACGCCGAAGAGCCTGCTGCGCCACCCGCGCGCCCGCTCGACGATCGGCGACCTCACCGGCGGCGCCTTCCGCCCCGTGCTACGGGACCCCGACTTCCGCGCCGATCCGTCCCGCGTAAACCGGGTCATCGTCTGCAGCGGGAAGGTCTACTTCGACCTGCTCGCCGAAGCTCCGCCCGCGCACGACATCCCGGTCCTGCGCGTCGAACAGCCGTACCCGTTCCCGGCCATGGAACTCGGAGCCGCCCTTGCGTCGTATCCTGAAACGGCGGAAATCTGCTGGGTGCAGGAGGAACCGGAAAACATGGGGGCATGGACATACATGAGACCGCACCTGCGAGAACTCATCGGCCGCGAGCCGGTCTACATCGGCCGCCCCGAACGCGCGAGTCCGGCAGAGGGCTACTTCGGCAAACACGTCCGCCGCCAGCGCCGCCTCCTCCGCGCCGCCCTCCGCCTGGACTGACGCACCCGAGGCTCCCGCAGGCCGTCGGCGGCGGCTGCCAGCCTTGCGGTCGGAAGCACCGATACCGAGCCTGCGGAGCTGCCGAGTTCGAAAGGCAAGATCGGAGGCGTGCGTGCGTCTACTGACCTCTCTGGTCGTTCTGCTCCATTGCGTCCCCGGCGCACTGCCAGCGCAGACCGCGTGTCGGACGCCTTGGCAGTTGGAAGAGGTCCTGCGGATCGGATCCCCCGAGAGCACGGACCTGGTGTCGAGCGTCCTGGATATGGCGATCGGGCCCGACAGCGCCCTCTATGTCGCTCAGGCCATGGTGCCCGCGGTCACGGTCTTCTCTCTCGATGGCCAAGTACTTCGCCGGATCGGTCGTGCGGGCCAGGGGCCGGGTGAAATGCAGCTTGCGGCGGTCGCCGTCGGCTGGGTCGGAGATACCCTCTGGATAGCCGACGTCAACCGGATCCAGCTGTTCGCCACGGACGAGCGCCGGCCGGAGCAAATCATCCAGTTCTCGCGGGGCGTGCCCGAGGAGGGGTCGACGTTGACCCCCGGCCGCATGCTCGCCGACGGTACGCTCATTGGCCGGCGTCGCATCACCGATGGACTGGCCTTGTCATCCCGAGGAGCGAACCCCGGACTCGCGTTGCGCCGCCTCTCACGGTCCGGCGAAGTCATCGATACGATCGCCATCGTGGAATGGCCGGACAACGCCGTGGAGAACGAGAGGGACGCCCGGTTGTTCCCCGGCCCACACCCCCTCAGGGACCTCGCCCCTCTCGGACTCGGAGAATATCTCACCGCGGTCCGGCCCGACGGCTCGGCGGTCGTACGGATCGGGGAGGTGCATGAAGACGCAACTCCACCGACCTTCGACCTTCTGGTGATATCGATCCGTGGAGACACGCTCCTGCATCGGTCCGTCGAGTACGAGCCGCGCGAAGTCACGCGTGCGATGGAGCGCCGTCTGGAGGACGAGTATGCAGGCTGGAGGGCCGGGGACTACTCCCCCTCCTCATGGCTTCAGCTAACAGAGACAACGCTTGAGCGCAGGCGTCGTGCGGCTCGCCGAGTTTTCTGGGTTCCGGAATATCTTCCCCCGGTCAGGCAGGTCGTGGCGGGCACGGACGGAACCATCTGGTTGCTTCGAGAGATGCGCGAGGATCGGGTCGATGTGTGGGAGGTCTACGATTCGGGCGGAACACTGGAAGGTACCGTAGAGATTGGGCAGGGTCGCACTTCGTTCGTTCCCTGGGACCCTCGTCTCGCGGTTGCCATCGCCAGCCGTGAAGAAGTCTGGGGCGCCACGTTCGGCGACTACGACATCCCTTACATTCACCGGTATCTGGTCGATCGGACCTGCGGGCCATAGCAGGCCGCGGCAAGCCCCCCTGCCTTCGAGCGGCGCTGACAATCGGGGAGGGATACCACTTGAAGGCGCTTGCCGGTGGATCGCACCTTGATTGCGGGGCGGGGGCTCGCCCACGTCGCGGCTTCGGCCCGTGGGCCACATGCCGCAAGGAGCCTCCAACGGGAGCCGTCAGAGAAAGGGGCTGGGCGTGATCATCGGACTTGCCGTCATATTCCTGGCACTCGTCGTCTTCGGCATCGTCTTGGCTGCTCAGGCGTTAAGGATCGGCGCCGAGATCAGGTTTTGGCGTGAGGAGCTGCGGACTGACAGGGAGATCGCGAGAGCGTGCCGAGAAATCCGGGCGGAGATCAGGGAAAGGCACCAGGAGCTGCGGAACGAGATCAACGCGGTGCGCGGCGAGGTGCGGGAGGTGCGGATCGGGTCGGCCGCTGCTGCCGCAGTGCCGGTCCGCCGGGGTCTCGCGTCTTGAGGCGGTCCAGCCTTGTCGAGGCCGTGAGGCACCAATAGCGCCAGCGGCGGGGTAGCCGACGATCTTCCAGCCGGACCATCACCGTTCGGTGACCGGGAGTCGCATGTCGACCCCGGCTTGAGGCGCAGACCGCTTGATACCACCTTGATTGCGTCGCGGAGGTTCGTTGTACGTCGGGGGCTGGCCGGTGGGCTGGCACCGCAATCGAACCTCCAACGGGAGCCGTCAGAGATGGGGCTGGAAGTGATCGTCGGACTTGTCACCATATTCCTGGGCATCGTCGGCTTGGGCGTGGCGCTGATCAAGCTCACGGGGAAGCTCGAGGACAAAGTCGATGGCGTGCGCGACGGTCTTCAGAGCGACATCACGAACCTGCGTGTTGAGCTTCGGGGCGACATCACGGGCCTACGGGGTCAGGTGGAGGGTGTGCGCGATGGTCTTCAGGGCGACATCAAGGGCCTACGCGACGAGCTTCGGGGCGACATCAAGGGCGTACGCGACGAGCTTCGAGGCGATATCAAGGAGCTTCGGGGCGAGATCACTGGCGTGCGGATCGAACTCGGTGATCGCATCGACGTAGTCGCGGCTGAACTGACGAAGACACGCATGGCCGTGGCCAGGCTCGAGGGACATGTGCTGGGAGTCCCGCTGCCGGACACCGCAGTGGAAGCGGCCACGGACGCCGCCTGACCGGGGCCGGGGTCAACGCGCGCACACCACTCGTTCAGGGTTGGGGTCGCCGGTCCCGCGCGTGAGGTCGGTGCTCAGTTCCTCGGCCAGCGACACGTCGTCGTGCGTCATGTACTCCCAGAGTTCCTGTCTGCGCCGGTCCGCCTCCTCGTGTCCCTGTTCGGCGGCGAGGTGCAGCCAGGCGTAGGCGTGCATGTCGCGTAACATGTACTCGGCCGCGAGGGAGAACTGCGCGTCCGCGTAACCGTTCTCGGCGGCCGCGCGCATCCACCGCACGGCCTCGGCCGTATTGCCGTACCGGGCGTGCAGGAAGCTCAGGTTGTACTGCGCGACGGGATCGCCCTGCTCCGCCGCCGCCCCGAACCAGTACATGGCCTCCATGTCGTCCGGGATCACGCCCAGACCCAGTGCATAAGCCTGGCCGAGGTGGTTCTGCGCTCCAGGGTGGCCCTGTTCGGCGGCGGCCCGGAACCAGCGGATGGCCGCGTCACTGTCCTGCGCCACGCCGTCTCCGTTGAGGCGCCGCAGGCCGAGCGCGTTTCGGGCCCCCGGGTGTCCCGCCCGCGCCGCCGTCTCGAGCCACGCGACGGCCGTCGAGTCGTTCCTCGCGACGCCGCGGCCCTCGCCGTAGAGGAGGGCCAGGTGGTACTGGCCATCGGGGTGCCCCAGCGTCGCGGCGGCATCGATCCATCTCACCGCCACCGCCGTATTCCGTGGAACGCCGTACCCGTGCAGGTGCATCAGGCCCAGCGTGTTCTGCAGGCCGGGATCGCCGGCCTCCGCGGCTGCGATGATCGCCGCCAGCGCCTCTCCGCTCCCCCGCCCGGCGGCCGCGCACAGCCAGCGCGCCGCCGAGCGTGCGTCCCTCTCGACGCCCTCGCCTCCGAGGTACAGCAGGCCGAGACTCGCCTGGGCCTCGCCGTGGCCCTGTTCCGCCGCACTGAGTAGCCACGCCAGCGCGTCCGGGTCCCCCGCACCCGCCCTCTGCCGGAGGGTTTCGTGGAAGGGCGCCGGCGACCGGTCGCACGCAGCCGCGGCCAGGGCCAGCAGAAGCGCCGCCGCGGCCCACCTGCGCAACAGGCCTTCACTCACTCTCCACTCCCCACCTCCTCGACGAATCCAGGCCCTCCCGTTGCTTTCGACCCCGATAAGCACACGCTAAGGTACTGCGAAGCCGTCTCCGGGAGATCGGTGTCGGCGCGTGGGGCGGTGTCGAGGGGGGTGTCCATGAAAGATTCGTTGCTTCCGGGGTTCATCTTCCTGGCGGCCATCGCCGCCTGCGCCAAGCCCTCCACGGTAGCCTCGGATCCGTCGCCGGCCGGCATCCCCTCCGTCGCCGGCGAGCGGGCGTTGCAGACGGAGGCCGCCGTTCGCACCCGCGAGGCGCGCCTCCAGCGGCTCGACGACGTCTCGCTTCCGCTTCTCCGGCAGGGACCGGCCCTTTGTGGGCACGAGGTGAGCCACTTCGGATTTCGATACCTGGCGCTGGAGGAAGTGGAGGACGAGGCGGAACGCGACGCGTATCGCAAAGTGTTCGGCGTCGGGGAGCGGCCCACGATCATCGGGGTGACGAGCGGCGGCGCGGCGCAGCGGGCCGGCCTCATCCCCGGTGACGCGATCGTCGGGCTGGGTGGCGTTGAAGTGCCGTCCGGCGCGCAGGGGTCCGTCGAGATCGCGCTTCAACTCGTCCAGCGGCGGGCGGGCGAGCCGCTGCCCGTGGTCGTGCGCCGGGGCCGGGAAAACGTGACGCTGGCGGTCACCGCGGAGCGAGGCTGCGATTTCCCCATCCACTTGTCGCCGAGCGATGAGATCAACGCCTCCGCCGATGGCCGCTGGATCGAGGTGAACGCGGGCCTGCTGCGGTTCCTGGAATCGGACGAGGAGTTGCAGCTCGTCATCGCCCATGAGATGGCGCACAACACCATCGGCCATTCC
>JAJEIT010000097.1 GCA_022827945.1 Dehalococcoidia bacterium | reverse complement strand
GTTGGGGTTCTTCGATCGCCACCTGGGGAGCTAGGGCCTGTTCACCTTAAGGGCGGGTAGTGGCACAGTGTTCTTGGGGTAGGCGGTGGTCCCCGGGAGTCCGATGGAACTGACGGATGCGCAGTACGAGCGGATCGCGCCCTTGCTGCCCAAACCCCGAGGCAGCCTCAACATTCCCCACCGACAGGCCCTGAATGCACTGCTCTACGTGGCCAAGGAGGGCTGCACCTGGAGGGGCCTGCCGGAGCGCTTCGGCAACTGGCATACGGTCTACGTGCGCGTGAACCGCTGGGCCAAACGGGGTGTGCTGGAACGGGTCTTTGCGGAACTACAGGGCGACCAGTCGCAGTCGCTCGACCTGGACGTGCTCTCCTTGGACAGCACCATCATCAAGCTGCATGCAGACGGAAGCGGTGCCCTGAGAAAAAGGCGCGCCAGGCGATCGGACGGTCACGGGGCGGTCTAACGACCAAGCTGCACGCCCTTGTTGCTGACGAGCGCACGCTCCTGGGAGTGCTGCTCTCGCCTGGTCAGGCCCACGATTGCTCCTTGGGGGCGGAAGCTGCTTCGCCAGTTGGGGCCGCAGGCGGGGAGCCCGTCGTTACTGATGGATCGCGCCTACGAGGGCGATGAGACACGTGCCTTGGCGGAGGAGCTGGGCTACAGCCCGGTGGTGCCACCCATGCGCACCCGAGCCAAGCCTTGGGAGTACGACCGCGACCTCTACCGGCGGCGCAACGAGGTCGAGCGCTTCTTCTGTCGGCTCAAGCGCTTCCGTCGCATCGCCACCCGCTACGACAAGCTGGATTGCGTCTTCCTCGCCTTCATCCACCTCGCCCTCATCTACGATGCCCTTCAACTAACGTGAACAGGCCCTAGACGATACCGGCACGCCAACGGTTATCCCCGAGCCGGCGGGAAGGTGGCCGTGCTGATCGAGAGGGCAAGAAACGAGCGCCAGGATCTCGGCGACGCGATCGACGCGGTCCAGGGCGCTCCCCATGCCCTGGACCGAGAGGGGCTCGGCGATCGTGTCGTAGATCGTCCGCCGGGGATTCATCGATCCATACGGATCCTGGAAGATGAGCTGGACCTGACGGCGGAAGTCCCTGAGCTGCCGCCCCTTGAGGGTGGAGGGGTCGACCCGCCCGTTGGGCGTCTCCTCTCCATCCGCGCCTGGGAAGCGGAAGGCGATGCTGCCGCTCGTCGGCTCCAGCAGCTTGACGAGGAGCTTACCCACCGTCGTCTTCCCGCAGCCCGACTCACCCACGAGCCCCACCAGCCCCTGTCTCTGGAGGCTCTCCTCAAGCGGCACGGCAGAGCGAGTCTTCGAAATACCGGTTGCGCTGTCGCCGGCGACCAGGGTCAGGGCCTTCCTGCGGAGCGCTGCTCCACGCCAGCGGCTAGATTGGGGCAATGGCCAGGCGAGGTCGACCACCACACCCAGACGTGCTGACGCCGGCCGAGTGGCGCGTGCTCGAGGAGTTGCGGGCGGGTGGCACGTACGTGGAGGTCGCGGTCCGGCTCGGGATCCAGGTCGGCACGGTCAAGTTCCATGTGCGGAACATCCGCCAGAAGCTCCACCTTGAGACCCGGGAACAGCTTGTCGCCTGGCGTGACGAGCGGGAGACCGGGGAGCGCCGCGGCGTGTTCGCTCCCCTGGCGCTGTTCACAAGCTATTTCCAGCCAGCCGTGGCCGCGGCTGCGATCGTTGTCGTGGGCGGGGCGGTAGTCGCGGCTGGTGTCCTCGCCTACGCAATCGCGAATGGCGGGGAACCACTTGAGGTTCCGGCCATTCCGGCGACGCACGAGGAACGAAGCGACACCGCAGACTCGCCATCTTCGGCCACGCAAACACCCACGGCTACCCCCGTACCCACGGCTTCCCGCACGCCAACACCCGGGGCTTCCCCGGTGCCCACTACCTCGCCCGACGCCCCTTCCCCGACACCGTCGCCACCGGCGAGCTCGGAGGAGGTTCCGGCGATCCACTTCTGGGGGGCCATCCCCGAGTCGCGGCAGGTGGCCATTCGCGCTCGCACGGCCGGCATCGTGGAGTTCTTCGACGCTCGCTACGGGGTACGCGTGCCCGATCTGGTGGTTCACGTTGGCGCCGACGATGCAGCACTGGAGGAGGCAACCGAGAACGCCGTGGGCGCCAGCATCAGCGTCTACCAGGCACGGTACGTCGATGGATTGCTGTTCGTCCGGATGGATGCTCCCGAGTACATCGAGCACCTCTACTTCCAGGCCATCCAGGACCACCTGTCGCAGGGAAGAGTCAGGTTGCAGGGCAGAGTTCACGGACCGGCGTGGCTGCACCAGGGGACGGCGGTGTATGCCAGCCAGCTGTATCGGCATGCACGAGGAGAGAGGTCCCTTGACGAGGCCATGGATTCCAACCGGAGGGAGGCCAGTTACGTCTCCGTTCCTCTTGGACAGATCGGCAACGGTCCGGATACGCCCTGGGGCGACGTACGCCGCTCCCTCGCCGCGCTCGCTGCGATCTGGCTGGTTGAGCAAGGGGGCAAAGACTCCCTGGTTGACTACTACCGGCAACTCGGGAGCAGGGGGTGGAGGGAAGCGATCAAGGTCGCCTTCGGCATCCCGTACTCCGAGGTTCACTCCGCCTTCGCCGCCCATCGCGCCGACACCGTTGCCGTGAGAAGGGACGTGAGCGGGGTCGTCCTGGGACCGGACGAAGAGCCCGTGGAAGACTGGAGAGTCGACATCGAGGCCTATCCCGAGGGCGCACAGCACACCCCTGGTTTTCGCGAGGACTCAGCACAGAGCTACCACGGCGACTTCACACTGCAGCTTCCCGACGGTGCCTATGTGCTGTTGCTCGAAGCCATCTGCCCGGGAGACTGGGGCGACCTCGGCTGGTACGGAGGCGAAAGCGGATTCACGACCAGTAATGCAGACGCGACGCGCGTCGTCGTGGAAGGTGAGCGCATCGACGGGCTCGTGATCAGACTGCCCTCGCTGCCGGACGAGGAGACCCGGGCACGTTGCTCGAATGTACTTCGAGTAGCGGTCAGCGGTGTCGTTGTTGGCCCGGATGGGCAGCCAAGGCCGAACGTCTACCTCTCGGGGTACGACCCCGTTATCGCAATGTGGGCCGACAACACATTCTCAGCCGCAGACGGCTCCTTCACCCTGAGCCTGCCCACGGAGGGCGCCTACCGGATCGGCGTCGACCTGGCGTGCGATCTCGAGGGCGGGTCCACACCCATGGAGGGCGGGGAGCATGTGATCGAGGGAGACGTACAGCTCGATGCGGACGGGCTCCTGGTGGTGGGCGGGGACGACATCGGCGGCGTCGTCATCCGCCTGCGGCATGCCTTCTCCTGCGGTCCCGACGAGGGCGCGGGTTGAAGGCGCCTCCCGGCACGGCCGTTCCAGCGGCGGTCCGCCCTCGTAGGCCTCCGGGCAGGGGTTAGTGTAATTCGCCCCCCTTGCTTGCTATCGTGCGGCGATGCAACTGGAATACCCGTTAGGTGTCATGTTCAAGAGTGCAATCCTGATTACAGCACTGGCCGCCATCGCTGTGGGCGGCACGGTCACCACCGCTGTTGCCCAGGACAACACTGAGGCAACCGTCCAGGTGCGCGTCTGGCAGAGCCTTGAGGATGCCGAGAGGCTGTACGTCAGCGCGCGGCCGGCGAGTGGGAGCTGGGCCACGCTTGGGACGATTCGACTCCCACTCGACGACGGACAGAGCTCGGACGGGCGTTTCATCTATGGCGACATTCGTCTCGATGTGCCTGTTGCGGACCGGCCTCCGGTAACGGTCGAGGTTCGTGTCTGGCAGCACTCGCTTCGCCTGGAACGCGTCTACGTCAGCGCTCGCCCGGCTTTCGGGAGTTGGGCCACGCTGGGCACTATCCGCCTGCTCCTCGACGACGGTGAGACGTCCAGCTACCGCTATGGCGACATTCGTCTCGGTGTGCCCCTGCCACCGCCCCTGCCCAGCGTGACGGTCGAGTTCTACGGCTCCTTCTCAGCGGATCAGCGCACCAGGTACGAGGCGGAGATCCGGCGATGGTTCGAGGACGTGGCGACGTTCTATGCCAACCGCTACGGACTGGTGTCCGAGGACCTGACGATCCGTCTCACGACCCGCGATGCACCGGAGGATATCGGCTTCGCCTACGGCGGCGGCACCTTGTACCTGCGGCAGCACCGCATCGAGCCCACTGTCGTCGATCAGGAAGGGGGTTCGGTGACGACCGTGGCTGAGGAACTGGCGTTCCTCGCGCCTCTCGCGCACGAGTACGTCCATGCGCTGCAGGAAACGACGGGCGTGCTCGATGGGCCGCTCTGGATCCAGGAAGGGATGGCCTGGTACCTCGATGCCCTCCATGAACAGGCGCAGGACGTCCCGCCTGTCGTTGTGGGCGAGGTCGACGATCCGGCGGTGTTCGACGCCCAGGCACGCCACTTCTTCAAGTCGCGCGAGTACCTGTGGTGGCAGGCCCGGAAGTCGACGGTCCCCCTCCGCGACATGGAGAGCGGCCAGTGGCACTGGGGAGTGGGCTACCTCGCGATCGAACAGCTCGTCGCGCGGGCCGGCGAGGACGCCCTGTTCGACTTCTACCGGCTGCTGCCCGCCGCCTCCAGCTGGCAGGAAGCGTTCTCGGACGCCTTCGGTCTGACGGCCGATGCCTTCTACGAAGAGTTCGCCGCCTGGCGGGCGGTTGAGGTGCCTCCACCCTCGTACTGGTCCGGCGTCATCCTTGGCCCCGACGGCGATCCCGTGCAGGACGTGCCCTTGCGGTGGGCCCCTTCCGTGGCGGCGGGGGTCGAGGGCTTCCAGGGGGTCACTGTTAGGGCCCGGCGGTCCGTCGTGGGCGACATGGATACGTGGACGACTGCGCCGGTTACCCGAGCCGGCTGGGCCCGAGAGGAGAGTGGCACGTTCCGCATGCCCGCTGACCCCGGCCTGACAGTGCTCACGCTCGCGATCGAATGCGACGAGGGGCAACCCCTGGAGGTGGGATTCGTGGATGAGGCTGGCGAACTCACCCGCGATCCCGACGAGGCTCGCCGGTACGTGATCGGGCTGGAGGGGGTGTCGGGCATCGAGATCAGGCTGCCCAGGACCCCCGAAGAGCTGTGTGCGCTCCTGCAGGAGAAGCGTGGTCGGGAATGGATTGCGAACCGTGCCATCGGCTGGCCCATCGGGTTCCATGACCGGGCTCCGCATTATGCGTGGCAGTACGAGTCTCGCCCGTGGAACGGGGATTGATGGACGAGAGGGGGTGCATGCCCAGCGGGAACGGACGTCTCTCCTGCGCCCCCGTCTGGCGCACCTGCCCCCAGTTGGCGACACGCGGGCGTGGCTCATGAGCGTTGGTCTTGACTCGTCCGGAGGGCAGCCGTGAAGCGCCTGGCCTGGATGCCCCTGGCCGTCGCGCTCGGGTTCGCGGTTCTGGCGCCAGCTGGTGTGGCGGAGGATGAATCGGGCACGGTGGGGGTGGAGTTGCGAGTCTGGCAACGTGTGAGTGAGCCGCTGCAGGTGTTCCTGTCCGCCCGCCCCGAGGGCGGGAGATGGGGGCCCACCGAACGCCTGCCGATGGCACAGACCAACGCCCGTGGGACGTTTCGCTACAGCGACCGCACGATCGATGTGCCGGCTGGCGGTGGCGTGGGCAGGGTCCCCAGGCCAAGGCCTTTCTCCCAGCCCCAGTCCACGCCGTACTACACTAAGTGAACCTGCCCTCCGGTAAGCCCTACGGGAGCGTGAACTTCCAGATCGCATCGTTCTCGACATCAGACACGAGAATGTATCCGCTCGGAGAGAAGAGGATGCCAGCAGGGTCGAATGGATTCGCGTCCTCGAACCGATGACCCGACCTGGTCTCGATCGTAATGGACATTGCCCCCTCGCTCGTGATCTGGAGAACCCGGCCGAAGCGTGACTCCGTCACGTACATGGTGCCTTCTTCCCTGACTGCGATTCCTTGCGGCAGATTGAGCATCCCGACGCTCCTGTTGTAGTCCGGCGTCTCAAACACGACTCGAACGTTGCCCTCCATGTCAATGCGCAGGATCTTGTTTTTCTGCACGACGTAGGCATACCCATCGCTGTCGGTGGCGACTCCGGAGGGATACTGAAGGAGCTCACCGGGCTTGTCCGTGACAAGTGTCGATACCGTGTCATCGGAGAGAGAGAAGAGTCTGATGTTGTTCAGTTCAACGACGACAAGGTTCCCGGCGCTGCTGAAGGCAAGCCCCTGTGGCCAGTGGAATTGAGCCTCCAAGGCCGGGCCGTCCCAATAGCCCTCATAGCTACCCGCGACCGTGGAGACCTGGCAGTTCTCACCGTCGCGCGTGATCCGACGGACTAGGCTGTTGTCACTGTCGACTACGTAGATGTCACCGTTCTCGTGGACAGCCACGTCCCAGGGTTTATCAAACTGCGTTTCCGCACAGGCACCATCGTTCACTCCCCCTCCGTTGCCCCCGGCCAGGGTCGTGACAAATCCATCTGGGTCGATGCTACGAATGGCATGGTTTCCCGCGTCGGCAACGATTACGTTTCCATTGAGATCAAACGCCATCCCCCGAGGATCGTCGAACAACGCTTCATCGACAGGACCGTCCGCGAAGCCGGAGGCAGACCAGCTGTAGTTGCCAGCGAGCACCGTGGTCACGACGCCGGGCAGCTCCTGGGGCGTCGTTCCCCTCACCACAGCCAGGCCGTAAGTTCCGGCGGGGTCGGCATCGATGAGACGGATGGTCTTGTTGCCTTCGTCGGACACCACGAGCGTGCTGCCGTCGCGGGAGAGCGCCATCTGGCCCGGATAATCAAAGCGGGCGTCACCAGCCAGTCCGTCGACGTAGCCACGCTCACCGGTGCCGGCCAGTGCCCGCAACCCACCGGCAGGCGTCAGGACGAGTATCTGGTGGTGGCACAAGTTAGAGATGTAAACGGTTCCGTCGGTCGCAACGGCGATCCCGCCAGCATCGGCAATGGCTCCACCCATACCGGGACTGTCGTCACGGAACTGCCAGACCTCCTGGCCGCCCCGATTGAACACGCGGACATCACCTTCAGTGAGAGCATAGACACGTCCATCTGGACCAACTTCGAGCCCCATTGGGACGAGTCTTCTGTACGTCCCAAAACTGTACGAAGTGTCGACGAGAGTTGAGATCATCCCATCTGCGGAGAGACGATGGATAGCGCCAACGCGTTCGGCGATGTAGAGGTCCCCAGAGTCATCGTCAAAGGCGATACGGGTGGGAGAGCCTAGAGCCGTTTCCAGTGCGGGACCTTCGGTGAGAGGGTCACTTCCCAGCCACTCTCCGTTCCCGGCTACAGTCGAGACCATCCCGTCTGGCGAAATCCTACGGACGAGGTTGGTTTGCGGTTCAGCCACGTAAATGGAACCGTCTGGAGCCACGGCCACGTCGGTCGGCGACTTGAACCTCGCCGTCTCGACCGGGCCGTCCTGTGTGCCATATCTCCCCCGTCCTCCAGCGATCGTGGTTACCGTTCCATCGGGTGCGACACGACGAATCGCGTTACTCGCCTCATCCGCGACCACCACACTTCCGTCGGGGTCGAAGTCAAGCCCGAGGCGGGGTTCAACACCGCACCGTTCATAGGGGGGTTCTTCTACCGAGAAGTAAAAGCGTGCTTGCGTTCCAGGCCCATCGCGGTAGCCCGGCTCAAGGCCATGGTGACCGGCGAGCGTCACAACCGACACCTCGGGCAACGGCACCGCGAGCATCACATCTCCATAGCGGAACCGACCACTGCTGCTCTGTCCATCATCCAGTCGAAGCCGTCGCGTGCCCAGCGTTTCCCACGATCCACTGGCCCGCCGAGCGCTAACGAAGATCCTCTCCCGGTTCCTTGTGTCCTGCCACACACGCACCTCCACACTCACTGCTACCGAATACTCAGCGAGCAGTACATCGACGACGATGTCGCCATACTCGTACCGGCCGCTGCTGCTCTTCCCATCGTCCAAAGGAAGCGGTCGGGTCCCCAGCGTTCTCCACGAACCGCCAACCGGGCGGGCACTGATCCGAATATCTTGCAGGTCGCCAACGTCCTGCCAGACGCGCACCTCAACGCCAGCCGTGGACTCCTGGCCGTCAACGCTCGACGAGGTATAGCCGATGGCACCGGCAACAGTCGCGATGGTCGCGAGGACTGCGATGATGGTTTTCTTGGCCATGACTAACCTCTTCCGTCCAATGCTGACCTCGTGGGAGACCCGCACTGTGAGAGACCTGGTCTGTGCGGAGTGCCTCGTGGTGCGCAGGGATAAGGTTCACCTTCCACCCCTCCCCTGCGAGCCGCACTCGCAAGAGCGGCGAAAGGGGATGCTCCGTACTGAGGACGTCACAACCTGCAAGTCCTCCACTCCAACAGATGCACCCTTGACGCTAGCAAGCTGGCGGGCGAATTACACTAACCCCAGACCAGGGACGTGCAGCGCGACAGGAGAACACGTTGCTCGCACTCGGCATCCATATTTCAACACGGCAACGAACGCGTAGACCACCGTCAGCAGACGGTGGATGTTCTGTATTCCTGCGCTTTCTCAGCCCCCTGCACACAATCTGTATCGGCACGCGCGAACGTCAGGGCCGAGGCAAGGGCAGCGTTCACATCATCAGCGCACGGCCCGAGGGCGGTTCCTGGGGCACGCTGGGCACTGTGCCGCTAGCTCTCGACAGCGAGACAGAGAATGGACGCTGGAACTACGGCGATATCGGCATGAGCGTTGTGCCACCTCCACCGCTGCCCAGCGTGACGGTGGCGTTCTATTGTGGGCGCCGGCCTTCTGGTTGGATGGTGGATCAGCCCCTGATGCTGTCCCTCCCGGGAACGGGGAGTCGTGCGCCCCCTGCGATCGGCGTCTCTGTAGGTCTCGATGCCTACCACGAGCGAGGCACGCGCATGCCGCCTGCTAAACCCTACGATGCGGGCCTCACTTACGGCGCATCAAGCGTGTAAAGCTCTCTGGGCAGGTCACCTTGCAGACGGCTAAGTGGTAGCGAGGCGTCAATCACGAAGTCGCAGAGCTCCGCCAGGGCGTCAATCTCACCTTCTACCATGTGGCTATCGATGGTTTCGAATTCTTGCCACGAGAGGCCAGCAGGTCGTCGAACTCGCGATCTTCGTGGACGAAGGGCATTGACCGCTACGCCGCTTGCGAGGCGCTGAGCGCCGACGCCACGCGCGTTTGGGTGTCCAGGGATCCGTATTCCCTCGCCCTGGAGCGCAGCCGCTCGGTGTCGAACCGGCGATCCCTCACCGCACTGGCGAGGGCTGTCGTGAGGTCACCACGATCGGCGGCCGCCTGCTCCGCGTGTTGGAACAGGTCGACGACGAACCACTCCGGCGACGGGCGTTCCGGGAACGCCACCCTCCGTAGCAGGAAGCGACGGCCCCCGAAGGTGAACTCCCCGGAACGCTTGGTGTTGTAGACCAATTGAGTGGCAAATGCCGCCGAGGTGCCAAGACCAAGCGCATTCCATCGCTCCGGTCCCGTCAATACGAATGGGCTATCGAGGAAGGCGCGCATGACTTCTTCATCAGCCGGCGGCACGTCGCCAAAGCGGCTCGGCCTGGGGTGAACGAACAGCCCTTGCGCGAGGGGCTTGAGCAGCCCTCCATCCACCAGCCGGCGGGCCAACCGCGCGGGGTTCGCAGTCCATTGCGAGAGGTCGCGTGTGCGGTAGACATGGCCAGGCTCGAGCACCAAACCGTTGGAGGGCATGTCAGTAATCTCCCGGAAAGAGCTTACACTATCCCAGCGTGAGTCCAAGAGGGGCGCTCCAGCAGCACGTGGGCGGAGTTCTCCGCGAGGTTAGTCTTGTTGAGCTTGGAGGAGGTCATGCCTGCTCCCTCCGCAAGGAGGCGCCTCAATGCCCCGAGCAGGTCGGGAAGCGCGTTTTGGATGATGTCTGAGGGAAGCGCCGCGGGCCTCGAGAGCCAGTTGGCCCGTTTGACAAGGGTCAGCATATCCGCTGATATGGGCGCGCTGATGCGGCAGGATGTTCGTGATGACTACCTTCGGCAAAGCCATATCTGACGAGCGGAAGTCGCTCCGGCTGAGTCTTCGTGAGCTTGCGGAGCGAGTCAAGAAAGAGGACGGAGCCTCGATCTCCCCGCAATATCTGAATGACATTGAGCATGGACGCCGCAACCCGCCTCCCGCCTACATCATCCGTCAATTGGCGGAGGAGCTAGGCTTCGAGTTCGACTACTTACTAGTACTCTCGAACGAACTGCCCGCCGAGGACCAGGAACTCGTGCGTGGCTCTGAGCCCCAGCAGGTGCACCGGGCCCTCGAAGCGTTCCGGAAAACCCTTAGAGAAGGCTGAGGCTCGAACGTTGGTCAGGTGGTTAAAGGACCGAACCGGGCGCTTCGACGAGTATCCCCACTGGGATCCCGAGGAATTGGACATCGAGTGCGAGAGTGTCGTTCGCAAGTTCCTTTCGGCGAAGCACGGCAGCCCCATCTACCCGATCGCTACCGACGATCTCACAGTCATCATTGAGGAGCACGCCAGGAGCTTGGACCAATTCGCGCACCTACCAGATGGTGTCGAGGGGCGCACTCAGTTCCGCCCACCGGACAAACCCGATGTGGCCGTCAGCAGCCTCCTGCAGAGACCCGGGAGGGAGAATCGCCTGCGGACAACCCTCACGCACGAACTTGGACACGTGATGCTGCACGGCTTCTTGTGGGAGTTCGCTGCATCCGACGACGACCTGGCTGCGTCGTGTGACCGAGGGACCATCATCGGCGCCATGTCACAGGACTGGATGGAGTGGCAGGCAGGTTACGCCTCGGGCGCTTATCTGATTCCGAGGACAGCTGTGATGGGCCTCTTCGGGGAGCCAGGTGGTCGCTGGCTTGACCAGGCGTCGGCCGAAGGTGTGGAGATGATTGAGCGGGTAACGGTCGAGTTCGGAGTGTCGACCGCTGCTGCCCGCGTGCGTCTCGAACAGATGAAGTATCTGCTTCCAGCCGACCCGGCCTGAGGGTGCTTTCCGTGGCAAAGGGGTTGCGTCCGCAGAGCGTGCGTGTCAGAATATCTGCGGATAAGCGGAAACGCGTTGAGAGTCTCAGCGAAGGCTCCAACACTCGAGTGAGGCAGACCGCATGGGGCGCCACGATTGTCGGCCTGGGAGTGGAGACAGGGGGCGGTTTCAGGTGCTCGCGCTCGACGGTGGTGGCTCCAAGGGCATCTTCACCGCAGCCCTCTTGGCCGGTCTGGAAGAGGATATCGGCCGGCCTGTCCTCGACCACTTCGACCTCGTTGTCGGTACGTCGACGGGCGGCCTCATTGCGCTTGCCCTCGGTGCCGGCCTGAGCCCGAGGGAGATCGTCGACTTTTATCTGCGGGAGGCCCCCAATGTCTTTCCAGGGCCGCCTTGGTGGCGCGCGCTTCGGCGATGGGGAGTTGCCAAGTACGACGGCAGCGGCCTCGAGCGCGCGGTCCGCGGTGTCTTCCATGACGCTCTCCTTGGCGACAGCAGCGTCCCACTCGTCATCCCGGCGTACAACCTCGCGGAGAACGATGTCTACCTCTTCAAGACCCCGCACCACCCCCGCCTAAAGCGAGACTGGCGGGTTCCGATGTGGGAGGTAGCGATGGCGACTAGTGCAGCGCCTACCTTCTTTCCTGCCTACCGGTTGTCCGGTGATGCGGTCCGCCTCATTGATGGCGGCGTGTGGGCCAACAACCCCGCAATGGTCGGACTCACCGAGGCCGTCAGCCTCTTCGACCGCAGTCTGT
Organism: Dehalococcoidia bacterium; assembly: GCA_022827945.1. Taxonomy (GTDB): domain Bacteria; phylum Chloroflexota; class Dehalococcoidia; order Tepidiformales; family Tepidiformaceae; genus UBA2991. The sequence continues at coordinate 429 of JAJEIT010000097.1, read as the reverse complement.
GCGACGTACGCGTGTTCAGCGTCGGAACCACGTCGGGGGCACAAGCTCGGCATCGTGGCCTTGACCACGCTGGAATCCTCCGCTGGGCAACGGGCCAGACCATTGTCGACGTGCTGCTCGCTGGCCAAGGCGCGGGGGCATTCGCTCAGGTGCAACTCCTCCTCGGCAAGGAAAACGCCTGGCGCCTCGACCCCCCGCTCATGGACGGGGACATCGCGCTGGATGGTGCTGACCCCGATGCGCTCATCGGCAAGGCAGCGCATCACAGCCGCCTGTACTGCCCAGACTTCGAGGCCACCTTCGCGGATCACGTCCGCGACCCATACACACCCCTGCAGGGGCAGAAAGCTGAGGTTTCTTGACTCATGACTCTCGAACGTGAACGCCAACTCGACCAACTGCTCGAGGCAGCCATCGCAGCGTTGGACA
>JAJEIT010000014.1 GCA_022827945.1 Dehalococcoidia bacterium | reverse complement strand
TCCAGGTACCGGCCCCCGAGGAACCGGGTCAGCCAGCGGTAGGAGCCGCCCAGGTCCAGGATCAGGATGCGCGGATCGTACTTGAGGGCCTCGACCAGCAGGAAGTTCAGGGTGAAGCTCTTGCCCGAGCCCGTCGCCCCCAGGATCAGGGTATGGCCCACGTCGCCCGCGAACAGGTCGTAGCGGTACGCCGTGCGCCACGGCGTCTCGAACACCGCCAGCGGCTCGCGGTCGAGATGCCGGCTCTTCCTCTCTCCCCTCGGCGGCCCGAACACGGGCGCGAGGCACGCCGCGAGGCCGGCCGAGACGAAGACCTTCCGCACCTGCCGGCTTCGCGGCTGGGCCGGGAGCCGGGCGAACCATGCGGGAAGCTGGCCGTAACCCTCCCGGATGACCTTCGCGTCGTGCGCGGCGAACAGGCGGCGCACGTCGCCGTCCAGCCGCTCGATTTCATCCAGGTCGCCATGGAGTGCCACGGTCAGCGACGCCTCGCCGTAGGCCACGCCGTCGGCTTCGAGTTCGACGAGCGCCGCGCCCAAGCGGTCGGACTCGGCGGCCGCCGCTGAATCGACCATCGCCGCCGCAGTGCCCTGAGCGTCCTGCGCGTGCGCCATCATAGAGTAGCGGCGCGAGAAGTAGTGGCGCTGCGCGCTTCGGATCCGGCGCCGCGCCGCTTCCACAGTCCACGGTCGCCATTCGAGCGAGACGGTTGCCACAGCGTCCAGGCAGTACAGCTCGCGAAGGAGGTTCGCGTGCGCCTGGCCGGGCGGCGACAGGAGTGAGTAAAGGATCACCGGCTCGCCGTCGAGCCTCAGGTGCGAGCGCTCGGCTTCAAGCTCCGACAGCGCGAGCCGCCAGTTCATGCCGCTGCCCGTCGCGCCGTCCCAGAACGTGCCGGGTCGGTTGATCAGATCGGAGAGAAGCTCGGATGCGTCGTGCGCTCCGAGCAACTCGACGGGTGTGTGCTCCGCGACCAGCGAGCGGCCCGCGTCGATCATCGCCCGGAACCGTCCGGCCGCCGCCTCAATCTCCGAAGCCAGGTAGGTCGGCGCGCCCTTCCGACGGCGCTTCCTCCACCCGGTGAGCCGGGAGAGTAGCCCCGCCCGGGAGCCCCGGGCGGCCGTGCGCAGGCCGGAGGCGAAGCACCAGACGATGTAGGCGTCAAGCCTCTGGACGCGCTCAGACAGGAACGCCTGGCGCTTCCGGGCCGAAAGGGACGCGACACTCGACCCGCTCCCCTCGGTCGTCTCGGGACGGCGCGGCGGACGCCGGAGCATGTGGAAGTACAGGCGCGCATCGGGATCGAGCCCGGACAGCAACCGCTGCCACAGGCCCAGCACCCGGTCGATCTGCTCCGGCGTGCGGCCGTCCACCGGGGCGGGTCGGATCCGGCCCGCCGCGATCAGCTCGCCCGAGCGGGTCAGGCAGGTGCGGCCGTCGTCGAGCCAACCCCAGTAGGGCAGCTCCTCGGCCAGGGATCCCGCCGCCTCGTAGGCCCGAAGCTCGTCGGCGACCCTCACTCGCCCGGCTCCCGGATCTTCAGGTGCCAGGGCTCGTCCGCCCACTTGCCCGGATCGTACCGGGCCGGGTAGCGCGCCGCCGCGCGCAGCACCGCGAGCAGGGCCGGGTCCCTCCGGCCCGCGAGCCAGCCCCCGCCGTAGCATCCGGCGAAGACCGCGCCGCCCGCCACGAGCGAGGCCGTCGCGTTCCACACCGCGACGGCGAGCGTCGCGCCCAGCAGGAACAGCCGCCGCTCCACGCCCAGCACCGTCAGCGGACGGTTCAGCGCGCCGTAGCCGGCCCAGCGCCTCAGACCCCGCATCAGAACAGCCAGGCCAGGAAGTTCACCGCGCCCACCGCCATCCCGATCCCGAAGATGATCCCGGCCAGCGTGCGCTTGCTCCCGCCCTCGCCGAACGCGAACATCAGCCCGCCCACGACGATCGCGATCAGCGACAGCCCGCGCGCGATCGGTCCCGTGAACTGCGTCTGTAGCTCGTTCACCGCGTCCACCCACGGGCTCGTGCCCTGGGCCAGGAGCCGGGCGGGCATCAGCAGCCACAGCGCAGCCCACATCGTTGTCAGCAACGTTCTCATCGTTTCCTTCCTTCCTCTGGTGAGGTCAGTGGGCGGTGGACTCTCCGCCGCCCCGGTTCGGTTCTCGAATCCCGCGAGCCATCCGGTCCGCGTGCGTGCTCGTAAGCCTCCATGAACGCCAGAACCCGGTCTGCCGTCGCCAGGCTCGGCGAACGTCCCCGGCGCACGTCGCCCACGAACTTCCGGTCGCCGACCGCGCGCTCCCCGAACTCCGATGCCGACAGCCGCGTCCTCCGCAGGAACGCCGTCACGCGCCGCTCGAACTCCTTCGTCAGGTTCTCCATCGCCCGAAAACCAGAACATGATGTAGGCAAACTGCGCAAGATGGTGGGAAATAGCCTATATCCCACCTCGTTGACAGGCAACGAGATACGAAACCGGGGTTCTGGCACCCCTCCGCCAGCGGGGCGGAGAACACCCCCATTTGCCCCCAATCAGTACTCCTGCGTGGGATCAGGGGACGCGATTCAACGCGGGTCTTCGGGACTCTCTCGTGAAGGGCATCGTGTGGGGTGCTGGCCTCGGGGATACCCTAACACCGAGGGTCGTCAGATGCGTTAGTCGGGAACATCCCATTGCGCTGACGGCTGATCGTGGGTAATTTCCCACCTATGGGACGACGAAAGAAGGATGCCGATCAGTTGGACCCGGTGCGCCGTAGGCTGCTCAGGCTGGTGGCCGACAGCAACACGAACCTGCGCACCGCCTCGCTCGCCATCGAGCGCAACACCTCCTATCTCCACCAGTTCATCCACCGGGGCACGCCAAAGGTGCTGGGCGAGGACGACCGCGAGGCCCTGGCCGAGCATCTGGGGTGCAGCCCCGAATTGCTCAGGCACGACCGGAGCTTCACGCGTCGGCCGCGTCCGAAGCCGGCGGTGCCGAGCCCCTACGCGGCCCCGAGGGGCTATAGCACGGTGCCGGAGATCGACGTGCGCGCGTCGGCCGGTCCGGGTGCCTGGAACGACGCCTTCGAGGAGGCCAAGGAGACGTGGCTGTTCGCCGATCCCCTCATCCGCCATGAGTTCCGGGCAAAGCCGGAGGATCTGCGGATGATCACCATTGACGGGGACTCCATGGAGCCGCTGCTCTCAAGCGGCGACCGCATCCTCATTGACGTGAGCCGCAGGGTTCCGGTCCCGCCCGGCATCTTCGTGATCTGGGACGGCATGGGGCTCGTCGCCAAGCGGATCGAGCACGTGCCCCACTCCGAGCCGCCGAAGGTGGTGCTCAAGTCCCTCAACCCCGAGTACGACAGCTACGAACGCTCCGTCGAGGAGGTACGCGTCGTCGGGCGGGCGGTCTGGGTCTCCAGAATGCTGTAGGAGGGGTGAATGGCG
>JAJEIT010000064.1 GCA_022827945.1 Dehalococcoidia bacterium | reverse complement strand
CGGCCGTCGGGCTCGCCCGCGCCCGCTGGAGCCCCGCCCCGCTCGACTCGGGCGTCCGCGGCGGCTGGCGCGACGTGCGCGGCCGGAACAGCCGCCAGCTCCTGCGCCACCTGGAGCACACCGCCGCCGTGCATCGCTTCGCCGCCGTGCTCGCGGAGCAGGCGCGCGCGGAGGGCTGGGAGGTCGCGCAGCTCGACCCGCCCCGGCGCGCCTCCCGTTACTTCCGCCACGGCGGACGCGGGCGCTCCGTCCACCCCGACGCCTTCGGCGTCCTGCGCCGCGAGGGGGAATCGTGGGCCTTCTTCCTGGAGTGGGAGCGCCGCGCCGTGCGGCCCTCGACGATGGCCGCGCGGCTCGCGCCCTACCTGCGCTACTACGCCTCGCAGCGCCCCACCGACGACCACGGCGCCCGGCCCGCCGTCCTCGTCGTCCTCCGCGACGGGATCGCGATGGACCACTTCCTCCGCGTGGCGCGGCGCGAGATGGAGCGCGCCCGCGTCGCCCTGCCGCTGTGGGTCTCCCACGAGGCGCTCATCGACGCGGAGGGACCGTTCGGGGACGCCTGGCGCGCGCCGGTTCCCCGGCGGGCGGCGTCCTGAGCTCGGGCTAGGGTCGAACGCACTGCCCCGCCCGCCGGTACTACGCCGCTCTCCTGCGCCGGTGGCGCCGCCAGCGCAGGAAGTGGATAAACGTCCAGATGGACTCGATGTCTCGCTCGGGGAGGTGGGCGACGGCGCGCCGGAAGGCGGCCGCCGTCGCCTCCAGCAGATCGCGATCGGGTCCCGCGCGTCCCTCCAGCTCGGTCACATGCATCCCGCAGTGGGAAGCGACCACGCAGCGGTGCTCGTAGGTGGGGTTCATCCGGCCCGCCTCCCAGAACCAGACGGTGTTGGAGGAGACGCCGACACGCGCGGCCAGCTCGCGGTGGGTGAGGCCCGCGCTGCGGCGCGCCTCGCGGATGCGGGCGCCGAGCCCGCTCGCGGGGTCGGTCCCCGCCGGGCGAAGGCGACGACGCCGGCGGGGTGCCGGAGTCTCCTGATCGCTGGCGGACGGTTGCGGTTCGGTATCCGTCACGTTATCCCCCGTTTCCGTGGAGCCGGTCTCGTCCGGGGTGCCATCCTCGCCGCGCACGGCCGACTCCCCGCCAGTCTCCACGGGCGCATCGGCGAACGCGCGCCCCGCCTCCGTCAGCGTGACCGCGCGCGCCATGCCCCGCGCGCGAACCAGCAGTCCCGCCCTCTCGCAGCTGTCCAGCCAGTACTTCACCACCGAGAGCGAGCTGAACCCCGTCTCGTCCTGAACCTCGCGCAGGGTCGGCGGGTAGGCGTGCGCGGCCGCGTGGCGGGCGATCGCCCCGACCACCGCGCGCATCCGCTCTTCCCGCAGCATCGTCACCGGCAGGCTCCGTTCCCCGGAGGCCCCGCCTGGGCTCGCCCTCCGGCAGTGGAAGACGATGGCGGCGAGGTGCTCCCGCCCGGGCTTCGTCCGGCCCGCCTCCCAGCTCCAGACGGTGCTGTCGCTCACACCGACGAGCGCCGCCAGTGCGGCCTGGCTGAGGCCCGCGCCCCGGCGCGCCTCGCGGATGCGCGTGGCGACGCCGTCCTCGCGATCGGTCTGCGGGGTGCTCATCGCGTTCCCTCCGTAGGGCCTCAGTCGTTGTTGGGGGCGCTGGCGCGGGGCAGGTCGCGCTCCGGTTGCATGAGAACGCCTTCGCGGAGCCCTATCGTTTCGGCCAGCGTCAACAGCACGAAGAGGTGCGCGCCGCTGGGGACGACCCCGCGCCGCCACAGCGACAACCGGTAGGTCGTGACGCCGAGCAGTCCGGCCAGCCTCCGCCAGCTCAGCCCGGACGCCTCCTGGAAGCGTTCGAGCCGCTCCGGGAAGTCCGGCGGGAAGCCGGCCCTGACGGGGCGTTGCGTCTGCCGCTTCACTCCCACGGCGTTGCTCCCGATCGGTTGGCCGGCGCTCGCCCCGGGGCCTCTCCGAGCAGCAGTCGGTCGCTGCCGGGCACGCGGTCGGCGAGCAGGAAGAGCGCGTACATCGAGTCGCCGCAGGGCCGTGTCCCCTGCCGCCAGCGCTGCAACTGGCGCGGGTCGGCACCCAGGCAGGCGGCTAGACCGTCCCACGACACGTCCAGCGCCTCCTTGAAGCGCTCCAGCCGCTGCGGGAAGTCGTCCGGCAGGAAGGCCGTCTCAAGCAGCAGCTCCGCCGGCGGCACGCTCCGGATCACGCCACCGCCTCCATGATGAAGAGGTCGTCGAAGTCGGTGATCCCGAGCGCCACCATCAGACGCGCCCGCATCTCCGGCGATGGGAAGCGCCTGCCGTTCATCATCTGCGAGAAGTAACCCGGGTCGATCTCCAGCCGCCGCGCGAGGACGTTCTGGCTCAGGTTGTGGCGTGTCAGGTACGCCCAGATCACGTCCGCTCTCAGCCTCGCCCGCAGCGGCCGCCTGGCCCGGCTCATGCGGTGCCGTCCTTGCGGTCCCGCTCCTCGCTCGCCGCCGCCCTCCGCGCTGCCTCCTCGTAGTACTCGGGATTCTCGAGGACGTGGCGCGCGATGATGCGTGCCAGCCTCCGCAGGCCCTCGAGGCGCTGCGCCTCCTGTTCGTCGGTCAGATGTCGCTCGGTACTCACGGGTCTGTCTCACTGCCTGCACTCGCTCCGGGAACGGGGGTGGTCGCCGGCCGTCGCGGTCGCTACACTCCAATTGGAACGTACGTTCTGATTGAGCGAGGCTAGCAGTGGCGATCACGCCCGACAACGCCCCGAAGGGGTCTTTTCGGCCCTTTTCGGGAAATCGTTGGCTCCAATGTAGCGCTGGCGTAACTTCTCGGTGATTGGAGTGTGACGACATGTAACTGAAGCGTCTCAAGGCGGCCGTTCTTGCGCTAGAGTGAACACGCAGATGAGGAGATTCACGCGATGACAGACCAGCGACCCGAATCCACCCCCGCCGCCCTCTACGCGTGCGTCTCCAGCGACCGCCCGGACGTCGACCTCACCGTCGCCGCCCAGTTGCGCAGTCGTGCCTCAGTCGTCGCGGCCCCTTCCGGTGGCCTGAATTACAGAGGAGGAGGTGACCTCCATGGCTAAGCAGTTCACACCTGCCGAGTGGCAGAAGGTCCAGACGAGAATGCTGGACGCGGATCAGGCCCGATACGGCCTGCCGGCGAGGCAGGAAGGCTCCGTGCTTCTCGGCTCCTTCAACATCCGCAAGCTAGGTTCTGCTGCGGGTCGGAGCGACGAGACATGGGCGTTCCTAGCCGACGTGTGTCGTCGGTTCGACCTCCTTGCGGTTCAGGAAATCATGGATGACCTCAGCGGCCTCAGGGAGTTGAAGGAGCGGATGGGACCGGAGTTCGCCCTGGTGGTGTCCGACCAGACGGGCGTGTTTCCGGGGGAACGAGGCCTTGGGGAGAGGCTCGGGTTCATCTACCGCTGGGACACCGTCGAGCGGATGGAGATGGCCAGCGACATTACCTACGACCGGACCAAGCTGCTCGACTCTATAGCTCGCAACTGGGACACGCTCTGCGAAGACATGGGAGAGTACCCTCGGGACTTGGCCAAGTACGAGAATAGGGAACTCAGCCGGAAGCCCAAGGCTCCCAGGCTGTCCTTCTTTCTCTCCTTCATCCGCCAGCCCTACTGCGTGGCGTTTCGCATTGTCGGCTCTAAAGGCGCCAAGCCGTACGAGTTCACGGCCGTCAACGCTCACCTGCTCTACGGAAAGAGCCTGACGGATCGTCGTTTGGAGTTCGAGGCTCTGATTGAGTGGCTCATGAGCCGCCTGGAGGACGATACGGAGGCCTACTATCCAGACTTCATCCTGATGGGCGATCTCAACCTCGACTACAACGATCCCGCCAAGGACCGCCTGCGGATAGAGCGCTTCATCAAGTCGCTGGACGAGAAGCTCGGGGAAGGACCCAGCGTCAACTTCCCGTTTCTCGACCCTCACCCCGATAAGGGGGGCGATGTCTTCCGGACTAACGCACGGAGGAACGAGACCTTCGACCACATTGCCCTGTTCATCCGCGATCCTCGCCTGCCCACATATGAAGCCAACACCACCATCATGGGGACACAGCCCGAGGGTCCGGACTATGGCGTGTTCGACTTTGTCAGCCTATTCAGCGAGGCGCTACACGACCTTCCGTATGACTCCCTCTCCGACGACCAAGGGGATGCACTGTTCGAGAAGTTCGAACACGACGTGAGTGACCACATGCCCCTATGGCTCCGCTTGCCGCTTCCCACGGCCTGATGGCCGACCCCCAGGATCGGACACCCGCAGATAAGGAGAATCACGCGATGACAGACCGACCCAATCCCACTCCCGCGGCTCTCTACGCCCGCGTCTCCAGCGACCGCCAGGACGTCGACCTCTCCGTCGCCGCCCAGCTGCGCGCGCTGCGCGACTTCGCCGAGAAGAACAACTACGTCGTCACCCGCGAGTACGTCGACGAGGCGGAGAGCGGCCGCGTGGCCGACCGGCCCGAGTTCCGGAAGATGCTCGACGCCGCCACCGCCGCCGACGCCCCCTTCGAGCAGATCCTCGTCTGGAAGTTCTCCCGCTTCACGCGCAAGCGCGAGCACGCCGTCGCCTTCAAGTCGATGCTGCGCCGCCGTGGCGTCAAGGTGACCTCCATCACCGAGCATGCGGACGACTCGCCCACGGGCAAGCTCATGGAGGCGATCATCGAGAGCGTCGACGAGTTCTACAGCGAGAACCTGGCGCAGGAAGTCACGCGGGGTATGCGCGAGGCCGCCTCCCGCGGATTCTGGGTCTCGACCTTCGCTCCGTACGGGTACAGGAAGGCGCCCGTCCAGGACGGTGCGAAGAAGCGTCCCCGGCTCGAACCGGACCCGCCCGCCGACGAGGTGGTGCGCCGGATGTTCCGCATGGCGTCTTCGGGCGTGAGCCTCCTGGACATCGCCAAGACCCTTAACGAGGAGGGCATCGCCACACCGCGGGGCAAGCTCTGGCTGAAGACGAGTGTCCACCGCATCCTCAGCAACGAGGTTTACACGGGAACCCTGGTCTGGGGCAGGAAGGCCCGGGACGGTGCTCCGCCCGTACGCGTGGAGGACGCCTTTCCCGCTATCGTCTCGCGGGAAGAGTTCCAGCGCGTGGCCGCCCTGCTCGGCACGAAGGCCCCTTCGGAGGTACATCCCCGCCGCGCCTCCAGCCCCTATCTCCTCAGCGGCCTCGTCAAGTGCCAGACCTGCGGGAAGGCGCTCACGGCTCACGAAGCCAAGGGCGGCAAGTACACCTACTACGTCTGCCACTCCCTCCTGAAACGAGGGAAGGGCACCTGTCTGACGCCACGGCTCAACTCGAAGCGCTTCGAGCGCCTGATCATCGACCAGTTGCGGGAGCACGTCCTCACCGAGTCAAACATCCGCGACCTTGTGCGAATGGTGGACGAGGAGATGGACGGGGTGGCGCACGAGCAGCGCCAGAAGCTGGAGACCGTCGAAGAGGAACTGGCCGACATACGGCGGAGGATGGACCGGCTGTGGTATGCGGTGGAGACCTCGGACCTCGAGATTAACGACATCCTGCCCCGCATCCGCCAGCATCAGGAGCGTCAGGAGCGCCTCGAACTCGCTGCCGACGAGGCGAGAGCCCGGCTCAAAGGCCGACGGGCACTGCTCGACAGCGTCGAGGTCATCACCGCGTACGCGCGCGAGATGAACGAGTTCCTCCGAACGAGCGAGGTGACCGAGTCGAGGGCCTTCATCCGCTCGTTCGTGAAGGAGATCGTGGTCAAGCGGGGAACGGCGATGGTTCGCTACACCATCCCTACGCCACCGGACAGCCCCATCGACGGGGGTGATGCGGCGGAGTTCGGCCTGTCGGGCCGAGTTATTAGTACCGTCTCGTCTGGTACCCCCGAGAGGACTCGAACCTCTGCCTTCGGCTCCGGAGGCCGACACTCTATCCGCTGAGCTACGGGGGCCCGGCGACGGTCGATCCTAGCGCGTCGGGGACGCTCCCGCACCGGCCTCGACCGCTCGGGTGGGAGTGCTACGATCGGGCGACACTTCGCGTCGTACCTCTGGAAAGGAACCCTCCGCCATGCCCATCTACGAATTCCGCTGCTCCTCATGCGGGAAGGTCTTCGAGCGCAAGCGGCCGGTCGAGAAGGCCAGCCAGGGCGCTCGCTGCCCGGACGACGGCAAGAACGCGCAGCGCATCTTCGGCGCGGCGATCATCGGCGTGGGCGGTGGCGGCGACGACTTCGGAGACCTCGGCGATCTGGGCATGCCGGACATGGGCGGCATGCCTGACATGGGTGGAGGCATGCCCGGCATGGGCGGGATGCCCGGCATGGACGGGCTCGACATGGGCGGCGACCTGGACTTCTAACCCCCCGCCACAGAGCCCCTAGTACGCATCGCGGCGGGAGAAGATGCGCCGCGGGTTCTCCACCATCATCGCGTTGATCTGCGCTTCGCTGACGCCGCGCTCGCGCAGCGCCGGGAGCACGTCGTTGCTGATGTGGAGGAAGTGCCAGTTCGGGGCCCACTCCCGGGATGACGCCCGCGGCATCGTGTCCATGAAGCAGTTGGTGTCGTGCGAGAGGACCATGCCCTCGGCGTAGCCCATCTCGCAGAGCTTGACGATCGTGTCGACGCGGCCCTCGGTGTTGAGGGTGCGGTCGATGCCGAAGCGGTCCATGCCGATGACGCTGCCGCGGTCCATGATGCGGCTCAGGTAGCCGGTGTCGGCGCTGTCGCCGGAGTGGCCGATGACCACACGAGTCAGGTCCACGCCCTCGCTCTCGAACACGTCCTGCTGTGCGAGGCCGGACTCGGTGGAGACATCGGTGTGGGTGCTGATGGGAACGCCGGTGCGGCGATGCGTGCGGGCGCCCGCCCGCAGCATGACCTCGTTTTCCTCGTCGACGGTGGGCTGGGTGGCGAGCTTGATGACGCCCGCGCGGACATCGCTGCCCTCGATGCCCTGTTCGATGTCGCGCACGAAGAGGTCGGCGATGGCGTCGCTGTCCATCTGCTTGAAGAGGTTGGGGGGCTGCCGCCAGACGCCGGTGCACATGACGATGTTGAGGTCGACCTGGCGGGCGACCTCCGACACCATGGCGGCGTCGCGGCCGAGGTCGATGGTGGTCAGGTCGACGATGGAGTCGATGCCGGCCGCCTTCAGCTCGCGGAAGCGTTCAACGGCGTTGGCGACCTCGGCGTCGCGGTCCCAGAGCTCGGGCCAGGCCTCGTACACGCCCGGCGAGCGGATGAACACGTGTTCGTGCATGAGGGTGGCGCCCAGTTCGGTGTGCTCGATGGCGCCGGCGGCCGTGGGGATGGTGACCATGCCTGCCTCCGTGACCGAGTCGCTGGCGGGCGGCAGTATACGGGGCAGGGGAGGGCCCATGGACCCGGCGATGGCGGAGCTGGTGGCAGCCGACCAGATTCCCTACTGGTCGCTGCTGGGCATCGAGCTCGTGGACGCCGAACGCGGTCACGTGACGCTCCGAATCTCGATGCGCGGGGAACTCGCGACGCGCCGCCCCGACGTAATGCATGGGGGAGCGATCGCCTCCCTCATCGACGCGGCCGCGGGGTCGGCCGTGGCAACGCTGCGTGATCCGGAAGACGAAACCTGGGCGGGTCACGCGACGACGGACCTGAACGTTTCGTACCTGAGGGCAGTGCGTGGAGAGGCGCAGGCCGAAGGACGGGTGCTGCGGGCGGGCCGGACGACCGTGTTCGTGTCGGTAGAGGTGCGGGACGAGGCGGGGGAGCTGGCGGCGGCGGGACGCGTGACCTACGCCATCGCACGGCGTTCCTGAGCACAGGCAGACGGCGCGCTTGCTATCGTGAAGGTGCGGCCCCGGCATGGGGCGAGGAGGGTCGCCGGTGGGCGCCAAGGACTTCCGGAACCTGACGGAGATGGCCGAGCTCGACTCGCTGTTCGAGCGCTCCCGCGAGGGCGACGTCGTGCTGTTCCTGCACGACTACTGGTGCCCCATCTCGAGCCGCGCCTATGACGAGATGTCGCTGTTCGAAGGCGAGGTCGCACTCATCGACGTGGCCGAGGGACGTGAACTGACCCGCTCGATTGAGACGCGCACGGGCGTGAAGCACGAGTCGCCGCAGGTCCTGATCCTGCGGGACGCGAGGGCGCGGTGGGCGGCCTCACACGGGAGCATCACGCACGAGGCGGTGGGCGAAGCGATCGGCGGTTCGTAGGGAGTACGCGGGGGAAGGGGGCGGTCAGCGCGACTCGCGCAGGCTCTCGCTGCTGCGGTCGAGTGCTTCGAGAACGGAGCGGATGTCATCCTGCAGCCGCTCGATGACGCTGACGGCGTAACGGTCGGCGTCCTGTAGCTGGCTGGCGGCGGCCTCGGCGGCCTCGCTCAGGTGGGCGGCGGCGGTGGCGTCGGCATCGGCCACGGTCTGCCGGGCGCGCGCCTCGGCATCCATGATGATGTTCTGGCTGCGCTGTTGCGCTTCCTGCACCACCGAGGTCTCGCTCACGAGGTGGGCGCGTTGCCGCTCCGCCTCCTCGATCACGGCCTGTCCGTGCTCCTTGGCGTCGCGCAGGAGCTGCTCGCGCTGTTCAAGCACCTGGGCGGCCTGGCGGACGTTGTCGGGGACGGCGAGGCGCAGCTGATCGACGAGGTCGAGGATGGCGCGGCGCTCGACAACCAGGTTGCCGCCCACAGGCAGCCGGCGCGCTTCCACCACGAGGGTCTCAAGACGGGCGATGAGATCGAGGAGTTCCAGCAGGGGCCTCCCCCGGGTCAGGCCTGGAGGCCAACCCGCTCGCGTATGGCGGCGCGCACATGGTCTGGAACCAGGCCGTCCACGTCGTAGCCGAGCTGGGATACCTCACGCACGCGGCTGGCGCTCACGTAGATGTATTCGTGGTTCGTCATCAGGTAGACGGACTCGATCGACGGAGCCATCTTGCGGTTCATGAGGGCCATGTCGAACTCGTACTCAAAGTCGCCGCCGCCGCGGATACCGCGCACGATCGCGACCGCGCCGCGCTGCTTGGCGAACTCGACGGTGAGCCCTTCGAGCATCTCGACCTCGACGTTCGGAAGCTCCTTGACAGCTTCGCGGAAGAGCTCGATGCGCTCCTCGCAGGTGAACATGGCGCTCTTGTCGCGTCCGCGGATGACGGCGACGATCACCTGATCGAAAAGGCCGGTCATGCGCTTGACGAGATCGAGGTGCCCGTTGGTGACGGGATCGAATGCACCCGGGAATATCGCGGTTTTCATTCACCCTCCGACGCCATGAAGAACGCCACGGCGGTATCGCCGTAGACCCGCCGGTCGGACAGTGCCAGTCCGAGCGGGCGTTCCGGAGGATTGTATCGGCTCCGATGCTCATAGACGACCAGACCGCCCGGGGCGAGCATCGCGCCGACCGCGCTAAGCGTGGGTAGCGCCTGCTCAGAGTCGTAGGGCGGGTCAAGGAAGATGAGGTCGAAGGGACCGTCGGCGGCATCGAGGGCGCCCGGCAGAGCGCCCCGGACGACCGACCCACGTTCGGCCATCTCCGCACGGGCGAGGCTCTGGACGATCGCGCGGGCGGACGAGCGATGGTTCTCGACGAAGAGCGCACTGGCGGCCCCCCGGCTGAGGGCCTCGATGCCGAGGGCCCCCGTACCGGCGAAGAGGTCAAGCACGGCGGCATCATCGATGCGCGTGGCAAGCACGTTGAAGATGGCCTCGCGCACGCGGGCGCTGGTGGGTCGCAGGCGGGCGCCGCCCGGCTCCGCCAGCTGGAAGCCGCGCAGGGCGCCGCCGGTGACGCGGACGCGCGTCTGCGGCACTCAGGGAGCCTCCTCGGGCTCTTCGGTTTCGGCCGGGGGAAGGGCGAGAAGGATGCGGCTCTCGAAACGCTCGACACCGTCGCTGAGGGTGAGGGTGACTGTGTAGGAGCCGGCCTCCAGCGGGGTCTGCCAGGTAACCAGGCCACGGTCACCGCCTACGAGGCTGCCGGCCGTGACCTTCCACTGCGGGAGGAGATGGGAGTGGCTGGGCTGCAGGAGCACGGGCTGGCCGGAGGCCACGAACGGTTCGACGGCGGTCCAGATGTTGCCGAGGAAGTCGTTATCGCTTGAGTCTTCCACCGCGAGACCGCCAAGGTTGAAGACGCTTACGAATTCAAGCTTGAAGCCGGCGCTGAAGGAGTTCTCGAGCCAGACGGTGCGGCCGCCGTTGAGCTTGTAGGTGAAGGCGACCGTTGCCGTCTCCGCCTGCCAGCGCAGGCCGCTCAGCCCCTCGTCGCGGTCGATATTGACACCCACGATCTGGACGTCGCTGCCCGCCGCCAGGCTCTCGCTGCGGATGGCGAGCTTGCTGGCGATGGTCATCGCCTCGGAAAGGGTAAGCGGCCGGATGCCGTCCCCCGACTTCTCCGAGGCGTAGGGCGTAATCGTGAGGATGACCTTGCCGGGATCGACCAGGGAGGTGATGTGCTCCAGCACCTCGGGCATGTGCAGGCGATACGTGCTCTGGTCACGGACGGGGGCAATCTTGATCAGGTCCGCCGACTCGCCGAGGGCCGCCCAGTCGTACGCCCCCTCGTCGATGCGGTCGATGCCCCTGAGCGGAGCGGGGAGCGTGAGGGTGAGGGTCTTGCCCTGGGAGTGCAGCCCTTCGGCCAGCTCGGAGATGAAGAGGGTGAAGGACGTGCGGTGGTCGGCGCGCAGATCCAGGTAGGCGACGTCGATGCCGGGGAGGCGATGGGCGGCGACCCGCTGGAGGATCTGCTGCACGTGGTTCGTGCGATCGGCCCCGGTCGACAGGATGTTGTCGACGCTGGGGACCGTTCCGTCGATCTCGGTGGAGGCGGAGATGACGGGGTAGTGGACGGCCGTGGTCGGGGGCCGGGGGCTCGGCTGGCCCCGGAGGGAGCCATCGGGCGCGGGCGTGAAGTCGAGCGTGTGGACGACGGTCGCGAGAAGGGCGGCGGTGGGGTGGAGGGTGTCGCCGGGCGCCAGGTAGGCCACCACCTGACGTCCCTCGTTCACCCGCCGGAACACGGCGAGGAAGCGCGGGGGATCGGCGAAGATGCCGGTCGCGCGCTCCCCGGCCTCGTCGAGGGCGGCGCTCGCGACGGGCTCCCATATCTGGCTCTCGGCGTTGTAGCCGTAAAAGCTCAGGCCGCGGCCATCCGTGGTGGGGACTTCGAGCGGGATCGTGATCTGCAGGTCGAAGCCGCCGGGGAGGGGTTCGGCGTTCGGGTTGCGCTCAAAGATCCTGCTGTGCAGGTCGAAGTCGGCGGGGATGTCGATGTCGGATGCGGTGGCCTCGCAGTAGGCATCCGTGCACTCTCCTGGCGAGCGACCGAAGAAGAACCAGATGAGCACGCCGACGGCGATGACGGCGATCGCGATGACGGCGAGGACCACGAAGCGCAGGGGCGACGGGCGGCGACCGTCGGAGAAGGCTGAGCGCTGCACCGCTCCCCCGGCGTAACCGCGGCGGGGGCCGGGCCTGATCACGGCGCTCCACCCACGAGAGACACCGGGCCAGGGCAGACCCAACGATCGAACGCGAAGGCAAGCACCGGAAGCATCAGGGGCGATTATCGCCTACCAGCGCCCAACATCCAGAGCGGGGAAGGGGCAGGCGCCGGTGCGGTATACTTGTTTCTCCGCGAGCGGCCTCCCTGGAGGCGGCTCGCGTTCGTAAAGGCAACGAATCATGTCACAAGATCCAGTGCCGATGACCGAGGAAGGCGTGGCCAGGCTTCACGAGGAGCTTGAGGGCCTGAAAGCCGATCGCAAGACCGTCGCGGACCACATCCACAAGGCCCGCGAGCTGGGCACGAGCCAGAACGACGCCGAGTACGACAACGCGAAACAGGAACAGAGCCTGCTCGAAGGGAAGATCCTCAACCTGGAGGACCTCCTGCGGCGGGCGGTCATCATCGACGAGGAAGGCGCGCATCACGCCTCGCGCGTGGTCGTGGGGAGCGGCGTGAAGGTGCGGCAGGGCCGTAAGACCCTGCACTACCAGATCGTCGGTCCGCCGGAAGCGAACGCCGCCGAAGGCCGCATCTCGAACGAATCACCCATTGGCGCGGCCCTGCTCGGGCGAGCCAAAGGCGAGGAAGTCGAGATCGCAGTGCCGAGCGGCGTGATCAAGCTGAAGGTGCTCGAAATCGACTAGCGGGGCGGCGCCACGGAAACATCCGGAGAGGGTCGCCAACCGGTGGCCCTCTTTGCTGTAGGAAGAGGACCGGGAGAGCATGGGCGAGGAACAGGGGACTCAGGAAGCCGGGGCGGCCCTTACGGGAACGGGGGCGGAGAGCCTTCGCGTCCAGCGCATCGAACGCGCCGAGCAGCTTCGCACAGCGGGCCACGATCCCTACCCCCCTCGTCTTGAGCGGACGCACACGAACGCCGAGGTCGACGACCTGCTGGAAGGCGTCGAGAGCGGGGAGGAACCTGACCTCGACCCGGTCGCGATCGTGGGGCGGGTGGTGGCGCAGCGGGGGATGGGCCGGGCGAGCTTTCTCGACGTGGTCGACGGGAGCGGCCGGCTGCAGGTGCTCATCCGCAGAAACGTGGTCGGCGACGAGGCGTACGAGCGGCTGAAGCTGCTCGACCTCGGCGACTTCGTGGCCGTACAGGGTTCGCCCATGCGCACGCGTACAGGCGAAGCGACCGTGGGCGCGACCTCGTGGCAGGTAGTCACGAAGGCGCTGCGGGCGCCGCCGGAGAAGTTCCACGGCCTGACCAACGTCGAGATCCGCCAGCGCCAGCGCTACCTTGATCTGCTCGCAAACGAGGAGGTACGGGATACGTTCCGGGTGCGGAGCCAGATCGTTGCGGCGGTTCGACGGCGCCTCGACGAGCGCGGTTTCCTCGAGGTGGAGACCCCGGTGCTGCAGGAGGAGGCGGGCGGCGCGGCAGCGCGGCCATTCGAGACCTATTCCCAGGCCCTCGGGGAGGCGCGCGCGCTGCGCATCAGCCTTGAGCTGCACCTGAAGCGCCTGCTCGTGGGCGGCTACGAGCGCGTCTACGAGATCGGACGCATCTTCCGAAACGAGGGGTTCAGCCAGCGACACAACCCCGAGTTCACGATGCTGGAGCTGTACGAGGCCTACGGCGACTACGGCACGATCGCGACCCTGCTCGAGGAGTTGATCAGCGGCGTGGCGGAGGAGGTGCTCGGGACCACGACGGTGTCCTTTGGCGGGCACGAGATCGACTTCAGTCCGCCCTGGCGGCGGATGGACTATCAGGAGGCGATGCGCGAGTACGGTGACCTGGACCTCGACCGGTTCGGGGACACGGAAGCGCTGCGGGAGGAGCTGCGGCGGCGGGGGCTCGACGCGCCCTCCGAGGCGAGCCGGGGCAAGCTGATCGACATCGCCGCGAGCAGCCTGGTCGAGCCGCACCTGGTCCAGCCGACGTTCCTGCTGGACTACCCCATCGAGCTCTCGCCGCTGGCGAAGCGGAAGGCGGGCGTGGAAGGCGTGGTCGAGCGATTCGAGGCGTTCGCCGGCGGGTTCGAGTTCGCGAACGCCTACTCCGAGCTGAACGACCCGGTCGACCAGCGAGAGCGGTTCGAAGCGCAGCAGGCACTGCGCACGGCGGGCGACGACGAGGTGGAGCTGGCGGACGAGGACTTCCTGCTGGCGCTTGAGCACGGGATGCCGCCGGCGGGCGGCCTCGGGTTCGGGATCGACCGGCTGGTGATGCTGCTCACGGGCCAGACGAGCATCCGCGAAGTCATCCTCTTCCCGCAGCATCGCAGCCTCACAGGACAGGACGAGGAGTGACGGATCCGGTCGAGCGCCACCACACCAGCACCGCGTACGTCGTGGCGGGGGACAAGATGCTCCTGCTCTGGCACCGCGGGCTCGGCATGTGGCTCGCGCCCGGTGGACACAGCGAGGCGAACGAGGACCCGGTCCAGGCAGCGCTGCGCGAAGCGCGCGAGGAGTCGGGACTGGAGGTCGAGGTGATTCCGCCCCTGGACCTACTGACCGTTAGCGAGCCCGAGGTGCTGCCGCCCCCGGCAGTGATCCTCATTGAGGACATCGTGCGGGACGACCAGCCCTTCCACCAGCACATCGACCACGTCTACTTCACGCGCGCGACCGAGACGGTCGACCACGAGGCGCCCATCCCGCACGGCCCGTGCCGTTGGGTCGATCGGGAGACCCTGACGGACGCGTTTTCGCTCCCCGCGCCCGATGGTAGGCTCGTGGCCGTGGCGGAAGACGTGCGACTGCTCGGGGTGCGGGCACTGGACGCGGCGGCGGAGGCGGGAACGCGATGCTGAGCGCCCAGTTCATCCGCGAGAACCTCGAACAGGTCAGGAGCGACATCGCGGCACGCGGCGCGGACGCCCCCATCGACGCGATCCTGACCCTCGACGAGCTGCGCCGCGCCCTCATCGGCGAGGTCGAGGGGCTGCGCGCGGAGCGGAACACCGCGAGCAAGGCGATCGGGGCCACGAAGGACGCGGAGGAGCGCGCCGAGCGCATCGCCGCCGCACGGGCGCTGGGAGACCGGCTTGACGGGCTCGAAACGCAGCTGCGGGAGACTGAAGTATCGCTGCAAGACGCGCTCTACGAGGTGCCCAACATCCTCGACCCAACGACTCCGAAGGGAGCCGACGAGAGCGAGAACGTGGTTGTCGACACGGTAGGGATGTTCCGCGAGTTCGACTTCGAACCGCTCCCACACTGGGAGGTGGGGGAAGCACTTAACGGGATCGATTTCGCGCGCGGCGTGAAGATGTCGGGCACGCGCTTCTTCGTCCTGCGGGGGGCGACGGCGCGCCTCCACCGGGCGCTGACCCAGTGGATGATCGACTGGCACGTAGACGCCGGCTTCGAGGAGCACTACCTGCCCTATATGCTCACGGAGGAGTCGTTCCTCGCCTCGGGCCACCTGCCCAAGTTCCGCGAGAACCTGTACCAGGACACCGAAGAGGACTACCTCTTCATTCCCACCGCCGAGGCGCCCTTCGCGAACCTCTACCGGGACGAGATCCTGGACCCGGGAACGCTGCCGATGCGCTACGTGTCACACACGCCTTGTTTCCGGCGCGAAAAGATGAGCGCCGGCCGCGAGACGCGCGGGCTGAAGCGCGTCCACCAGTTTGAAAAGGTGGAGATGTTCTCCTTCTGCGAGCCGGAGCAGAGCGGCGCCGAACTGGACCTGCTCGTCTCGCGCGCCCGCTCCATCCCCGAGCAACTCGGCATTCCCTACCGTGTCCTTGAGCTGTGCAGCGGCGACCTCGACTTCAAGGCGTCGAAGGGCTTCGACGTCGAGATGTGGGCGCCGGGGCAGGAGGAGTGGATGGAGGTCAGTTCGGTCTCCAACACATTCGACTTCCAGGCGCGCCGGGCGAACGTGCGTTACCGACCGGAGGCCGGAGCGCGGCCCCGCTTCCCGCACATGCTGAACGGCTCCGGACTCGCGCCCGGGCGGGCGCTCATCGGCGTGATCGAGAACTACCAGCAGGAAGACGGCTCCGTGGCCGTGCCGGACGTGCTCCAGCCCTACATGGGCGGGATCACGCGAATCGAGCCGGAGGCTTCGGCCTAGCTGCCGGCCGTATCGGAGGTCGCACCGTTGGCGCCGGCCACGGGACCCTCAAGTACCTCGTCGATGAGGCCGTATTCCTTGGCAGCCTGCGCGTCGAGCCAGAAATCGCGGTCGGTGTCGCGCTCGATGCGTTCCATGGGCTGGCCGGTCTGCTCATGGATGATGTTGCGGAGGATGGCCTGCAAGCGCAGCGTCTCCCGGGCCTGGATCTCGATATCCGAAGCCTGGCCCTCGGCGCCTCCCATCACCTGGTGGAGGTGGACGGTGGCGTTGGGGAGGGCGGTGCGCTTGCCCTTGGCGCCGCCGGTCAGGAGCACGGTGCCCATGCTGGCGGCGAGGCCGATGCAGACGGTGGCGACGTCGGGGCGGATGAGCTGCATCGTGTCGTAGATGGCGAGGCCCGCAGTGACGCTGCCGCCGGGGCTGTTCACGTAGAGGGTCACGTCCTTCTCGTCGTCCTCGCGGTCGAGGTAGAGGAGCTGGGCGATGATGATGTTCGCGACCATCGCATCGATCGGGGTGCCGAGAAAGACGATGCGCTCCTTGAGGAGAAGCGAGTAGATGTCGTAGGCGCGCTCGCGGCGTCCATCGGACTCGATGACGAGGGGCATGATGTCGCGGATGGGATCAAGGCTCACGTAGGCACTCCCGGCGGTAGTCCCTCCAGTTTGCTAGGCGCGATCCGTGCGAACAATCCGGGGGGCCGTGCCCGAGCCGGACGGGCAGGCTAGACTGGCGCCATGAAGAAGTGCCCCGCCTGCGGACACGAGAACCTGAACGTGTACGGCTACTGTCAGGCATGCGGCCGCGGTTTCGCCGAGCTCGAGGATTCGGGGAGCGCCGACAAGGGCCCGAACCCGCGCGTGCAGGCGTTCCTGAACTGGCTCCGCGGCCGCCGCCCGACCGCCGCCTGAGCGACGTCCCGCCGGGACTGAGAGTCCCCCGCGGACGCATGTGTGAATCCTTCGCCCAACCGGATAGCGGCTGCGCGCGACGGGCGTAAGATTTGCGCCCATCGAAGCCACCCAGGGCAGGGGGAAGACATGGACGAAGGCACACTTCGGCAGACTGTGGCGGACCTGGTCGCACCGAGTAGGGGCATCCTCGCCGCCGACGAGAGCACGCGCACGATCAAGCGCCGCTTCGACTCGATCGGCGTCCAATCGACCGAAGAGAACCGGCGCGCCTACCGGTCGCTGCTGCTGACCACACCGGGCGTGGGTGACTACATCTGCGGCGTGATCCTGTTCGAGGAGACGCTGGGGCAGGCGGACCGCGACGGCACGCCTCTGCCGCAGGTCGCGGCGAACGCCGGCGTAGTTCCCGGCATCAAGGTCGACAAGGGCACGGTTCCCCTGCCGGGCGCCCCGGGCGACCTCGTGACCGAGGGGTTGGACGGGCTCGCGGGGCGGCTGGAAGGGTACAAGGAGCAGGGGGCGCGCTTTGCCAAGTGGCGCGAGGTCTACAACATCACCGACGACCTCCCCAGCGCCCTGGCCATCTCCGCCAACGCCGAGGTGCTGGCTCGCTACGCGCGCATCTGCCAGGAAGCAGACGTTGTGCCCATCGTCGAGCCGGAGGTGCTGATGGACGGCGGCCACACGATCGAGCGCTGCGCGGAGGTGACCGAAGCGGTGCTGCACGCGGTCTTCGCGGCGCTGGACCGGCACGGCGTCCTGCTCGAAGGCATCGTGCTGAAGCCGAACATGGTCCTGCCCGGCAGTGAGAGCGGACGCAAGGCCGCGCCCGAGGAGGTCGCGGACGCCACCCTGACCGTCTTCCGGCGGGCGGTGCCGGCAGCCGTGCCGACGATCAACTTCCTCTCGGGCGGCCAGTCCGCGGTCGAGTCGACGGAGAACCTGCACGCGATCAACGCCGCTTCCGGCGAGAAACCGTGGGCGCTGAGCTTCTCCTACGGACGCGGCCTGCAGGCGCCGGCGCTGGCGGCATGGGGCGGCAAGGTCGAGAACGAATCCGCCGCGCAGGCCGCGTTCCACGAGCGGGCGCGGCTGAACGGCCTCGCTCGCGACGGCCGCTACGAGGGCGAGCGGGAGGCCTCGGCGGCGGGGTAGCGACCGCGCCTATAATCGGGCCAGTCGCAGGGAGCACGACGGGAGGCTCGCGGATGACGGCCACGGCGACGCGCGACCGGGAAGCCGACCGGCTCTACGCCCGGCTCGGGGAGAGCATCCTCGGGCGCGATCAGCAGGCAACGCGGCAGACGCTGCTCGACCTACTGGCGGCGGACCGCGACCCGGTCGAGATCCTGAGCGAAACCGTGCGCACGCACGGTCCCTACACGAACGTGCCGTACCACCAGCGCGTCGACGGCGGCGTCATGCGCTTCGTGAACAACGACCACTGCATGCTGAGCTCGCGCACGAGCCTGACCCTTCCCCGCTATCTCCCGCCCGAGCTGAAGCATCTGCCCATCGCGCAAACGCTCTGGTACGTGCCTACGGGGCTCGACCCATGGAACCAGCTCATCGGGCGGATGCCGGGGCACTACGGGCGGCGAACGTACAGGCCCGTGCCCGGCGTCGAGCCGCCTCCGCCCGAGCGGCACTGGGAGGACCAGGAGCCGCTGCACATCGAGGGCACGTTCGAGGAGCGGCTGAACGAGTGGCTCACGCTCGTGGAGCGAGGCGAGGTCGTTCGCGCCTACCGCGTTTTCCTCGGGCTGTTCGAGGAGACGGAGCGTCGCAAGGAGCTGCTGGCGCAGCTCGTGTTCGCGGGGCTCATCGACGTGCAGGGACGACTGCTCTACAACCGCTCCTACACGACCGGCCACAAGGCCTACCGCGCTCGCGCCACGATCGAGCTGGGGCAGGCAGTCGGCTGGGAGAACGCGCACCACATCCTTTACGCGGGCGTGCTCGACGTGGCCGTGGGGCCACGCTGGCACTCCGAGTACGAGATGGCTTGCCAGGTTGAGCTGTACCGGCTGCGCGAGGAGCTTCCCGGCTCCTCGATCGACCCGACGCCAGGCGCGAACCGCGACGCCGAGCTGTTCGCCCAGGAAGCGCCGCTCTCGGAGCCGGAGGCGGAAGGGCTGATTCGCGCGCTCACGACCATACCCGAGCCGGACTACATCGAGCACCTGGTGGCGCTGCTGCTGGCGGGGCGGGGTCCGCGCCAGATCATCGACACGATCCAGGTGGCGGCGGCGAACGTGCTCCTGGAGACGGTCGTGCCGGACGAGTTCTCGATGCCGCAGCACGCCTACGAGTACACGAACACCGTGCGCTGGTTCTACGACACCTTCGAGCACCCGCACCGGACGAAGCTGCTGTTCGTCGCAGGCTCGTTCGTGAACCAGGCGGCGCGCTGGATCGCGAACCTGAAGGGCCACGGGCGACCGCTCATCGCGTCGCCATCGGGATCCGAGTCGCTTTCCGGCGACCAGCTCCTGTCACGCCTCGACGCCGCGCTGATGGCGCTGAACAAAGAGGAGAGCGTGGCCTGGACGCAGGCGTACCTGGATGCCGGCTTCGGGCGCTCGCCACTGGTGCAAACGCTTACGACGGCGGCGGTGAAACACGGGAACGACCCGCACAACCAGGAGATCGGGCTCTGCCTGGCCGAGGACTACGGCCACTCGACCTCGTCGCGACGGGACACGCTCCTGCTGGCAAGCGCCTGGCACACGGCGGGGCACCGCAAGTACGGCGACTCACTGGAGTCGTACCGGCGTTTCGCGGAGGCGATCGGGGTCAGCGCGAGCGGGGAGGGACGGGGCGAAGGCGACCCCAAGGAGGCGGTGCTCGACCAGATCGAGGAGCTTCCGGAGACGGCCTCGCCCGGACAGTAGCACCCTACACAGGTCTGGCTCGAACGTTCAGAATAGGCCCGCCTGCCGTGGGGACTCCGGACGCACCCCGCGACGGGGGAGGACGTGCGTGTCGCTTGGGCGACTGGGCAAGCCGATAAGGATTGCAGTCGGTATCGCCATCAGTCTCTTTCTCGTCTGGCTGCTGCTCCGCGACGTGCATCTCGGTGACGTCGCGAGGACGCTGCAGAAGGCGGACCTGCGCTTCCTCGTCCCCATCGCAC
>JAJEIT010000082.1 GCA_022827945.1 Dehalococcoidia bacterium | reverse complement strand
CCCGGGACCACGCCTTCCTCGACGGCGGCGCGGGTGGCGCTGAGGGCGTCCTCGACGCGCGCCTTCTTCTCCTTCAGCTCGACCTCGGTGGCCGCGCCGACCTTGATGACGGCGACGCCGCCGGCGAGCTTCGCCAGCCGCTCCTGCAGCTTCTCGCGGTCGAAGTCACTGGTGATGTCCTCGATCTGCGCCTTCAGCTGCTTGATGCGGGCCTGGATCGCCTCATCGCTGGCCTGGCCCTCGATGATGGTCGCGGCCTCGCGGCTGGCCACGATGCGGCGCGCGCGGCCGAGGTCGGCCAGCGTCGCGGTCTGCAGCTGGCGGCCGGTCTTCTCGGTGATCATCTCGCCGCCCGTGAGGATGGCGATGTCTTCGAGGATGGCGGTGCGCCGGTCGCCGAAGCTGGGGGCGCGCAGCGCGAGCACGTTCATCGTGCCGCGCATCTTGTTCACCACCAGCGTGGCAAGCGCCTCGCCCTCGATGTCCTCGGAGATGATGACGAAGTCCTTGGTCACCTGCAGCACCTGCTCCAGCAGGGGCAGCAGGTCCTGGACGGCCGTGATCTTCTTGTCCGTGATGAGGATGTACGGGTTCTCGATGACGGCTTCCTGGCGGTCCACGTTCGTGACGAACTGGGCCGACTGCCAGCCGCGGTCGAGCTGCAGGCCGTCGACGAACTCCGTCTCGAACTTGATCCCGCGGGACTCCTCGACGGTGATGACGCCGTCCTTGCCGACCATCTCCATCACGTCCGCGATGATCTCGCCGATCTCGGTGTCGTTCCCCGAGATCGAGGCGACGTGCTGGATCTGCTGCTTGCTGAGCACGGGCTCGGCGCGCGAGCGCAGGTGGTCGATGGCCACGTCGAGGGCGCCCTCGATGCCGCGGCGGATGCCCATCTGGTGGGAGCCGGAGGCGACCACCTTCACGCCCCCGCGCACGAGCGCCTGGGCGAGGACGGTGGCCGTCGTGGTGCCGTCGCCTGCGATGTCGTTCGTCTTGGTGGCGACCTGCTTCACCAGCTGGGTGCCCATGTTCTCGAAGGCGTCCACGAGCTCGATCTCGCGGGCCACGGTCACGCCGTCCTTGGTGATGACGGGCGGACCGTAGTTCTTCTCGATGACGACGTTGCGGCCGCGCGGGCCGAGCGTCACCTTCACCGCGTCGGCAAGGGCGTCGACGCCCTCCTTCAGCTGGCGGCGCGCTGCCTCATCGAAGAGCAGATGCTTGGGGGCCATAAAGCTTCAGGCTCCTTCTCTCTCGCGCCGTCCTTAGGAGACGAGCTTGCAGAGGATGTTCTTCTCTTCGAGGACGATGTAGTCGATGCCGTCGAGCTTCACGTCCGTACCGGAGTACTTGGCGTAGAGAACGCGGTCGCCGGGGGCGAGGTCGAGGGCCTGGCGGGTGCCATGCTCATCGCGCTTGCCGGGGCCGACGGCGATGACCTCGGCCTGCTGCGGCTTCTCCTTCACGGTGTCGGGAATGATGATGCCGCTGGCGGTCTCTTCTTCCTGCTTGAGGGCGGTCACGACGATGCGGTCGGCCAGGGGCACGAGCTCGGTCTTGGTTGCAGTCTTTGCGGGCACGGATTTCCTCCAAACGCTGTTTTGAAATTGAGCGTGCCGAGCATGCTAGCACTCTCCCGCCGAGAGTGCTAGCCGGGTCCGCGCCACCCGCCCCTCGCCGGTGGCCCCCGACGGGCCAAATTTCACCTATACGTGAGGGTGTGGTAGCGTCAGTGTTTCGAAGGGAGCCCGGCTTGCGCATCATCCTCCGCCTCTGGGGCTACGCCATCCCCTACTGGAAGATGCTCACGATCGGCCTCGTCTCCATGCTTGGAGCGGCCCTCTTCGGCATGGGCTCCGCCTTCCTCGCCCAGATAGCCGTCGACGTCGGCCTCGACCCGGTGCGCGAGGGAGCGTCCATCACCTTCACCGGCGACCGCAGCACGCTCATCCTGGCGGCGCTGCTCGTGGTCGGCTTCGCCATCGCGCGCGGCATCTCCGCCTTCGCGCAGACGTACATCAGCGAGAGCCTCGGCCAGCGCATCGCCTACGACCTGCGCAACCAGATCTACGACACCGTCCAGCGGCTCAGCTACGCCTACCACGACAAGGTGCAGACCGGCCAGATCATGTCCCGCGCCACGCAGGACGTGGAGGCCATCCGCATGTTCATGTCGATGGCCTCGCTGCGGCTCCTGATGATCATCCTCATGATCATCGTGGGCGTGGGCGGGATGTTCTTCTTCCACTGGCAGCTCGCCCTCGTGAGCTGCATCTCGCTGCCCTTCATCGCCTGGCGCTCCTGGGCCGTCCACCGCGTCATGCGCCCCCTCTGGGTCGAGATCCAGGCCAGCGAGGCGCGCATGACCGAGGTCGCCGACGAGGGGCTGGGCGGCATCCGCGTGGTCAAGGCCTTCAGCCGCGAGCCCGTCGAGGCGGCCAAGTTCGGGCGGGCCGCCGAGGAGCAGCGCAACCTCCAGCTCACCCAGGCGACGCTCATGGCCCGCCACGCGCCGATGCTGCAGGGCGTGGCCGGCATCCAGGTGGCGGCCACGGTGGGCGTGGGCGCCTGGTACATCACGCAGGGCAGTCTCGCCGCGGGCGAGCTCATCCTCTTCCTCGTGGCCCTGCAGCTCCTGCAGATGCCGGTGCGGATGCTCGGCTTCATGATCACCTCCTTCTCCCGCGCCATCGCCGCGGGCACCCGCGTCTTCGAGGTGCTCGACGCACGCTCGGCCGTCGAGGAGCGCCCCAGCGCCACGCCCCTCAGCTCCCCCAGCGGCCATGTCCGCTTCCGCGACGTCTCCTTCGGCTACGACAGCGTCAGCGCCGTCCTCAGCAACATCGAGATCGATGCGCCGCCCGGAAAGATCATCGCCCTGCTCGGCCCCACCGGCAGCGGCAAGTCGACCGTCGTGAACCTGCTGCCCCGCTTCTACGACGTGACCGAGGGCTCCATCTCCATCGACGGGGTCGACATTCGCAACTTCACGCTCGACTCCCTGCGGGCGAGCATCGGCTCCGTGCAGCAGGACGTCTTCCTGTTCGTCGGGACGATCCGGGACAACATCGCCTACGGCGCGCCCGGCGCCACGCAGGAAGAGATCGAGACGGCCGCCAAGGCCGCCCGCATCCACGACTTCATCATGAGCCTGCCCTACGGCTACGACGAGTGGGTGGGCGAGCGCGGCGTCACCCTCTCCGGCGGCCAGCGCCAGCGCGTCGCCATCGCCCGCACGCTCCTGCTCGACCCGCGCGTCCTCATCTTCGACGACTCCACGGCGAGCGTGGACACGCAGACCGAGTTCCTCATCCAGCAGGCGCTGGCGACGCTGATGGAGGGCCGCACGACGTTCGTCATCGCGCAGCGCCTCCGCACCGTGATGCGGGCCGATGAGATTCTCGTGCTCGACAAGGGCGCGATCGTCCAGCGCGGCACGCACGACGAGCTGCTCGAGGAGGAGGGCCTCTACCGCACCATCTACGACCTCGAGCTGCGCGACCAGGAAGAGGCGCTGGGCGAGATCGCCGCCACCGCGGCCGCGGCGGAGGACGCCGAACCCGCGTCCGAGCCGGAGCCCGCCGGGCTGGCCGAGCCCGCCGGCGGCAGTGGAGGCGCTTCCTAATGGGCATGTGGGGCGGCGGCGGGGCCGGCGGCTACAGCTCCGGCATCGGCGGCCAGCGCGGCATGATGCGCGGCAACCGCGGCGTCGACGGCTGGGACGAGGAGTACCTCGGCAAGCCCTACGACGCCGAAGTCGTCCGCAAGATGATCCCCTACCTGAAGCACCGGCGGCGGGCGCTGATCTTCGCCTTCGCCTGCATGCTCATGGTCTCGGTCTCCATCTACGTACCCGCGTTCTTCATCGCCGAAGCCACCGCTGACGCGCTCGCGGGCGAAGCCGGCCGCATCCCCATCTGGGCGGGCACGCTCGCCGCGCTGGGCGTGCTCGGGTGGATCGCGGGGATGCTCCAGCAGCTCATCATGGCGCGCGTCGGCACGCAGCTCCTCTACGAGTTGCGCTCGGAGATGTACGAGCATATGCAGGGCCTCTCCCTCTCGTTCTACGACGAGATGGAGGTGGGCCGCATGATCTCGCGCCTCACCAGCGACGTGACGGTCATGCAGGAGCTCCTCAGCACGGGCTCGCTCACGTTCGCCGCCGACATCGTCGGCATCGCCATCGCCGTCACCCTGCTGATGAACTCGGACTGGGAGCTGGCCCTCTACACGCTGGCCGTGGTGCCGCCGCTCATCTTCGTGCTGACCATCTGGGCGCGCTACGCGCGCGAGGCCTTCATCAACGTGCGCATCCGCATCAGCCAGCTCTACGGGAACCTCGGCGAGAGCCTGGCCGGCGTACGCACCGTGCAGTCCCTCAACCGGGAAGACGAGAACGCGAAGCGCTTCGACGTCATGAACCAGGAGAACCGCAACGCCAACATCTGGGCGGGCACGCTCACGGCGGTGGTGGTGCCCCTGATCGAGCTCTGCATCGCCATCTCGACGGCGGCCGTGCTCATCGCCGCCGGCTGGCGCGCCCTCTCATCCGGCGCCCTCGACCGGGACGAAGCCGCCGCCATCGTGGGCGCCATCGTCCTCTTCATCCTCCTCATCCTCCGCTTCTTCGAGCCCATTCGTGACCTGGTCATGCAGTACACGATGCTGCAGCGGGCCATGGCCGGCGGGCAGCGCATCTTCGAGGTGCTCGAGACCGTCCCCCGCATCCGCGATCGCGACGACGCCATCGAGCTCACCGACGTCGAGGGCCGCGTCGACTTCGACGACGTCCAGTTCCACTACGTCGAGGGCGTGCCCGTGCTCCAGGACTTCGAGCTGCACGTCGAGCCGGGCGAGACGATCGCGCTCGTGGGCCACACCGGCTCGGGCAAGACCACCATCACCACCCTCATCAGCCGCGGCTACGACGTGTCCGACGGCTCCATCCGCATCGACGGACACGACGTGCGCGACATCAAGCGCCGCTCGCTCACCCAGTTCATGGGCGTGGTGCTGCAGCAGCCCTACCTCTTCAGCGGCACCATCCGCGAGAACATCGAGTACGGGAAGCCCGGCGCCACCGACGCCGAGATCGAGGAGGCCTCGAGGGCAGTCGGCGCGCACGACTTCATCTCGCGCCTGCCCGGCGCCTACAACCACGAGCTCCACCAGCGCGGCCAGAACATCTCCGTGGGCCAGCGCCAGCTCCTCAGCTTCGCCCGCGCGGTGCTCGCCGCGCCCCGCATCCTCATCCTCGACGAGGCGACCGCCTACGTGGACACGCAGACCGAGGTCATCATCCAGCGCGCCCTGCGCAACCTCCTCCAGAACCGGACCTCGTTCGTCATCGCCCACCGCCTCTCCACCATCCGCGAGGCCAGCCGCATCGTCGTCCTCGAGAACGGACGCATGGTCGAGATCGGCACGCACGACGAGCTGCTCGCCCGCGACGGCGTCTACGCACGCCTCTACAAGATGACGTACGAGCAGGAGCAGGACGCCTCCCTCGGCGAGGACGAGGCCGTCATCCGCCGCCGCCGCGGGGATGTGGGCGACCTCGGCGACGCCGCGCCGCAGCCCGCCGGCGGCAAGTAGCCCCGTTCGGAAACCCGGCGCATCCCGTGCGGAATCCTGGACGTCTCGCGATGGCTCGCCGCGCGCCGCATCTGCTCTCGTCACACCCGCACACCGAGCCGCACCCGGTTCCGCGCAGAATCCACACCCGGCGGGGTTCGCGTCAGACGCGCCCCGGCAGGCTGACTCACGCGAACCCGCATGGTCCCGAACGGCTCACCGTCACCATCGTCCCCTTCCCCTCGTCCTTGGCTAGGATCGGTTCCGATGTTCGATAGCGTCCTGATTACGGTGGAAGGCGGAACAGGCGGGGACGGCGCGGCCACGTTCCACCGGGAGAAGTTCGTGCCCCTCGGTGGACCCGATGGCGGAGATGGCGGCCGCGGGGGCAGGGTCTACCTGCGCGCGGTCGATGACGTGTACACGCTGGAGCAGTTCCGCAGCCGCAGACGCTTCCGCGCCGGGAACGGCGGCCCCGGTGGACCCAAGCTCAAGGCCGGGCCCCAGGGCGACGACCTCACCCTCGACGTCCCAGCGGGGACCATCGCCTTCGAGGACGAGACCGGCGAACCCCTGGCCGACCTCGCGGAGCCGGGGGCGACGGCGCTCGTCGCCTGGGGTGGACGCGGTGGTTGGGGGAACAAGCGCTTCGCGACCAGCACGAACCAGGCCCCGCACTACTCCCAGCGGGGCCACGCCGGCGAATCCGTCGCGCTCCGCCTCGACCTGCGCCTGCTCGCGGATGTCGGCCTGCTGGGCCTCCCGAACGCGGGCAAGTCCACGCTCCTCGCGGCCGTCTCGCACGCCAGGCCGAAGATCGCCGAATACCCCTTCACGACACTCGAACCGATGCTCGGCGTCGTCAGCGTCGGCTACGAGCGCTTCACCCTGGCCGACCTGCCGGGGCTTATCGAGGGCGCGAGCGAGGGCTACGGTCTCGGCTTCGAGTTCCTCAAGCACGTGCGCCGCTGCCGCGTGCTCCTGCACGTGATTGACTGCAGCTCCATCGACCCGGTGACCGACTACGAGCTGATCGAGACCGAGGTGCGCACCTACGACAACCTGCTTGCGGACATCCCCCGCGTCGTGGCCGTCACCAAATCGGACCTGGACGAGGAGATCGCGCGCGATGCCGCCGACACGCTCGAGGCCCACATCGGCGCCCCCGTGGCGACCATCTCGGCGCAGGCGGGGCAGGGCACGGACGCGCTTGTCGCGGAGCTCATGGCGCTCGTCAGCGAGGAGCGTGAGCGCGCCGCCTCCCGGCCGCCCGAGGTCCTGCCCGTCGTCCGCCCCCAGCCCGAGGAGCGCTTCACGGTCGTGCGGAAGGGCCCCGGCCTTTTCGCGGTCGAGGGTCAGCGTGTCGTGACCTTCATCGAGATGATGGACTTCGAGATGGAGGGCGCGCGCGACGAGGTCGACCGCCGCCTGACCCGCTGGGGCGTGGCCCGCGCCCTGCGCCGCGAGGGCGTCGCCGAGGGCGACACGGTGCGCTTCGGCGAGGTCGATATCGCCTGGCGGGAGTGAACGGCCCCGCGCGCTAGAATGGCCTCCCCTGCCCCAAGGAGGCCTCCCCATGTCCGAGACCGTGCGCTACGAGACCGACGGCGCCGTCGGCGTCATCACCCTCAACCGGCCCGACGCCCTCAACGCCATGAGCGGCGAGCTGCTCGATGCGCTCGTCGCCCGCGGCCAGGAGGCGGCGGACGACGAGGCCGTGCGCTGCGTGGTGGTGACGGGCGCGGGGCGCGCTTTCTGCTCGGGCGGCGACCTCAAGAGCATCGGCGCCGGCGACGGGCTCGACCCGCTCGGCAGCACCGCCGTGCTTCGCCGCTTCGAGGAGATCTCGCGCCTGCTCGCGGAGATGCCCAAACCCACGATCGCGGCCGTCAACGGCGCGGCCGCGGGCGCCGGCTTCTCCCTGGCGCTCGCCGCCGATATCCGTCTCGCCGGGGCGAGCTCGCGCTTCGTGACGGCCTTCGGGCGCGTCGGCCTCACGGGGGACTTCGGCGGGAGCTGGCAGCTGGAGCGCATCGTGGGCGTCGCGAAGGCGAAGGAGCTCTACCTGCTAGGCTCCCAGATCGACGCGGCCACGGCCCTGCGCCTCGGCATCGTCAACCGCGTCGTCCCCGACGGCGCCCTGCGCGACGAGGCGATGGCTCTCGCGGCCAGGCTCGCCGCGGGGCCGACCGCCGCCTTCGCCCGCATGAAGCGCAACTTCGCCTACGGCTCGACCCACACCTTCGCGGAGACGCTCACCTTCGAGGCGGGCAACATGATCGCCGCCTCGAAGACCGACGACTTCAAGAACGCCGCCGCCGCCTTCGTCGAGCGTCGCGAGCCGGAGTTCAAGGGGCGCTAGTACGGAGGCTGGAGGTCCGGAAACATCGGAAAGTCCCTGACGTTGTGAGTCCAGAGGTCGCCGCCGATGTGCTCGGCGGTCGCGGCGATCACGTAGTCGATCGGTCCGATGCCCGGGTGGGAGCGTACGTACCTGTTCGCCAGATCGCCTGCGCGATCAGCAAGGTCCGCATCGACCTCGATCCAGTCGATGCGCTCGAACAGGTCACCAATTGCCTCTTCCTCACCGGCTCTCATCCCTGCCAGGACTTCCAGCCTCGTCAGAACCGACGCGCACACGCGAGTCCCCGTTGCGGCGGCCTGGTCGATGGCAGCGACCGCCCCGGGGTGGTTCCGAAGGTGATCGATGAGCACCGAGGTATCGAGAAGGAGCGCCATCAAGCCCCGGTATCGGGGTCGAGGCCGCGGCGGATGCGCTCGACGTACGTTTTGCCGTCGAAGTCACGGTCACTCCAGATGCCCGCGGTTCGCGCGAGCGCGGCGCGGCGCTCCTCAAGGAGGGCTTGCCGTGCTGAGTCGGGGAGCGGCTGGTCGTAGGTGCGCTCAATCGCGCGACCGACGAGCTCGGAGAGGCTGAGGCCCGTGCGCCGCGATTCCTCGCACAGGCGAGCGTACTGCTCGTCGGTTAGCGTCACGTGGGTCCGGTGACTCATGCTGTTAGCCTACAACAAAGGACGGGTCCTCGGTACGCCTACAGCCGGTCGAACGCCTCCAGGATCGGGTTGAACCGGCCCTCCACCATCGCCTTCTGTTCCTTGTGCGTGACGATGTAGGGCGCGTCCGCCTTGATCGCGTCGAGCACGCGCCCGCCCACGATCATCGGGTCGATGGGCGCCGGCGGCATCGCGCCGGCGCGAGCCTCGAAGTCGCCGGGGCCGCCCATGTCCTGCGGCCGGTTGCGGTCGGACTCCATGATGCGCGTGCGCACACCGCCGGGGCAGAGCACCGAGGCGCTCACCTTCGTGTCCTGCAGGTCGATCCGCAGCGTCTCCGTCAGCGCCACCACGCCGAACTTCGCCACGTTGTAGGGCGCGATGCCCTGGTGGGCCACGAGCCCCGCGATCGAGGCCGTGCTCACGATGTGGCACTCCTCGTCCTGGTCGACCATCCGCTTCAGGAACGCCTGGATGCCGTAGATCACCCCGAGCAGGTCGACCCCGATGACCCAGTCCCAGTCCGAGTCGCTGAGCATGTGGGCGGGGCCCATCGAGACGACGCCGGCGTTGTTGCAGAGCACGTGAACGCCGCCCATCTCGTCGAACGCGCGGTCGGCGAGGTTGCCCACCGAGGCGCGGTCGGCGACGTCCGTCTGCACGGTGATGCAGCGCACCCCTTGCGCCTCGATCTCGGCGGCCGTCTTCGCTGCCGTCTCCATGTCCACGTCGGCGATCACGACGTTCATGCCCTCACTGGCGAACGTGAGAGCCATGGCCCGGCCGATTCCACCGGCCCCGCCCGTCACGACCGCCGTCTTGCCTCGAAACTCGTTCACGCGTCACCTCCGTTGGGCGCGCAGTCTAGCGGAGAAGCTCCCGGCGGGCCGGAGCGCTCTGGTATCGTCCCTGGCGTAGGGCTTTCACACATAGCCGGATAGACGGGAGGGTCGAGAATGGGCACCAGGGCGCGCGGTCAGGCCTTCGTCGCAGGAGTAGTGCTGGTCGCCCTCGTGGTCGCGGCGTGCGGTGGCGGCGAGGAAGACGCCCCCGCCACCGAAGCGCCGGACACCGCGGCCGCCCCGGCCGCCCTGCACATTGGCGCGGTCCTTCCCGAGACTGGCTCGCTGGCGTTCCTCGGCGTGCCGATGATCGCCGCCGTACGCCTGGCGGCGGAGGACGTGAACGCGCAGGGCGGCGAGGTGACGCTCACGTTCGCCGACTCCGCCACCAACCCCGCCACCGGCCTCGAGGGGGCGCGCCGCCTGCTCGGCGAGGGCGCCCACGTCATCGTCGGAGCGGGGGCGTCGGCCGTGTCGCAGGCATTCGTGCAGACCTTGTTCGACGAACAGGTGCCGCAGTGCTCCGCCTCGAACACCTCCCCCGTCTTCACCGGCCAGGAGAACGCCGCCTACTACTTCCGCACCATCCCGCCCGACACCGCCATGGCCCCCGTCATCGCCGACGTGGTCGTCTCCGCAGGGTTGACCCGCATCGCCATCATCGGCCGCGCCGACGCCTGGGGGAACGCGCTTGATTCGCTGCTCGTGGAGGAGTTCGACAGGCTCGGCGCGAACACCTTCTCCGTCCTGTACGACCCGGAGACCGCTTCGTACAGCGCCGAGGTGGCGCAGGTCGTGAACTACGACCCCGATATCGTCATCAACCTGGGCTTCAGCAGCGACGGTTCGGAGACCGTCCGCCAGCTGATCGAGTCGGGCATCGGGCCCGAGCGGCAGTTCGCCGCCACCGGGCTCTACAGCCCGACGCTCTGGGAGGACGTGGACGCCTCCAACCCGTCGGTCCTCGACGGGATGCTCGGCATCTCGCAGGCCGCGACCACGGACGAAGAGTTTGCGGCGCGCCTGGGCGAGCGAGCCGGCGATTACCTCGCCTACGGCGGCGAGGCTTACGACTGCGTCATCCTGCTGGCTCTGGCCGCCCGCATCGTCGGCGACCCGACCGACGGCGAGGCCATGATGGCCGCCATCGCCGGCCTCACCCACGAGGGCGAGACGTGTACGACCTACGCCGAGTGCGCCGCCCTCATCGACGAGGGGAAGGACATCGACTACAGCGGCGTGAGCGGGCCGATCAACCTGAGCAAGGAGGGCGATCCCACGGTCGCCGTCTACAGCATCCATACGTGGGAGAACGGTGGGAACGCCGTTACCCTCAGCACCGAGACCGTCGATCTGGCGGCGCGGGAGTAGCACCGCACGGCGACCCTCTCCGGCCTTTACCTTGAGCGTCTGGCCGGCGAGACGAGGTCCGCGATAATGGCGTGACGGAGGGTGACGGTGGCGCAAACGGCAAGGCTCGGGGCGGCGGGGCGTGGGAGCCGCGCGTGGGTGCTCTACTTGGCCTTTGCGGCCCTGATCGCGGCCCCGTTCCTCGTCTTCACCGTCGGCGGCGTCGAAGTAGACCCCCGCGAGACCCTGAAGGGGGCGGGTGGCCCGTTCATCGCCTTCTCCGCGGGCGTCCTCTCCTTCCTCTCGCCCTGCGTGCTGCCCATTGTCCCCATCTACATCACCAACCTCGCCGGCGCGACGGTCGAGGGCGGCGACATCCGAGCCAGCCGGGGCAGGACGTTCACCCACTCGCTCGCCTTCGTCATCGGCCTGAGCATCATCTTCATCGCCCTGGGCGCGAGCGCCGGCCTGTTCGGCTTCGCCCTGCTCGCCTACCAGCCCGAGATGGAGACGGCCGCGGGCGTGCTACTCATCGTGCTCGGCTCGCTCCTCATCCCGTCTTTCTCCCGGAAGCCGCCGACCGTGGCCGCGATCGCCCTCGCGGTCGCCGCCGCCGCCTTCTTCGGCATCGTCGAGTTCGCCGAGCTGCGCGACGAGCCCTGGCGGATGGCGCTGCTCGGGCTCGCCGGGCTGGTCGCCTGGGCCAAGTACTCGGGTTACATCCAGTTCAACCTGCTGCAGCGCACCTTCAAGGCCGACTTCGGCGGCGCCCGCAGCGTCAGCTACACGCGCTCGGGAATGGTGGGCGCCGGGTTCGCCGTCGGCTGGTCGCCCTGCGTGGGACCGGTCCTCGGCTTCATCCTGACCCTGGCCGCCACCTCCGGCGACGCCGTCACGGGCACGTACCTGCTGGCGTTCTACTCGGCCGGGCTGGGCATCCCCTTCCTGCTCGCCGGCCTCGCCGTCGGCGACGCCGCCCGGGCCGTGCGCAAGATGCAGCGCTTCATGCCGGCCGTGGAGGTCGCGAGCGCGGCCATGCTGATCGCCCTCGGCGCCCTGCTCCTCGCCGGCACGGTCACGAACCTGAACGAGTACTTCGACATCGGCATCGCGGAGATCAACGAGGGGCTCTAGGGGCGGGGGTGTGAGGGCTTGCGCCCCGCACGGGCAAGGGTGATACGGTAGTTGGGCCCGAGAGGCAGCGGTGGAGACCCCGATGGCCAACCTTCGCTCGAACAACAAGCGCCGGCACGGTCAGGCCGAGGGTGCGGCTGGGAAGCAGGCGACGAGCCGCCGCAAGCGTGACCGCGTGCGCGAGGCTGCCAGGAAGGTCATCGAACGGCGGCGAGAAGTCCTTGAGGAACTCGCCAAGCGTTAGCCCGTGCCGCGGCTTCATTACCTCGACGAGCAACTCGCCCAGGAAGTCGTCATCAGCCTCACGGAGCAGGTTTTCCCCGGCTCGCCTGCGTTCCAGCTCCGAGGTGAAGAGGGACGCCATGCGCTCCTGAGCGCCCTCGATCAGGCCCGGTGGCCCTACTACCGCACGCTTCCCGTCAAGGCGGGAATCCTTCACTACGGCCTCAACAAGAACCATCCATTCGCCGACGGAAACAAGCGATTCGCACTGACCGCAATGGAGACGTTCCTGCTCCTCAATGAGGCGGTGTTGCTGGCCAACCCTGACGAGGCTGAAGCATTTGCGTTGGGAGTGGCTGATGGAAGCATCGGCAAGGACGAGTCCATCCACTTCGTCCAGCGGCGTACGTTCCGTTTGGGGTGGAGTGACCGTGCCTATCGCCGTTGGTTTGAACGTCTGCCGCCGCAAGAGAGAGCTACTGTCGCCGCGGAAGTTGAAGGCCCAACCGGCAGGTTCTTCAACGTGGTCCGTCGGCAGGCCATTGCCGAGCTGGCCGATCAGTAGGCGGCCCTCACGCCCGCAGCAGGTCGTCACGCGACAGGCGCTCGGCCAGCTCCTGGAGCGCTGTCTGGTTGCTCTGCCAGCGCAGCCTCGCGAACGCAGCGTTGTAGGGGAGCCACTCGCACGCCGTGTGCTCGGCCGACAGGCGCGCGGCGGGCGCGGCCGCCTCGACGGCGAAGTGGTGCTCGGGGATGACGTAGAGGTCGTCCGGCCACTGGTCGCGCGCCGTGAACGCCGACACCGGGACCCGCGCCTGCGACTGGAGGGCGTAGAGCGGCCCCTCGATGCCCGTCTCCTCGTGCGTCTCGCGGATCGCGGTCTCGACCGGCGTCTCCGAGTCCTCCCCGCCGCCCGCCACCCACTGCCAGAACCCTGCGTCGGCACGGCGGAGCACGCAGTAGAGCGTCTCCGCACCGGGCGCGCGGCAGAAGGGGATGACGAGGACGTTGAAGGGGGCGCGCACCCGGGAACCCTACGCGAGCGGGAGCCGCATGACGTGCCGCCGCGTGCCCAGCCTCCCCACCCCCTCGAACCCCGCCGCCAGGAACATGGGGACGCGCCCCAGGTAGCCGTAGCTGGGGGAATCCGGGTCGACCGGGTAGGCCTCCAGCGTGTCGGCGCCGCGGGCGCGGGCGTGGTCGATGGCCGCCTGCAGGAGCCGGCGCGCGAGGCCCTGCCCCCGCAGCCGCCTCGGTACGAAGAAGCAGGTCAGCGACCAGACGCCGTCGCGCTCCTTGTCCACGGCCTTCCCGATTCGCTGGAACGTCCCGACTGGCGCGATCGAGCACCAGGCCACCGGCTCATCCCCCGCGTAGGCGAGGATGCCGACAGGCTCGCCGGCTCGGACGCGGCGCTGCATCTCCGCCCTCTTCGCGGCCTTGTCGGGCGCGTGCGAGCGGCCCGGCGGCGCGCGGAAGACCATGCACCAGCAGTACTTCGGGCCGCCCGGCGCCTCGAACACCGCCTCGAAGTCGTCCCAGTGGGACGCGTCGACCTCGCGGAACGTGTACTCGGCGGGCGGGTCGGTCACGCTCAGGCGGCGGGGACGGGACGGTAGCGCACCGGCATCTTCACGATGCCGCCGACGTGCAGGCTGTCCTGGCGGAACGGCGGCCCGTCGAGCTCCATCTCCGGCAGCAGCGGCAGCAGCTCCTTGAAGATGCCGCGCAGCTCCCAGCGAGCCAGGTTCGCGCCCAGGCAGAAGTGTGCGCCGAAGCCGCCAAAGGAGAGGTGGTCATTCGGGTCGCGCGTGATGTCGAAACGGTACGGGTCGTCCCAGGCCGTCTCGTCGCGGTTCGCCGAGGGGTACCACATCGCCACCGTCTCGCCCGCGCGGATGGTGTGGCCGCGCAGCTCGAAGTCCTCCGTGGCCACCCGCGCGAACTGGATGACCGGCGAGGTCCAGCGCAGGATCTCTTCCACGGCCGTTCGCAGGAGCTCCGGGTTCGCCACGAGCCGGTCGCGCTCCTCGGGGTGTTCCATCAGGGCGAGCACGCCGCCCGTGGTCGCGTTGCGCGTCGTCTCCAGCCCGCCGGCGACGAGCAGGTTGATGTAGGAGTTGATCTCGTCGTCCTCGAGCGAGCGGCCGTCCAACTCCGCGCGCAGGAGCACGTCGACGAGGGAGTCGGTGGGCGCGCCGGCCGCCTTGCGCGCCTCGATGAAGGCGAAGCCGTACTCGGTCGCGGCCTTGTTTGCCTTCTGCCGCTCCTCGTGCAGCTCCTCGGGCGTGAGCCCCGAGAGCGCCAGCTCGCGGTCGGAGCCGAACTGGACCTCGCGGATGCCGAACAGCTCGTCCCAGTCCTCGCGGGGGAAGCCCAGCATCTCGAAGATGGCGGCCATCGGCAGCTTCACCGCGAGGTCGTGCACGAAGTCGCACTCGCCCTGCTCGGCAACGGTGTTCACCAGGTGCCGGGCGAAGCCGCTCACGTAGGCCTCCGCCAGCTCGGCGATGTGGTCCTCCAGCAGGCGCATGGCGCGGGGCGTGAAGCTGCGGTTCGTCAGGTTGCGGTAGGCGGCGTGCTCCGGGTCGTCCATGTCGATGAAGCTGAGGGTGTAGTGGCGCCGCGCCCGCTCCGGCCCGAAGCGCGCGATCAGCTCCTCCTTCCGCCGCCGGGAGAACTCCTCCTGCGTGCTCGGGAAGATGCGCAGCCGATCCGAGCTGATGAAGATGTCGGAGCGCTTCGAGATCGTGAGCGTGTCCTCGTAGGTGGTCAGCGCCCAGAACGGGTCCACGTCGGGGCGGTCGTACCAGTAGACCGGCGCCTCTCGGCGCAGCAGGTCCCACTCCGCCCACGGGTAGCCCCGGTCGACGTAGCGCTGGGTGTCGGTGATCGAGAGCGTGTCGAGGCTCAGGGTCCCGCCGTCGTGCTCGGGCGCGCCGCTGGTCATGACCCCTCCTCCAGGCTGATGGCCTGCCGCGGGCAGACTCGCACGGCCACTTCGACGCGGTCGCGCAGCTCCTCGGAGACGGCTTCCACGAGCACCTGGCTCTTGTCGTCGTCGTCCACCTGGAAGACCTGTGGCACGGTCTCCTCGCAGCGGGCGTGGCCCTCGCAGAGGGTGTGGTTGACGACCGGCTTCATGGCGTGCCCCCGGCCCGAATCGCCGGGCCATCCCCCTTCTAGGCGTTCGTAAAGCGCGTGGCAAGGGCGTCCGGCAAGGTAAAGACGCGCGACGGGGGGCGTCGCGGCCGCCCCGCTAGACTGGAAGCCGAGGAATAGAGAGATGGAAGAATTTTTCGGTGAACTTGAACGCTTCGGCTCTGAATTCATCTACCCCAACCGCTGGATCATCCTGCCGATCATTGTCGTGCTCATCGCCGGCGCCCTTGCCGCCGCCTGGCGCCTGCGCCTCTACCGCCCCCTGATCGACCACAAGTACATTACCGCCGGCATCGGCATTCCCCTGCTCGCGATCGCGATTCCCGTCGGCTGGTACCTGCTGTCGCCCCTCTGGGAGCGCAGCTTCCTCGAGGAGGCCGCCCCCGAGTTCGACCGCTCGGCCGCCGCCGCCAGCACCCCCGTCGCCACCGCCACGTCGCCCCCCGACTCTGCCGATGAAGCGTCGCCTACCTCCGCGGCGGAAACCGCCGCCGCCAGCACTCCCGCCGCCACCGCCGCTGCGACGGCGGCCCCGACGGAGGACGGCGAGAGCGAAGGGGGCGCGCAGCTCGTCGCCTTCGGGCAGTGGCAGGGCTCCGACGACTTCCACTTCGCCCGCGGCGACGCCTACATCGTCGAGACCGAGCCGGGCGTCTACATCCTGCGCGTCGAGAACTTCTCCGTGCGCAACGGCCCCGACCTGTTCGTCTACCTCTCCCGCAACCCCGACGGCTGGGAGGAGGAGGCCATCAACCTCGGCGACCTGAAGGCCACCGACGGCGCCTTCAACTACGAGATCCCTTCCGACATCGACATCGACGAGTTCAAGAGCGCGGTCGTCTGGTGCCGCCGCTTCGCCGTCCTCTTCGGCCACGCCACCCTGGAGGTGGTGACGGAGTAGGGCGTTGCGCTTTCGCGGTCAGGCGGGCTCGTAGCGCTGAACGCTGATCTCGTGCTCCCGCGCGCGCATTCGTGCGGCGTCGTGCCAGGCCTGCATCCGCAGCAGGAGGTCCATGTCGATGCCGAAGGCCTTCTCGATGCGCAGCGCCATCTCCGCCGAGAGCGACGCATTGCCGTTCAGCAGGGCCGAGAGCGTCGCGCGGCGGACGCCCAGCACCTCGGCTGCACGCGTCACGCTGAGGCCGAGCTCACCAAGCACCTCGGTGCGAAGGAAGTCGCCGGGGTGGGAGGGGGTCATCGCGTTTGTACATCCGCGGCCGTTACGGACTCAGGGGGCTGTCAGCTCAGGAGTTCAACGGCCGTCACGGCCGCAGCAGCAACGGCGAGCAGCGAACTGATCGACCAGATTCGCTCGCGGAGGAGTGCCGTGGTCAGGTCGTCACGGGTGACATGGAGGCGGGTAGCATCGGTCACAACTTCGACCGTGGCATCGGCTGCGGATTCCGAGAAGCCGCCCTTCTTACGCAGCTTTCTCACGGCCCTTCGAGTGTCAAACGTCACAGCCATTGCGGTCGCCCGGTGGGAGCCCCTTAGTTGTCGAGTGCATTTGCACTCTACAACGCTGTGCTACGGATACACAAGTGATCAAGGACTGGATATCGCCCTACGCTCCCACCGGGACCGGGGGCGCGAGCTCGAAGCAGCCCTGGAACGCCTTCGCCAGCTCGACCGGGCCCCGCAGCTCCCCGCACTCGCCGGGCTCGGTCCCGCGGAAGAAACGGAAGAAGCCCTTCGTGTCCGTGCGGAAGTGCAGGTCCGAGGGGGCGCCGCCGCGCTGGGGGATGAGCCGGCCGTCCTCGATCTGGAACGTCCAGGCGCTGCACCCCTCGCAGTCGTCGATCTCGAGCATGAGGGACACGTGCACGCCCTGGGCCAGCTCCGGCTGGAAGGCGAAGGTGGGCACCATCCGGACAGCAAAATCCGTCGGGACGGTGTCTCCGATGGATTCACGGGTGAAGCGGTTGGCGTAGGTCATGCCCCACTCCACCAACGAAAGAAGGATGGGCCTTACGGACCATCCTTTCTCGGTAAGCGTGTACTCGACCCGCGGCGGAAGACCGCGCTCGTAGTGACGGTGAACGAGCCCCTCGCGCTCCAGCATCTTCAGCCGGTCGGCGAGCACGTTGGGCGAGAGCCCCGGACAGTTCTGGAGGATGTCGGTGTAGCGCCGCAGGCCGGTCATCAGGTCCCGCAGCAACAGGAGCGTCCAGCGATCGCCCAGCACATCGAGGGATTGCGCGATGAGACACGCGTGGCCGTACTTGCGGGAGGTGCCGTTGCCGTTCGATCGGGCCATGGAACCGTTCTTCTCCATGGTAAGGCCCGGGGAAGGGCCTCGGGAACCACCACTTGACGCTTTCCGGGCTCCTGCTACACTTGTACCAGAACTTCGGAAAACATAGTAGCGGAGGTTCTTCTTTAGGAGCGTAGGGCCTGGGCCCTTCGACGTCAACCACGGAGGTTCGGTCATGAACAAGCGCAGCACCAAACACACCGCAGCGAAGCCCCAGCACTTCCACCGCTGGCGCATCGACGAGCCGTCGGGGCCTGTCAGCCTCGGCCGCTGCTACGAGTGTGGCGCCGTGAAGGAGTTCAAGAACTGGCTCTCCGAGAGTGACTTCATCACCAACGAGGAGCACCGCATGACCCGGGCGGCCTAGGCCGCTCCGGAGCGAGATTCCCGGCGTTTCCTCCTTTCCGCCGGGATAGCAAAACCGCCCGCAGAAACGCGGGCGGTTTTTCATGCGCCGCGGGCCCGGCGCTACTGCTGCAGGTCGCGCAGATGGTCGTCGCGCCCCGCTACGATCCAGAAGTCGCCCTGCTGCACCGTCTCTTCCAGGTCCGGGTTGAACGTGACCGAGGTGTCGCGCAGGCGCGCCAGCAGGAACACGTTGTAGCGCCCCGCGATGTCGAGGTCGCCGATGGCGTGGCCGGTGGCCGAGTAGGGCGCTCGCACGCGGGCGATGCCCTGCGCCCCGCCCAGGGACATGTAGTCCGTGATGTCGCTGCTGCCGAGCGTGTGCGCGAGCCGCTGCGCCGACTCGCGCTCCGGGTTCACGAGCACGTCCGCCCCGGCCAGCTCCAGGGCGCGCGTGTGCTCGTCCGTGCTCGCCTTGGCGACCACGTGGGTCAGGCGCAGGCGCTGCTTCAGCGTGAGCGTCACGAGCACGCTCGTGGCCACGTTGCTGCCGATCGCCACGACCACCGAATCGTAGTTGTGCAGCGAGAGCGACTCGAGGAACTCGACCTCTTCGACGTTCCCCTCGGCGGCCAGCAGGATCGTCTCGACGACCTCGTTCACGCGGGCGCCGTCGCGGTCGACGCCGAGCACGTCGACGCCGAGCGAGACGAGCTCGCGCGCGAGCTGTGTCCCGAAGCGCCCAAGGCCGAGGATGGCAACGTTCATCGTCTCCCCCTGCCGCCGATGCTAGCCCCGCGCCTCCCAGCCGTCGACCGCTCGCGTCAGGCGTTCAGGCGCGTGAGCCCCTCGCGGATCTTCTCGAAGGCGCTCACCGGCGCGGGGGCGAACCGCCCGGGAGCGCCCGCCGGCACCTGCGACCCCCTTGCCTCGCGCGCCTCGCGCTCCAGCCGCTCGCGCGCGGTGACGTAGCGCTCCCGCACCTCGGCCGGGGTCTCCCCCGGCAGGTCGGCCGCCTTCAGGTCTTCGTGGGCAGCGAGCAGGGTCTCGCGCAGCAGGCCGGCAAGCTCCGCCTCGCTCGCGTCCCCCCGTGTCGCCTCGGCCGCCTCGTCGCCGGTCACGGGCTCGGGCCGTTCCCCATCGCCGCTGTCCGACGTGTCCTCGCCGCCGATTACCGGTTCCTCGCTCATCGCGTTCCTCCACGAATGCGTTTCGCGGGAGGCTGGAGGCGGGGCGCGGAAACGCCAAGGGCCGCGTGTCGCCCGAGGGGTGCTGTTTGCGGATGAGGGGGAGCGGGGCGATACTCGCAGGGCCG
Source organism: Dehalococcoidia bacterium (assembly GCA_022827945.1). Taxonomy (GTDB): domain Bacteria; phylum Chloroflexota; class Dehalococcoidia; order Tepidiformales; family Tepidiformaceae; genus UBA2991. Next base: position 13,086 of record JAJEIT010000082.1, on the reverse strand, counting down.
CCGCCGTCAAAGCGGTGACACACGGCCCCCGGCAGGTGGGGTCGACCCCCTGCCCAGGTGGCGCAACTGGCAGCGCGGCTGATTTGTAATCAGCAGGTTAGGGGTTCGAGTCCCCTCCTGGGCTCACCAGGTGGAGGGGTGGCCGAGTGGTTAAAGGCAGCAGACTGTAAATCTGCCCCGCAGAGCGGTACGCAGGTTCGAATCCTGCCCCCTCCACCAGCTTTCCCCCGGCGAACCGCACTGCGGCTCGCGCTTGAGCCAGGAAGGGGCACGTGGGTAGCGATGGCCAGCAGGCACGACACCGAAGCCGCGCTCGACTTGCTTGCAGCAGCGGCGGCCCCGGCGGAGGAAGCGCAGGCCCTGCCGTTTGCCGCCTACCGCGACGAAGGCCTCTTCGCGCTGGAGCTGGACCGCGTGTTTCGCAGCGATTGGGCGGCGGTCTGCGCGGAGGCGGCGCTGGCGGAACCGGGCGACTACCTCGCCATCGACATCGCCGGCGAGCCCCTGGCGCTGGTTCGCGGCGCCGACGGGCAGCTGCGCGCGCTCTCGAACGTGTGCCGCCATCGGGGCACGCTCATGCTCGAACCGGGCGTGGATTGTCTCGACGGGGGCACGATCACGTGCCCGTACCACGCCTGGAGCTACAGCGACTCCGGAACCTTCCGGGGCGCGCCGTACACGCACGGGGTCACGATCGACCGCGAGGAGCACAGACTGCCCGCCTTCCGCGTCGAGGTCTGGATGGGCGTCGTGTTCGTGTGCCTCTCGCCCGACGCCCCTCCGCTCGCCGAGCGGCTCGCCGGCATCGCCCCGCGCCTGGCCGAGTTCGACATGGGGTCCTTCGCGGCGCCGGGACCGCTGACCGCTCCCGAGGTCTGGGAGGCGAACTGGAAGCTGGTCGTCGAGAACGGCATGGAGAGCTACCACCTGTTCAAGGTGCACGAGAAGACACTCGAGAAGGTCACGCCGACGCGGGGGGCGTACTACATCGCGGGCTCGGCGCCATGGACGCTGACCGGCGGCGAGATCGTCCAGGACGACGGCGGGGTGGTGGGGAAGCTGCTCGGGAGCCTCTTCGGCGGCGGCACGGGCGGTGACCACTACGTCCTCGTCTCGATCCCGCCCTCGTTCGTGGGTGTCGTGACCCAGGACTCCTGGGACTGGATCATCGCCCATCCCGTGAGCCCGACGTCGACGCGGGTGTCCCAGGGAACGCTGATGCGTTCCGCTCCCGACCAGGTGACGCAGGCCATCTCCGACGGCTATGCGACGGCGTTCCTGGAAGAGGACCGCGCCATCTGCGAGCGAGCCCAGGCGGGCATGGCGGCGAGGCTCTCCCGGGGAGGGCGGCTGGTGCCCCTCGAGCGGGTGGTCGTGGACTTCCATCACTATCTCGCCTGGCGGCTGGCCGGCCAGGACCCTCCGGCGAGATACGTCGAGCGGGAAGCATGAGCTTCGATCGGCGGCCGGGACGTGCGGTGGGGGGCCGTGTTCGCTGGCTTACGCTGGGCGCCCTCGCGATCGTGGTGACCGCGGTCGTGTTCAACTTCCAGTGGCTCTGGGGCCTGCTGTTCCTGTACTGGGCCGTGCCCGCGTTCGCGACCGGCGTGACCTTCCTCGTGGAGCCGATCCACCGGGACGAGAATCCCTGGCTCTACTGGATCATCGTCACGATGTGGACCGGCCTCAGCCTGGCGCTTATCGGAATCGACCTGGCCCAGCTGGCAACGTAGCCGCCATCGGAGGTTGTCGGAGGTTGGCGGCGACATGGGCTGTCCTGTGGGAGTTCGGGGCTGCCAACGCGACGCGCCCTGTGGTTTGCCGGTTGGATCGGTTGCCGGTCGGCGCTATCTTCTAGGTGTGAGCCCGTATCGCAGGAGACCGACATGGTGACCCGTCGCACGTCTGAGGAGACCGCCCGCCTCGGAGATGAGATCTACGAACGCGACATTCGCCAGAAGGTCGAAGCCGACCATCAGGGAGCGGTCGTTGCGATTGATGTGGACAGCGGCAGATGGGCCATCGGCGACAACGTGATTGCCGCGACGGATGGCCTCCGTACCCAGCGACCGGATGCTGTTGATGTCTGGCTCCTCCGCGTCGGGCATCGTGCACTGCATCACTTCGGCGGTCGTCCCCTGCGGACCCCCGAGTGATCGAAGGCATGGTGAACGCCGCCCACGAGGCGGTGCTGACCCTTGCCCTGTACGGCCCGACAGGACAGGCACGGCAGATCGAGGCGGTAGTCGACACCGGTTTCACGGGATTCCTGACCGTGGCGCCCGCGCTGGCGATGGAGTTGGGACTGGACTTTCGGGGAACCAGCCGGGCGACCCTGGCGGACGGCAGTGAGGTCACCTTCTCTTCTTTCGGCATTGCCGTGCTCTGGGACGGGCGGACGAGGTACGTAGAGGCGGACGCCGCCGACACCACACCGTTGGTCGGCATGCGCCTCCTCGAGAGTCACAGCGTGTATCTGGAAGTAGAGGAGGGAGGGCGCGTCGTCATCGAGGCCTGGCCCTGAGCCAACCGGCGACTCCGCAGCACAGGAGGTGCGGGCCCACCAGCTTCCCCGTTTCATCAGACCTTGAAGTGCGCGCGCCGGCCGCGGCGGGTGGTGGGGTGTTGTCCGCCGCGGCCGGTAACGCGCTGTTACAGCCGGTGTCGTGCGAGGGGAGCCGTCACTGGCTGTAGCCTGAACTCCCGCCCCCGAGCTCCTCGACCCGGGCCGTCATTCGCTCCAGCAGGAAGCTGAAGTCGTGGTAGGACTGCAGGGTGCTCATCCGCTCGTAGAGCGAGTCCAGCTCCGCCCGCAGCGCCGTCATGTCGGCGCCCAGGCCGGCGATGTCGATCTTGGCCCCCTCGAGCTGCACCGACAGGGCGCTGTAGCGGTCGGAGGCGAGCGCCACGATGGCGCCGAAGCGGAGGTGCCGGTCGCCTGCGTCGAAGGGGGCGTCCGTGCGGCCCTCCAGGCGCGCCGCCTGGCTGTAGGTGTCGCCCGAGCGCGGGTCCACCCAGCGCACCTCCACCTCGCCCAGCGTGGCCAGGCCGCGGCGCGTCTCGTCGTGCAGGACGACCTCGTAGAACGCCGTCGTGGCCGCGCCCGAGGGCAGCTCGGCGAACTCGCGCCGGTTCTGCTCGAAGGTGTGGTCCGGCGTGATCCGGTTCTCGTAGCCGACGATGCGCCAGGAGCTGACCAGCGTCGGGTCCCAGGTCACCTGCGCGCGGGCCTGGTCGGCGAAGGGCGTGGAGAGGGCCAGCCAGTTCTCGCGGCTGAAGGTCTCGCGCGCCTGCGCGGTCGTGTCGAGGTAGCGGTACCAGCCGTTGCCGTGCTGGGCGAGCTGCTCGAGCAGGTAGTCGTTGTAGTTCTCGATGCCCACGCCGACGGTGATCAGGCGCAGCGGGTTGCGGTGGTCGGTGTCGGGCGAGGAGTCGAGGATGGCGAAGGGGTTGGTCGCGTCCACGTTCGCGACGCCGTCCGACATCAGGATGATGTAGTTGTAGGCGCCCGGGCGCTCCCGCCGGGCCTGGTCGGCGAGCCGCACACCGAGGTCGAGCCCGGCCTGCACGTTCGTCGAGTTGTGCGGGGCGAGCTGCCCGATCGACCAGGCCACGTCCTCGTCTCCGGGCCGGCTGTGCTCGACGGTGTACCAGTCGATCACCTCGGTGGTGAAGTGGACGACGGCGATGCGGTCGTCGGAGCCGAGGCTGTTACGGATGGCCTCCGCCGCCTCCCGCGCGATGGCGACGCGGTTGCCGTCGGCCATCGAGCCGGAGGCGTCCAGCACGAGCGTCACGTTCAGGGGCACGTCGTCGCGCACGTGCGGGGCCTGGAAGGCCAGGCGGACGAGGTGGCGTCCCCCGCCGAGCGGGTGCTGCACGACGTCGCTGGTGATGGCGAAGCTGCGGTCGTCCCGGGGCGCGTCGTAGTCGTAGGAGAAGGCGTTCACCCACTCCTCCGCCCGCACCGAGTCGGGCTCGACGGCGTACCCGCTCTGCGCCCAGGCGAGGGCGAGGAAGTACGACGTGCGATCCGTATCGAGGCTGAAGGTGGAGACGGCGTCCGTCGCGGTCTTCACGTACGGCGTGCGCCCGTAGTTCTGGAAGGTCGTCGCCCCGGGCGCGGGCCGCTGGGGTGCGGGTTCGCTGACGGAGGCGGCTGCCTGGGTCGTGGACCCCTGCCGGCCGGCGGACCAACAGTTCGGGCAGGAACCGCTGTCTGCGGCTGCTTCCTCCTGCGCGGCTTCGGCCTCGTACGCGGCTGCTGCCTCCGTGGCGGCCGCTGCGTGCTCGTACGCCTCGGCAGCCGCCTGGGTGGCGGCGGCCTCCTGGGCCGGCTGGGCGCGGCTGGGCGCCTGCGTCGCCGCCGGCGCGGCGCTGTCGTCGTCGTCGCCGTCGATGTCGCCGCAGGCGGCGACCGCGAGCGTGAGGAGCGCCACGGCGGCGCTCGCGGCGAGGATCCGGTACATCCGTGCGGGGAATCGCATCTGAGCCTCCTTTGCTCTGTGCGTGGGGGCGCGCCGGAGCCCCCGTCGGATGGCGAGCCAGGTCACTGGCTGTAGCCCGAGGAAGGCGCCAGCTCGGCGGCCGCGGCCGTCAGCTCGTCCAAAAGGGCGCTGAAGTCCAGGTAGGCCTGGGAGGAGCCGAGCCTTCCCTCAAGCGATCGGAAGCGGCTTTGCAGGGCCGAGAGGTCGGCGTGGATGCCGGCGTAGTCGACCTCCGCGTTCTCGACCTGCGGCGAAAGGCTGCTGTAGCGGTCGGCCGCGAGCCCCACGATTGCGCCCAGCCGCAGGAAGCGGTCGGCGTCGTCGAAGCCGGCGTCGGTTTGGCCGCTGATCGCGGCGGTCTGGCTGACCGAGTCGCCCGTGGCCGGGTCGACCCAGCGCACCTCCACGCTCCCGAGCGCGGCCGAGAGGCTGACGCCCTCGTGCAGCACGAGCTCGTAGAAGACGGTGGTGGCCGTTCCGGCGGGAAGCTCGGCGAACTCCCGGCGGTTCTGCGTGAACGTGTGGTCGGGCGTGACCCGGTTCTCGTAGCCGACGATGCGCCACTCCTTCACCACGGCCGGGTCCCAGGTCACCTGGGCGCGGGCCTGGTCGGCGAAGGGCGTGGAGAGGGCCAGCCAGTTCTCGCGGCTGAACGTCTCGCGCGCCTGGACGGTGTCGTCGAGGTAGCGGTACCAGCCGTTCCCGTGCTGGGCGAGCTGCTCCAGCAGCACGTCGTTGTAGTTGTCGATGCCCACGCCGATGGTGATGAGCCGCAGCGGGTTCGTGCTGTCCGAGTCGGGCGCCCCCTCGAGGATGGCGAACGGGTCGGTCGCGTCCACGTTCGCCACGCCGTCGGACATCAGGATGATGTAGTTGTAGGCGTCCGGGCGCTCTTGCCGGGCCTGGTCGGCCAGCTGCACGCCGAGGTTGAGGCCGGCCTGCACGTTCGTGCTGTCGTGCGCCGCCAGCCTGCCGATCGACCAGACCACGTCCTCGTCGTCGGGCGAGCTGTGCGCGACCGTGTAGCGGTCGAGCACGTCGGTGGTGAAGTGGACGACGGCGATTCGGTCGTCGGCGCCGAGGCTCTGGCGGATGGTCTCCGCCGCCTCCCGCGCGATGGCGACGCGGTCGCCCCACGACATCGAGCCGGAGGCATCCAGCACGAGCGTCACGTTGAGCGGCCGGTCGTCGCGCAGGTCGGGCGCCTGCATGGCGATGCGGGCGAGGTGCCAGTCCCCGTCGATCGGGTGCCGTACGAGGTCGCTGACGATGGCGAAACGGTCGTCGCCGGCCGGCCGGGCGTACCCGTAGTCGAAGGCGTTGATCCACTCTTCCGCCCGCACGGAGTCGGGGTCGACGGGGTAGCCGTTGCGGACCCAGGTGAGGGCGAGGAAGTAAGAGGTGCGGTCGGTGTCGAGGCTGAAGGTCGAGACAGCGTCAAGGTCGGTCGAGACGAAGGCCGTGCGCTCGTAGTCCTCGAACGTCGTATCGGAAGGACGCCGCGGTTGCGCCGCTTCCTCCTCCTCCGCTTCGCGCGCGGACCAGGACGCGGAGTCTTCGGCTTCCGCCTCCATGTCGCCGTCCGCCATGTCGTCGTAATCGCCCATGGCGTCGTCCATGGCCTCGTCGGCCATGTCCTCAGCCATGTCCTCGTCGGACAGGTCGTCATCCATGGCGACGTCGGAGGGCTCGGCAGGCTCTTCCGCGGCTTCCTCGGCTCCGTCGGAGGCCTCGGCGGGTTCGCTGCTGTCGTCGGCGGGTGGCTCGCTCTCCGCGACCTGGGTGGCCTGCGCCTCGCGTGCCTGCGCCGGTTCCGGTGTTGACTCGGGAGTCGAGACGGCCTCGGGGGTCGCTTCCGGAGCTGGTTCCCGCTCGACTGCGCGGGCGGCCGCGGCCGCTGTGGCGGCGGCCTCGGTGGCCGCGGGAGCCGCTGCCGGCGGCTCTGCCTCGGCGGCCGCTTCATAGGCAACGGCCTCCGTCGGGGCGACGGTGGCCGCTGCAGCAGCCTCCGGTTCTCCCTCAGCGGCCGCCGCAGCCTGTGTGGCGGCCGGGGCGGCGGCCATCTCGTCGCCGCCGCTATCACCGGTCCCGCCGGCCAGGGCCCAGGCGCCCACGCCCAGGCCCACAACCAGTACCGCCGCCGCCGCCGCCGGAATCCATGGCATTGAGCCGATGGCGCTGGCTCCACCCCGCAAGAGGGCGAAGCGCGGCGGATCCTGTTTTCCCAGGCGGCTCTCCAGCCGGTCCCAGAGGTCGTCCGGAGCCTGCAGGTCCGGGGCTTCTTCCGCGAAGTGCTCGCGGAGCTTTCGTTCCATCTCCTGATCTGGCATGTCGTTACGCGCCATTGCCGGCCACCTCCATCACACCCGACTGCTCCAGGAGCTCCCGCATCTGGCGGAGCGCTCGATGGAGCCGCGACTTGACCGTGCCCTCCCGCACCCCGGCGGAACGGGCGACTTGTGGAACCGTCAGGTCGGCGAAGTAGCGCAGCACCACGACCTGGCGGTGTTCGGGGGTTAGCTGGGCGAGGGCTTGGCGCACGGCTTCGCGGTCTTCGCTCGCCTCGATCGAGTCGGCGCCGCTGGAGGGCGCGCCCACGGGCAGCGTTTCCTCCAGCGGCACGGTTGTCAGGGAACGCTTGCGCTGCTGCGCCAGCACCGCGTTCACCAGGATGCGCATCAGCCAGGGCTTCACCGGGCGCCCGCGCTGGAACGACTTGATGCCGCGCCAGGCCAGCAGGAACGCCTCCTGCACATGCTCCTCGGCCTGCGCGGCGTTGCCCGTCATCAGGTAGGCGGTGCCGTAGAGCGGGTTCTTGTACTGCTCCACCAGGTGGCGGAAGGCTTCACGGTCGCCGTCCTGACACCGCAGGACGGCTTCGTCGTCGGTCATGCGTCCCTCACCTTCCACCAGCCGGATGGGGTAGTGTTCGCGTCGCGCATCGGGATGCGCCAGTACCATCGTGCAAAGAGATATGCGCCAACCCGCCGGATCGTTCCCTCAGCTTCACCGACTCGCTGATCGGCGCAGGGTACGCGGGCCGGCCTGAGGGCGTGTAGACTAGTCAGGAGACTAGTCAGCAGGGTGTTTGTGTGGGCAAGGCGTGGCAGGTTCAGGATGCGAAGGCGAAGTTCAGCGAGCTGCTCGATGCCAGCCTGAGTGATGGGCCCCAGATCGTTACCAGGCGTGGCGTTGAAGCGGCTGTTCTCGTCTCGATCGACCAGTGGCGGAAGCTGCAAGAGATGAACAGGCCGACGCTAAAGGACCTGCTCCTCAGTCCCGATGCCCGGACGGAGGAACTTACGCCGCCGCGCCCCACCCATCGCCACCGGCCCCCTCCGGCCGTCAAGTAGCCGGTGTACCTCCTCGATACCAACGTCGTCTCGGAGTTGCGGCGTCCGCGCCCCCATCCTGCGGTCCTCGAGTGGATTCGGCGGGTTCCCGCGGATCAGCTCTTCGTCTCCGCCGTGACCATCGGGGAGATACAGGCGGGCATCGAGATCACCCGCGAGCATGATGCGACGAAGGCGAATGCGCTCGAGGTCTGGCTCGGGCAGGTGCTGAACTCCTTCGGCGTGCTTCCTGCCGACGCGGCCGCCTTCCGGGAGTGGGCCCGTCTCAAGCACCGGCAGCCGGATTCCCTCATGGAAGACGCACTGATCGCGGCGGTCGCCGTCGCTCACTCCCTGACGGTCGCGACGCGGAACGCGCGGGACTTCGACCGGCTTGGCGTGGAGCTGGTGAATCCTTTCGAAGGGGGCTAGCCGCCGCCCTCTAGTGGTGCTGGCGCAGGTAGTGGACGAGCTCCATCATCGCCTTGCAGTCGACCTCGTTGTAACGCTCGATGCCCTTCATCAGCGCGAGGTCGCGCATGCTGCACCCGTCCTCGACCGCCCGCCGGTTGCACGTCCACGCGCCCACCATCGCGCCGAGGCCGTCGGCGGGGCCCTCATCCCAGCGGGTCTCGACCAACCCGAGGTCGTGCATCGCGTTCGTGACCGCCTTCAGCCCGAACCCGTGCGCCCCCCGCACGACCACCGGCTCCCGCTTCATCACCTTGTTCAGGAAGTCGAACCAGTTCGGGTGGGGCCACGGCTCCTGCTTCCTGGTGTGCCGCCAGCCCGTCGCCTGGTGACGCTTCACGGCCGCGTCGAACGCCGTCTCCAGTGTGATTGTCTCGTGCGGTGACCAGTGGATGACCTTCGGGTGCGCCCCCGGTGCGAGCCGGTCGCGAACCGAGGTCATGTGCTCGAACCAGTCGTCGATGACCGTCGCCTCCGACCGCTCGTCGAGCCGGTCGGCAATGAAGCACTCGAACCGCCAGTCCCCGTCCTCCAGGTGCCCGCAGCCGACCATGAAGATGAGCGGCTGCCCGCCCCGCTCGGGGATCGCCGAGAAGTCGTCGTCGAGGTCGCCGACCGTCTCGAAGTCGACGTAGAACTCGACGGGCGCCTCCTCGATCCAATCCTCCCTCGCCTCGGCGATGCGAGCCGGCCGGACGTCGGGCCCGGGCTCGCGGTTCACGTCCAGGAGGGCCTGCAGGTTCGGCATCGTCGTGCGCCCCTCGACGCCGACGGCCTTCGGCGTGACGCGCGGGTCGGTCCAGCGCGTCAGCCCCTGCCGGTTCGCATCGCGGCGCTTCGCGACACCGACCCACCAGAGACGGGTCAGGTCCTCGCCCTCCTCCAGGATCTCCTTGACCGCGCTCGACCACTCCCCGGAATCGGCCTTCCCGTTCGGGCGCAGTTCCTCGACCGACGGCTCCGGGAGGGCGCGCCAGTTGCCGCCCTCCGCCCGCACCCGTCGCACCCATGCCACCGCCTCGTCGACCTGGTCGGAGAGCCGTCCCCGCCCGTACGAGGCGTAGTCGTTGGCGACGGGCGCGATCCGGTCCATGCAGCTCGCGCCCCGTGAGGTCTCGCCCCGCCGTGTCTGTTCCCACCCGCGCCCCAGCACGAACGCCTCCGGCGGCAGGTACCCCTGCAGCCGTCCGAGGGCGCGGTTGTAGAGGTAGACCTGCGCCTTGTAGGCCGGCGCCGAGCCCGAATTGCCCAGCTCTCCGCCCGCCGCCAGGTGCAGCGTCGAGAACTTGACGTCGATCACGCGATAGTGCCGGTCACCGATGTCGAGGTCGGGCGCGGGCACGGCCGCCGCCTCGTCGGAAATCGACCCCGGGAACAGCCTGGCGAGCACGTCACTGCGGACCAGCAGGTCGGGGGCGCCGTAGGTGCGCGATTGGGGGTTGCGCATCCACGCCTGGCAGATGATCTCCGCTCCATCGGCCATCGCCGCGAACGTTGCCTCGGCCACGGCCAGCTCGCGCAGCTCCTCTCGCTCCGCACCCTCCGGTTCCACCATCCGCACCTCGGCGAGCTCGCTCAGGTGTTCCACGACCGCCGCCTCGAATGCATTCCCCTTCCCGAACAGGAAGGTCAGGAAGTCCGTGTCCTCCTCGACGGGGTCGCGTTCGTAGCCGTGCTCCTCGCCCCACCGATCGAGCCAGTCGAGCAGGGGGTTGTCCAGCACGTGGTTCCGCGTCCTCGACGCGGAAACCCACCGGTCCCACTCCTCGGGGGTCTCCGGCACGACAAGGTTGCCGTCGTCGTCGTGCGTAAGCGCCTCTATGCCCACGGCGCGAGCGTAGCCCGTGTGGTCGGCAGGCGGAAGCGGGTGCGCTAGGTAGTCGGGAGTGGTTGCTCGACCTCGACCCGATCGGCGTAACCGAACTTTTCGGCCAGGTGAAGGGCTACACGTGCCGGTCGCTCGCGAGCGCCGCGCACCAGCACGCGGTCGTATTCGCGCTTTTCCACGAGCGTCACGAGCAGTTCAGCGATGAACGACGGGCTCATGTACACGTCTGCCGCATCGACTGTAATCGTGCCGGCGTCGCCGCCATCGCACGGGAGTTCCCGTGCCTGCCCGCGCGTCGCAAACATGGTGCCGTGCTCCGCAAGGATGATGGTCATGAGGTTCGCCAGCCTTCGCATCGATTATAGAAGGGAGTACGGCACGTAAACCGCTGCCGCAGTCCCCGGGAAGAGTACGCCTCCGTCTTCGCGGGGCTGGACTTGTCCTCCAGACCGCCTCACGTGTCCGGACCACGACACGATGTCCAGGGCATTCTCCGGACCGAGGTCGATAATCTCTGCTATCTGGCTTAGACCAAACCCGCGCTTCTTGTCCCCTGTACCGCTGACTTGCTCCTCGAACGCGCGAACGATCGCCTCGCTGTTCGTCATGTCGCCATAGTGCTCCTGAAGCGTGTTGGCGAATCCCAGGCCAAAATCCGCGACATCGATCAGATCGTCGAACAGGCCGCCGGTGAGGCTGGCGGCATGAAGGGCCTCGTCGAGCAGGTAGGAGGCCTCCACCACTTCGGACTCGCTGGAAAGCCCGGAGACAGGCAGGTGCGGGGCGAAGTTGGCTTCCGGGTCGATGTCAAGGTCGAGGGATTGCGACCACCCCGTCCCAGGCACCTGCAACACCACCAGCTCCTCCGGGATGTTGCGTTGTAGTGACCAGCCGTGCCGCTCCACTTCCTCAAGCAGTCCGATGGCTGCCAGGTACGTCCTCACTTCACGGCTCTCCGGCAGGTAAACAGTCGCGTCCAACGCTTCCCTGTCGGCCCGCAGACAAGTTGCCAGCGCGGCAACGACGCCGAGCGGCGAGATCCACTCGACCTCCGTCAGGTCGATCTCCAGGGAGTCATCGGCCAGGTGGGCGGTGCTCAGGAATGCCAGGTCTTCCGGCGCCTCGATGCGAGAAGGGGCAGTCAGCCGCATGGTCCTTGGAGGATAGCGCCCAGCCGTTGACGCGCGCGCCGCGCTCTGCCACGGTTCGGGGCGTCGCGCACGACGCGGCCAGCAACACCTTTGGAGGCTCCAGATGGCGGGCGCGCAAGACCACGAAACCGTTTCCGGCTACCCACTCGACGAGGAGCAGCTCGAATCGCTGCTCGTAAACGCCAGGGAGTGCGCGCTCAACTGGAGCACGCAGGACGGCTGGCCCGTCGGCGTCATCCACGCCTACGTCTGGCATGAGGGGCGCTTCTGGATCACCTGTGCGGTCCACCGCCACCGCGTGGCCGCCATCCGCCGCGACCCGCGCGTGTCGGTCATCGTGAGCAGCGCCGCCTGCGACCCCGACTCGGGCGCGCCGGGAGGGCAGGCTACGGCCAAGGGCCGCTGCATCATCCACGACGACCAGGAGACGAAGGACTGGTTCTACCCGGCTCTCGCCAACAAGATCAGCCCCGACGCGGAGGCCGCGGCCGCTTTCGTCGAGCGCCTCGACTCGCCCCTGCGCGTCATCCTCGAGGTCGTTCCCGAGAAGTGGATCCTCTTCGACGGCGGCAAGATGGCGAAGGACACGGCGGGCACGCTCACCGACGAGGAGCGCGGCCCCCTGCTCAGCGCCGACGCCGTGCGGATGCCGAAGGAGCTGGCGAAGCGCGGTCTGGCCTAGGGAAGGAGCTGGGTCGGCTGCGAAGGCGGGCGCCTAGGAGAGGCGCACGTTCTGCACGACGATGCCCAGTCCCGGCGCTCGCGACAGTGGCCCATCAATGGTCAGCAGAGGGACACCGAGGGAGTTGGCGAGGGCGACGTACAGCGCGTCGTAGGCCGTGACGTTGTGCCGGTGGATCCAGGCTAGGCGGAGAAGGTCCCTGTTCGGGATCCGTTGGATGGGCCAGTCGACCAGGTCGCTGATGGCATGTTCCGCGCGTTGCAGATCGTACCGTCCCTGCTGTACCCCCTTTCGTAGCGCTGCGAGGACTTCCGCGTCTAGGAGGGCAGGGGCAGCAAGCTGCACCTCGCCGAGTGCCTGCAGGACGGATCGCCCAACCTCCGTCCTGAGCACGCACTCGACGGCGACGGAGGCATCAACGATGTACTGCGTCACTCGAGTCCGAGTTCTTTGTCCCGCTCCGCCCGCGCTTCCTCCACCAGTCTGGCAGCTGGCACCCCAAGGTCGACGACGGGGCGGGTCTCCAGGCGCTCAAGCCACTCGGCCATTTTGATCTCGCGCTCGATGGCGGCGAGCACTGCGGCGCTCATCGTGCAGTTCTTCTTGCGGGCGTGCCGCCGCAGGCGCTCGTGCAGCTCATCGGGGACGTTCTTCACCTGGATGTTCGCCATGGCATGATTCTAGCATGATGACGGCATGCTCCAAGCATGCCACGTAGCGGGGAGGCTTCTCCCCGCGGCCCCCACTCCCCCACAACGGAAATCCCGCTACTATCAATAACGCACACGCGGACTAGGCCCTCATAGCTCAGTTGGCAGAGCGCGTTCTTGGTAAGAACGAGGTCTCCAGTTCAAATCTGGATGAGGGCTCCAGGGCGCGCCGGCCCCGAGCCATCGGGGTCCGATGACGCCACTACCCGCACGGAGGATTCGCCATGGCGAAGGAGAAGTTTGAGCGGAACAAGCCGCACGTAAACGTGGGGACGATCGGGCATGTGGACCACGGGAAGACGACGCTGACGGCGGCGATCACGAAGGTGCTGGGGCTGAAGGGCGAGGCGGAGTACCGGGAGTTCGACTCGATCGACAACGCGCCGGAGGAGCGCGCCCGCGGCATCACGATCGCGATTGCGCAC